>NZ_JAFLPN010000001.1:0-637751 GCF_029870785.1 Brevibacillus sp. AY1
GCATGGATACGAGTACAAACTTTCGGATATCCTCTAACGCAAAAAGGCCCAGAGCTTCGCTCTGGGTTTTCTTAATTGTGTAAGAAAGTTTAATTGCCTCACCGTGCAAAAGCGTCCATGCTTAAACTTTCTGGAACCCATGAAACCTTCCGCTAAAACGTGTTCGCTCCTCCTTGAATAGGCCTCGGTAGAGGTATTTTTATTGTGTAAGAATTGCCTTCGATAGAGCTTGTCGGATTGCCCAGTCGCTACGTATAAAGCGAGTAGACAAGTCATAGGATGGTACAAATGGCACGTCTACGGAGGGGATTCGTTTGTTTAATGAAGTGGATCGAGTTAAAGAGAGGCGCAGAGAAAGAATGGAGCGCATCCGTACGCAGCCTCGTGATAGCTATGCACCCTTTGTAGATGATTGGAAAGATCCTATCGATACGCAGGAGGAACTGTTTTCGTTTTCGGGACGAGACCGGATGAATGAACAGCGTCCCGTCAACGAAAAATGGGGAATTCAAATTCTCGCGTCCCTGTTTTTGGTAGGGATGGCCTATGTTGTCTTTCAGACGACCTTGATTCCGCTAGCCTGGAAGGATTCGGCACGTGAAGTGATGACGCGTGATTTTAATTTTGCTGGGGTAGCGGACTGGTATGAAGCCAAATTTGGTTCGATTCCGACCATCTTGCCTGCTCTACCTGGACAGACAACGGCAGTGCCTGCGAGTACGGAAGGAAGTGCACCTGTCTGGAAGCTGCCTGCACATTGGAAGGTAGCAAAATCATATGAACCGGAGAGTGCCAAGGTCGTGCTAACCACCGGTATTTCCGATCAAGTCACGATTGGGGAAACAGGCTGGGTGGCGTTTGTAGGGGAAAAACCGGGGTATGGCACAACGGTGGTCGTCCGCCTGACGCAAGGACGGGAAGTGTGGTTTGGCAATCTGGATGGTGTCCGGGTAACGAAAGACGAGGTATTGCAGCCAGGGCAGGTGGTCGGAACAGCCCGTTCAGTGAACAATATGTCTCGCCATCTCTACCTGGGCTATGCGATTCATGAAGAATTTGTCAATCCGCTGGATGTGATCCCCTTTGAGTAAGGGGGGATGGTTCGGCTTTCGATTTCGCATCCATCTGCTGTTCTGGGTAGTGATCGGGCTTTCTGTCGCGACTGGTCATTTTCTCGAGGTGTTCACCCTGTTTGTGATCGTGTTGATTCATGAATTCGGTCATGTAGCGATGGCAAAAGAGCTTGGCTGGAAAGTAACAGAGGTTCAACTGCTTCCATTCGGAGGAGTTGCGACGATGGAAGATGCCTATGCCACAGATCCGCTGGACGAAATCGTGATCGCATTGGCTGGTCCTTTTTTAAATGTCGTCATGATGGCCCTCTCGTATTTGTTTTGGTTTGCTGGAATCTGGACGGAGGGTTGGGCACAGTTTTTTCTCGTAAGCAATGCCACCATCGCCGCATTCAACCTATTGCCGATATGGCCTTTGGACGGCGGGCGTATCCTCCAGGCTCTGCTCTGTTGGCTGATGCCGTACCGCAGGGCAGCGATTCTTTCCATATTGGGGAGTACATTGCTGGCTGGAATCATGCTCGGGCTATCGATCATCGATATGAAGATCAATCTGTTGGTGATCGGAAGCTATTTGCTGGCAGTCAATATCCAGGCATTCTTGCGTTTCCCCTATCAGTTCTTCCGGTTTCTGATGGAAAAGTACGTGCGTCAGCCGGCAGAGGAATATGCCGTTCAGGCTTTAAGTGTCAGACCCGATGAAACGGTTTTGGAGGTGTCACACAAGTTGCGCAGGGGGTCTGCCCATCTGTTTTACGTCCAAGGAACGGGGCTGCTGGGAGAGGAACAACTCCTGCACGCGCTGCTCTTTGAGCAAAAACATGATACATCAGTAGGTCAGCTCGTCTAGGTGGACGGGCATTTCTTTTCTTTTCCCCCAGCCTGTGATAGCATTACTTCCTATGAGTCCGGCTTTTTGGACGTGCGTGAACGGAATACATGTGGGGAGTGGCAGAAATGCGGCAGTTGGCGATAAGCGGTAGTGCCGAACAATTGCGGGTGGCGCTTTTGGAAGATGGGCGATTGCTGGAGTGGCGCACACAGGCAAACACAGAGGCAGCAGAAGGATGGGCAGGCGAAATTTTTCTCGGTCGCGTCAGTGATGTGCGCCCTGGTATCCAGTCAGCTTTTATAGATATTGGTCTTGATCGCAACGCGTACCTGTATGTAGATGATGCCTTGCCGAACGAAAAATCCTTGATCCAGGAAAAGGTGCGCGAGGGAGAAAAGCTCTTGGTGCAAATCATCAAGGAAGGCAGCGAATGGAAGGCACCTAAAGTGACGACAAAAATCAGTCTTCAGGGAAGGTACCTGGTGTTTCTCCCTTTTGAAAAGGAAATTTCGGTCTCCCGCAAGATCGCAAATGCGTCCGTCAGGCAGCAGCTGCAGGACGTTCTTCGTCCTTTGTTGACCGATACAGAAGGCTTGGTTGTTCGAACAGAGGCGGTCGATGCAGACGAGCACAGTCTGGCGAAGGAGCTGGCATATCTGCGCAGGCGTTGGCAGCAGATCGCTGGACGTGCGCATGAACAGGCACGAGTCGGTCAGATCAGTCTCGATTCGGAGTGGCTGGAGACAGCATTGCGCGAGCATTTTTCGAGTGAAATGGAAGAGATCTGGGTGGAGCATGCCGCCACCTATCAGCAGGTAAAAGAGCTGCTCGGTGTATGGGAGCCAGAGTGGCAGAGCAAACTTCGCTGGTACCAGGAGAAAGAACCGTTGATTAGTCGACTTGGCATCGAAGCGCAGGTACAGCAGGCCTTGCAAAGGCAAGTAGCTTTGCCTAGCGGTGGATTTTTGGTCTTTGACAAGACGGAAGCGATGACAGTGATTGACGTAAACACAGGCTCCTTCACGGGAAAAGGAGGACAGCAGCGAGAGCAGGCTGTCACGCAAATCAATCTAGAGGCAGCCAGACAGATCGCGATCCAGCTCCGGCTGCGCGAGATTGGCGGGATTATCGTCATTGATTTTATCGATATGAAGGAGCCGGCGAACAAAGAGCGGCTGCTCACGACCCTGAAGCGTGCTCTTTCCCAAGACCCTGTACCTTCATCGGTTCTGGGCATGACGGCGCTTGGACTGGTCGAAATGACGCGCAAAAGAGTTCGTCCGAGTCTGGCAGAACGCGTATCTATTACGTGCGAGACCTGCGGCGGCCGTGGCAGTGTCTGGTCGAGCGAAGAGATGGAGCAGCGGCTGTGGGATGAGGTGACTGCGCTGTCCAGGGTTCAGGATGCAGCGGCCATACTGGTGGAGCTGCCGACCCGACTGTATCATCATATCGATCCGAACGCAGGAAGAAAACAGTGGCCCGTCCAGCTGTTCAAACTGCACAGATCTACCCTGTGCGTCGATGAATACCGAATCCTGTACGCTGGGGACAAGCAGGAAGCGGAGCGTCTCTACCGCAGACAGACGCAAATCACTTGACTGGATGAATGCCACTGTGATAATCTATTGGTTGTCATACAGATATGCCTCGTGCATACTGTAACCGCACGAAGCAGGTAGACAAGACGTCGTTCGCGGCGCACCTGTATAGGCGAGTCTGAGTATAGGAGGTGCACACAGTGTACGCAATTATCGAAACCGGTGGAAAGCAATACAAAGTTGAAGAGGGTTCCGTTCTCTTCATCGAGAAATTGGCTGACAACGAAGGAGAAGCCGTTACTTTTGACAAGGTTCTCTTCGTAAGCAAAGACGGTAAAGTAACAGCAGGTACTCCTACAGTAGCAGGAGCAACTGTTACAGGCAAAGTAGAAAAACACGGTAAAGAGCGCAAAATCATCGTGTATAAATACAAGTCCAAGAAAAACTACCGTCGCAAGCAAGGTCATCGTCAACCGTTCACCAAAGTTGTGATCGAAAAGATCAACGCTTAATCTTTGGTAAATGAGATGGTAACCGTAAATGTAAAGCGAAACGAGCAAAACGGGATCGAAGAAATTACGATTTCTGGACATGCTAATGCGGGAAAACATGGCTCAGATATCGTCTGTGCCGCGGTTTCTGCGATTAGCCTCGGATTGATTAATTCAGTAGATCTGTTGCTCGGCTCAAATCCGGATGTTCAGTTTGCAGATAAAGAAGGCGGATTCATCAACTGGAAGGTTGGGTGTCATCAAGACCCGCTTGTAAGCGAGAAGCAGCAGCTTTTAGCTGAGAGCATGGTAGTCTCTTTGTTTATGATTGCTGAAACGAACGGACGATATGTTTCCATTCAAGATCCAAAATGGCAAGGAGGTGTCTGACATGAACTTTCGTTTTCCTGTAGACCTACAGTTTTTCGCGTCGAAAAAAGGGGTAGGTTCCACAAAGAACGGTCGCGATTCCATTGCAAAACGCCTCGGTGTGAAGCGTGGCGATGGTCAATTCGTGAAAGCAGGTAACATCCTCGTTCGTCAACGCGGTACGAAGATTTATCCTGGAGCTAACGTGATGAAGGGTGGAGACGACACATTGTTCGCAGTAGCTGACGGTGTTGTTCGCTTCAAACGTCTGGGCCGTGATCGCAAACAAGTTGTGATCGAGCCAGTAGCTTCCGAAGCATAATTTGATACAGAGAAAAAACCCGGCATAGTTGCTGGGTTTTCTTTTTGCCTGCTTCCTTTTGTGGTACAATAAGGAACAGATTAAATTCTTATCGACTTGGGTGAATGTAATGGGTGACGAGCGGCGACTGATCACGCAACAGACTGACGAACTGCTGACAGTACTGAATAGGCAGCGACACGACTGGTTGAACCACGTTCAGGTTCTGCTCGGCTATTTGCATTTGAACCGTACTGAACAGGGAGAAGCACATTTGAAACGCATCGCGGAGATGGCGATGCAAGAAAGCATGATTGCCCGTCTGGGTAACTCTCTGTTGTCCGTCTTCTTCTTGACATTTAATGCGCTGAACAAGGAAATGCTGTTAGATGTAGATGTGTGTGAAAAGGTGAATCTATCGCACATTGTGCTGGACGAGCAGTCCTTGTTTCAGATGGTGTCAGAGATATTATGCACTGTGAACGAACATGTAGCCCAGGATGGATACGAGCCAGCGAGTATGCAGGTTAGTCTGTTTACGGGTGAGTCTGGCGTTCATTTTCGATTTGATCTGGCCGGTGAATTGACTGTATCCGGATTGGACGAACTGGAAAAACTGGTACGTAAAAGCGAACAAAGTGCGGTGGAAGTCACCGAGTGGATACATACGGAAGAAGAATGGATCTTGGAATTGATTGTTCCATTCTCGTAAACGAAAGAGGTGACACCATGTTTGTCGATCAAGTCAAGATTTATGTAAAAGGAGGGGACGGTGGAAACGGAGCCGTCTCCTTTCGCCGAGAGAAGTACGTACCACTAGGTGGTCCAGCTGGTGGTGATGGTGGACGCGGCGGGGATGTTGTGTTTGTCGTGGACGAAGGGCTGCGCACTCTGGTTGATTTTCGTTACCAGAAGCACTTCAAGGCACCGCGAGGAGAGCATGGTCGTAACAAGAATCAGCACGGAGCCGGTGCGGAAGATTTGCTGGTGCGTGTACCGCCTGGAACGACCGTGATTGACGACGATACCCAAGAAGTGATTGCCGATCTGATTGAACATGGACAGCGTGCAGTCATTTCTAAAGGCGGTCGTGGTGGTCGTGGAAACACGCGCTTTGTCAATCCATCCAATCCGGCTCCACACATCTCGGAAAATGGTGAACCAGGACAGGAACGCTATATCAGAATGGAACTGAAGCTGATTGCAGACGTCGGGCTGGTCGGATACCCAAGTGTGGGGAAATCAACCCTTCTCTCCAGTGTAACGGCAGCCAAGCCGAAGATAGCTGCATACCATTTTACCACCCTGACCCCCAATCTCGGAGTCGTGGACTTGGGTGAGCAAAGCTTTGTCATGGCAGACCTGCCGGGTTTGATTGAAGGTGCTCATGAGGGAGTCGGATTGGGGCATCAATTCCTGCGCCACGTAGAGCGTACGCGCCTGATTGTGCATGTTATCGACATGGCAGGCGTGGATGGACGCGATCCTTACGAGGATTACTTGCAGATCAACCGTGAACTCAAGCTGTACAACCTGAAGCTGGAAGACCGCCCGCAAATTGTTGTTGCAAACAAGATGGACGTCCCGGAAGCACGGGAAAATCTGAAGCGCTTCAAGGAGCAGCTTCCCGATGTTCAGGTCTTCGAGATTTCAGCCGCTACCAGACAAGGTGTGCAGGAATTGATGTACGCAATCGGTGATATGCTGGCGACCATGCCAGAAAAACCGGCTGTGGAGGAAGTCGTTGAGGTCGAAGAGCGTGTGGTATTCCGGGCTGAAAAAGAACCGGACGCGTTTGAAATCAGCAGGGAAAATGAAGTCTTTGTCGTCAGCGGTGAGAAGATTGAAAAGCTGGTACGCATGACAAACCTGAACAGCTACGACGCAGCACAACGATTCGCGAAGATCATGCGCAGCATGGGTGTAGACAATGCGTTGCGAAAACAGGGAGCAAAAGATGGGGACACGGTCCGCATCGGGAAACTAGAGTTTGATTTTGTGGAGTGAGCGTGACTATGGCAGATGTTCCATCCTTACATCCTTTTTTGACAGATAAACGACTCCAGCGCGGCGGCGTTTTGCAGATGCTCGTCTCCAAACAGGTAAAGTCACCGATTCCGATCATGGTGGAACATGTCAAAGCCGGCTACCTCGTCGTCTCCTGTGAGTCCAATGAAAAAGAGAATCTGCAGCTGCTTGGTTCGCATGTGAGAGTTCGCTGGGAAACAGAAGCGAGCGTTCAAACCGTTGACTTTGAGGTCGTGCAGGAGCAGATCGTATGGCCGATCGTCCTTCTCGGCATGATCCCGCTTAGCGTTAGTGTGGAAGTGACAGCCAAGGCCAAGCAAGACCCGATTGCCCCTGATTATATTATTCAGGTCCCTTACAAGGTCATGGGTGCCAGACCGTCTGAGGAAAAAGGGGAGGGTGTCCTCCTGAAATTCTCTCCGACCCGGCTCATCATGGGGACAGATGGTTACATAGCCAAGGGAGATTTTATCAATCTTTCCTTCACAGTCCCGCACACCAAGCAAGAGGTTGTGGGCATGGCGAAGGTCGTAGAAAAGAGCTTCTCTGATTCTCAGGCTGTCGTAGAAATGATTTTTACTGACATCCATGAGAATAATCATTTGCTCATCAAAAATTACTATAAAAAGCTCTTGGAGACCGCTTCCTCTTAATGGAGCGGTTTTTCCCTTTGAAGTTCTGGTGAATAAGGTATATAGTATAGGCATAGAGAGTTAAAAATCGAGCCTGACCCGTTTTTTATGTGCACCTTTGTGAAAAAAAGAACAAAACGGTCATGACCGTTTCCCCCTTTCTTCGGGGGACAAATTGTTTGACTGCTTGCGTTCAAATCCACTTGAAAAACGTCGAGATGCTTCAATCCCCCGATCAGAGGGGACGTTTTTCACAGAAAATAAGCTGCAACGAATAATGGGAGAATGTCGGCTTGCGCTCACGTGAACAGGCATCTCGAGAAATCAACCTCTATTCCAACGCAAAGGAGGACGTTTTCCTATGTCTCAAACCACTCAACAAGCTGCTGCAGAAGTAGCCAGCACGGCTACGATGACGCCTCAGCAAACAGATGTGCTTGACCAATTGATGAAGCCGGAAATCCAACAATCACTGACCGTTTTGGTAGAAAACTTGCCCAAGCTGGCGGAAATGACGACAGTCCTGACCAAAACGTATGATCTGGTGCAAACGGTTGCAAATGACCGCGTCCTGATCGACGATTTGAAGGGCGGCATGGAAGAGTTCGTCAAACCGATTCAAGACAAGGCAAAAGGTATTGCGCAAGCAGCAATCGAAGCAAATGACCGTTCCCAGGTAGAGACGACTACAGTAGGGCTGTTTGGTTTGCTGAAAATGCTGAAAGATCCGCAAGTGCAAAAAACGTTGCGTTTTGCACAAGCATTTTTGGAAATCTCGGCAGAGCGCCAACAGCAGCAACAACAAAAGTAGTACGTAACCACATTACGACCGACAGACGGACGGAGGATTGAGCAATGGCGAAGCATATAGTAATTTTAGGCGGCGGTTATGGCGGTTTGCTCAGCGCATTGACCGCACGTAAATATATGACGGCTGAAGAAGCAACGATTACGGTGGTAAACCGTTTTCCATCCCACCAAATCATTACGGAATTGCATCGCTTGGCAGCAGGCAACCTGTCTGAGAAAGCAGTAGCCCTGCCTTTGGAAAAGCTGCTCCGCGGCAAAGATATCAATCTGATCGTGGATAACGTAGAAAATATTGTCCTGGACAACTCCCGCGTGACGTTGGCCGGCGGCGAGTCCCTCAAATACGATGCACTGGTTGTCGCACTTGGTAGCGAGACAGCATTCTTCGGAATTCCTGGTCTGCAAGAATACAGCTTTACTCTCAAATCGGTTGATGAAGCAAACAAACTGCGCGCCCATGTGGAAGAGCGCATCGTGGCTTACAGCCAAAGCAAAAACAAAGCGGACGCTACCTTTGTTGTCGGTGGCGGCGGATTGACTGGAATTGAGCTTGTTGGTGAATTTGCGGACATGCTCCCAGGTCTGTGCGAAAAAAATGGCGTTGAATTTAGCGACATCAGCCTCTACTGTGTAGAAGCTGGTCCTTCCATCCTGGCTGGATTTGCTCCGGAGCTGGTTGAACGCGCGAAGACAAGTTTGGAGAAACGCGGTGTTCAATTCCTGACTGGCGTAGCGGTTACAGAGATGAAGGAAACGACTGTTTTCCTGAAAGACGGCAGTAGCATCGAAACCACAACCATGGTGTGGACAGGTGGCGTTCAAGGAAACTCCGTAGTGGCCAACAGCGGTTTGGAAGTGAATCGCGGTCGTGCTACTGTGACAGAATTCCTTCAATCTACATCCCATCCGGAAGTATTCCTGGCTGGTGACAGCGCGGTTGTCATGGGACCTGAGGGACGTCCGTTCCCGCCAACCGCTCAGCTGGCATGGCAAATGGGTGAAGTGGTTGGACACAATCTCTTCGCTCACTTCAAAGGCTCCAAGATGAACAGCTTCTCTCCTGTATTCTCGGGTACCCTCGGTAGCTTGGGGCGCAAAGATGCGATCGGAACCATCGGTGCGAGCCAAATCAAGCTGAAGGGCACACCGGCTTTGTTGATGAAAGAAGCGAGTAACGTTCGCTATCTTGCTCATATCAACGGTCTTTTCGCTGTAGCTTACTAATTCGATACGATAACGGAAAACCCGGGAGAATGATCCCGGGTTTTCTGTAAGCAGTCTGCCCACTATCCATTGCCGCTTGGATCTTCCACGACATTTGGCGACTGAGCCATTTTTTTGCCTTTCATCTCATCCCCGAATTGATCCAGACTGCTCGGTTTTGCAGCGGGATGATTATTCCGGCGCTCAGACTTGTCGGATTTTCCACGTCCTGCCATTTCTTTCTCACCTCCTAACGAACGATTCGTTTTCTATTGTGCTCGTACGCACCAGCTGTCATGTAAGCAAGAGTGAACCGAATTAGCCCAACATGAAAAAATGTAGCTGTAAGGATTGTCACAAGGGAGACGATCCGTTATAATGTCCTCTATGAAGAAACAACTGTTTTTCTCAGGAGGACACAACGAGTGAAACGGGAAGAAAAGTTTTATTTGATTCGATCTGACATTCTGCCCGAGTCGATAACCAAGACGATTGAAGCCAAAAAAATGCTGGAATCCGGTGAAGTGGATACAGTAAATGAGGCAGTGGATCGCGTTGGGCTTAGTCGGAGTGCCTTTTACAAGTACAAGGACGGCATTTTTCCTTTCAATGCCATGATGAGCGAAAAGATCATGACGATTACCTTTTCGCTGGATCACATGTCGGGGTACTTGTCCAAGGTCCTGACGTACGTTGCGGATCAAGGGGGAAACGTCCTTACGATCAATCAAACGATTCCGCTTCAGGGAATCGCCGCTGTCTCCATGTCCGTCGATATGGCGCATATGCGAGTATCCAGCACGGAGTTTTTGGATGGGCTACAACAAATACCTGGTGTTCGAAAAGCCATGATCGTCGGACGAGGGTAGATCTGGATAGGAGGAAGAGAGATGGAGAAGCGTGTTGTAAGAGTAGGCTTGATGGGTTTTGGTACAGTAGGTACGGGAGTCGTTCGCATTATTTCCGCTCATCAAGAAGACTTGCAGAAACAGACCGGACTGGGGATTGAAATCAAGAAAATTTTGGTGCAGGATGCTGAAAAAGCACGGAGCATCAGATCCATGGAGAATATGCTTACGACAGATCCGGCAGAGTTGCTGGAAAACCCGGATATAGATGTGATTGTGGAAGTCATCGGTGGCATCTCGCCAGCGAAAGAGTACATTTTAGGAGCACTGGAGCACGGCAAGCATGTAGTGACCGCCAACAAGGATCTGATGGCGCTGCATGGAGCAGAAATTTTGAGCAAGGCTCAGGAAAAAGGCTGTGACGTGTTCTATGAAGCCAGCGTGGCAGGCGGCATTCCGATCCTGCGTGCTCTGGTAGAAGGCTTCTCCTCGGACCGCATCACGAAAATGATGGGAATCGTCAACGGCACAACCAACTACATCTTGACCAAAATGAGTCAAGAAGGCGCTGAATACGCGGATGTTCTGAAAGAGGCACAAGCATTGGGTTATGCAGAAGCGAATCCAACCTCTGATGTTGAAGGCTTTGATGCCGCTCGGAAAATGGCAATTCTGGCAACACTGGGCTTCCGTGTTCCCATGAAGCTGGAAGACGTGGATGTAAAGGGAATCAGCTCTGTGAGCAAGGAAGATATCGCCTATGGTAAACAATTGGGCTATGAAGTGAAGCTTTTGGGTCTTGCCCGTCGCGACGGTGAGGCTGTCGAGGTAAGCGTACAGCCGACGATGGTACCCAAATCGCATCCGCTTGCTTCTGTCAACGGCGTATTCAATGCCGTATACGTACATGGAGAAGCAGTAGGCGAGACCATGTTCTACGGACCCGGCGCAGGAGAGCTGCCGACTGCAACAGCGGTCGTCTCTGACCTCGTTACAGTTGTGAAAAACATGAGTCTGGGTGTAAACGGACGCGGCATGGTCGCTCCCTATAAAGAAAAGATTCTCAAGGACGACAGCCAGAAGCTGTCCAAGTATTTCCTGCGAATCGTCGTTGCCGACAAGCGTGGAGTCCTGGCAAAAATCACGCAAATGCTGGCTGATAAAAATATCTCCCTGGAGCAGGTCATTCAACAGCCGTACAATAACGGTTCACAAGCAGAGATCATCATGATTACACATCTCTCTTCGAAGAGTGACATGGACAGCGTGAGAAAGGATATGGAACAAATGGAGATCATCACGGAAGTGAAAAGCTGCTACCGTGTGGAAGGTGGAGATCAATAATGAGTTCAGACCGTCAATCCGGCATCATCGCACGTTACCGGGAATTTCTCCCAGTAACAGACAAGACACCGCTCGTTACCTTGCATGAGGGAACTACACCTCTCATTCATGCCGCCAATCTCTCCAAACAATTGGGAATTGAACTGCATGTCAAATACGAAGGGTTGAACCCGACAGGCTCCTTTAAAGACCGCGGCATGGTGATGGCTGTTGCCAAAGCGGTAGAGGAAGGCAGCACGACGATTATGTGCGCTTCAACGGGCAATACCTCGGCAGCAGCAGCAGCCTATGCGGCGCGTTGTGGCCTGCGTTGTATCGTCCTGATTCCAAGTGGCAACATCGCATTGGGGAAATTGGCCCAAGCGATTGCTTACGGGGCTGAAGTCATTGCCATCGATGGCAACTTCGACGAGGCGCTGAATATCGTCCGCGATATCACGGCAGAAGAGCCGATTACACTCGTCAACTCTGTCAATCCATACCGGATTGAAGGACAGAAGACGGCAGCATTTGAAGTCGTGGATGCGCTTGGTGACGCTCCGGACATTCTGGCGATTCCGGTTGGAAACGCAGGTAACATCACGGCGTACTGGAAAGGCTTCAAGGAATACCACGCCGCTGGCAAAGCGAACAGCCTGCCGAAGATGTACGGATTCCAAGCGGCAGGAGCTGCTCCTTTGGTTCATGGAAAGCCAGTACCAAATCCGGAAACGATCGCTACTGCCATTCGCATCGGTAATCCAGCAAGCAAAGATGGAGCATTAAACGCAATCAGCGAGTCAAATGGTCTTGTAGATAGCGTTACGGACGAAGAAATTCTGGAAGCGTATCAGTTGCTAGCGAAGAGTGAAGGCGTGTTCTGTGAGCCTGCTTCTGCTGCATCGTTGGCAGGGATTCTCAAACTGCACAAGGCAGGCAAGCTTCCAGCGGGCGCGAAGGTGGCATGCGTCTTGACCGGAAACGGCTTGAAGGATCCGAATATCGCGTTGAAGCTGGTTGGGGAAGAACCGCGTTCAGTTCCTGCGACACGCGAAGCTGTCATGAACCTTGTACGTCAACACGAGAAAGAAGTGTCGTCATGAGTAAGCTCGTACGCGTAACCATCCCAGCTAGCACGGCTAATCTGGGGCCTGGATTTGACGCGCTCGGCATGGCTTTGAAATTGTATTCGGTTGTTGAGATGCGTTTGAGTGATCAGACTGAAATTGAGATCGTAGGGAAAGAATTGCAGGGAACGCCTACAGACAAAAGCAACCTGCTGTATGAAATCGCCGTTGATTTGTTTGAAAAGGCCGGGCTTGCTGCGCCGGAACTGTTTATCCGGGCATCCAGTGATGCGCCGCTGACGCGCGGACTGGGGAGCAGTGCGGCTGCGATCGTTGGTGCGTTGGTTGCAGCCAATCACCTGGCTGGTGAACCATTTACCCGCGATCAGCTTTTTGAGATGGCAGTAAAAAAAGAGGGACATCCCGATAACGTAGGAGCTTCCCTCTTTGGCGGAATCATCGTGGCAACAATGCCAGAGACAGAAGGCGAACAAATCCCGTATATCACACTGGCACCGCCAGAGGGACTGAAAGCCTTGGTTGTCATCCCGGATTTTGCCCTGTCGACAGAAAAGGCAAGGAACGTTTTGCCGCAGGTGTACAGCAAGCAGGATGTCATATATAATGTTGGTCATAGCAGCTTGCTGGTGGCCGCATTGGCACAGGGCAGGCTGGACCTGTTGGGACAAGCGATGGGGGATCGGCTGCATCAGCCATACCGTGCAGAGCTTGTGCCCGGCCTGAAGGAAATCCTGGAAGCAGCGACGCGCAATGGAGCGGTGGGTGCCGCTTTGAGTGGAGCAGGACCAACCATTCTATGTCTCACAGCATCGGATTCGGAGCGTGAGCAGCTTCAGTCGTTTGTAGACAGGGTAATGAAAGGCCACGGCATTTCGTACCGAATGATGGTGTTAGAGCCGGACGATCATGGCGTACAGGTAGAAATCCATTAGATAGAGAGCTGACAAAAGCTCAACTGGATAGGAGAAACGTCATGGAGAAGAAACTTGCCTTTCTCGGACCTCACGGCACTTTTACGGAACAAGCTGCACGTGCCTTTGCGAATGGGCAGGCGCTGAAGCCAGTGCCTTACCCTAATATTATTGAGATTTTAAATGCTGTTAACCGCCATGAAGTCGAGTATGGTGTCGTCCCGATGGAAAATTCGATTGAAGGCACCGTCAATATGACGATGGATTGGCTGATTCACGAGGTAGACCTGCCGATTTTGGGTGAACTGGCGCTGCCGATCACGCAAAATCTGTTAGTGGCAAAGAGGGACAATCCCTTGCCGCTGTCAGATATTACACGCGTCTTGTCGCATCCTCAAGCGATCGCGCAAAGCCACAACTTCCTTCGTGAGAATTTGCCGCAGGCGTCTATCGAGTATGTGAACAGCACAGCATTAGCAGCACAAACAGTCAGCGAACATCCTGATGAGCCGTGGGCAGCCATCGGCACAGGATTGAATGTTGAGCTATACCCGTTGCAATTTGCTCAGGAGCAGATTCAGGATTTTTCCAACAACTATACCCGATTTGTTCTCGTAGGTCGTGAGCCACTGGATATGCCTGCGTCCGAACGTGAAAAAACGACTATTCTGGTTACGTTGCCTGAAGATTTTCCAGGTGCGCTGTATCAGGTACTGGCCGCCTTTGCTTGGCGGAAAATCAACCTTTCTCGAATCGAATCACGCCCGACGAAAAAAGCCCTGGGTAGCTATTACTTTGTGATTGATATCGAACAAAAAATGGATGAAATCTTGCTCCCTGGCGCTTTTGCCGAAATCGAGGCGATCGGCTGTCAGGTGCGACAGCTAGGGACATATCCTTTTTATTTGCATCAGACCAACTCCTAATGAGTTGGTTTTTTCTTTTTCCGGCTCTCCAACAAAGATAGGCTTATCAGGAGCAAAACGCCCATGTGTGCATACGATGGTAGGGAGTTTCCGCAAGGGAGGAGAAACAGTGAGAATTCATGTAGTACAAAAAGGCGATACCATGTGGAAAATCGCCAAGAGATACGGCGTCGATTTCAAAGAATTACTACGCTTGAATAGTCAAATTAAAACTCCCGATACCCTATACCCTGGGGCGAGGGTAAAAATCCCGGCCAAGGGTGTTCCTGTTCGCCCGAGAAGAACCAACCCCCAGCAATCAGGTGAATCAACACGAGTTAAGGAAAGACCCATACCAAAAGAAGAGCCGGAAGTCCCCTTCGAAATTGAAAGAAGACCGATTGAGATGGAAGAAGAAGAGGTAGAGCCGGAACCGGAGCAGGAAATCCAGATGGAGGAAGAGGAAGAGATTGAAGAAGAGATCGAGCCAGAAGTAGAGGAAAAGCCGAAGTCAAAGGTCAAGTCCGAAATGGAAATGCGGCCTGCTCTCCCTCCTCATGTAGAGCGTCCGGCAGTAGAACGGCCCGTCCCAACCCTGTCTCCACAAATGATCACGCCACCTGCTCGACCCATGGCGCCTCCACCAATGCGCCCCAATATCTCGCCCTACATGACACCAAACTTGAATCAACCGATGATGCCACCCGTACCGCCGATGCAAGTACGCCCGCTGCAACCAACCATGCAGCCCAACATTCGACCTACAGTGGCACCAACCATTCGTCCTACAGTAGCACCGACTCTAAAGCCTACTGTCAGTCCACAAGTTCTGCCGACACTGCCGCCAACCAAATTAAGCCCAATCAAGCCACCAGTACGTCCCACTCAGATCAGTCCAATTCAACCGAATCAGTCACCGGGTCAAGTGAGCCCACTGCAGCCGAATCGGCCACCGAGTCAGGTGAGTCCACTGCAGCCGAATCGGCCACCGAGTCAGGTGAGTCCCCTGCAGCCGAATCGGCCACCGAGTCAGGTGAGTCCCCTGCAGCCGAATCGACCACCGAGTCAGGTGAGTCCCCTGCAGCCCAATCGGCCACCGAGTCAGGTGAGTCCCCTGCAGCCGAATCGGCCACCGAGTCAGGTGAGTCCCCTGCAGCCGAATCGACCACCGAGTCAGGTGAGTCCCCTGCAGCCGAATCGGCCACCAAACCTGCTCAGTCCATACCAGCAACCGATGGCACCTTTGCAACCCATGATACCGTTCATGCCCATGATGCCTCCGCCTCAATTGAGTCCTTGGCAACGGCCGATGATGCCCTGGCAGCCGATGAGACCATTCATGCCGATGATGCCTCACCACCGTCCGGCACCCTGCCCGCCTTGTGGCTCTTCGAGAAGACCGATGTACCCAATCGGACCAAGCGTGATGCCAAATATGATGCCAAATATGATGCCAAATATGATGCCAAATATGATGCCTTATTGTCCACCTTCTCACCGTATGCCGCATGGCAAGGTAAGACCCGATTATGATTCTTCATCCTCATCATGTGAGTGTTCCCCTGACAGTCCTGAGTGGAAGCGCAAGTCATCCAGACGTTCCCGAAAAGGCCGCGGTTCGTATCAGTATCATCCTGCAAGCATGACGACGTCCTCTCCGACATCAGCCATCACCGACAAGTCCGACCAGGTGATATGGCCAAACTGGGGAGACGGTCATGATGAATCTTCTTCCTATTAGTTGATTCGGCTATGAACAAAGGACTGATACCTTCTCTTGAAAAGGCGTTTCGCTGTCAAGTATTGGGGGTAAAGCCAAAGCGAAACGTCAATCTGCTCAAAACGGACCGGGGCTACTGGATCATCAAGGGATACAAGGATCAAGAAAAAGCTCGATGGGTAACAGAATTAGCGCAAGCATTGAGAGAGAAAGGTTTCCTCCATACGGTTCAATATGTATCGGATACTGGGGGTTCTGCCATATTTCCATATGGTGATCGCTTTTTCACTATTATGAAAATGATCGACGGACAGGAAGCTGATAATTCCTCCCTGTATGATGTCAAGAAAACAGCAGAGACGCTTGCTCGCTTCCACCTCGCCGCGCAAGGTTTTCCGGTGCCACACAGATCCTACGCATATGAGGGAACACCAGCCATGCTCGATAAATGGGAAAGTCGGCTGGAGCACTTTGAGCGCATTACCTGGACGATCGATCAGAACGGTCCGCAAAACAGAATCGAACAGATTATTCAGCAGATGGCTGAGCATGTTATTCGTGAAGGTCAGGAGCTTTTGCATAACGCCTACAAGCTGCCGCTTACACCAGAAATGTTCATGGCGATGGAGCGAGGAACATTAGCCCATCGTGACGTAGCCAGCCACAACTTTCTCTTAACAAACAAGGGAAACTGTTACCTGATTGATCTGGATACGGTCGGACATGATTTGCAAATCGTGGATTTGGTTCAGCTCATGTCAAGGATGCTCTTGATGCAGGAGTATCGACTTCAATCATTTGTGGAAGCAATCGAGGCCTACAGCAAGATCAACCACCTCAGTGACACGCAAATCTGGATGGTTCATCAGCTGCTGCGTTATCCGGATAATGTGCTTCGCGAGATTACGGGTCTGTATAATAATCGGCCGGGTTATCATATGCGCGGTGTTCAACAGCTGGTGCAACTGGAAGGAAAGCTCCAGCATCAGCGCAGCATGTTCCTGGAAGCGGGTGACAAGATCCTGCAGCGATCTCCCTGGGGGAACTATCACTTTGTTGGATGATGAAAGAAAGAAGCTGACGGCATTGGCCATCAGCTTCTTTTGTGTTTTGCTTATTTGGAGGCTGGCTTGGAAAGATCGATGGAGTATTTTGCAAAGCCATCTTCCTGTGCAGCGATGAATTTCAGGTTTGGCATTTTGTCAGCGAATGGTTTTGCATCAGGCGAAGTAGTGAATGTCAGGTTTACATTGCCTGTGATCGGCGCAAAAGACCAGTTTTCGTCAGCAGCCGGATTGATGGTTTTTTCACTCAGAATGTAATTGATCACTACTTGGCGATTTTCATCCGGAGAGTTGATGATGATGTTGGAACCATCCAGGCCAGGGAAGCTGCCGCCGCCGCTTGCACGGTAGTTATTGGTCACGACGATGAACTTGTCCTCTGGATTGATTGGTTTGCCGTTGAAGCTCAGGTTTTGAATACGATGAGAGTCAGCGTTAGCCAGTTTGCCATCGATTGCATAACGGGAAGGTTGGGTAACGTCGATTTGATACGATACACCGTCGATCACGTCATAGTTGTAAGTAGGGAACGCTTCGTTGATCAAAGGTTGTTCCTCGGTTTTATTCGCATCAATTTGGTTGAACTGACCAGCAGAGCGCTCGAGCCACTCTTTTACATCAGAACCTTTTACCAATACAGCATTGACAGTATTGGGGTAGATGTACAGGTCGGATACGTTTTTGATGGCAATGGTACCAGCAGGGATGTTGGTGTAATAGCTGGAACCATTACGACCGCCTGCTTTGAACGGTGCACCGGCAGAGAGGACAGGAATTCCATCATACTCGGTACCTTTGATATTGTTTTCTACATACCATTTTTGTGCGTTGGTCACGATCTGGATAGATGGATCGTCCTGTACCAGTGCAAAGAAGCTGTAGATTGGAGAAGTGGTGGTACCTACTGCGGAGCGTACCCATTCAACCGTATGATCGTGATCTTCCTTCACAGCATCAACCAGGGATTGGTCGGCATCCGCAAGAGAAGCTTTGTTGGCTTTATCGTAGATCGGCAGATTGGAAGTTGCAGATTCTGCTACAGACCATTTGCCGTTTTCTTGTTTCAGCGTCAAGTCAATGACACCCAGGTGGTTACCCCAGTAGCCAGGCATAACAGCAGGCTTTCCGTTGATCGTACCTTTTTCGCCGTCGACACCTTCAATTCCCTCGTAGCCAGGTCCTGGGAATACAGAGTGGGAATGGCCGAACAAGAGCGCGTCAATGCCTTCCACTTTACTCAATTGGTAAGTAGCGTTTTCGTTATCCAGACCAGATTCTACTGGGCCGATACCGGAGTGAGGAACAGCGATGATGATGTCAGCACCCTTTTCCTTCATCTCAGGAACAAACTTCTTGGCTGTCTCCACCATATCTTTGGCAATGACGTGGCCTTCCAGATTCGCTTTGTCCCATTGCATGATTTTTGGAGGTACGAAGCCGATCACGCCGACCTTCAGTTGAACATCTTTGCCGCTCTCGTCTTTAAAGGTACGGTCGAGAATCAAATAAGGCGTATACTTGTTTTTGTCGTTGTCGGGATTGCCGTCCTTGTCGTCAATGTACACATTGGAGTTGACGTACGGGAATTCTGCACCAGCCAGACTGCGCTCCAGATGCTCCAGACCGAAGTTGAACTCGTGGTTACCGATGTTTCCAGCGTCGTAGTCAAGCAGGTTCATGGCTTTGTAGACAGGGTGGACTTCTCCGTCTTTCAACGGGTCAATCTTTGCTACATAATCGCCGAGCGGGTTTCCTTGGATCAGGTCGCCGTTATCGATCAAAATGCTGTTTTTTGCTTCCTCACGAGCTTTCTTGATCAATGTAGCCGTTTTTGCCAGACCAAACTCATCGGTTGCTTTATCTTGATAGTAATCGTAATTGACGATGTTGGTGTGGATATCTGTTGTTTGCAACAGACGGAGTTTGAGGGTAGAGCTCGTTTCTGCACTTACCGGAGTGAGAGGAAAGGCGAGAGCGCTGACAACCAACGACGTACTGAGAAAAAAGCTTGCCAGTGATTTTCTGCTTGGCTTCTTCATTTCTTTTTGAATACCTCCAAATTAACAAATATTTCATTCAAAAATAGTTTACCATCAGAAATCCAAGATTGGTAGATTTTCATTATTGATTTGTCGTAAATATGAGAATTTTGAATGGAGGATAGGTATGTAAGCTCTTTTCACTGGCAAAACTAGGAAAAAAGTCTAGTGAAGGGGTTCATCGTCATATGAAGAGAAAATGGATGGTATATGCGTCCTGGGCCGCCGCTTTGGTCACAGGGTTAATCGTGGGTATTGTCCTTATGGTGCAACCTGGTACAAATAAAACAACAGGGATCGCGCAGCTGCTGTCAGGTCAGGCGGACAAATCCGCCATAGCCATGAGTAAATCGTACGGATTGGTCCTCACACGCACGTATTTGTGTGGAGTAAGGGATGAGGAACATAAACCCGTCTCTTTGGATCGGCTGCCGGATGTGATGGTTGATTACAAGGGCTGGGAAATCGTTTCGGCTGATGCGTCAAAATTGATCCTGTTAAAACGGGAGCATGATCTGTCGCCTGCATGCAAGGAAAACGGTCACTTTGGGATCAATGAAGACGGAATGCTGACTTTGTTCCACGGTCTTCCCAAGGAGCAAGAAGTGGTCCAAGCCTTCTATCGAATCAACACGGCAAAAATGGAGGCAAGCTTATCGAAGGAAGAGGTCGACAATCTGAAGCGAGGTATTCGCATCCGAGATCTGGCGGAATACAACAGCGTTTTGTCTACGTATGGAGAATTTCAGCTAAGTGAAGAAGAATAAAAAGGGCTGCCCAGGCTGGACAGCCTTTTTGGTTTGTGTTGATACAGGGTTATTCCATTTCGACATGAACGATTTGCCAACGTTCCCAAGGTGCCCGACGGTGCAGGAGAAAGAGCCAATGACCTGATTTATCTCGACCGGATTGCGCTACGTAATCAACAGGAACTGAAATGGCGACGAAAGAGAGGCCTTCTGCCGCAGCAGGCGCGATTTCCTTCGGACGCTTGATCGATTTCACGTAGAGGAGAGCTTCGGGCAGAGACGCTTCACCAGAAGTCGTCATCCGAAGCGTGTGCTCATCATGCTCGTTCAGTGAGGTAAGAAAATAGGGGATTTCCAAAGTGAGCTTGTTCTACGATTTGAACGTACTGCTCGATCTGGTGCTTGACCTGATCCGGGATGATGAGCATGGTTTTTCGCTCGGCATCAAACAACCGTCCATCATGATCGTATAGATAAGTACGATGGTGCATGGTCATTGAGGCGCGAATCCAGTGTGGATGAAAGGCAGTCTTCACAGGCCTGGCGCGTAAAACCTGCTTTGTAAAAGTCTTGTCCGCATGAAAAGTGATACTCGATAAAAAGGAAGACTGGGGCGATACGAAAATGGTGATGGTGACATCCAGTACCGAGTTAGCCTTCGCGATGGGTGCAACCGGCAACACCCAAAGAAACATACAGAGCAAGAAAAGTACTCGTGCCACGATACGCAACGGGCATCACCTCCACTCCGTAGTCTGCGCTGATTATAGTAGGCGAATAGCTGCAAATCTTGCCAACATAAGCGAATGCGGGTTACGCCATACTGATTTCATACGGCGGTCTAAGGAGGGTACTTTTCGCATGGGTTCAATGCCGAGAGGAAGCTACAAGGACCAGTTCCACCAGCGTTTGTACGTCCAGCTCAACCAAGGTCACAACAAGCTTGATTATCGCCGAATCAATCTGATTCGCGATGAGATGCGAGACAATGTGGACGATTATGCACACATGCTGCATGATGAGGCTGATCAGCTTGGAATGAACAAACACTAGGTGACGCCGTACAACCCGCTCTTTACGAGGAGCGGGGTTTTCTTTTTCCTCCTACATCCTGGATGTGGAGACCCGTGGATATCTTATGGAAATACACGTTCGCTTTTGCAGTGCTTTGTGATACAGTAGATAAAGAATCTTTGCATCTTTTGCACGTTGGAGAGTGGGCTATGCGTATTTTAGGAATTGACCCGGGGATTGCCATTGTCGGCTTTGGCGTGGTGGATAAAGAGGGAAGCCAGCTTCGCCCCGTGCAATATGGCAGTATCCAGACGGAGGCAGGATTGCCTGTGCCGCTTCGACTGAAACAGATCTTCGAGGCGATGCAAAGTCTGCTCGAGACGTACCGTCCGGATGAAGTGTCTGTGGAAAAGCTATTCTTTAATAAAAATGTGACGACAGCTTTTACAGTCGGCCAGGCGAGAGGTGTCATTTTGCTTGCCTCCGAGATGGCGGGAGTGCCTGTCTATGAATATACCCCCATGCAAGTCAAGCAAGCAGTGACCGGCTACGGTGGAGCAGAGAAAAAACAGATACAGGAAATGACCAAGCTCTTGCTTCGGCTCAAGGAAGTGCCAAAGCCTGACGATGTAGCGGACGCATTGGGAATTGCCATTACCCATGCACAATTCCGCGCTTTCATTTCGATTTCGGAAGGGGTTCGCCGATGATTGATTTCGTAGAAGGCACGTTGTGCTATCTGGATTCAGAATACATAGTGGTGGAGGCAAACGGGATTGGTTATCGGATCTTCTGTCCCAATCCTTATCAATTTGTTCGTTTCGAAGGGAGCAGGACTCGGCTTCATACCCATCATCATGTTCGGGAAGACGCTATCCTGCTCTACGGCTTTGCCAGCCGTGACGAACGTGACTTGTTTCGCAAGCTGCTTGACGTCACCGGGATTGGTCCAAAAGGCGCACTGGCCATCCTAGCGGCAGCGACCCCAGAGCAAATCGTCATGGCAGTTCAACAAGAAAACGTCACCTATTTAACGAAGTTTCCGGGTATCGGCAAAAAGACGGCACAGCGCATGATCTTGGATCTGAAGGACAAGTTAGTAGGCTATACACCTTCCGCGTTCTTAGACGTTGCAGCTGGAGAGCTGGCGCAAGGGGAAAAGGCAGTGTCGGCACTGAACGAAGCGCTCGATGCGCTGACTTCTCTCGGCTATTCAGACACAGAGCTGCAAAAAATAAGAAACGCGCTATCTGAAAAAGCAAAGGGTGGCGATGGCGTAGAGTCGCTCATCAAGCAAGGGCTGGCTTTGCTCATGAGGGGGTAGAATCATGGATGAGCGGATCATTACGACGCATATGAACTGGGAAGAGGATGCGGCGGAGCTGAGCCTTCGTCCGCGTTATCTAAATGAGTATATCGGTCAGCAGCAGGTAAAGGAAAACCTGAAGATCTTTATTGAAGCGGCCAAAATGCGCAAAGAGTCGTTGGATCACGTGCTGTTGTACGGGCCACCAGGACTGGGAAAAACCACGCTGTCGCAAATCATCGCCAACGAAATGGGCGCCAACATCCGCACCACGTCGGGACCAGCTATCGAAAGGCCAGGAGATCTGGCAGCCATCCTGACCAATCTGCAAGAAGGGGACGTTCTGTTTATCGATGAGATTCACAGGCTCAACCGCAGTGTAGAAGAAGTGCTCTATCCAGCGATGGAGGATTTTGCGCTGGACATCATCATTGGCAAGGGGCCGAGTGCACGCAGTGTCCGACTGGATTTGCCGCCTTTTACGCTGGTGGGGGCAACGACCCGGGCAGGGATGCTGTCTGCACCGCTTCGAGATCGATTTGGCGTCGTCAATCGATTGGAGTTTTATACGGTGCCGGAGCTTTCCTTTATCGTGTCGCGTGCGGCAGATATCCTGCAGGTGGAAATTCGCGAAGGGGGATCTGAGGAAATCGCCAAAAGATCCAGAGGAACCCCGCGTGTTTCCAATCGCCTGCTCAAGCGTGTGCGCGATTTTGCGCAGGTGAGAGGAGAAGGTGTCATCACGACGGAAATCGCAAAGGAAGCTTTGGAAAGACTACAGGTAGATGCGTGTGGGCTGGATCATATCGATCACAAGCTGTTATTGGCGATTATGGAACGTTTTGACGGAGGGCCGGTCGGGCTGGACACCATCGCGGCTACCATTGGGGAAGAATCTCAGACGATTGAGGATGTGTGCGAGCCTTATCTGATGCAGATCGGCTTTATGCAGCGCACGCCGCGTGGACGTATTCTGACGCCAAGCGCGTATCAACACTTTGGTCGGGAGATGAAAGCATGAATCCGATAGCCAAGCTTTTGATTATCGGCGGTGCCGTTCTGATCGTGATTGGTTTGCTTTGGCAAGTGGGAGGGCGTTTTTTACCGCTGGGTCGTCTGCCAGGGGACATCGTGGTAGAAAAGGAGAACGTAAGGTTCTATTTTCCGATTGTCACCTGTATTGTCATTAGCATTGTCCTGTCACTTGGCATGTATCTGTTTAGACTGTTCAAATAGGCAATCGCATTTACAGAAAAAACCATTGGGAGCACTCAATGGTTTTTTTATTTGGAAGAACCCTCAGCGTCCCTTGAAAATCACCAATGGAGGGCAGGAAAACACCTCCGCATGTCGAAAAACTTGGTAGTTAACGCCAAATTTCGACGAAACCAGGTGAAAGGAAGGACGAGGGACGACATGTGGAAGAAGTGGATGGGGAAAGTCCTTACCGCTGGCCTGATCACAACCATGCTTCTCGGTGGACAGATGCCTGTGGAAGCAAAGAGTAAAGATATACGTGTAGCGCTGTTCGTTGATGCGGGAACAGGCTACAGGGGAGTAGTTCCTTCAATAACGCTGACCTCTGAAAGCGGAATGGATGTGACCATCTCCAGCCAGGAGGGAAGCGAGAAGCTGCCGGATATGGATGGGGATGCGGTACGCTTTCGGCTGGATCAACTTCATTTGATCGTTACGGAGACAGCGGATTGGAATCATGCGCAGCGAGTGGCTCAGCAATTGAGCCAGCGCAAATACGAAGGGACCATTCAAAAGGTGAATCGAAATGGTCAGCCGACCTATCAGGTGGTCAGCGGTACTTTTGGTACCTATCAGGCGGCTTCTAATCAAGCCCAAACTGTGGCCCAGGCGACGGGGCAAAGGCCTGTCATAAAAGGACCTCTGCGATTGGAGGCGGGAAAATACCGCAGCTTGCGTGAGGCAGAGAATTGGAAGCAAACCTTTGAGGATGCGGGTTACGCTGCCTATCCGGTCCTCATTCAAGACGGAGGAAGAGAAGAATATTCCCTCTGGGTGGGGGACGAGGTGAGCAACGAAGCCCTGCAAGCTCTGAAAAGAAAAGTTTCTTCAGATATTCCCGGCTTTTCCTATCAGCAAGCAAATGCCTCTTCTTACGTTATTTTCAAACAGGATGCGTACGGATCTGCTCGAGACACGATCAGCAAGCTCGTCTTTTCTCCAACATCCAAACTGATTGCCGAGCCCAAGCGATCTCGCGGGGTGGAGGTGTTGGGGGTTGTTGAACGTGACCAGCGTACGTATCGCGGCAAAATGGAGCTGTCCTCCTACAAAGGCTTTCTGACTTTGGTCAACGAATTGTCAATGGAGGAGTACCTATATGGAGTTGTGGGCTCCGAGATGGCACCAGGCTGGCCTTTGGAGGCGTTGAAGGCCCAGGCAGTCCTGGCTCGAACCAGAGCAGTAAGCTTAGGCAACAAGTACGGTATCGCGAATCTGTCAGACACCGTATATGAGCAAGCTTATTACGGCTATGGAAAAGAATCAGCAGACATTCGGGAGGCAGTTGACGATACCAAGGGTGAAGTCATTACCTACCGTGGAAAAGTAGTGGAATCCTTGTACTACTCCAACGCGGGTGGCATGACGGCAGATGGACGTGAGGTTTGGGGGAATCCGGTTCCCTATCTGAGACCTGTGGAGAGCGAGGATTATGGCCCAATGGTGCAAGCAAACCGTTGGTATCAGGTGTCGCTTGCCGATGGAAAGCTGGGTTATGTGCGGAGTGACCTGGTGCAGGAAACCGGCTTTACCAACGAGATGGGGCTTAGAGAAGCGATTGTTTCAACGGACAATACGAATTTGCGCTCTGGCCCAAGTACAGCCTTTCACCGCGTGCTGTCCACGCTTCCCTACGGCGCTGCGATCACGATTCTGGCAGAAGAAGCCGAGGAAAATGCTTACTCCTGGACGAGAGGTCCTTATACCGCAGAAGAAGTTGCTGGAATGATCAATACGAGCCAGGATAAAAACAAGGCTCCGCGTATACCTGGGGCGATTCAGTCCTTAGAAGTGACGGAGAGAGGGCCGTCGGGACGTGTGATCGAGATGGAGGCCAACGGGCAGACCATTGTCGTCTCTTCACCTGACTCCCATCGTTCTATCTTCCAGCAAGGAGGAAGCACGCTGCGCAGCACCAAATTCGATGTGGAACAGATGGGGAGCATCGTCATTCTCGGCGCCAATGGCAAGCAGGTGCGATACCAGGCTGGAGCAGGCAATGTCCAGGCCGTGGGTGTGAATGACTATTACTCCCAATCGGCAAATGGCTATAATGACCAGTTCCTGCTTTATACGGGCAATGGAGAATGGCGAACAGTCAGTAAATCACCGCTCTATCTGTTCCGAGGAACCGGCTTTGGTCACGGTCTTGGCGTTTCCCAGTACGGAGCCAAGGCTATGGCAGAAAGTGGGTATGACTACGAAGAAATTCTGCAACACTACTATCAAGATGTGGCGATCGAGCGCCCATGATCTGGAATAAAGGAGCAACGACTTGTGGACGTGCAACAATTTGATTTCGAGCTACCCGAACATCTGATCGCCCAGCATCCTTTGGAGGATCGGACTTCCTCCAGGCTGCTGGTGCTGAACAAGGAAACAGGAGAGATTCAGCATCAACGCTTTACGAATTTGATTGACCATCTGGTTCCCGGAGATGTGCTGGTTCTCAACGACAGTCGTGTACTGCCTGCGCGGCTGATCGGTGAAAAAGCGGAAACCGGGGCGAAGATCGAGGTGCTTTTGCTCAAATCACTGGGTGACGACCGATGGGAAACCCTCGTAAAGCCAGGTAAACGGATGAAGCCAGGAACCATCGTGACATTTGGAAACGGACTGCTTCGTTGTGTCTGTGAAGAAATAACTGAGACAGGGGGGAGGATTGTCCGTTTCTCCTACGAAGGCATATTTTATGAGATACTGGAGCAACTGGGCTCCATGCCGCTCCCGCCATACATCCATGCTCAGTTGGAGGATCAGGAGCGCTATCAGACGGTTTATGCGAGGGAACGCGGTTCAGCGGCAGCCCCTACAGCCGGTCTTCATTTTACAAAAGAGTATTTAGAGCAGATCGCCGCCAAAGGTGTGCATCTCGCTACGATCACCTTGCATGTAGGCTTGGGCACCTTTCGTCCAGTGGCTGCCGATACGGTAGAGGAGCATGTTATGCATGCAGAATACTACGAGATTTCACAGGAGACAGCTGATCTTGTGAATGCTGCCAAGGAAGAGGGAAGAAGGGTGATCGCTGTCGGGACTACCTCCTGCCGTACGCTGGAAACAGTGGGAAGGGACCACGGCGGAAGGCTTGCTGCAACGAGTGGCTGGACAGACATCTTCATCTACCCGGGTTATACGTTTTCGATCATCGACGGGATGCTCACCAACTTTCATCTGCCCAAGTCAACGCTGGTCATGCTGGTGAGCGCACTAGCCGGAAAAGAACACATCCTGCATGCCTATAATACGGCTGTGAAAGAGGAATACCGTTTCTTCAGCTTTGGAGATGCCATGCTGATTCTGTGACAAATTGTGTATATTATTAAATGCTTATACATTGAACAGGCTAGTGGGTTTACTTCAATGCGAGATTTTCTTATAATAGGAAAGACTTACATACATAGCTCGAGGAGTGCAATCATTTGGCTGTACGCTACGAATTGATCAAAACTTGCAAACAAACCGGTGCACGACTTGGCAAGCTGCATACCCCGCACGGAACGATCGATACCCCTGTCTTTATGCCGGTCGGTACACAGGCAACGGTAAAGACGATGAGTCCGGAAGAACTGAAAGAGATGGGTGCTGGAATTATCCTCAGCAACACGTACCATCTATTTCTGCGGCCAGGTCACGAAATCGTGCGTGAAGCGGGCGGACTACATGGTTTTATGAACTGGGATCGGGCTATTTTGACTGATTCCGGCGGCTTTCAGGTGTTTTCCCTCAGCAACTTACGCAAGATTACCGAAGAAGGCGTGTCTTTCCGTTCTCACTTGAATGGAGAAAAGCTGTTCATTGGACCAGAAGAAGCGACCCAGATTCAAAATGCTCTGGGGGCGGATATTTTCATGGCTTTCGACGAGTGCGCCCCTTATCCGGCGGAGTACGATTACGTCAAGCAGTCGATGGAAAGAACCACACGCTGGGCAGAGCGCTGCCTGAAAGCGCACACACGCCCAGAGGATCAAGCTTTGTTTGGCATCGTGCAGGGTGGCATGTTCAATGACCTGCGCGCGATCAGTGCACGTGACCTCGTATCCCTTGATTTTCCGGGATATGCGATCGGGGGCTTAAGCGTTGGAGAGCCTTTCCCCTTGATGTACGAAGTATTGGAGAACACAGTACCGCTGTTGCCGACAGGCAAGCCGCGTTATTTGATGGGTGTGGGTTCCCCGGATGCATTGATCGAAGGTGCTATTCGCGGAATCGATATGTTCGACTGCGTTCTTCCTACACGGATCGCACGCAATGGGACATGCATGACAAGCCAGGGTAGATTGGTGATTCGCAATGCAAAGTTCGCGCGTGACTTCACGCCGTTGGACCCGAATTGCGATTGCTATACCTGCAAGAATTATTCACGCGCTTACATCCGACACCTGGTCAAGTCGGAGGAAACCTTTGGTATTCGTCTCACCACCTACCACAACCTGTATTTCCTGGTGAAGTTGATGGAGCAGGTACGTCAGGCTATTGCCGAAGATCGTTTGCAGGATTTCCGCGACCAGTTTTTCGCTCAATATGGATTGGGTGGAGATAGATCTTTTTAATTGAGGGGGCTACATATTTATGGACAGCTTGGCGAATTTTTTACCGATTATCATCATGTTTGCGATCTTCTACTTCTTGTTGATTCGTCCTCAACAAAAAAAGGCGAAGCAGCGTAATGCTATGCTGTCTGCCTTGAAAAAGGGAGACAAGATCGTTACAATTGGTGGCATGCACGGAACGATTCAGGAATTGAACGACGACTCCGTGACATTGCGTATAGCTCATAATGTGAATGTCACGTTTGATCGTGGAGCGATCAACAACGTGGTTTCCTCCAATAACAGCGAACCAGCACCAAGCAAAACAGAAGAGGTTAAAGAAGAAGCGAAATAATGCAAAAGGGAACACCCGTGGTAGAACCAGCTACGTGGGTCGTTCCCTTTTTTATTTGTTCGGATGATGCTAGACGCCCATTTTTGAGATAGCTGCCAAGACGACCAGAAAAACGCAAAACGGCATAGCCGAATAGCTATACCGTCTGCCAATCACGATTAACGCTTGGGCTTGAATCCCTTCGGCTTATGACTGGAATGAGCCGAATTGACGCCAAGAATACCACCTATTCCCGCAATCACGAAGGCGCCGAGAAAGTACAGCAGCGTCTCCCAATGCATCGGTGCATCGAATCCAAGGAAGCCGATCAGAAGCACGAACAAGAAGTAGCATAGCCCGGTCAAACCACCGTAATACCAACCTTTTTCCCCGCGTCGGCGTCCCGTAACAAAACCACCTGTCAACAAGCCGAGGATATTGATGACATACGTAAAATAGGGCAGGGAACTTTCACGCATGCTAGTAAAACTAAGAAGCAAGGTGGCTAGCAGCGCTCCTGTCAAGACGAGACCGAGCGTGTACATGAGTCCAGTCAGTACAGAGGTGGAAGTACTCCGCACAGTATTACCCCCTTACTGGTCAAGTTTGTACCATCTATATGAGAGGCTTGGTCAACCTATTCATCTTCGCGTTGAACATTGCAAGGAATTTTCGTATGATGGATGGGAATCGGACGGGAGTGAGAAAAAATGATTAAAACCTATTTTTACAATCACTCAGAGCAGAAAATGTTTCATGATGTTGACCTATCGACAAAAGACGAATGGTTGAAGTCGCCCGAAGATTTGCTCTGGATTGATCTGTATGATGTGGGGAACCAGGAGCTTCCCTTCATCGCAAAAATATTCGACTTCCATCCTTTGGCAATTGAAGATTGCTTGCACGTTAGTCCGCGTGCAAAGGTTGATAAGTACGATGACTATTACTTCTTCGTTTTCCACGCACTGCGCTACAATGAAGAAAGTGATAACGAGATTACGACTGTAGAACTGAACGTTTTCCTCGGCCCGAATTACATCGTCACCATTCATAAATCTCCGATGAACAGCATTGGCCGGATTGCAGCTGTGAGCCACCGCAACAATTCCTATTTGAATCGCGGGCCTGATTATCTACTTTATGCGATTGTGGATGGCATTACGGATGAGTACTTTCCGATCATCGACAGGATCAGCGTGCGGATCGATGAGCTGGAAGACGAGATTTACGAGCATCAGATGGAAGAAATCACGGAAGAGTTCCTGGCATTGAAACGGACGATCATTTTGATTCGCCGCGTTATCATGCCCCAGAAGAGGATCTTCGCCAACGTGAATGGGCGCTATTCATTTGATATATCCGAGGAAAACGTACCGTTCTACACAGACCTGACGGATCACCTGGAGAGGATTTCAGACTCTACAGAGACGTTCCGCGATCTGGTAAATGGTGCACTGGACACGTACTACACGATCATCAGCGCCAAGACGACGGAAACGATGCGCGTGCTGACGATGATCTCTACAATCATCCTGCCTTTGACTTTTATTACAGGGCTATTGGGGATGAATACTTTTAGCTGGCTTGGAGTAGAAGCAGAGCCCTACATGCTTGTGATCGGTGTTGCGATCATGCTGGGTATGACGTTTACCATGCTGCACATCTTTCGAAAACGCAAGTGGTTGTAATTGGTGCTTATAGTTGTACGCTTCCCGCACAAGAATAGGAACAAGTTCTTAGCGGGGGGCGGATGCAGTGGATCATTTAACCGGGTTGTTGTTACGTACCCTTTTTTCCTATTTTTTCATCCTGGTGCTATTACGTCTCATGGGAAAAAGAGAATTGGGTAAAATGTCGGTCTTTGACGTCGTCATCTCGATTATGCTGGCGGAGATGGCTGCGTTGTCCATTGAAGAGTCCAATACACCGCTCATACAGTTCTACTTACCGATGCTGCTCATTGGTTTATTGGAAATCACCTTTGCGTATCTATCGCTGAAAAGCAAAAAAATACGTGATATTGTGGACGGGTCTGCGGACATGATCATCGAGAACGGACAAATCCGGGAAGATGCCATGCGCCGCAACCGTTTGAATATGGATGATCTGATGGTCCATCTGCGACAAAAAAACGTGAAAAGCATAGCTGACGTCGAAATTGCAATGCTGGAGCCGACAGGGCAGATGAGTGTCTTCTTGAAGCATGACCAGGAGACATTGACCAAGGGGGATCTCGGAATCAAGCCCGCGCAGCCTGTTCAGTCAGTCACGTACAAGGGCTTGCCGATTCCTTTGATTCTGGATGGCAAGGTGCGTCCAGAGGCGTTGCAAAAAATTGGTCAAAACGAGCTGTGGTTGAAGCGGGAGATTCGCAAATACGGGATCAAGGAAATCAGGGATGTCTCTTTTTGCAGCATCGATGATCAGGGAATCGTCTATCTGGACAAAAAAGACACGCCGCGAAAATAACTTAGCGGCGTGGGAAAAATACGGCGAGCTGTTCTCCGATCCAGGGGATACGTTTAACATCTTGTTTGCCTAAAACACGTAATGCGATCAACAGGAGCAAATAGAGGCAGCAGCTAACCGGCACGCTGACGAGTAGGCTTGAGGCTACCGTTGTGCCCTGCAGCCAGTGATGGGTGATGTAGGAACCTGAGTAGCCCATGACCAGCATGGTAGCTCCAATTTTTGAGAACTCCAAAATATCTACCGTAAAGCCGATTTTTTTTGTGAGGCTGGCAAAATGCAGTAATGTGACCAATGTGATCCCAATGTTTAGCGCGATCACGGTCCCGTATATGCCAAAGCCTGGCTGAGAAGTGAAGACGAACATGGCGAGGATCTTCACGATCGCGCCAATCAAGGTGTTGCGAAATACGACCTGAGCGTAATCCAGTCCCTGCAGGGCCGCAGCCAGTGGCGCCTGAAAAAACAGAAAGACGGAGAAGGGTGCTAGACCCTTTAAGATGATCCCTACCTCTTGATATTGGCTGCCGTACAGAAGGGCGCAGATAGGCTCTGCGAACACGGTCAGCAATACCGTGCAAGGTGCTCCAATAACGAGTGTAATGCGCATGGCTTGATAGATGCGCCGATGCACGAGTGGAGCATTTTTTTGATAGGCCGCTTCCGCAACAGCAGGAACCAGCGAGACAGACAAGGAATTGGTTAAAAACGTTGGAAACAGCAAAAGTGGGACGGCCATGCCGGCAAACTGTCCGTAGAGTCCTGTAGCATCAGAGATGGCGTATCCTGCGATGACCAACGCAAACGGGACGATCATCGGTTCCAATACGTAGGCGATGGAGCCGATCACCCGACTCATGGTGACTGGCAAGGCCACGTGAACCAGCTGCCGCATGCTGGATGTACTTGCCGTGACTCTGGTCAAAAACGTTCTGCCCAGCATCTGCGCGGCAGTTTTGCGACTTCCTTTGCGGTATTGCCAGAAGATGTACAAAAGCCCGGCCGCTTCTCCGAAAATAATACTGGCTACAGCGCCAGCGGTTGCATACTCAATCCCGGAATCAAGAAAGGTCATAGTCATTACGGCGACCAATGCCATGCGTACGACTTGCTCCAGCAGCTGGGAGACAGCAGTAGGGATCATGTTTTGCTTGCCCTGGAAGTAACCTCGCAGCACCAGTGAGATACTAGCGATAGGAATGATTGGGATGGCGGCCAACATCACAATATGAGCCCGCTTGTCTGCAAACAGGAGAGCAGCAAGCTGTTGGGAGAAGAAGAGAAGCAAAGTACATACAGCCAGGCTGATACCGCTCGCAAACAGTAACGAGACGAATAGAAAGCGGCGCGTCTGTCGATGATCCTTGGCGGCTTCCGTCTCGGCGACCTGTTTGGCAATCGCCACTGGCAGGCCAAACGTTGTCACTGTAATGAGAAAGTACAGAAGTGGCACAACCATTTGATAAAGTCCCATTCCTTCTGCGCCGATAATGCGAGAAAGAACAATTCTGTGGGCAAAGCCGAACAATTTCGTCACGCCGCCAGCCAGGATGAGGATAACCGTTCCGTAAAAAAAGGACTGTCTCATGGAAGGCTCCTTTGCAAGGTTAAATGTACTCCATACAGAATATGGACGTGCTGATGCTGGCATGACTACTTTGAGGGGGAAACGATGATGGATGAAGCGATCAAGCAGGAATGGTTTTTGCAAGTGGAGAGTCTTTGCCAAAGTAAGGCAGAAGAATTTGCTCTGCTCGGATATGAAAATGTAACTTCGCAGGATGTATGGGAGTGCGTCTCGCAAGGGTACAAGGAGATTCCAGCCATGCATCGGATGGTAAACGACATTCTTTCCCTGAAGCCGAACAAGTACATGAATTACCTGATGATCCAAATGTATAAAAATTCTTAGTGAAACTTTTAAATCGCCATTTCGTACATCATCTAGATGCGCTTTACGAGGAGATGGTTACCATGATTCGCCTAGCCTGCAATAATTGACACTTTTTTTCATCGTTCGCTATAATGGGCATATTGGTTTTCGTCTAGGACGGGACCCTTTTAGGAAAGAGGGGTATTACTACAATGGTGAAATGGGGAAGATTCGTCCTGTTCTTGGTGGTCGTGGCATTGTTGGGTACGTTAATGACAACAACGACCAAAGATGTAGCAGGAAACATTACGCTCGGTCTTGACCTGCAGGGCGGGTTTGAGATTTTGTACGAGGTAGAGCCTCTAGAGGCTACGCATAAAGTTGACATTGAATTGCTCAAGGCAACTGCGTACATGATTGAGAAACGGATTAACATCGGTGGGGTTGCAGAACCAGTCATCGAAACCGAATTACCCAACCGCATTCGGGTAAAAATCGCTTCACAGTCTGCTGATCAGGACAAGCTTCGGGAGCTGATTGGTAAGCCCGCTGTACTTACTTTCCGCGATGAGGCGGGAAACATTATTTTGCGCGGTAGCGATCTCGCTCCCAACGGCGCTGCTGTTGGCTATGATGAACTGAGACGACCGTTGGTAACAATCAAATTCTCTGAACCGAAAAAATTGGAAGACGTAACTCGTGCAAACCTGCACAAGCGCATGGCAATCTACCTGGATGAGAACATGCAGACCAATCCGACAATCCAGGCTGTCATCACAGGCGGTAGTGCTCAGATTACGGGCGATTACACACAAGAATCGGCACAAGAGCTAGCTGACTTGCTCAACTCCGGTGCCATGCCCGCTAAGCTGATTGAAAAACAGATAACCTCTGTTGGAGCTTCTCTTGGTAAAATTGCCTTGGAAAAAACAGTCTATGCCGGATATATCGGTGGAGCATTGATCATCATCTTCATGCTTCTCGTATACCGCATGCCAGGAATGATCGCCAATATCACATTGGCCGGGTTTACTTATTTCTGTCTGGTCGTGCTGGATTGGATGGATGCAACCCTCACATTGCCGGGGATTGCCGGTTTTATCCTGGCGGTAGGGATGGCAGTAGACGCCAATATTATTACCTACGAGCGCATTCAGGAGGAGATTCGTTCAGGCAAGACGATCCTTTCTGCCTTCCGTGCAGGTGAGCGCCGCTCTTTGGTGACGATCCTTGATGCGCACATTACGACATTGATTGCGACAGGGGTATTGTTCTACTTCGGTACAAGCTCCATTCAGGGCTTTGCCATCGTGCTTGCCATGACACTCATTGTAAGTATTATTACGAACGTGTTCGGGTCTCGATTCCTGCTCTGGCTGGTAATACGCTCCAACATGTTTAAAAAGCCGTTCTGGTTCGGAGTAAAGGAGAGTGAGATCGGTGAGCTTTGATAATGAACACACTGTCATCCGATTTGACATCGTAAAGAATCGCCGGAAGTTCTTCCTGTTCTCCGGTATTATTATCATCGTTGGATTGTTGTTCTCTCTGATTCAGGGTTTTAATCTGGGAGTTGACTTTCAAGCGGGGACTCGCTTGGATATCTACGTGGGCAAAGAATTTAACCCTGCTGACATTGAACAAATTTTGAAAGAAAAAGTGCCGGAAGCCAAATTTTCTGCGGTAACGCCTTATGGTACGCATCAAGCGTTCACACGTTTTGACCAGACCGTGCCATCCGATACCATGATGGTGATCGAACAAGCTTTGAAAGATAAATACGGTGATCAGGTAACCAAGCAGGTAGCGACCGTTGATCCAAGTATTGCGCAAGAAATGGTGAAAAAAGCTGCGATTGCAGTATTGATCGCATCACTGGGGATTATCGTGTACATCGCGTTCCGCTTCCAATGGCTGTTTGGTGTAGCGACAGTAGTGGGTCTCGCGCATGACGTGATTATTCCGATCGCTTTGTTCTCAATGCTTGGCCTGGAGGTAGACATTACCTTCATCGCTGCGATCCTGACCATCCTGGGTTACTCTATCAACGACAAAATCGTTATTTTTGACCGGATTCGGGAAAATCTAAAAACGATGAAGTCCAAAACCGTTGATGAATTGGAGCACCTGGTAAACGTTTCTCTATGGCAGACCATGCGTCGTTCCATCTTCACAGTCGCAACGGTATTTTTCACCGCTATGGCAATTGCCATCCTGGGTAGCGAAAGCATTCGCAACTTCTCGCTGGCATTGGTATTTGGTCTGGTAAGCGGTACCTATTCTTCCATCTTTATCGCGGCTCAAGTGTGGGTCAACCTGAAAGAACGCAATATGTTAAAGAAAAAACGTACGCCTTCTAGTCCGAATTAAAAGGATTTTATGAATGCCGCGGGGAACTCCCCGCGGTTTTCGCCTTTTTTTCCCGAACAATGGCTCGCTATTGTCAGTCTGCCTCTCGATCCACTATAATGAATGAGGATTGGAGGAACGCCCATGCTGAAAGCGAAAACACGCTGGCAACTAGCCAGCTACGATGAGCATCTGGCTGCGAACCTTGCAGCAGAAACCAAGTTGACTCCTCTCGTATCCAAGCTATTGGTGATTCGTGGCATCCACACACCAGAACAAGTGCGTGACTTTCTGCAGCCGGGACCGGAGATGTTTTACGATCCATACCTGCTAAACGGCATGGAGAAGAGTGTGCACCGTATCCTGCAGGCGATTAAACGCCAAGAGCCAATCTGCATTTATGGAGATTACGATGCGGATGGCGTCAGCTCAACCTCGTTGATGGTACACTTGTTTCGCCAAATGGGCGCAGTGTTTGACTACTATATTCCCAACCGTTTTACAGAAGGCTATGGGTTACATAAAGAGGCATTGGCCCATCTGCACAATAGCGGATTCAAGCTGATTGTCACGGTAGATACAGGGATTAGCGCAGTTGAGCAGGTGGAATATGCCAACCGGTTAGGTCTCGATGTCATCGTGACAGACCACCACGAACCTCCGGCTGTGATTCCGGAGGCATTTGCAGTGATTAATCCCAAAAAACCGGGTTGTACCTATCCATTTGACATGCTCGCAGGAGTGGGGGTTGCCTTCAAGCTGGGGCATGCTTTACTTGGAGAAGCACCGCTCCATCTGGCTGACTTGGCTGCTCTGGGTACAATCGCCGATCTGGTTCCCTTGGTCGACGAAAACCGGATATTGGCAAAAGTAGGATTGCAGCGTTTGAACCATACGGAGAATCCGGGGTTGCAGGCATTGATACGCGCCTGCGGACTCTCTGAAAACGAGCTGTCTGCTGGACATGTGGGCTTCGCATTAGGTCCACGTCTGAATGCAAGTGGTCGCTTGGAGACGGCAGCGGCGGCGGTCAAGCTGTTGGTCACGGAAGATGCCCAGGAAGCGGACGAATGTGCCGTGACGCTGGACAATCTCAACCGTGAACGGCAGGAATTGGTTCAGCAGATGACGGAAGAAGCAGTTGAAATGGTAAAAAGCCAATTTCCCCCTGATCAAAACCATGTCCTCGTCGTTGCAAAAGAGGGCTGGAATGTCGGGGTAGTGGGGATCGTAGCTTCCCGGTTGGTCGAGATGTTTTACCGACCGACGATCGTGCTTGGAATCGATCCGGAAAAGGGTACTGCCAAGGGCTCAGCACGCAGTATCACGGGCTTTGATATGTATGAAGCGTTAACGGCTTGTAAAGAATGGCTTCCCCATTACGGTGGTCATACGATGGCGGCAGGTATGACTTTGCCTGTAGAGAATCTGGGGCTGTTGCGAGAAAAGCTAAATGAGCTGGCAGGTCAGTGGCTCGGCGCCGACGATTTTATACCGTTGACGAAAGTGGATGTGGCCCTGGAGCCGGAGGAGGTAAGCATGGATGCCGTTGAGCAGCTGGCCATGCTAGCTCCCTACGGCATGGGGAACCCGACGCCTCTCGTCATGCTCCGTGATATGGAAACGGCAGGGATGCGCACTATCGGACGGGACGAGAATCATTTGAAATGCACCTTGACGAGATCGGGGAACAACATCGATGCGATCGGTTTCAACTGGGCGCATGTCACGCGGCAGGTGACGCCCAAAGCAACGTTCCACGTACTGGGTGAATTATCCGTGAATGAGTGGAACGGCAATCGCAAGCCACAGATGACGATCCGCGACCTGACTGTACCGCACCGTCAGATATTCGATTGGAGGGGCAGCAGGGACAAGGTCGATAAATGGAAGCAGCTCATGTCAGAGCCTGATTCCCTCACCTTGGTGTTTCGCCAAGAAAGTCACGAAGTATTGTCTGGATTGATAACGGAGGAGCAGCGGAGCTTTGTTCGACTGGTTGCTGCGAATGTAGGCGAGCCGGGAAGCGAGGGGGGCCGCCGCACGCTGATACTCTACGATTTGCCCAGACAACGCTCGGCTTTGCAGGCTATTATTCCAGTCTGGAATGAGGCGGAACGCATTTACTGCCTGTTTGGCGACCCTGATTTGGGGATGGAGCGCCTGCATTGCCCAGGTCGTGAGCACTTCAAGCAGCTCTATCAGTTTTTCATGCAAGTGCCTGTTGTCCGCCATGAGCATCTGGATGCACTCGCGAGAAAGCTGAATTGGAAGCGTCCGCTCTTGGATGGCATGCTGGACGTATTCGCTGAGCTGGAATTTATTATTGCGGAAGCGGAGCAATACCGTTTCCGTCCTGCAGCCGACAAAAGACCGCTGGAGAGCTCTCGTATTTATGCATCGTGGAAGGAAGAAGCCGAGCTGGCGACAGAACTGCTTCTGTCATCATCGGAAGGCTTGATTCAAGTGTTTCACCAAATGGTGGAACCTGTCACTTAGGAGGAGTTATTGATGGATTTTAAACAATACATTCGCGTTATTCCCGATTTTCCCCAACCAGGCATTCGCTTCAAGGATATTACGACTCTGCTCAAAGATGGTCCTGCTTACCATGCGGCGATTCAGGAGCTGGCGGTATTCGCTCGCGAAGTGCAGGCTGATGTCATTGCGGGTCCGGAAGCGCGCGGTTTTGTGGTAGGGGCGCCGCTTTCCTATGAAATGAAGATCGGCTTTGTTCCGATCCGTAAATCTGGCAAGCTGCCCTATGAGTCTATCAAGGCTGACTACAACCTGGAGTACGGAAAAGATGCGCTGGCCGTTCACGTGGATGCGATCACACCGGGTCAACGTGTACTGATCGCTGATGACCTTTTGGCGACAGGCGGTACCATCGAGACCACCATTCAATTGATCGAGCAATTGGGCGGAAAAGTCGTAGGTGCAGCATTCCTGATTGAACTGAGCTATCTCGACGGACGCAACAAAATGGGTGACATCCCAGTAAAATCCTTGATTCAATACTAGATCGTTCCAAGAAAGCGGGCCTTGTGCCCGTTTTTTTTTTTTTTGCGCGTACTTCTTACTTTTACCGGGGAAATCACCTTTACAACCCGAACGACTTAAAAGATAATAGGATGAAATAGAATTGATTCCGCTTTGTAAAGTTTCCATGAAGGAAGGACCAGCTTCTTCGAAAGGCTTCATTATACGCTTTTTCTATGAGAGGATATGGGAAGGGAACTATGATTACGGGTATTGATGAGGTAGTAAAAAAGGCGAGCACGTATCTATCACAAGATGATTTGGACATGATTAAACGTGCTTATGAACTGGCAAACAAAGCACATGAGGGTCAAATACGCAAATCAGGCGTTCCTTATATCATGCATCCGATCGCAGTCGCGGGTATCCTTGCAAATTTGCACATGGATGCGGTGACGATTGCTGCGGGATTTTTACACGATGTAGTAGAAGACACACCGGTGACACTGGAGGATCTCCGGGATCAGTTTGGGCCGGACGTGGCGCTGCTGGTTGATGGTGTGACCAAGCTGGAGAAAATCAAATACAAGTCCAAAGAAGAGCAGTTGGCTGAGAACCACCGCAAAATGCTGGTAGCGATGGCCCAGGATATTCGCGTCATTATGATCAAGCTGGCTGACCGCCTTCACAATATGCGAACCTTGCGCCATATGTCTGAGGAAAAGCAGCGGGAGATTTCCGACGAAACGCTGGAGATTTTCGCTCCATTGGCGCATCGTTTGGGGATTGCGTCTGTGAAGTGGGAGCTTGAAGATACCTCCCTTCGTTATCTGAACCCGCAGCAGTATTACCGGATCGTCAACCTGATGCAAAAGAAACGGGTTGAGCGTGAAGCGTACTTAAATGAAGCTTCAGCTACGATCAGGGAGAAGCTCGGGGAACTGAGTATCGAGGCCGAAATTTCGGGGCGTCCGAAGCACATCTACAGCATCTATAAAAAGATGACGAAGCAAAACAAGCAGTTTAATGAAATTTATGACCTGCTTGCTCTTCGTGTTATTGTGAACGACATTCGCGACTGTTACGCGGTCCTTGGCATTGTGCACACCTTATGGAAGCCCATGCCTGGCAGATTCAAGGACTATATTGCCATGCCCAAGACCAACATGTACCAGTCTCTCCATACGACGGTCATCGGACCCAAGGGCGAGCCTTTGGAGGTTCAGATTCGCACGTGGGATATGCACCAGACAGCAGAGATCGGGATTGCTGCACACTGGGCATACAAGGAAGGCAAGAACGTCGTGCAAGGCACGTTTGCCGAAAAACTGGGCAATTTGCGGGAAATGATCGAGGGTGGTTCCGAGGAAGCACCAAATGCTCAGGAATTCATGGAAAGCCTAAAGCAGGATTTGTTTTCCGATACGGTCTTTGTCTTTACGCCGAAGGGCGATGTGGTGGAGCTGCCAAAAGGCTCTGTTCCTCTCGACTTTTCGTATCGCATTCACTCAGCGGTCGGTAACCGGACGATTGGAGCCAAGGTAAACGGAAAGATTGTTCCGTTGGATTATGCGATGAAGACGGGCGATATCGTCGAAATTCTCACGTCCAAGCATTCGTACGGACCCAGCCAGGACTGGTTGAAAATGGCCAAGTCAGCGCATGCCCGCAATAAAATTAAACAATGGTTTAAAAAAGAAAAACGAGAAGAGAATGTCGCAAAAGGCCAGCAAATGGTTGAATCAGAAGTGAAGTCGCGCGGCTTTGACGTCAAGGAAGCGATGGTCGAAGCCAACCTGAAAGAAGCAGCGGCACGCTTCAATTTTCAAGGATCTGAAGACATGTTTGCAGCGGTTGGGTACGGAGGCATTACCGCTTCACAAATCGTGACGCGACTGGTAGACAAGTTGCGCCGTGAGCGTGAAGAGCAGAATCCGGTCATTCCAGAAATAAAGCCGACCCCTTCCTCTCAAAATAAGAGAAGTGAATCCGGCGTCAAGGTTCGTGGGGTAGACAATCTGCTGGTTCGTATCTCCCGCTGCTGTACACCCGTTCCAGGTGATCAGATCATCGGCTTTATTACACGCGGCAGAGGCGTTTCTGTGCATCGTCTGGACTGTCCCAACATTGCGACCGAGGATTGTTCGGAGCGCTTGATCGACGTGGAATGGGATACGGAGTTCAAGCATAATTTCAATGTCGATATCGAGATTACTGGAAACGATCGGAGTGGACTCTTGAACGATGTGCTGCAGGTAGTGGCGGAAACCAAAACCAATATCGCAGCGGTCAGTGGCAAGGCAGATAAAAACCGGGTCGCCACGATCCACATGACGATCTCGATCAGCAATATCGACCACCTGCAAAAAGTGGTAGAGCGGATTAAACGCATCAAGGATATTTATTCGGTTCGCCGGATATTAAGCACCTGATCTCCAAGAGGATCGGGTGTTCTTCTTTCATTTCGTAAATGGGTGTGGCTATAGGAGGATGAAACAGGATGAGAGTTGTTGTTCAGCGAACGCGAGAAGCAAGTGTGACGGTAGCGGGAGATATGGTCGGGAAAATTGATCACGGCTTGCTTTTGCTGGTTGGGATTACACACGAGGATAGCGAAAAAGACGTCGATTTTGTCGCGGACAAGGTGGCAAATCTGCGGATCTTTGAAGACGAGGATGGGAAAATGAACCACTCTGTACTGGAAACAGGCGGGCAAATCTTGTCTGTCTCCCAATTTACGTTGTATGGAGACTGCCGGAAGGGAAGACGTCCCAATTTCATGAGTGCTGCGAGACCTGAGCAGGCAGAGCCCTTGTACGAGCTTTTCAACAGCAAATTGCGCGAGAAGGGCTTGCTTGTAGAGACAGGCCGCTTTGGTGCGATGATGGATGTACGTCTCTTAAACGACGGTCCCGTTACCTTGATCGTAGAATCCTAAAAGTTCTGATAAGGGAGAGGATGACATGAGCAAAAAGGCACTCGTGGTGGGCGGTACAGGTATGCTGAAAGACGTGGTGCGATGGTTGGTCGAGCAAGGGTATCTGGTGGCGGTCGTAGGACGCAATCGCGAGAGGTTTGAGCGTGTGCTGCAAGGACTGTCACAGCCAGAGACCGTAGACTATATCCAACTGGATTACCACCAGACACACGAGCTGAGGGCAGCGATGGAAGCCTTGCTTTTACGCAACGGACCGCTTGATCTGGTCGTGTCATGGATCCATCTGACGGCACCTGAGGCGCTCACAACTATCCAGATGGCCCTATCTCGACAGGAGCAGGAGTGGAGGCTTCTCCAGGTGTGCGGCAGCGGAGCCTGGAAGAAGCCCCCTCAGATCGTACCGACTGCCAATTGCCAATATCGTCGTGTCATTCTCGGTTTTGTCCTGGAGGGAAATTCGGCTCGCTGGCTGTCCAATCAGGAGATCGCCAAGGGAGTGGTAGACGCTATTTGCACGGATCAACCCCTTTCGATTGTTGGTGTGGTCGAGCCGTGGGAAAAGCGTCCAGCCTATTGAAAATGATTTAACGAAATTAATAAGCCCTCTGGCAGCAGGTAGGCACTTACGCGTGTCTGCTGTTTGCCAGAGGGCTTTTTGGTTTGCAGGCAAGTTGTTATTAACCGCCTTGATTGCTTTGTGTCGTAAAGTACTGAATGATCCCTTTGTACAATCCATCGGCAGCCAGCTCCTGTTGCTGCTCGGAACGTACGCGGATCTCGTCGTTGTAGTTGGAGAGAAATCCGATCTCAGCCAGGATGGACGGGACGGGATTCTCACGCAGCACGAAGTAGTTGCCATAACGCGCGTTCATATCTTTGTAGCTGGTCGCCTTGACGATCTCATTTTGGACGAGTGACGCCAGCTTGCTGGAGTTGCCATTGTTGAAATAGAAAACAATGGTTCCGTTGGTAGCGGTATTCGGGTGCGTATTATGATGGATGCTCACGAAGATATCTGCTTGGTTATGGATGGCCACGTCTACCCTTTGCTGAAGGGTCAGCTTGCGGTCATCGGCGCGGGTCATAATGACCTTGGCCCCGGCAGATTCCAATTTCTTGCGGAGAATGAGGGCAACCTGCAGATTTACCGTCTTTTCCAGAGTGGCAAAGCTGGAGCCTGTGGCGCCATTATCATTTCCTCCGTGTCCTGCATCTACGACGATCACTTTGTTTACCAGTTCATTGCTCTTCAATACAGCAGGTACGCCTACGGTGGAGACGAGCCAGCCGGCTATGTAACCGGTTGTTCCATCTTGGAAGCTCACTTGGAACCAGTCGCCTTCAGTCTTGACGATTTCATATTTCTCGCCAGTCTGTACACGCTTGATGATTTCATGCTGGGTGCCAGGGCCTGAGCGAATGTTGGTATCGGGATTGAAAATCGTCACATGCGGGCCAGCAGGAGTAGGGAATACGGGCTGGGCTACGGTAACTAACCATCCGGCTACCCATCCGGTTTTTCCGTCTGGTGTTGTGACACGGTACCAGTCTCCTTGCTTTTCCAGCACGGTCAAGCTGGTGCCGGTGGCTAGCGTGGTCAGAATCGTACTGGACGTATTGGCTTCACTGCGCAGATTGCGTCCGTCAGTATTGACGGTTGCTTTCTGAACGGCCGGTTTGTCTGCCGATCCAGGACTTACTGGCTGGCTGTCTGGTTGCCCAGGACCCGTCCCGTGTTCAGATTCTTGTTCCGGCTGAGAGTTTTTTTGCTCTTCGGCCTTGATCCAGGCGTTCACACCATGATAGGGAAACTGGACCCAACCGTTTTGCTGGGCGAGCACGGTGACTGTCGCTCCTGCATGCAATTGGCCAATGGCTGGAGTCTGGCTATCAGGCGTGGCATAGATATAGGGAGCAGAGTCAAGTGTCAGACTAGCTCCTTGCACGGTGCCAGGTTTCGGTGTTACGACTTGTGTGGGCAGTGTAACGGGTGATTCATTTGGTGTAGTGGCGGCAGGAGGATTGCTGCTTCCCACTGGAGTTGTCCCTCCACTAGCGCCAACTTCTTTCACCAACCATGCTGCTACCCAGCCTTTGCTTTGGCCGGATAATTGAATCTCGATCCAGTCGCCGTTCTTTTGCAGGACGGAGTATCGTGTCCCAAGTCCAATTTGCTGCACGACAGAGTGATTCGTTCCCGGTCCAGAACGGACATTCAGATTGTCGGTTGTGCTCTCCACCTGGGCTTTAGCAGCAGGTGTCTGTGTCTGGGACGACGGTGTCGAAGAGACGAGCCAGTTGGCTACCCAACCGTTTTTGCCATCGGGCAATTTGACTTGCACCCAATCATTTTGTTGCGAGATGACCGGAAGTACAGTTTGGTTCGGGAGGGTCGTAATAATCGTGTCCTGGAGGCTGGGACCAGATCGGACGTTCAGCTTGTCCACAGTGACCTGAACAGAACCGGCGGCCCAAGCTGAAGTGACAGGGATGGAGACGGCACAGACGATAGTCAGGAGCATCTTCAGGAATTTTTGACGAACAAACACGATAGACATCCTTTCCGACTTTTTTGCATGCATCAAACAACGCATTTACCATGATTTTGGTAAAACATAGGGTAAAGGTACCTCATTCGCCCTCTATCCTTCTTTTTCCTGCAACAACCGACAAACTTCTGCAAGAAATCTGCGTATGACAGATCGGGCGCGGCGGCAATACTAGAGTTAAGAGAAGGCAGCTAGGAGGAAGAGACGTGAGACAGTCCAACAAGGAGACCTTTGCCCAAGAATTGAACCGGAAACTGTTTTCCGTCGATTTTCACGATTTTTTGGAAAAAGAGTCGCAGCTCAATGATATTGAGATGTCCAGAGAATTTCATATTAGCGTCAGGGATGTCCAATCCTTGCGCAAACGCCTGAAGCCTTAACCATCTATCTTTTGGTCTGGGTTCGCCACTTGGAAGGTTGACCGGACTTTTGGGGTCGGCTAAGATGAAGGGTGGCAAATGAAAAAGCAGGTGAACCCAATGATTGAAATTAGGTGTGAAGGACACACATTTGAGCGGGAAGTCTCCTTGATTCTCGCCTTGTTTTACGAAGATCCGGCGCTTGCTTTCGTCAGTCGCTGGACAGATGAGCCGGGTCTAAAGCTCAAATTATCGCTCCGCCAGCAAGCAGATGGTGTCGTGGCTGACAGTGAACTGTTTGACGGGCATAAACGGCTTTTTCACCAGGTGCAGCGCAGCTATGTAAGCCTGGAGGAAAAAGCGATGCGCAAGACCGCCAAGCAGGCCGTTAATTACGCTTTGCTGCTAGTGCTGGAAGAATATACGGGTATGGAACAAGGGTGGGGAATCCTGACCGGAATTCGCCCGACAAAATTGCTTCATCAGCTCCTTTCATCTGGAGTCAGCAAGGAGGAGGCTCATCGGCGGCTGCAGCAGGACGTTGTGTTGCGACCTTACAAGCTGCAGCTCCTGCAGGAGATTGTGGATCGTCAGCTGCGCGTAGTTCCAGACTTTTATCAAGTCGACCAGGAACTGTCCATTTATATTGGCATCCCCTTTTGTCCGACGAAGTGTGCCTACTGTACGTTTCCTGCATATGCCATTCGCAGCCATACCGCTTCAGTCAATCCATTTCTCGAAGGGCTTCACTACGAGCTGGAACGCATCGGGGAATGGCTGACAGAGCACGATCAGAAGATCACCTCGATCTACTTTGGCGGAGGAACACCGACCAGTATTACCGCTGAAGACATGGATATGCTGTTTCAAACCATGCATCGCAAGTTTCCGCACATGAACAAGGTCCGAGAGCTGACGGTAGAGGCTGGCAGACCCGATACGATTACCCGGGAAAAGCTGGAAGTGATGAAGCGCTGGGAAGTAGATCGCATCAGCATCAACCCGCAATCGTTTACCCAGGAGACCTTGCATGCGATCGGTCGTCATCATACGGTGGAAGAGACGATCGAGAAATACCATTTGGCGATGGAAATGGGTTTGACCAATATCAATATGGACTTAATCATCGGCTTGCCGAATGAGGGGCTGGCAGAGCTGGCGCTTAGCCTGCGCGAAGTAGAGAAGCTGATGCCGGCATCAATGACCGTGCACACCCTATCTTTTAAGCGAGCTTCGGAAATGACGCAGAACAAGGAACGTTACCGGGTAGCCAGCAGAGACGAAATCAGCGCTATGATGCAGATGGCTTCGGATTGGACGCAGGCGAATGGTTACGCACCCTACTATTTGTACCGTCAAAAAAATATACTAGGAAATTTAGAGAACGTAGGATATTCTCTGCCAAATCAGGAAAGTATTTATAATATCATGATTATGGAAGAAGTGCAGACGATTCTGGGACTTGGCTGTGGCGCTGTCTCCAAGCTGATGGCTCCAGGCAGCGGAAAATTGACGCGCTGGCCCAATCCCAAAGATCCGAAGACGTACAATGATACCTACAAGATTTTGGTAGAAAACAAGCTGCGAGATCTAAATGAAATCTACGCAGGAAAGTCGGCCGTGCAGTCTTGAGGCTTGATAAAAAAAGTTTTTTAGATGTGCCTGTTGACGACGGATAACGAGTTTGCTATGATTCACATTAAGCTTTTTTCAACAAAATGAACGAGATCTGATGACGGGAACGAGTAATCAGGAGACGCTAGAGCAGAGAGCAAGCACCGTGGCTGAGAGTGCTTGTATATGACGACCTGGTGAATGACATCCCCGAAGACCGCAGTGAACGGATGGAGCGTGTTGACTCCCTTAGTAACTGGCAGGCGCTGGCCCGCGTTATGGGCATAAAAGTGGAATGTCTATTCGTTTTCACAAGAAGACATTCAAGCAGGGTGGCACCACGGGAGATAAAACAAGTCTCTCGTCCCTGACATGTGGCGTACGCACCATGTCAGGCGACGAGGGGCTTTTTTTCATATTTCTTTGCTTCCCCCATAACGGGGAGAACAATGGAGGTTCACTTTCATGAAAAAAATTCAGATTCCCCGCGGAACACAGGATATTTTGCCGGGTACCGTGGAGCTGTGGCAGTACGTGGAGAGCAAAGCCCGCGATCTCTGCCGCCGCTATAACTATCAGGAAATTCGCACCCCGCTCTTCGAGAGTACAGAGCTGTTCATTCGCGGCGTTGGCGAGACGACGGATGTCGTGGAGAAAGAGATGTACAGCGTCGCCAATCCGCGCAGTACAGATGCCTTGACGCTTCGTCCGGAGGGGACAGCGGGTGTCGTGCGCTCCTACGTGGAGAACAAGCTGTACGGATCACCGAACCAGCCCACCAAGCAGTATTACCTGGGACCGATGTTTCGCCACGAGCGTCCACAGGCAGGGCGCTACCGCCAATTCGTGCAGTTTGGCGTGGAGGCGATTGGCAGCAGTGACCCGGCCATCGACGCGGAAGTCATTAGCGTAGCCATTCGCTTGTACCAGGAGCTGGGCTTGACCGGGCTCTCCGTCGAACTGAACAGCGTGGGGACATTGGAAGACCGGGCACGTCATCGGGAGTATTTGCTCGCTCACCTGAACGCGGTGCGCTCAGAGCTGTGTGAGGACTGCCAATCCCGGATTGATCGCAATCCGCTGCGCGTACTGGACTGTAAAAACGAGAAGTGCAAGTCGCTGACCAAGGATGCTCCTTCCATCCTGGATTACCTGAGTGAAGAGTCTGCTGCTCACTTTGACGCGGTCAAAGGCTATCTGGAAGCGTTGCAGATTCCGTATCATGTCAATCCGCGACTGGTGCGTGGTCTTGATTACTACACATTGACTGCATTCGAGATCAAGATGGCGGAGATCGGAGCTGTGGAAACACTTTGCGGCGGTGGTCGCTACAATGGTCTGGTGGCAGACCTGGGTGGAGACGATATGCCGGGCATCGGCTTTGCACTCAGCATCGAGCGCTTGCTGCTCGCACTGGAAAAACAAGGGATTTCGCTTCCGACGACTGGCGGCATCGATTGCTTCGTCGTCGTGCAAACACCTGAAGCAAAAGCAACAGCGTTCGTGCTTGTCGATCAGCTGCGCCAGGCAGGAGTCATTGCCGAGCTGGATTACCTGGATCGCAAAATGAAGGCCCAGCTAAAGCAAGCAGACCGATTGGAAGCGCGTTTTACCGCCATTATCGGCGAATCCGAGCTTGCCAATGGGACGGTTCTCCTCAAGGAGATGGGAACAGGCGAACAGCAAGTAGTGAAACGGGAAGACCTCGTCAAAACTTTGACTTAAGAAAAAATAAAAAACCCCTAGTGGAGGTAACCATCATGGCATGGCAATATCGAACCGTACATTGCGGAGAGGTGACAAAAGAACACGTAGGAAAAGAAATCGTTTTGAACGGCTGGGTACAAACCCGACGCGACCTCGGAGGCGTGATCTTTATTGATTTCCGCGACCGCACAGGAATTGTTCAAATCGTGTTCAATCCTGAGTACAACAAGGCAGCATGGGAAGTCGCGGACAAAGTCAGAAGCGAATACGTGTTGGTTGTAAAAGGGGAAGTCGTGAACCGCGCACCTGAAGCGATCAATCCGAAAGTACAGACCGGCGAATACGAAGTGCACATTTCCGAAATTCAAATCCTCAATGATGCCAAAACACCGCCATTCCCGATCGAAGACGATCTGAATGTCGATGAACAGGTTCGCCTGAAATATCGTTATCTGGACCTGCGCCGTCCGGAAATGCAGCGTTCCCTGATCCTGCGCAGCAAGGCAGCAAAAGCTTTCCGCGACTACCTCGACACGAACAGCTTTGTGGAAGTGGAAACGCCGATGCTGACCAAGAGCACGCCGGAGGGTGCACGTGACTATCTCGTTCCTTCCCGTGTACATCCTGGCGAATTCTACGCCTTGCCGCAATCTCCACAGCTGTTCAAACAGCTGCTGATGGTATCGGGCCTGGAGCGTTACTACCAGATCGTACGCTGCTTCCGTGACGAAGACCTCCGTGCTGACCGCCAGCCTGAATTTACTCAAGTCGACATCGAGACTTCTTTCCTTTCTATGGAAGAAATCTTGCCGATGATGGAAAAAATGGTGGCACACGTATTCAAGGAAACGATCGGTGTAGATGTACCTACTCCATTCCCGCGCCTCACGTATGCGGAAGCAATGGGGCGCTACGGCTCCGACAAACCAGACATCCGTTTTGGCCTGGAGCTGACTGATGTCTCTGACGTTGTTGCCAACAGCGACTTTAAAGTGTTCGCCAGCGTGGTTGCAGGTGGCGGTCAGGTTAAAGCAATCAACGCCAAAGGCTGCGGACACTACTCCCGTAAAGAAGCAGACGATCTGGCGAAATTCGCTTCCCGCTATGGAGCAAAAGGCTTGGCATGGATTGGCATCAAGGATGGCGAGCTGAAAGGTCCAATCGTCAAGTTCTTTAAAGAAGAAGAGATCAATGAAATGAAAAAACGTCTGGATGTCGAAGAAGGAGACCTGCTCCTGTTCGTCGCAGACAAACCAAAAGTCGTAGCAGATGCACTCGGTGCGCTTCGCAGCAAGCTGGCTGCTGAGCTGGGACTGATCGACCACAGCCAATTTGCTTTCCTGTGGGTTGTCGACTTCCCGCTGGTCGAGTGGGACGAAGAAGCCAAACGCTATGTCGCCCTGCATCATCCGTTCACCCGTCCAAAAGACGAAGACCTTCATCTGTTCGACACCGATCCAGGACAAATCCGTGCGCAAGCCTATGACATGGTCCTGAACGGCTATGAGCTTGGCGGCGGTTCCATGCGGATCTACAAACGCGATGTACAGGAAAAAATGTTCAAGGCACTCGGCTTCACACCTGAAGAGGCGCGTGAACAATTTGGCTTCCTGCTCGATGCTTTCGAATACGGTACACCTCCACATGGCGGTATTGCACTCGGCCTGGACCGTCTGATCATGCTCCTGGCTGGGCGCACCAACCTGCGTGAAGTCATCGCTTTCCCGAAAACGGCAAGCGCAAGTGACTTGATGGTGAACGCTCCTGATGTTGTAGCACCAAAACAGCTGAAAGAACTGCATATCGATACCATTGTAGAAGAGGAAGAGAAGGTTCAGGCTTAAGAACAGCTGACTTGCACAAATGCATTGCTCTTTGATACATTGGTAATACTAGTAGATAAGCCCTGCGATGTCCGTGATATCTGATCGTTTTGAGCCACAAAGTTTGACTTGGGAGTTGTTCGTCCCAACTGTTAAGGCATGCCACCCACGAGTGGACGTCTGGTACAGTTGGGCAGACACCCACCTGCGATGAGCAGGTTCAAAACGTAGGAGTACACGACATAATGGGGCTCCTTTTTTCACTGGATTCCTACTTTTCCGATTGACAATAAATCCGCTTTGAAAGGTGAACGAATGCATGCTTCATCAATTTTCTCGTTGTGAATTGGCCTTCGGTCCTGAAGGTTTGGAAAAAATGAAAAATAGCCGCGTCGCGGTTTTGGGGATCGGCGGGGTCGGTTCCTTTACTGTAGAGGCTTTAGCCCGTACAGGTGTTGGTAAGCTGGTCATGGTCGACAAGGATGTCGTCGATATCACCAACTGCAACCGCCAGATTCATGCAACACTGAATACGGTTGGTCAGAAAAAAGCAGAATTGATGAAAGAGCGAATCTTGAGCATCAATCCCGAGTGTGAGGTCGTCACACTGAACATGTTTTACAATGCGGAGACAGCTGATCAGCTCTTTGCACACGAAGTGGATTATATCGTGGATGCGATGGACACCATGTCGGCAAAGCTGCACGTGATCCAAGAAGCAAAGCGCCGAAACATTCCCATTATCTCCAGCATGGGCGCGGCGAACAAAATGGACCCTACCCGTTTCGAGGTGGCGGATATTTCGCAGACCAGCTACGACCCGATCGCCAAGGTCATTCGTCGTGAGCTGCGCAAAAATGGCATTTACAAAGGGGTTAAAGTCGTATATTCCCGGGAAATTCCTGTCGTCGTTCGCTCTGATGTTCGGGAGCAGATCGTAAGCAATCCGAATTCACCGATCAGCAAGGTGCGGCAGCCTCCAGCGAGCAATGCCTTCGTCCCATCTGTAGCAGGATTGATTCTGGCGAGTGTCGTAGTACGCGATTTGCTGGATTGGCAGCCAGCCAAAGGGTAATGGGCGATGGACGATCTATTCACGTTTGCCTATGAACAGCAGGGGGGCGGTGCCAAGCAAAAGCCGCTCGCTGCTCGGATGCGTCCTCAGTCCATCCAAGACGTGATTGGACAATCGCACATTATTGCACCAGGAAAGCTGCTGCGCCGTGCGATAGAAGCGGATCAAGTTTCCTCCTTGATATTCCACGGTCCTCCTGGAACAGGAAAAACGACTTTGGCCAAGGTCATTGCCCGGTCAACACGCTCCTATTTTTCGGAACTCAACGCTGTCACAGCTGGGGTAGGCGATATCCGCAAAGTGGTGGAAGAGGCAAAGGAAAGGCTCGTGATGGGCGGACAACGAACCACGCTGTTCGTCGATGAAATTCATCGCTTCAACAAATCCCAGCAGGATGCCTTGCTGCCTTTTGTTGAAGAAGGGACCATTATTCTGATTGGTGCGACGACAGAGAATCCGTTTTTTGAAGTCAATGCTGCCCTGTTGTCCCGCTCTCAAATCTTCTCGCTTCAACCATTGACACATGAGGAGCTGGAGAAGATCATTGAACGGGCCTTGAAGGACACGGAACAAGGTCTGGGTGAACTGGACGTGCGGATTGAACCTGAAGCGATGGAGCATTTGATCCATTATGCAGAGGGGGATGCACGCAGACTGCTGAATGCCCTGGAGCTGGCCGTCTCTACGACATCGCCGGGAGCGGATGGACGGATTACGATCACATTGAATGTAGCTGTGGAATCCATCCAACGTCGCGCGGTACGCTATGACAAGAGCGGGGATAACCATTACGACACGATTTCTGCCTTTATTAAATCGATCCGCGGTTCTGACCCTGATGCAGCTCTCTATTGGCTGGCGAGGATGATCGACGCGGGAGAAGACCCGCGCTTTATTGCTCGCAGACTGGTGATATCTGCCTCAGAGGATATCGGAAACGCCGATCCACAGGCCATCAACGTTGCGATATCGTGCTTTCAGGCCGTTGAGCTGGTTGGCATGCCGGAAGGGCGAATTCCTTTGGGACAAGCGACGACCTACTTGGCCACAGCACCGAAAAGCAATGCAGCCTATAATGGCATTAACCAGGCTTTGGCCCACATTCAAAAAGAAGGGCACAAACCGGTACCCACTCATTTGCGTGATTCGGCGTACAAGGGTGCAGCCAAGCTGGGCCATGGAAAAGGATACTTATATCCGCACAACTATCCCTATGGGTATGTGCATCAGCAGTATTTGCCAGACGGCTTGCAGGTATCCTTTTACGACCCCAAGGATCATGGTTACGAGCGGCATATACGCCGGTTTCAGGAGGAACGTCAGAAGCTGGACAGTGGTCGACGAGCGCCCGGGAAATCCTCGGAATAGGGAAAATCCCCCAATGGATGGGGGAGTAGACTGCTTTTAAGTACGGACATTGCCGCCAGGCTTGTTGGGCAAATCTCCATTTTCATTCGGCTGCTTGCTCTGCTCGCTGGCACCGTAGCGTGCCTTGTGAGCAATCGTGCCTGCCGGATATTCATACAAGGTCTCGGACGGATGGTTGCGTCCGCGTTCTGAGCGTTTGTTCGTAGCCATTCTTGCACTCACCCCCTAGAGGTAGTGTATCCTGGACTGCCGAAGTCATGTAGGAAGCAGGAAAGAAGGGAAATGTAAACAGAGAGGAGAGTTGGGACAGTGAAGATTTCAACGAAAGGCCGCTATGGCCTGACGATTATGATGGAATTGGCCAACCGTTGTGGAGAAGGGCCGACTTCCTTGAGAAGCATCGCACAAAGACATGATTTATCCGAGCATTATCTGGAGCAGTTAATCGCACCACTTCGCAACGCAGGATTGGTGAAAAGTATCCGCGGTGCATACGGGGGCTATGTCCTGGCCAAGCAACCGGAGGAAATATCGGCTGGCGATGTAATCCGGGTATTGGAAGGACCGATCAGCCCTGTGGAATTTGCTGAGGAAGAAGATGCGGCAAAACGCTACCTTTGGCTGCGTATTCGCGACAGCATTTCCTCTGTGCTGGATTCGACTTCCCTGCAGGATCTGATTACCTTCCAGGATGATGGTCGTACGGACAACTACATGTTTTACATCTAAACCATAAATCAGAAGGTGAAAGTTCGTGTCTGAAATGATCTATTTTGACCATGCCGCTACTACGCCCGTGCATCCTCGTGTCGTAGAAGTGATGACTCCGTATCTCACGCAGGTGTTTGGCAATCCTTCCAGTGTACACGGCTTTGGTCGCAAGGCGCGTCAGGCACTGGAGCAAGCAAGGGACGCGATCGCTCGCTATTTGGATGCTGATCCGCAGTCGCTTATTTTTACAAGTGGCGGGACAGAGGCAGACAATATGGCGGTTATCGGAGGAGCACTCGCTCATCAGGAGAAAGGGCGACACGTCATTACGACTCAGATCGAGCATCATGCCGTGCTGCATGCCTGTGAGTATCTGCAGAACCTCGGCTTTGAGATCACCTATCTGCCGGTGGACGACACAGGTTCCGTACGGATGAGTGATCTGATAAACGCTGTTCGTGATGATACCGTGCTCGTTTCGATCATGTATGGAAATAACGAAGTAGGAACGATTCAGCCCATCGAGGAGATCGGGCGTTTTTTACAGGAACGCAGCATTGTGTTTCATACGGATGCCGTCCAGGCATTCGGTGTTCTGCCGCTCAGCATGAGAGAGCTTCCGGTTGACATGCTGTCTGTATCCGCGCACAAGATCAATGGTCCCAAGGGAGTAGGAGCCTTGTATTTGCGAAAAAACACGGCGTTCTCTCCGCTGCTGCACGGAGGCTCCCAGGAAAGAAAGCGTCGGGCAGGGACTGAAAACCTGGCGGGTATCGTCGGATTTGCGGAAGCAGTCCGGATCGCTTCAGAGGAGCGTGTAGAGCGTGTCGCCAAGTACAAAGAGATCAAGGAAACCATGCTCACGATCTGGCGGGAAGCCGGTATTCGTTATCAGGTGAACGGCCATCCGAAGCATGTCATGCCTCACATCCTGAATGTCAGCTTCTTAGGCATACAGACGGAGACCATGCTCATGAACATGGACCTTGCATCCATCGCGGCGTCGAGTGGTTCTGCCTGCACCTCTGGTTCCCTGGAATTGTCGCATGTTCTCAAAGCGATGAATCTGGGAGATGAACGTGCTCATTCGGCGATCCGCTTCAGCTTTGGAATCACCAATTCGGTAGAAGAAGCTGCAAGAGCGGCGGGTAAAGTAGCACAGATTGTCAAACGTCTGCAAAAGGAATAGGAAAGCAAAAGACCAGCTCGGGCAGGCTATGCCAGAGGCTGGAACTCCAGTACGATCTCGGAATTGGCTGAGATGACTGCGCGCAATACGCAGGAAGTGGCAGCTGCCTCCGAAGAGCAAACAGCCTCCACCGAAGAGATGGCCGCAGCGGCAGAAACATTGGCTCAGATGGCCAAGCGGTTGTCAGAACAGATAAAACGATTTACAATTTAATAGAAGCTATGAGGAAATCCACTTTGTCGCAGAAGTGGATTTTTTTCTTCTTCCCCTGGATAATCGTTCTTGGAGAAGGGGATGGAGTAGGTATGAGGAGGCGTTACGATGGAGGAGCAGCAATCAATCTCCTTGTTTTCTGAATCATATATTCGCGGATATGTCAATCAAGAAATTTTTTACAATGAAGAAACATGGTACGGAATTATCCGTCTTAAGATAGAGGAGACTACGGAGAACATCAAGGAGTCGGACGTCGTCATCGTGGGTAACTTTCCCCGGCCACACCCAGATGAGCTCTATACGTTTTACGGGGAATGGAAGACGCATCCCAGGTTTGGCCAACAGTATGTAGCCAAACGCTATGAGCGTGAATCACCCAAAACGTTGGCTGGGGTAGAGCGCTATCTGGCGAGCGGGCTTTTTCAGGGAATAGGAAAGAAAATGGCGAAACGCATTGTAGAGGAGCTGGGAGTCGATGCACTGAGCATCATCGCGGAATTTCCAGAGCGGTTGGCGCAGGTGCAAGGCATCTCGGAGGCACGGGCCAAGACCATTTACGATTCCGTCATCGAACATCGCTCTCTGGAAAGCGCTATGGTCTTTTTGTATGATTTCGGGATCGGTGTCAACATGGCGCTCCGCATCTACCAGACATACAAGCTGGAAACGATGAAGGTGTTGACTGAGGAACCCTATCTTTTGATCGAAGATATTCAAGGCATCGGCTTTAAACGGGCAGACGATATCGCTCGCGCTACTGGAATTGCCGCTTCATCCGAGGATCGGGCCAAAGCAGCCGCTTTGTTTGTTTTGCAAGAGTCCTCCTATTCGGAAGGTCATGTGTATGTGCCGGTAGATGAGCTTTGTGAAAAAACAAAGCGTTTGCTTGACGAGTGCGGTGGACATGCTTTTTCCATCGATGATGTGAGATTTGCCGTCGAGTCTTTGTTTGTCGCAAGCAAGGTAGCGTGGGAAGAAGAGCGCGTGTATCTGCCTTCGCTCTTTTTTGCCGAGATTGGTCTGGCGAAAAGGCTGCGGCATTTTGCGCAACGGGATGACTTCGGGTCCTTCCCGTCGTCTGAGTTTTATCGTGCACTGGGAAAAGTGGAGGACGAGCTGGCTATCACGTATGCGGATACGCAGCGGGATGCGATTGAACAGGCTATCAAGTCTGGACTGATGCTCTTGACAGGTGGGCCCGGTACTGGAAAAACCACCGTGATCAGAGGGATTTGCCGTGTCTTTTCCCAACTGCATGGTGTCTCTCTCGATCTGAAAAAGTATGGGGAGGATAATCCTTTTCCGATACTGCTGGTAGCTCCTACCGGAAGAGCAGCCAAGCGAATGACAGAAACAACCGGACTGCCTGCGATGACGATCCATCGACTGTTGGGCTATAAAGGGGAGAGCTTTGAGCACGATGCAGAGCACCCGATTCAGGGACGGTTGTTGATTGTAGACGAGATGTCGATGGTGGATATTTGGCTCGCCAATCAGTTGTTTCGCGCTGTCCCTGACGATATGCAGATTATCATGGTTGGTGATCCGGATCAGTTGCCTTCTGTGGGGCCTGGAAACGTACTTCAGGACATGCTTGCTTCCGGTCTGCTGCCGAGAGTACAGCTAACGGACATTTACAGACAAGCGCAGGAGTCTACCATCATTCAACTGGCGCATGAGGTTCGCAAAGGGCAGGTTCCGGCAAATTTGCTCCAGACAACTCCCGATCGGAGATTTTTCACAAGTTCGCCACAAGATGTGCCTGAAGCGGTGAAACAAATTTGCGCAGGAGCCGTAAAAAAAGGGTATACGGCCAAAGATGTTCAAGTATTGGCCCCTATGTATAAAGGTACTGCCGGTGTGAACCGGTTGAATGAAGAGCTGCAGGAATTGTTTAATCCAAAAACAGCTCAAAAGCGGGAAGTAACGTTCGCCGAAATGGTTTTTCGCACCGGAGACAAGGTTCTGCAATTGGTCAACAATGCAGAGGAGCATGTGTTCAACGGTGATATGGGTGAAATTGTTGCTATCTTTTTCCCAAACGAAAATGCAGAGAATGAAGAGATGCTGGTCGTCAATTTTGATGGTCGGGAAGTGGTGTACAAGCGTTCTTCGTATCATCAGCTGACGCTTGCCTACTGCTGTTCCGTGCACAAATCGCAGGGTAGTGAATTTCCGATAGTGATTATGCCGTTTGTAAGAAGTTATTACCGGATGCTGCGCAGAAAGCTGGTCTATACCGGCATCACTCGCAGCAAGTCATTTCTCATCATGTGCGGAGAACCGGACGCATTCAAGGCAGCCGTGCAGACAGATGAGGAAGGAGTCCGTTACAGTTATTTGGAAGAACGCTTGAAAAGCGACTAGCTGGAACCAATTGCGCCGAATGAGGCTCTGTCTTTCGCCGATACTAAGTAGGCGGAAGGAGGATGTCCCACATGCGCAAGGCAATGGATGTAGTCGGTTTGCCCGTCATGTGTCTACAGACAGGAGAGACGCTCGGCACCGTCCGTGACATTCTTTGCGACCCCACTTGGCATGTACGAGGAGTCTTGCTGAGCGAACAGGGCTGGTTCCATCCTGGTACCTACATTCCTTCCGAACGGATTCACGCGGTAGGTGAATCATGCCTCACCGTTTCGGGAAAAGACGCAATCACTCCCTTGCTTGATCTCGCCGGTATCGAACCTGTCGGCATCGTGACGGGAAAGACAAAATTAAAAGGAAAAGCGGTCATTACCGCTTCCGGAGAACTCCTGGGCAGAGTGGAAGATGTTTACTTCTCTGCGAAATGGGAGAAACTTGTAGGGTACGAACTATCCAATGGCTGGATTGCGGATGTCACAGAGGGGCGCAAGCGCTTTTCCGCACCACCTACTGTCATTGTCGGGGAAGAAAACCTGATCGTGCCGGACTAGAGTTCGTATCCAGGCGTGAAAAGGGAGGATTTGTAGGATGCGTGTCATTTGCCCGAATTGTAGTTCGAAAGACGTCGGAAAAATTGGAACCAACCAGTACTATTGCTGGAACTGCTTCATTGAGATGAGCGTCAGCAACGAGCAGATTGCCTCTGTCTATCAGGTGGAGGAGGATGGTTCGCTGCACTCGCTGAACGATCTGTTTATCGAGGAGCAAACCGTGGCAGCTCAAATCAATATGTAGCTTCTAGGTACAATACCGAAAATCCAAATGGAGGTGGCAGGATTGTTCACTCGAAGCCTGATGCGGATTATCGCCACCAGCGGAATTGTGGCTTTCATTGGCTATTTGATGGCCCCTCGTCGCAAGAAAAAAGGTTTTTCGTTGAATTTCAAACGCATGCCTTTTTCCATGAAGGATGTCTCCCGAATGGTGAAGGCTAGTCGCAAGCTTATGCGAGCAGTGACAAGGTAAACAGTATGATAGTGCCCCGCATGGCAAAGCACATAGAAACGCCCGAGCATCGATTAGACGCTCGGGCGATTTTTTTTAGGACTGTTCGGCCATCCGTTTTTGCTTTTGGCTTTTCATGCGGCCAATCAGCAGGACACCGACGACTACAGCTACGATGAACAACCATTTGACCCACGGATAGGCAGTGAAGAACGGTGTGAGGAACTTTTCACTCGTCACCATGCTTGCTGCTGTATACGCCAATACTCCGGCTCCGATGAAGATGACGATCGGATAGCGCTCCATGAATTTCAGAATGAGTGTGCTACCCCATACCATGATCGGTACACTGATAATCAAGCCGATAACGACCAGCAGGAAATCTCCGTGTGCTGCACCTGCTACCGCGATGACGTTATCCAGACCCATGACAGTATCTGCTACGATGATCGTCCAGATCGCTGAGCCTAATGAGCCACTGGCCTTCATGGTTTCATGTCCTTCTTCCTGAATCAGGAGTTTCATCGAAATCCAGATGAGGATCAGACCCCCGATCAATAAGAGACCAGGAATTTTCAACAACCAGACGACGGCCAAGGTGGCTAGGGCGCGTATGACGATTGCTCCGACGGTCCCCCAGACAATCGCTTTTTTCTGCTGATGAGCAGGCAGATTGCGAGCTGCCATCCCGATCACGATCGCATTGTCTCCGGCAAGCACTAGGTCAATAACGATGATAGCTAACAGTGCGGACCAAAACTCAGGTGTTAACAATAGTTCCATTCTCTTTTTCCTCCTCGTCCTTGATTGGTGAAGTATCCGTGGCCGTTTTCTCCGAACTTCCCCTTTAGTTTGTGTAAAGAAGGAAAAAGAAAACGACCTTTCCCTGGATAGGCAAAGGTCGTGTATAAACAGAAAAAGACCTTTACCTAACAGGCAAAGGTCTTGCTTACAACATTACGAAAATGTTGCCAACATAGCCGGGGATTTCTCCCGTAATGACGACTATGCTGCAGAAAAGCTACTCCCCTTTGGAGATATCCTCTTGTAGTTCAAATTTTACTTCGCTATTTGGCAACATGTCAATAGCCATTTTTGCAAGTTGCTATGCGTAAGGTTGAAAATTGTGCAGCTGCCCCTTGTAAGAAATACATGTTTTTCGGGGCATTGAGACACGCTAAGTGAATAGACGTGACAGAAGGGAAGGGGAGTGGCAGCGTGGATGAACTTAGGCGCAGTCGCTGGTTCGCGGCTGCGGTCTGGCTGATCGCTCTATTGATCATTGGGAATTTGCTCTGGCTGCTTCGGCCTGTAGTCTCGCAGATTTTGCAGTTGTTGTCCGAGGTATTTGTGCCTGTATTGGTCGGACTTATCATTGCCTATATTTTGCACCCGATTGTGCAATTGCTTGAGCGCAGGCGGGTACCGCGCCTGATGGCCGTCCTGCTTATCTATGCTTCGTTTATATTGGTTATTACCATCGCTATTATCAATGCCATCCCTGTTTTTACCACACAATGGACCGAGCTGTCGGATGATTTGCCTCGATTAAAAGAGTGGTACACCAAATGGATGAGCGAATGGGAAGCACACAAGTATTTTTTGCCGGAGAGTATATCACATGGAGTAGACCGGGTGATCATTCAGTCGCATGAGCGCATGTCCCACTCGGTCACAGAGATTGTCAATAATGCTCGCAACACACTCGGGAAGCTGCTAGCCTATGCGGTGGTCCCGTTTGTCGCCTTTTATTTGCTCAAGGACATGAAGGAGCTACACCAGGCAGGGATGCTGGTTATTCCTCCGACTTACCGCAAGCAGGTCATGACGGTTCTGAGGGATATCAATGAATCGCTAGGCAACTATATTCACGGACAAATGATGGTGGCGCTCATCGTCGGGATCTGCGCCTATCTCGGTTATTGGCTGATCGGGATGCCGTATCCTTTTGTTCTGGCCGCATTCGTCTGTCTGACCAACGTGATTCCGTACATCGGTCCTTTGATCGGAGCAGCTCCCGCTGTCGTCATTGCCTTGACGATTTCGACGAAGATGCTTCTCTTGGTCGTGGTGATCAACCTGATCATCCAGGTGCTGGAGGGGAATATATTATCGCCCAATATTGTGGGACGTTCTCTGCATTTGCACCCGCTCCTGATCATCATGGCACTATTGGCCGGCGAGGCAATCGGAGGGATCATTGGTCTGATCGTAGCAGTGCCCCTGCTCGCAGTATGCAAGGTCGTCATCAGCCGGATTGCTTTAATGATGCATGAAAGTTGACAGTGATCGCAAAAAAAATTTATAATACGAAAAGCAAACCTTTGAAACGATCAATGAGGGAATGAGTATGTCGCAGACCTTTTACAGAGAGGGCGCTCCACGGTTGAGAGGGCGGCCAGAAGAAGGGCGACGGAAGGCTACTCCCGAGACCGGGAAAAAACCGGCGGCTTGGCACCGTTAGACGCCCAAAAGCGACAGATGAATGGCTTGTGATCCTTGATGCAGCCGTCTGTAAGCAGGGTGGTACCGCGAGAAAAACAGTTCTCGTCCCTGAGGGGATGAGGGCTTTTTTTATTTTTTTAGGAGGAGATTTTGCATGAAGAAATTAACAGGAAATCAGATTCGCAGCATGTTTCTTGATTTTTTTGTGGAAAAGGGACACCGTATTGAGCCGAGCGCTTCACTGGTACCGGTAGACGACCCATCCTTGCTGTGGATCAACAGTGGCGTGGCTACGCTCAAAAAGTACTTTGACGGGCGCATCATCCCTGACAACCCGCGCATTACCAACTCTCAAAAATCCATTCGCACTAACGATATTGAAAACGTCGGGCGTACGGCTCGCCACCATACGTTTTTTGAGATGCTGGGCAACTTCTCGATTGGTGAGTACTTTAAGGAAGAAGCCATTGAATGGGCATGGGAGTTTTTGACCAGCCCGAAATGGATCGGCTTTGATCCGGCCCTGCTGTCCGTGACCATTCATCCTGAAGATGAAGAAGCATTTGAACTGTGGAACAAAAAGATTGGCGTTCCAGAAGAGAGAATCATTCGTCTGGAAGGGAACTTCTGGGATATCGGAGAGGGCCCAAGCGGACCGAACACCGAGATTTTCTACGATCGTGGCGAAAGCTTTGGCAACGATCCGAATGATCCCGAGCTGTATCCGGGCGGTGAGAACGAGCGTTACCTGGAAGTGTGGAACCTGGTGTTCTCCCAGTTCAACCACAATCCTGACGGCACCTACACGCCACTGCCGAAGAAAAACATCGATACCGGGATGGGTCTGGAGCGCATGGCTTCCATCATCCAAGAGGTGGACAACAACTTCGAAACAGACCTGCTCTTTCCGCTGATCGAAAAAACCAGCGAGATTTCTGGTGTAAAGTACAAGACCAGTGCGGAGATGGACGTGGCGCTGAAAGTGATTGCTGACCACGCGCGTACGGTCGTTTTTGCTATTGGCGATGGCGCTCTTCCTTCCAATGAAGGTCGTGGCTACGTCATTCGTCGCTTGCTTCGCCGTGCTGTACGCATGGGCAAAAAGCTGGGTGTGGAGAAGCCGTTCCTGTACACACTGACGGAAACCGTAGGCACCATGATGGGCGAATTCTATCCAGAAGTCGTGGAAAAACGCTCCTTTATTGAGAAAGTCATTCGTGCTGAGGAAGAGCGTTTCCATGAAACCTTGAACGACGGTCTCAACATTCTGTCTGAGATGGTCAAGGCTGCGAAGGCGAATGGCCAGACACAAATCGGCGGTAAAGATGTATTTAAAATGTACGATACGTACGGATTCCCTGTAGATCTCACGGAGGATTTTGCCGAAGAGCAAGGCCTGACGATCGATCGCGACGGCTTCGAGCAGGCGATGGAAGAACAGCGTGAGCGTGCCCGTGCAGCTCGCCAAGATGTGGACAGCATGCAGACTCAGGGTGGTCCACTCTCAGAATTGACGGTTACGAGCCAATTTGTTGGTTATACTGAATTGGTAGCGACAGGAAAAGTAGAAGCGATCATTTTCAACAACCAGCTGGTCGACGAAGCAGAAGAAGGACAGACTGTACAAGTCGTTCTGGATCGCACCCCGTTCTACGCAGAAAGCGGTGGACAGATCAACGACGAAGGACTGTTGATCTCTGATTCAGTAAAAGCGCGTGTGTTGGATGTGCAAAAAGGACCAATGGGTCAAAACGTTCACTCCGTCCTGGTAGAAGCAGGAACACTGCGCAAAGGAGACGAGGTACATGCGGAAGTAAACCGCGATGCACGTCTCGCCATTACCAAAAACCATACAGCTACTCACTTGCTGCACCAGGCATTGAAGGATGTGCTGGGCACGCATGTCAACCAGGCAGGATCTCTGGTAGCACCGGAACGACTTCGCTTTGACTTTACCCATATCAGCTCGATCTCGGCTGAGGAGCTGGAGCGCATCGAAGCGATTGTCAATGAGAAGGTGTGGGAGAATCTTCTCGTCGATATTTCCAACAAGTCGCTGACGGAAGCAAAAGCGATGGGAGCCATGGCTTTGTTTGGCGAAAAGTACGGAGATATCGTCCGCGTCGTCAAGGTAGGAGACTACAGCCTGGAGCTTTGCGGGGGCTGCCATGTAAGCAACACAGCAGAAATCGGATTGTTCAAGATTGTGAGCGAAAGCGGAATTGGTGCGGGAACACGCCGGATCGAAGCAGTGACGGGACGTGGAGCTTATCAGTTCCTGAACCAGCAATTCTCCATCCTGAAAGATGTGGCTCAAGCTTTGAAAGCCCCACTTCTGGCAGAAGCTCCAGCACGGGTAGAAGGACTGCAACAGCAATTGAAAGAAGTACAGCGTGAGAACGAATCTCTGCGTGCGAAGCTCGGCAACATCGAAGCAGCTTCACTGACAGATCAGCTGGTACAAGTGGATAGCATCCAAGTGCTTGCAGCTCGCGTCTCTGCATCAGATATGGACAATCTGCGTGGTATGGTGGACGAGCTGAAAAACAAGCTAGGTTCTGCTGTCATCGTTCTGGGAGCCGTGGATGCGGATAAAGTGAATCTGGTAGCAGGTGTGACCAAGGATCTGATGGATCGTGGCATCCACGCTGGCAAAATCATCAAGGAAGTAGCAACACGCTGCGGTGGAGGCGGTGGTGGACGTCCTGATATGGCTCAAGCTGGTGGGAAGGATCCTGCCAAGCTGCAAGAAGCGTTAGACCTTGTTCAAGAACTCGTAAAAAGTCAAGCAGTGGCGAAATAGCACAGTCTGACCAGAAATTTGCGTTTACGACAAGGAGTAGTGAGTGGGAGAGTCGAATACATTTTGTAGAAAGACTCTCCCTGCAATTAAGAAGTCTCAGAGGAAATCGAGGTGTTGATTGTGAGTTCGTTGGATAATACCATGAAGTTCACGGTGCCAAAGGAAGCGAATGCGGCGGATGTTTCCGAGACGTTGACAGAAGTGTACAAGGCCCTGCAGGAAAAAGGCTACAACCCGATTACTCAGATCGTGGGTTACTTGCTTTCTGGAGATCCTGCGTTTATCCCACGGCACAACAACGCACGCAGCCTGATCGGCAAGCTGGAAAGAGACAAAATCATAGAAGAGTTGGTGACCGTTTACTTGTCAGAGCGCAAGTAAACCTGACGACATGACGCGACTATTGGGATTGGATGTTGGCGACAAGACGATTGGTGTTGCCGTTAGCGATGAACTGGGTTGGACGGCGCAAGGACTGGAAACAATCAAGCGGCAATCAAAGGAAAAGGATCTTGCGCGCTTGAAGGAATGGATTGCCAAGTATCAAATCGGGGCAATCGTGGTCGGTCTTCCGAAAAACATGAATGGAACGATCGGCCCTCGTGCTGAGATGTGCCAATCGTTCGCTCAGTTTTTGCAGGAACGCACCTCTCTTCCTGTCCACATGTGGGATGAACGCTTGACGACAATGGCGGCCGAGCGAATGCTGATCTCTGCGGATGTCAGCCGGCAAAAACGAAAGAATGTAATAGACAAAATGGCGGCCACATTAATCCTGCAAGGATACATGGACGCAAAATCGAGGTGACCACGATGAGTGAAGAAATGACTGAGGAGTTCGAAGTGGGCGATGTGATTGCCCTGACCGAAGAAGGAAAAGAGGAACCACGGGATTTCCGCATCATGTATATTTTTGATATTGAAGATCGCAGCTATCTGGTGCTGGTGCCAGTCGATCAAGAAGAGGATGAGGAGTACGAGGTACACTTCCTGCGCTACGATGGTACGGACATGCTGATCCCGATCGAGGATGATGAAGAGTGGGAGCAAGTAGAGGCAACCTTCGAAACGCTGATTGCCGATTTGGAAAAGGATGGTATTTAATTGCTGGGAAGAGGGCCTTCGGGTCCTCTTTTTTTCACGTATAGGAATTTATCAAATTCATTCAGGAGCGCATGTATAACTTTCCATGAAATCGCGGTCGCACACCCATGAAATAGCCTAGATAGAGGTTTTCTTAAAACTTTTTATAGGAAGTGAAAAGATGAAAAATGAAAAGCTGATTAAAAAGTATGATAAGCACGCAAACATGTACGAAAAAAACCGCAGCAATCCAACACTTTCTAGGTGGAGAAGCCGAATTATAAAAAACGCTAATGGAAGAGTTTTAGAGGTGGGAGTCGGAGTTGGTTCGAATTTTCCCTACTATGATAAGGAAAATGTCCAAGTCACAGGAGTAGATTTTAGTTTAGAGATGATAAAGCGTGCAAAACAGGCTGCATCTGATTTTCACATTTACGCAGAATTTTTACAAGAAGACGTCGACGAATTACGTTTCGAATCAAACTCGTTTGATTGTATCGTCTCCACGCTTTCACTATGTAGCTATCCAGAACCAGTGGTAACCTTGAGTAACTTTAGCAATTGGTGTCGAAAGGATGGTACGATTTTGTTAATGGAGCACGGCTTGAGTTCAAACCCATTGTTGTCATATACCCAAAGAGTAATTGATCCACTATTCCAAAAAATATCCGGATGCCATTGTAATAGAAATATCCTGAAAATCATTGAAGAATCAAAACTTCAGGTTGAGCGTATCGAAAGCTATTGGTCAGATATCATGTACTTGATTTGGGCAAAACCAAGCAAGTAATCGTTCAGGCAATGAACCTGATTCATGTTGGTATGCTAAGATAGCTGTATTACATATTTGGAGCGTAAACATGATTAAAAAGATAGCCTTGGCCGTTTTTTACCTGGGAATTGGTTTGTTGATCTACGTTTACGGAGAAGCAATCCTGAAATGGTTCCAAGAAGCCGACAATATCTCCCTGGTTACTTTCATGGCGACCATCATGGCGTTGTTTCCTGTCATCCCGTATCCGTTGGTTGGGGGAGTCATCGGAGCCGCATATGGTCCTGTATGGGGGGGACTAGTGACTTGGATCGGCTCTACAGCGGCATCGATCCTGATGTTTTTGTTTGTGCGTTACGGGTATCAGGAATGGGGAACTCGTATTTTGATTCGATACGAGCGCATAGGCAAGCTCACGGGTATGTTTGAGCGGAACGCTTTTTTGACAATCGCTTTTGCCCGCTGCATTCCCATCGTCCCGTCGATTGTGGTCAATGTTTACTGCGCATTGAGCAGAGTTTCTTTTCTTACATATGCGATCGCATCCGCACTGGGGAAGATCCCGGCTATGCTGTTGTTCGCGGTGGTCGGGGACAATCTGATGACGGAGCCGCGTAATATATTGCTTACAGTCGGTATCTACAGTGTCTTTCTGGGAACAATGCTGTTCATTCATCGAAAATGGAAGCAAAGAGTGGCGAGAGGGAGAATATAGGCAAATAAGACCCGTAAAACGCTAGAGTGCAGCTCTCGCTTTACGGTTTTTTCGTCAAAATCCTACACGGTGACAGCGCAGGGTGCCTCCTGTATAATAAAAAAGATTGAGACAAGAGACTCTAGGGGGATTCCTACCTTGAAACAATTGTTAGAGAATCGTGATTTCAAGGCCGAAAGCCCGAAGGAACAGCGCCGCAGGAGAGGCGGCAGACTGTTTCGCTGGCTTGTGCTGCTTTTTTTACTTGTAGTGCTTGCTGTAGGTGGAACGGCTTTCTACGTATATCAGCAATTACAGCCAGTAGAAGCACAGCAGATGACGAAGAACGTCATCATTCCATCCGGATCATCCGTGCTGCAAATAGGCCGACTGCTGGAAGAGCAGGGCTTGGTGCGTGACGCTGATCTGTTTTCCTACTACGTGAGATACAAAGGTGTGGCACCCAAGCTCAAGGCGGGAGAATATGAATTCATGCCTGGTCAGACGCATGATCAACTGATTGCAGCGATGGTAGAAGGCAAAACGGTCGTTCGAGCTGAACGTTTTACCATTCCTGAGGGATGGAATGTAGAGCAGATTGCCGAGCATTTGGCAGCAGAGGGGCTCGTAGATAAAGCCAAGTTTCTGGATGTAGTGAACAACGGCAGCTTTCCCGAGTTTCCATTCGTAGGCGAAATTCCGAAGAACGAAGCGCGCAAGCATCGCTTGGAAGGCTATCTGTTTCCAGAGACGTACGAGATCAAGCAAGGCGCTTCTGAACAAGAGATCGTCCAGAAAATGCTGGCCCAATTCCAAAAAGAGTGGAAGCCGGAATGGACGGAAAAGGTAAAGGCAAATAATCTGACGGTTGATCAGGCGATTAACCTGGCTTCTATCGTGGAGCGCGAAGTGACAGTGGACAAAGAGCGTCCTACTGTAGCTGGTGTATACTACAACCGCATGCGCGACAAGTGGCCGCTGCAGGCAGATGCCACCGTTCAATTCATTCTGGGCAAGCAGCGGGACCGATTGACCTTCGAGGACTTGAAAATAGACAACCCGTACAATACGTACACCAATCCTGGTTTGCCACCTGGGCCCATCGCAAGTCCAGGACGAGCTTCGCTTGAAGCTGTCGCCAACCCGGAGAAGCACGACTTTTTCTTCTATGTGACCAAAAAAGACGGCACAGCAGAGCACTACTTTTCCAAAACCTTAAAAGAACATAACGCGAATGACGCGAAAAGTAGGAAAAATTAGGAGTGATACGATGATAACCAATCCGGCTGTTGACGAGTATCTCTCCAGCTTGGTTCCAGAACGATTTCCCTTGCTCCAACGGTTGGAGCGTGAAGCGGAAGCAGAGGGGATTCCTATTGTACAGCTTCCTTCAGCACAGGTGATTCGGATGCTCCTTCAATTGCATCGTCCTGTCTCGATTTTGGAGGTAGGCACTGCGATCGGGTACTCTACTATCTGGCTGGCAGAAGCAGCACCAGAGGCCAGAATCGTCACGATGGACATCGATGAGGAGAGACTGACCAGAGCGCGTGCCAACATCCAGGAAGCGGGCTGCGCTGAACGGGTGGAAATCTTGTCCCGGGATGCGACATTGGGCTTGCCTGAGAACTACCAGTTCGATTGCCTGTTTATCGATGCGGCTAAGGGACAGTACCAGAAGTTTCTGGAGCTGTACCTGCCGATGCTTCGCACAGGAGGCCTTGTTATCAGTGACAACGTCTTGTTCCGCGGACTGGTGGCTTCGCCCGATGAAGCTGGCAAGCGTCAGCGACCATTGGTGGACAAGCTGATCAAATTCAATCATCAGTTGGCGACAAGCCCTGATCTGGAGACGACATTTATACCAGTCGGAGATGGACTCTCCGTAAGTGTAAAAAGGCGCTGATGAACACAACGCAGACGAACAGACAGGCATAAACGCCTTGGATACATGAAGGAAGGGGACATGAGGGATGAAAAACCCCGTGCTTATTGGGGTAGCAGGAGGTAGTGGATCAGGAAAATCCACAGTGGCGGGGGAGTTGTTCCGTCAGTTTCAATATGACAGTGTCGCGATGATCGAGCAGGATTCGTACTATAAAGACCAAAGCCACCTCAGTACCGAGGATCGGGTAAAGACCAATTACGATCATCCTTTGGCATTTGATAATGATTTGCTCATGGTTCACTTGCAGGAGCTGTTGCAAGGAAGAGCAATCAACAAGCCCATTTATGATTTCAAGGTTCATAACCGCAAGACGGAGACCATCAGGGTGGAACCCAAGGATGTCATCATACTGGAAGGTATGCTGATCCTCGAGGATGAGCGCATTCGTGATCTGATGGATATCAAAGTGTTTGTAGATACGGATGCGGATGTGCGGATTGTCCGCCGCATCGTGCGAGACATAGAAGAACGCGGCCGCTCGCTTGATTCTGTAGTGAACCAGTATTTGAGCGTCGTTCGTCCCATGCATCTGCAATTTATCGAGCCGACCAAACGATATGCGGATGTGATCATCCCTGAGGGTGGCTACAATCGTGTAGCGCTTGATCTCTTGTCTACGAAAATCAGCAATATCCTGTTGGACAAGCGCCAGCTCGCCAATTCATAAACGGAAGATCTGCCAAACACGCCACTTATCGGCGTGTTTTTTCACTTGTTCCCCGTTTTCGCTCTGTCTATTCAGGCAATACTTGGAGAAGAGGAGCCAGAGGAGGGGAAACAGGAATGCAGCTTGAGCAACGAATCAAAAGGCGACATTTTCTGGTATTGATCATGATGACCTTCATCTGGATCGGCTTATTGGCACGCTTGTGGTGGATTCAGCTGGGTGCTCCGCATCACTACTCCCGCAGGGGGATTGACCTGGTCAAAGGCGCCGTGAAGCAACGACAGCAAAGCATCGTCCTGCATAGCGGCCGTGGCGATATTCTGGATCGGAATGGATACGCCTTTACAGGTGCTCCGCACCTTGCCCTGATTCTGTTTCCACTTGCCAGGAACAGCTTGACAGGGACAGATGACCTGCAGCAGCTCGCTGATCTGGTAGGCCAGTCAAGCGAGTACCTGGGAGCTACGATGGAAAAGGCAAAGGCTCCTGTTTTGTTGCGTAACCAGCGCGGAAAGCTGATAGTGTTGACGGAAGAGCAGACGGATCAGATCAATAAACTGGCGATACCGGGTGTAGTGGCATTGAAGGTGACAGAGCGCTATCGACAAGAGGAAGTGGCTAAGCACTTGATTGGATACATCCATCAAAACCCGAGCCTGCTTCAGTCGCTTTATGCGGAGGAACTGGCAAGTGGAAAGATGAGCAAGGAAAGCGCAGTCGGTGCGTCGGGTCTGGAGCGAAGCTTTGATCGTTTTTTGCAAGGGGTGGAGCCCTCGGTGCTCTCCTATTATGTAGATGGACAGGGTCGACCTCTTCGGGGGTTGGACATTCGATACACCAAGCATGAAAACGAATATTATCCCTTATCGTTGACGACGACGCTGGACGTAAGTATTCAGCGCAGGATGGAGTCGGTAGCGGACCAGGTAGGGTTGAAGGAAGGCTCCATTGTTGTGTTGGACGCAAAAAGTGGCGATGTCCTCGCGATGGTCAGCCGACCTGCGTATGATCAGACGAAAGTAAACGTACAGTCCAGAGCTTGGCAAAATCGTGCGGTCAAGCAAATTCCACCGGGCTCCGTATTCAAAACCGTTGTTGCAGCTGCTGCTTTGGCTGAAGGTGTAATCCTTCCTACAGATCGCTTTACCTGCACGGGGGATTATGGAAAATATCATTTTTCTTGCTGGAAAAAGGAAGGGCATGGCAGCGTTACTTTGGAAGAGGCGTATGCGCAATCCTGCAATATTGCATTTGCCGAGATCGCCAAGCTGGTAGGCGGAGAAAAAATAGAGGAATATGCCCAGCGTTTGGGCTTGTCTATGCAGGTCGGACACACGACCTCACATCTGTTCAAGCTGGACGGATTTAAACAGATCGATGGTGAAGAGCGGGGAAGTGTATTTGCCAAGGACGTATCCCGCCGTGATGAGGGAGTCTTGATTCAGACAGCCATCGGACAGCGGGATGTTCGCGTCACGCCCTTGCAAGCAGCAAATCTGATGGTGACGATTCTGCGAGGCGGGCAGCCGGGTCAGGTTCGTCTTGTGAGCAAGATCGCTTATCAGAATGGCCAATCCTTTTTTCAGTTTCCACAGCAAGCCATCTCGATGCCAGGCATCGACTATGTGACGGCAAACAAACTGCGTAAAATGATGCGAAAAGTGGTCACAGATGGTACAGGTAAACTGCTGAATGAAGCAAATTGGGAGGTCGCTGGAAAAAGCGGTACGGCCCAGACAGGTGGAGCGGGTTCGTCAGCCAATCACTATTGGTTCGTCGGTTATGCGCCATTCGACGAACCGCTCTATGCGATTTCTGTAGTCGCTGAGAATAAAGCTAGCTGGGGACAAAATCAGGCTATGGAGATGTTTCGCCGTGCTGTCGATGAGCTTGCCGATCATACAGCTCGATCTTCCCGACTTCGCGTAGGGAATTCCCCAGAATAAAGCCTCTGGCCTGCAGCTGCTTTTGTCTGCCCAAACCGACGATGAGCATCAGAGGAGAAGTGGATGTATACTCAGATTGGTTGGCTTTGTACCAGATCGTCCGCTTATCGCCTTTGCTGGGTGACAACCTTCTGATCGTGTGGCTATGCCAGTCACCGATATATTGCCAGCGACGGTTTCGCGACAGCTTGCGCACCAGTTTGCGCAAGTGTTCATCATCAAAAAAGATCGAGGTTGGCCGATGGATGGCCTTTGGTCCGGGGTCGCTTGCATAGGTCACGACCCACTTTTCATCCCCTAAAGCGTATCCCATCATCACCCCTCCGGTTTCCAGCGAGGGGTCTTTGCGTACAGCGGTTTCTATTTGCTTCCATGCTTTCGGGGTAATGTACAGTGTAGTCATTGGAAACTTGGTCCCTCCTAACTCTCGGCAGGATTCGCCATTTATCATATGTCTGGATGGAACAAAAGGTCCCGAATGTGCGAAAAGTTACGAATTGTCGAGAAATGTATTGTAACCACTACCCTTTCTTTCTATAATTTAGTAAAAAGGCCTGAGAGGTTGATCCTATGTCTTTTGCACCTGTTAACAGCTCGTTGGTCGGACGTGTCCTGTCCTCAGACCTACATACCAAGAACGGAATCCTGCTTCTGCCTCAGGAGACGGTCATAACAGCCACACATGTTCAAATATTGCAAAATCAACGGATTTTTGAAGTAGAAGTGATGGATATACTCTCGGAAGGAACAGGAGAACAGATCTCATCCCAGCTTGCAGAATTGGGTTCGGATGCCGATTCCGTAGCCGTGTACGTAAATGCATTGGACAAGACCAGAGAAATGTTTGAACAAATCTCCGATCGCGGGACACCGTGCCTGGATGAGTTTTCTACGATTTTTTGCGATGTCGCTGGACAAGCGATGAAACAAAAGGGACTGTTTCGCTCCCTTTACTTGCTAGAAGGAGCAGATAGCTATACATACCGCCATTCCTTGAACGTTGGCATTCTCTGTTCATTGATCGCCTCCTTGTTGAAGTGGGATCCAGAACGAGTATCCTTCATGGGGACTGCAGGTTTCCTGCATGATTTGGGGAAGATGAAGGTCCCAAAAGAAATTCTCCTGAAGCCCGGCAAGCTAAGTGATGAGGAATTTAAAATCATGCGCATGCACACGGTCTACGGATACGAGATGATCAAACAAATGGAAGGCGGCACAGAGGAACTGGCTCTATGTGCTCTCCTGCACCATGAACGCTTGGATGGCTCGGGTTATCCGGAACAACGAAAAGGGGACGAAATTCCGGTCGAGTGTCAAATTTTGGCCGTCGCAGATATGTTCGACGCGATTTGTTCGGATCGTGTGTACAAAGACAGAACATCTCCATTTGAGGCAGCTCAATTCCTATGGAAAGAAGCCTGTGATGGGTCGCTCAATATTGAGATCGTCGCGCAGTTTGTCCGCTACATTGCTCTACTCTACGTCGGAGCCAAAGCTCGCCTGTGTACAGGCGAAGAAGTGGAAGTCATCCTGATCAATCAGGACGAGCCGATGCGCCCTCTCGTTCGACGTAGTGGTGAATTCCTGGACCTTCGTCATGAAAGAAAGCTGACTATTGAAAAAATGATTGGATAACCAATCGAGGTAGATGGATGAAAATGAACCACTCTTGAAAAAGGGTGGTTTTTTCTATTTTCAGATTATGAGCGATTTTTTGACTGAAGTGAAAAAATGTGACACAATAAGAGCAATGACAAACCTCAAGAGAAGGTACCATAAGGGAAACGTGTTCAAACATAGGGTAGAGGACGCGTGACACCTAGGCAAGGAGGACACCAAGATGATTCGCAAAGCCTTGGCTACCGATGCTGTTGCAGTAGCACCTCTTATATTGGATGCAATCGGTATTGAAATTGCGCATGATCTGACAGGAGCCTCCAATAAGGAAGAGGCCATTCGTCTGATCGGCTATTTTTTTGCTCAGAAAGATAATCGACTCAGCTATGAAAATGCTGTCGTTGCGACAGATCAGAAACACGTAATCGGGATTGCCCTGTTTTATCACGGAAGTCAAACCGAGCGACTTGATCGCCCTTTTATAGAACGCTGGATGGAACGAAAAGGACAAGCTCCCACGATCGTAAAGGAAGCGCAGGACGATGAATTTTACCTCGACTCTGTAGCCGTGCACCCGGATTGTCGCGGCAAGGGAGTAGGGACTACCCTGCTCAAAGCGTTTGAGAAGGAAGCAGAAGCCAGAGGCTATGAACGCATCGCTTTATTGGTCGATGAAGACAATGGAAAAGCAAGGAAGCTATATGAGTCATTCGGATATCGTCCCGATGCTACGAAGCTGGTGTCAGGGCATCTGTATTACCATATGGTAAAGAACGTTCCTGTTCTCGTCTGAACATGAGCAAACTAGAACCAGTCAATTTTGATTTCCTGAAACTTACTGGTTTTCCTTGTTTTATTCAAGTTTTGCATCACAATCTTGTTTTTTCATTCGAAACATTCAAACTTCGATGGTCAAGGAAGAAAAGGACTGTTAGAATACTTGCATGAAAGTGAAAAAAAGGAAGAATAGTTTGAAAACAGAGAAGGAAGGGATTCATGTGTCTCGCTCGCTTTTTTTCGTATTAGCCCTGCTCAGTCTGATCTGGGGCGGGTCGTTCTACTTCGTAAAGATTTTGCTCCATGATTTCGGCCCTTGGACCATCTCTTTCCTTCGTTCAGCATGTGGTTTCCTTACGATTGTGATATTGATGGTCGTCATGAAAAAACCGTTCGGATTCAAGCAGATTGCTTGGATACCTATGGCGACAATGGCATTGGTCAACACAGCCATTCCTTGGGCATTGATTGCGTTTAGTGAAACGAAAGTGACAAGCACGATGGCGTCTGTGCTGAATGCGACCACTCCACTTTGGACCTTGACGATTGGCATTCTCTTTTTTAAAGCTGTTTCAGGGCGTATGCAATGGCTAGGGATGCTCGTTGCATTTTGCGGAATCATCGTTCTGCTGGACGTAAATCCTGAAACATTTGTCTCCGTGGACATCATCGGCTTTTTGTGTATGATTCTGGCAACCTGTTGCTACGCAATCGGTGCACAGCTATCCAAGCGACTGCCTGGTTCCCTATCGTTGTATCAAATCACGTTCGGAACCCTGCTTAGCACCATGATCGGGAGTGGGAGCGTTGCCTTTTCTGTAGAGTCCTTCTCGCTCTCCGCCTTTGCTTCTGGAAGTACGATAGGAGCATTGGTCGGAATAGGAGTATTCGGGTCGGGGTTTGCTTACATTTTATACTATTACCTAGTGAAGAACGGCGGGCCAGAGATCGCTTCGCTTGTGACGTATTTAATCCCGTTGAGCGCTTTTGTATGGGGGTATACCCTGCTAGATGAGGAGATTACTTGGAGCTTGTTTTTTGGAATGATTCTGATCGTCGGAGGCATCTTCCTGACCGGAAAAAAAGACAAAAAGTCCGTCAAACAGACGATGGCTGTATAGCACTTTGCATAGAGAGCGAAACCATGTACATTACACATAACGACCGTAATCTGGAACAGCAATTTGATCAAATTCGTCAACCAACCGCTTTAGTCCAGAAGTGAGCTCTTCGCCGGACATAGGGAAGCCGTGTCCAGTTACCGCTACAGATGGGTGCAAGTCTTTTAGTTTTTTTACGGATTCACGTGCCGCTTCCCAATCTGTTGTGAAGTATCGAGGGGGTCCACTCAGTTCCTGTATTTGTGCAAAAACCTTGAAAAGGGAATCCTGTCTGACTGTAATACATGCATCACCTGCAAGGAGGGTACGATCTTCATCACGAAAAAAGGATACATGTCCTGGAGCATGTCCAGGAGTATGAATCCAGCGCCACCCCGGAATACCTGGAATACTGCCGTCAGATGGCAACATTTTTAAATGCTCTCCAACTCGAATAGGCTCATTGGGGAAAATGGGTGACATTTTGGCTACCAGCCCGCCTTCAACAGTGGGATCGGGTTCGGCATACGGCGTTTGGCCTGTCAGGTAAGGGAACTCCAATTCGTGAGCAAAAACGGAAACATCCCAATGCTTGGCCAGTTCAATGACAGCTCCAACATGATCAAAATGTCCATGAGTAAGAAGAATGGCTGTTGGCCGACTATTTGTACCAAATCGCGCATTTGCTTCCGATAGGATCGTATCTGCAGATTTTGGCATGCCAGTATCTACGAGAAACCATTCCTGCGGCTTTGCAGGATCGCCAACAAAACAGACATTTACTACTTGAATACAGAGGCAGTATATATCTGAAATAATCGTTTGCCCAACTCCACTAGATAATGAAGTGACGGGAATGTATTCATGTTCCATCGGGCTACCTCCAGCCTGGCCAGTATTTAACACTACGACTTAATGTGTACAGAATGAAAGAAAGTATGAAGCAAAAAAGCCCTCAGTAACTGTAATTACAGTTTCCAGTAAGCAACAAATTCCTACTTCATCAAGCGTCTTTTCATATGTACTTGCACAAATAGGCGACCGCCCACATAAGGATAGGAGAAAGCTATTCCAGACGTGGAGGTGGCAGCCATGTCCAGCATTTTAGCAGCACTGTCTCTGGTTTTCAAAGAGCTTTTGATGTTTGTGGCTTATGTCAAGAACAATGCGTTCCCCCAGCCGCTTCCTGACACGGAAGAAGAAAAATACCTCCGCCTCATGGCCAAGGGTGACCCGTACGCTCGAAACAAGCTGATCGAGCATAATTTGCGGCTGGTGGCGCACATCGTGAATACGTTGTGAACACGAACCGACGTCAGGAAGCAGCGCGATTTGTGTGCAGCGGGCGGTTTGTGCGGTGAGGGTGGACGAGCTATATGAAGAGATAAGCCAGCCGGTCCGAGGGGCTGGCTTATCTTCTTCTGGTTTCGGAGCCGTGTATGTTATACTGTTGATAACACGAAATTAAGCGCTCCAGTATGACAGAAGAAAGATTATGACAGGAGTGAAATGATATCGGAAAACAACGATCGATTCAAACTGATGTTGAAGCGAATCCGGAACTGAAATTCATGATTGAACAGAGCAGAATGGAATATAAATCCGGAAAGGCCTTGAGTACATCGGAAATACTGAAATACTGAAATATCTTGCAAATCTTAAATCGGAAGGTTGGTGTTTAAACAATGTCTTTGCCCAAAAAGATGGATCAACAAACGGCTAAGGAACTACGCTCCATACTGCAAAAGATGAATATTACGGACAGCAAAGTAAAAATCAATTTGGATAACGACACGATTGAAGTAGAGGATGACTACTCCATTGATGACATCCTTGAGTCGGCGGGGGTATTAACACCGGAACAAGCAAAGCAGTTGGCTAATGAAGTCAAGAAAATGCGTGAGGAAGAGTGGAACTAAATGGGCGGTTATTTACTCGATACCAATATTGCGATCGCATTGCTGGCTGGGGAGCATGCCGCGTTGGATTTTGTCAGGCAGGCCAGTGACGATCGGATGTCGATTTATTTCTCCGTAATTACGGAGTGCGAAGTGTTCAGCGGGCTGGAATCCGCTTATCGTTTGCAAGGAATCAAGCTGTTTAATTCACGAAGATGTATTGAGGTAAGTTCCAGTGTTGCCCGACTTGCCGGGGACATACGCAGGGAACAAAAGTCGAAAGGACGGAAGCTTAAAACTCCGGACGCAATTATTATTGCAACTTCTATTGAGCACCAGTTTGGTCTTGTATCAAGGGACCACGATATGAGCTTTGTTCGGGAAGCATTCGGTTTGCCGCTATTCACGATTTAGCCAACCCATTGTCATTCCGCCTGGGATACAGTGGGTTTGTTTATATAACCGGAATAACTAAAAGGAGAACAGACGATCATGGTTTATAGATGCAGAATCGAACTGAATGAGATTGCCCCGAAGATTTGGCGGGAGTTTCAATTTCATCCGGACGTGACGTTTCATCAGCTTCACAAAATCATCCAATCGGTCATGGGATGGGAAAATTACCATTTATACGAGTTTCATGTGAAAGAAAAGGTGATCGGTCTGCCCGATCCGACATTCGCAGATATGGAAGACCGAGAGGTATTGAATGCTCGAAGAGAAATCGTTCAGAAGCATGTTCACGAAGAAAACACCGTATTTACATACGTGTATGATTTTGGAGATGATTGGCAGCACACGGTTACGTTGATCAAAATCGACGCATCGACATCCGACCCGGCACCCTTGTGTCTAGATGGTGCCCGCGGCTGTCCGCAGGAAGATGTGGGAGGCGTGTGGGGGCATCAGCATATGCTGGAAGTACTGCTTACTCCCAATCATCCGGAGCGGGATGATTTTATAGGCTGGGTTCGAGAAGGATATGATCCCGAACATTTCTCCTGCGAAGGAGTGAATCAGGAGCTTGAGCGGCAGAAGGACAAGCTGATCCCCGAGTCACTGGTTAAGCGGCCGGTAGGGAAAAAGCCTGTGAAGCTGACGAAGTCTGCTCTGAATAAGCATCTGAAGCAGCTAAATAGCGACCAGCTTATCGATTTGGTGAAGGCTTGTCATGGCGCCAGCAAAGATATGGAGAAGTTTCTTGCTGTAAGAATACTGGGCGATGAAGCAGTAGAGTCTCTCTTTCAAGAGTATTGCAAGAAGGTTGAGAAAGAGTTTTTCCCTGAGCGGGGATTTGGCAAGCTGAGACTCCAGGAAGCGAAACATGCGATCTCGGAATTCGAAAGATTGACTGGAAATGCCAGGTACGCCCTGGAATTGAAGCTGGTCTACGTTGAAAATGGAGTTGATTTCACCCTAAGCTACGGGGATATTGATGAACGCTTCTACTACAGCATGGTCTCCATGTATGCCGATATCATTGATCAAGTAAATAAAGATGAAACAGCCGAGTTGTTCGACGAATTCGAGGAGCGCCTCGAAGCCGTGGTTTCGAAAACAGAAGGGATCGGCTGGGGTTTTCATGACAATTTGGCTAATCTGCACGCTCAAATAAGATGGATTTAGGTGGGGAACTTAATGCGCGGCAGGAAGAAAAATAAGCGGACCGGTAAGAAAGCGGAATTCACGGGGCTGTTGGAGCAAGACGAGAATTTCTATTTTATCGCCGGATATACGGATGGCGGCTTCCCGTATGGAATCACGTGGGAGGAATATGAGGCTGAACAACGCGGCGAGTTGATCAAAGCGACAGTAGCTGAGGGAGAACCTATGAAAGAATTGAAATTGACCAAGCAGCAGTTTCAGGAGATTGTGGATGCATACGACATGTACGTAGAAGGAATAGAGTCCTTCCTGAATATCGAAACTGGCGATGTTGTCACGTTGCGAACGTTTGACCGGGATGAAGAGGACGAAGAATTGAGCGAGATCATTGAGGAAGGGTTTAATGAAATTTATTTTCGAATACCACAACGGGAGTCGGATGAAGGGTACGCGGACATGGTGGATTTTACAGAAACAATTGAAGATAAAAAGTTGCAATCCAATTTGATTCACATATTGAGCGGCGGCAAGAAAATATTCCGAAGATTCAAGGATGCGTTATCTTCCGACAGCGAGCAGTTAGAGCGGTATTACCAGTTTGTTGAAGAGCAGAATCGCAAACGTGTTTCTGATTGGTTCGAATCCATTGAAGTGAAGTTGATTCTCGAGTAATAAAGAAATGTTTGGGCAGGGGATACCGGTGAAACGTTCTTCAAGACAGACGATGATTAAGCTGTATGCTCAAGCGGTCATTTCGGAACTTCAACAATTAATTGGTCGCGGGAGTACACAGACGAGCGGGTAACTGTGTTCCGATATGGTCAAATTTTGGAACGTTCAGGTGAAGAACAGGCGAAAGCTTATTTGTATAAACATCTGCATTTCCCGGAAATTCGGGAGATTGCGATTCGAGCGGCGCTTGAGCAAGGCGATGCCGAGGAAGCGATCCGATTGGCGGAGGACGGGGAAGCCCAAGATCAGGGGCTGCCGGGGCTCGTCTATCGCTGGAAGAAATATCGGTATGAGGCATACCATCGCACAGGACAAGTCGAACAGCAGCGGAAACTCGGGATGGAGCTGAATGTGAACGGAGAGTATGCGTATTATCGCTCTGTGAAGGATACATTTTCCGATGAGGGAGAATGGACTTTGTATTTGCAAGATATGTTAGATCAATTAGAGCAGAGCCCGAGGGGAGAGCATACGTATACCCAAATTCTGGTGGAAGAGGAGATGTACGCACGGCTTTTGGAACATGTCCGCAAGGCACCTTACCGAATTGAATCGTTCTATGAGCAATTGCTTCCGCATTACCCGGAGGAGGTGAAGGCGCTTTTCGTGGCATATATCGAAATCCGGGCGGATCAATCCAGGGACAGGCGAGATTACGCCGATGTTTGCCGGATCATTCGAATGCTTCAACAGGTTGACGGGCGGAAAGAAGTGTTCACCGTCACACAAAAATTGTTAACCAAATTTCCGCGAAGACCGGCTTTCCGGGAGGAGCTGGGGAAGATTCGTTTTTGAACTTTATAATGGGAATAAGAAGTAACGCGGTTTGAGCATAGCTTGATTTTTGTGAGTGGGTGGACAAACTGGTATGCGAGGCCTGTAATTTTGATCTGAAACGAGTATGTTATAATAATGGCAAGATTAAGTCGGGTTGGATAGTGACCTATGATGGACCGTATTCAAGATTTGCAAAAACTGATCAAACTTACGGGCGATCGCGCGAAACTGGATGCAAAAGCGAACGGAACTTATATTGTCTATCAAACGGTATTCAATTCCCTTTATGGTGATTAATGACAACACGGGAGTAGTCTGTCCTTGTGTACTATAATTGTTCAAATAATGAACCCGAATGAAGCATTTTTTCTTTGCATTCTTCGGGTTCTTTTTGTTGTTATTGAAGAAGATCGGAACACGCGTCATTCAGCAGCTTCGCAGCGTCAACTGGAGGAACATATCGCAAAGTTGTTGATAACTGCTTATGGCGTAGTTGACGTTTTATAGCGATAATGTCAATCCCGCTGCTCTGCATCAAGTATGCCGTTGTATGTCGAAAACTATGGGCAGTGACTGTCTTTTGTATACCGGCCTCTAGGCAAAGATTCTTGATGATTCGGTTTAATGCTGCTTTTGTTAGTGGTCGATTGTTTTCAAAGAAAACCTCGGAATGTCCGGAATGTCCGGAATTCCGCCATTCTTCTACAACCGGATGATGCAAATAACGCTCCAACTCAACAACGAGGGAATCGGGCATATAAACGACTTCGGAGGAGGTTTTGTATAATCTATCTGTTCCGAAGAGCGGTCGTTGACATTAGCAATATGAGGATGTAGAACTTCCGGACAATTGGATCGGCTTTAAGCGCTGCTTGAAATAATCGTTGACATTCACCAATGGAGAGGGAACGATCTATTATTCGGCGTTCATAATACGGATTCGGAAAATTCTTCATGGGGTTTTGTTTAATCATCCCAAGACCGTGAAGTAACGTGAAAAAATGTTTCAGGTAAACAATGTTATGGAAGATAGTATTCTTGCTTGCCTGAAACCTCTTCTTGAGAAACTGGATATAACCGTCAATACATTCAGTATCGATCGGGCGATAAGTCTCGGATTCAGTATCATAATAAAAGCAAATACTTCATCGTGCTGTCGATCGACTCGTGACCTAGAAGTTTTGAGAGGGTGTATATATCGATCCCTGCTTCAAGGCCTTGAACGGCAAAAGAATGACGAAAAGAGTGAGGACCTAAACGATCTTTGTCTTCCTCTTTTATCGACCGAGACTCGCGAATAATACGTTTCATAAATTGCTGAATGGCTCTAGATGTGATGGGTTTATCCCCGGCAGTGCTTGAAAAGATATAGAGCCTTTGATAATCGGAATCTGGCATCACCTCGCGAGCGCGACTGTATTTTTTCTCTATAAAATCTGTGAGCATCATTAAGGCGAGCTCGTTGATTTTTCGGACTTTCTTGGTATTCTCAGCCCCTTTGGGTGTTACCTTGATTGTTTGAGTATCAGGTGTGATATCACCGATCCTTAGATGGCACAGCTCGTTTATGCGAATTCCACTCCCAAGGAAAGTCCAGATAATTGCAGTGTAAAGGCTATCGTGGTTACGAGATTGAGCGATCTGCAAGATTTCCGCGATCTGCACTTTAGTAAAGGATTTTGGTGCGTCATCGTTTGACCATCGAACGCGTAGTATAGTCTTCAAGTCCCCGAGATCCTGATGACCAAAGAATATTTTGTATGTGGTCTTTATGAAGGTTCGAAGAAAGGAAGACTTCCTGGCTTTTGTATTAGGATCCTCATTAAGCTTAATATAGTCGGACAAGAATTCGCCGTTTGATACCTTTTCAAACTGCGGATCGTCGCCAAACTTTTCCTTCACATGTTGCTGGAAAAGCTTCATCTCTGACCGATACGTTGTTTGCGTGGTCCGGCTAAGTCCAGAAAACTTGCTGCTTTGATAGAAAGCATCAACGGCTTCGAGAAATGAAACGTTCCGCACTGCCGGGGGCATATTAGGTTTTGTCTGTGTCTGGACAGGCAAGGTTTCCATAACTTGCCGCATTTTCTCTGGACCATAAAGACATAACAGCTGATTCAGTTGTTCTTTAAGTTCGGTATACTTTGTATCGTTGATTACTTTAGGCATGGGAACCTCCTCAGTAATTGATTTTGTTTACAGGCTCCGGTGGACGTATCGTGCAGTGTTTTCTGGCCGATCATGCCTTGCCAAGTACATAAGCAATTGTGACGGGCAATCTGTACGTTCTGACAACCTGCTGATGAAAGTGTGCCTCAGTAAATGGGGCCCCCCTGGATATTTCCATCCCGAGACAAAAGAATAAAGTTTGTACTGTGCCCTTAATTTGCGAATAGTTGATTGGCTGTTGTTTCCAAACAGATGGACATCCTGACTTTTGTTGACAACAAGCTTTTGAAAGTAATTCTGTAGCGGATCAGGTAAGGGTAGAATGGCCGATTTCTCGTTTTTTCCGAAGACAGAGATGGTTCTATTCTCGACATTGATATCCTGATAGCGAATGTTAGCAACTTCATGAATTCGCAAACCAAGACAAAGCATCAACCCAAAGGCTGCCAGTTCCAATGTGGGATGATCAGAATAGAGTTGGATATTATGAAAAAACACTGGAGTTCAGCATCTGTTGGTAACTCGCGATAATAGTATCTCTCGTACGGGATTCCTGTAACATCCATTGTTATGTCTTTAGCAAACCAGCCCAATTTATAGAGGTTAGCCAGAAGGAATCGGATATCGTAAAAACAATTGCTTAATTCGTCGCATGAAGTGCTCTGGAACTGAACGCGTGTTTTATTCAACCAGTTTAAAAATAGGGCGTATCTGATTTTATATTTACCGTTAACGCTTTTTTCCTTGACTCCTGAACGGTGTAAATCTTTAATATGCGCAGTGATAGCGGGATGATTTATATCTTGAGTCCTCTTTTTTGTAGAAATACCGTTTGTTGATTTCTTTAATTCGAACCCATTAGAGATTAATTTTCGAGCTATTGCTAGAATCATGTCACGTTGAACGAAATTGTAGGAAGAATGCTCAATGAAATTAATAAGTGCATCTTTATTTGCCAATTCTTTGTTTTGAATGGATCTAGCATCAAGCCCATAACGGGTTTTAAAAAAATCACGCTCTAGTGCGTATTCCATCAAAGAAAAGTAGCTGGTGGATTTGATCGACTTTTTATTATCAAGGTAATCCAGTAGCACGGGGGCAAAGATTTTGCCTTGAATCTGGGTTGAAAAGATCCATTCATTTAATGCAGGAGAACCACTTTCTGGTGAACATATCTCGACGTCCTCTTCAGGCCAACGAAATGCATACATGGTATTCAAGAACGTTGAGCACCTTCTCCCAACTAAGACTCTTAATATCATGATTGCCAGTTGGGATTCCGTTATTGAGACTGGCTAAGGATCGTAGCAGAGATGTAAATGGATATGTTCTTCAGCCAAATACGGATCAAGAACGTTTTATCCGATTAGAATCACGAGCGGATGTGATCGTCGTAGATCTTTATCATGGTGACTTATTAAGTTTGGATCATCTAATGACTACTCTAAAAACCACTTCCTTCAAATGGTCAGGATCTATTAGTCAATCCGTTGTACCTGGGCACCGGTACTGGACATTCATTGGAGCGGAAAATGTTCAAGTATATCCAAAACGACATGCGATTGTGATAGGACAATCAGCATATGGAATAAGGTGTATTGAGGTGAAAAGTATGGAGCGAATGCCGACAATCAAAATCGTATATGTGCCTCATACTTTATGTAGTGATTCAGTTCAAGTCTCAAACACCTTATCCGCTGCAGAGGCCAAAAACGCCGTTATCGATTACATCCTAAAGCGTTTGATCTTGAAACCGACTGAATAAGCCGGTTTTTTTGTACTATCGGAAAGTTTAAGTGCGCTAAAGCGCTAAAAAGATTAGCGGAAGATAGTATAAGTGCAACTAAGGCTCCGCCAAAAGCTTGGCCGTAGCCAAGTTTTCTAATATCTCTCTTTGATACTGGAAAGTGATAGTGATAAGAAAGGAGAAGAGCGAACCTCCATGTATACGGCCATATATCCAAGGGTTTCTACAGGCATGCAAGCATCAGAGGGCACAAGCCTTGATGCACAATTTGAGATTTGCATGCGGAAAGCGAAAGACTTGGGAATTCCCGAATCCATGATCAAAGTTTATCGCGAAGAAGGATTCACAGGTGAAGATATCGATCGGCCCGCCATGAATGAATTCAGACAAGATGTTGCGCAAGGGCTGGTCCGTCGCTTGATTGTTACCCACCCCGACCGGTTGACCAGGGACTTGACGGATAAATTAATCCTTTGCCGTGAGCTGGAGCGGAGCAATATCGAGCTGGTGTTCGTGGACACGGAATACCGGAATACGCCGGAAGGGCAGCTTTTTTTCAACCTGATGAGTTCCATAGCACAATACGAGTTGTCTTTAATCAAGAAGCGGACGGTACGCGGAAGACTCAAAGCGGTGGAAAAAGATAAGAAGATCATGCCCATGCGTGTGGCTCCCTATGGATATGATCTTCATGAAAATACCTTGATTATCAATGCGCAGGAAGCCGAATTTGTCCAGAAGATATACCACTGGTATGTTCATGAGAACTATACGCTTCGTGAAATCGGGGATCGACTCTATGCGTTGGGGACGGTACCCAAACGAGGGGAAAGCAGGAACTGGAGCGCCAGTTCCATTAGAAGGGTTCTTACTTCTGAGGTGTACATCGGCAAGTTCTATTACAATCGTAGAGAAACCCGGAAGATTCGCGGGGAGAAAACCAAGAACGGCACACCGAAAAAAACATATGCCTTTCGCGAGGAAAAGGACTGGATCGAGGTTACCGTGCCAAGTATCATTGACCCGCAACTGTTTGAATTAGCCCAGGTGCAGAAAGAGAAAAACATGAAACGGTCAGGAAATGTAAAGTATGAGTATTTGTTAAAATCCATGATCCGGTGTGGACATTGCGGCAGAATGTGGCAAGCAACTACTTATACAGGCCGGGTAAATAAAGAAACGGGAGAAAAGATCCGTTACACCTGCTACAGATGTCCAAACCTCTTCCCAAAGAAGTATGGTGAAGGAGTTGAGAAGTGCCCAACTCAAACGTTGCGCGCCGATATGTTGGATCATTACGTCTGGCAGCTCATTTTGGAGACATTGTCTAATCCCGATGATTATATGGAGCGGCTGCAAAGCAAATCGAATGAGATTAACCTGGAACTTCAATCCGCCGCGGACCACATCAAACGTCAGCTGGAGCAGAAGGAGAAGGAAAAGGAAAAAATCAAAATCATGTTCAAGCGGGAGGTCATTGATGAGCAGGAGATGCTTACCGAAATGCAAAAGATTAATGCCGGACTAAAGTCGTTGGAGCAAGAGCTTGCCGGGTACGAAAAGCAGTTGTCAGAACAAGCGGAGAAGGAAATATCGGCCAATCGGATTGCCGAGGTTTCCAAGGCTGTCCGAAACTTTATCGAGAGCGCCGGCGACGAGCTTATCCTTGAGGAGAAGCGACATATTGTAGAGACACTGGTTGATGAAATCATTATCCGTTACGACGGGAATGAAGTGCAGATTACAGCGGTTGGGGCGCTTGACGAGTTAAAGCAGCAGCAGTTTCTTTCGCCTGGGAATGACATCGCTTCGTGTTCACAACCTCAAGAAATTTGAAAACACGGGCGAGGATAGCGAAGACCTGATTTCCATCGGTACGATCGGCCTGATCAAGGCGATCGAGAGCTACCAGGTGGATAAGGGAACCAAGCTGGCGACGTATGCAGCTCGTTGCATTGAGAATGAAATCCTCATGCACCTTCGCAGTCTGAAGAAAACCAAGAAGGACGTTTCCTTGCATGATCCGATCGGCACGGATAAAGAGGGCAATGAAATAACCCTCATAGACGTCCTAGGAACAGAAACAGACGAGGTCGTGGATGCCGTACAGCTCAAGCTGGAGTCCAACAAGATCTACCAGCACATCCACATTCTCGACGAGCGTGAAAAAGAAGTGATTATCGGCAGGTTTGGACTGGATCAGGACAAGGAAAAAACACAAAGAGAAATTGCTCGAGAGCTCGGCATCTCCCGTTCGTATGTTTCACGCATTGAAAAACGCGCATTGATGAAGCTGTTTAATGAGTTTTACCGGACCAAGCAGACACAGAATAGGTAACTTGCATTTTGCATGAAGCCAGAAAGTCAGGGTCTCCCGCAAGAAGGACAGTACTTAACCAATGTCCTTTCTTGCGGGTATTTGTGTTGCATCAGGAAAGACAAGATTTTACATGATTGAGCTTGTGACATCAAATGAATATGGCGTGTTATTATCACGAGCGAATGGGGAAAATAAACAACGTTACTCGTGACTACCTTCAAGGAGGGAACGCTTTGGGGAAGTATCGCTGTTACTACTGGGAACACGCCACTGACAGCGTCCACCAAATTTCGTTTTTCCAAGGCAAACAGGATCGCGACGAATTACTCTGCGATGACTGTTATGCGGATTGGATCGAGTCCTTAAAGAGTGAGCCATAAACAGAGTAACGAACCTTTTGCCCACCCTTAGCAGTAATGCTACAGGTGGGTACTTTTATATCGCTTACCATCAAAACAATCCCCTCCATTTCCTGATGTATTTGATATCGTATTTGAGGACATATGTCCTTCCCCAATTACCAGAATGTATCGTTTAATAATGGAAAATCTACGGGAGGAAGGGAAGAAATTCAAGATCGTCAGCAACTGAATCATTACTTGCAAGCTCATCAGATAGAAATGATCTTTAATGAACAAATATTTCCGCATCTGTCTGTATACCAATTTGAGCAAGGAGAAATCATTTGTTCTCAAGGAGAACCTGCACAGTATTTGTATGTGCTAGTCGAGGGAAAGGTAAAGATTTATACAACCTCGTCTGAAGGTAAAACGCTAATCCTTTCGTTTAAGACACCGCTTGAAGTAATTGGGGATATTGAATACGTACGGAGTATGGACATTCTCAATTATGCCATCACGAAAAAATTCACGATGAAATCGAATTCTTTGAGCTTTAATTTGTTGCATTCGGTAGAAGTGAGATTGGCTAGCTATCTATTGTCTGTTTCCTTTGATGAATCCGAATCTCTGCTACCTGGACAACAAAGCATTGTCAGTCTGAAGGATGCAGCCAACTTGATCGGAACCAGCCATAGGCATCTGAATCGGGTGATTCAACATTTTTGTGCAAAGGGCCTGATCGAGCGTAACAACGGGTTTATCTCTGTAACAAATAGGCAAGGTTTACGTGTGTTAGCCGGTCATATTATCTACGAATAGGAGATTAAGGGTATGATTTTAGGACTTTCATTGGCGCTTGTCGCAGGATCGCTCGTCAGCACTGGGCTGGTTCAGTCTGGATAAAATTCCCTTTACATTCCAGCAGTTGTTCGGAGTGCTGGTCATAGTGTGTGGGATAGTGGTATTTAAATTAGGTGGGGCTCGACAAAAAACGACCGTTTCCCAGTAGACGAACTGGATAATGGTCGCTTTTGCCAGAGACCGATATTATCTACTATTTTGTGTTCAGGTGAAAAAATACTGACATGTTTTGACAGTATTTAATGTTATCCTTATCACAAAACGCCCCTACAGTCGCTTACTCGTATAGCGCTCAGTGAGGTTAGCAAGCTCGCATTGGAGCTTGTCAATGACTTCTGGGGGGTGTTCCACTAGGGCTTCCTGTCCTAGTCCGAGGACAAAGCGCACAATCCAATCGATTTCCGTATACAAAATAGTCGTCTCAAGCAGACCGGAACCGTCTGGAAGAGGGGTAATCAGGTTGCTCAGTTGATGGTGACCATCTGCGAGCTTGCAGCCTTTTTTCGTCAAGCGGATGCGCAACGGAAGAGTATGCAGCTCCTGATTGATTGTTCCTGCATCCTGGCTCTCCGGAATATAGCCTTCAACAGTGGTGAACTGCCTGATTCGATCCACGCGCAAGGATACCTCACTTTGCCGTAAAAAACAATAGCATCTGCAGTACCAATATCCATCGAAAGCGTAGAGATAGTGGGGATGAATGATTCGGGTGCTGATACGCTGTAAGGAATCGTATTCGATTTGAACAGATTGCTCAGCCAATGCTGCATCCAGCAATGGCCGCAAGAAAGGCGTGTCAACAGTCCGCTTGGGGTTGGTCACCCGCACCTTTTTTCGAAGAGCTTCCATTTTTTGCAGGTCTTCTGAGGGCAGGATGGCACACAGTTTCGTCATGACAGACAGAGTTTCGTTTTCAAAAGGCTTGTTCGCATAATCGTAAAACGATTCGTAGGAGATCAGGAGAGCGACTGCCTCTTCACTGGTTAATGGCAGCGAAGTAAGCTGATGAGGTTTGTGCAGTCTGTACCCGCCTCCAGGACCGGGGATGGCGCTCAAGGGCACACCAGATTCACTCAGAACATGCAAATCACGGAGCATGGTTCGTTCCGAGACAGAGAAGGCTATTGCCAATTCCTTGACGGTAAAGCTCTTTTTCGTATTGAGCAAAGAGAGAAGTTCAATCAAGCGACCTGTTCGTTTCAAGGGAATTACCTCATTTCAATAAAAGCGGTAGAAAGGTGGGCAAAATAGATGAAAAGTGTATATGTATGGAATCAAGAATGTAGATTGCAAGTATGGGAGTCAGAAAGAAAGGGACAAACAATTCTTTTTCTGCATCCACAAGGGGGATGCTCCTCCATCTGGAGAGATATGTTACCTCATTTTTCGGAAGATTACCACTTGGTCTGTATGGATTTAAGAGGGCAAGGAGATTCAGACCGCGCAGCCTCCGGATATGATATCGATACACAATGCGCGGATATTTTGGCTGTGCTGGAAGCTTTACATATTGAAAAAGCCCATCTGGTAGGCAATTCACTTGGGGGGGACTTCGCTACTTTCTTTGCCGCCAAACACCCGGAGCGCATGCTTTCACTCATTCATTTGGATTCCGGCATGATTGATTACATTGGAGAAAATGGGGAGCATGACTTAAGTCGAGAGGAAGTCCTGACGAATGCCCGTAATAGAGAGAGGACAGGCTACGACACCAAGGAGCAGTTTGCTTCCCACGCCAAGGAAACCTGGACAAAATGGGACCCTTACTATGAAAAATGGTTTGAACACGTATCGATCTACCCCATGGAGAATGGCCAGATTACTTATCGTATTCCGAATGATATCAATGTACAGATCATGGAGACTGTGTGTGATCTGCATTACGAAGAGGCGTACCAGCAAATCACCTGTCCCGTATTATTCCTGCCCGCGGCCGACGAACCCAAACTGGATGTGAAGCTATCGTTAATCGGCCGCGTACGAGACAATTTCACGTCAAAAGTCGTCATCATTCCACATTCCAAGCACCTGATGCCGATCGATCAGCCTCTTTTGGCAAGTAAAGAAATCCTCACATTCCTCAAAGAAATTTTCTGATAGAGGGGCTGCTACCGCTGGTCAAGACACCAGCGGTTTCTTTGTATGTACAAGGGTCAAAAAGTGGAAAAAGTATATTGACGTAAAATAAATGTGTGTGATAAAATTTAAAATTTAAAATCAAAAATCGAAAAGTGTGTTATAATAATAGGAGTTTGTCTAGGAGGTGGACGTTTTGTTTGAAGTAGGACACAAGATTTTTTACCCGATGCATGGAGCAGGAGTGATTCAATCCCTGGAGGAAAAAGAATTTCTCGGTGAAAAGCATCTCTATTTTGAGTTGAACATGCTGCTAAAGGATTTAGACATTATGGTTCCTGTTGAGAAAATGTCCACTCTGGGCATACGCCATATTGTGGAGCGGGAAATCATGGCGGACGTATTGACACGTATTCTCGATGGAGAGGCAGAGCTGAATCCGAACGCCGGTCAACGCCAGAGAGCGAATATGGAAAAAATGAAAAGCGGAGATATTTATGAAATGAGTGAAGTGATCCGCGATTTATGGATGCTTGGTAAGACAAGAGTGCTGGGAACTTCCGACAAACTCATGCTGGATACGGCCCAGCAAGTTCTCGTGAGTGAGATCGGACTTGTCATGGGAATCGGAGAGGAGCAAGCGTCTGAAGTATTGAAACAAGCATGCAGCAAGCAAGAAGCTGTTAGCGTGCAAGGCAATCATAAGTAAAAAGTTAGGGCTTGTTTATAGTGATTCATCGATAGCTGAGAAAGTCTCTGACGAGGGTCCCTTTGCGGTCGGTATTCTGGAAGACTTGAGAAAAGTAGCTGAGAGTAAAAATGTCCCTTTTCATACTTATCGGATCACAACAAAAGAAGAAGCACAATCCTCACCCATCATCTGGAGTACGTTTGGGTTGCTATATAATGGGAAATTCATTACACATGAAATCTTGAGTGTGAATAAATTTGAAAAATTGCTAGCAAAGCTATTATCAGAACAAAAAGGACTTCACAGCTGTGAAGTCCTTTTGCTTTTTAGATGGATTATAGAAAACGCTTATCCACGATCTGTGTGACCCGCCCCCACATCAACTGCAATTTCTGCCGTAATGCTGGTGTGAGGTGTTGGTCGGGATTGCGCAGGTAGTAGAGCAGCGGAACAACGCGAAACGATTTTCTGCCGTTATGAAGAAAAGGCTGGCAGTACGTAGGAATCATCGAAATTTGGGTGATGCTGGTTTGATTAGCGGTATCCATTTCAACGGTCAGGTAAAGAATGGCACCGCATTGAGTCTGATTGATTTCAAGCATGCGCTCGGATGTGAAGTTGCCAAGAGAATAGGCGACAACGGTTTTCCGAAGGAGGCCATTATTGTCTCGTGCAATCATGGGAGTGGTGACTGGCTGCAAGACGTGGGGATGCGCCCCTAGGATGATATCAGCGCCGCATTCCAGGATGGATTGCACCAATAGTCTTTGCTTGAGCGTCGGCTCAAAACGGAATTCCACCCCGAAGTGCAGGGAGACGATCAGAAGATCCACATGTGGTCGAAGCTTGAGAACCTGATCTTTCATGTTGGCTGCATGGATTCGATTGACCATCCAGCTCACATCAGAAGGAAGTGTTTGTTTATTAGTCCCGTATGTGTATGCGAGCACCCCGATACGAAAACCATTCACTTCCCGGATAAAAGGCTCGATAGACTCCTGCTTGGTCCGATAGGTGCCAGTGTGCCCGAGATTGTAGTGATCCAGCACGTCTAGAGTGCGGCGCAGTCCATTAGGGCCACCATCTAGACAGTGGTTATTGGCGGTTGTCAAAAAGTCAAAGCCCGCTTGCTTCAAATCTGCAGCGAGTTCATCTGGACAGTTGAAACGGGGGTAGCCTGTACGAGCACTGCCAATCTGATAGGGCTGTTTTTTTCCAGAGAACGTAGTCTCCAAATTGCCGATGGTAAAATCAGCCCCCTTTAATAGTGGAAGGACGGGAGAGAATTGCTCGGAGAAGGAAAAACGCTTGGTGCCAGGGACATAGGCGGATGCAACCTGGTTTTTCCACATCAGGAGATCACCGACAGCGGCAATCGTGATCTTTCGTTTCATCGATTTCACCTCTTCCTCCTACTCTATTCACACAGACGTCCATAGGAATGGAACAGAAGTGGAAAGTCTGAATAGATGAAGGTCTATACAGGCTATCATCGACATTCATACAATGTGGAAGCGATTTTGTGATGGAATCAATCAAAGGAGAGGCTGCCTGTGAAAAAGATCGGGAGACAACCGATTATTAAAGTGCCAGAAAAGCCGCTCATCCTGCCAATACCGGTAATTGCAGTGACGGGAAGCGCAGGCAAGACCACGACCAAGGAAATGATTGCGGCTATACTTGCCAGACGCTGGCGCGTGTACAAGTCCATGCTCAACAAAAATTTTTTGGGCAATACGAGGGCGCATGTTCGACGGATCAAGAAATATCATCAGGCAGCAGTCTTGGAATTTGGCATGCTGCGCAGAGGAAACATTCTGAGCCATTGTCAGATCATTCGACCATCGATAGGTGTGATTACCAACATTGGAACGGCGCATATCGGCAACGTCGGCGGACACAAGCAAGGGGTCGCAATGGCAAAATCGGAATTGATACGCCATATGCAGCGGGATGGAAAGGTATTTCTCAATATGGACTGTGGTTATTCCCGAATGCTGCGTGAACAGCCTTTTGCGGGGCGATTTGCCGGTGAATTCATTACCGTCGGAATCGAACAGGAGGCAGACTATCGAGCGACAAATATCCAGCAATCGGAGGAAGGACTGCATTTCAGCTGTTGCCTGCAGGAGACCGAATTGACTTTCTTTATCCCGGTTTTGGGAGAGCACAATATATACAATGCCCTTTTCGCCATCGCAGTCGCCGATTCTCTGGGCATCAATCCAGCTACCATACAGCTGGGTCTGCGCCTGTTTCGACCGCAGAAGCAGCGGCTGACGCATTATCGGACCGCCCGCAATGTCCATATCCTCGACGATACGTACAGCTCTAATCCCAACGCAGCGAAGGCGGCGATTGACGCATTGAGTCAGGTTTCCAAAGGCACGAGCGTCGCGGTGTTGGCCAGCATGCTGGAGATGGGGAAATACGAGATCAGAGGACATGAGGATGTGGGTCGTTACCTGAGGGAGAAGAATATCGACTATCTTTACACCTTGGGAAGAAGTGCCAGACATATCGCGAGGGGAGCCATCCGGGCAGGATTTCCGGCTGAACGAGTCGTTCATTGTACGAGCAAACGTCAGCTTCACCAGCGGCTGATGAGGCGGTTGAAGCCCAATACGTATTTTTTAGTGAAGGGTTCCCGTCGGTTGAAAATGGGTGAAACGGTTCACTTTCTCTATCGGCAGGCAACGAAAAGAATCATAAAAAATAGCTAGCAGAGGGACTACTTCGTCCAGATGTCATGATAGGGAAAGATAGGGCTATAGACACCTGACTATGTAACCATTTCAGCTTTTGGAAAGATTTTCACTCTTATCCGTCTGATGGATTTCCAGTAGACTGGTTGCGTACCCAGTTCATTGGGAAAAACGCAACCAGGAGGAAATCATAATGACTAAACGGGATTGGCTACAAAAATCCACGATCGCCGTCATGCTGAGTACAAGCCTGTTGATGTTCGCTGAAGGTGGACAAGCAGCGACACAAGTGACGAATGTCCAGACAGCTGCAACAGGTACAGAAGCGGCTGCGATTGCGCAAACCCTGGTAGGAAAGGCGTACAAATACGGCGCAAACGGTCCGAGCACTTTTGGATCAGCAGGTTTGGCTACGTACATATACAAGAAATTAGGAATCACCATTGACAATACCATTGCCGAGCTGTACAAGTCGGGGAAAAAGGTATCGACGAAGGATGTGCAGGAAGGCGACCTCTTGTTCTTCTCATCGACAGGGAAGGGATCCCCTAGCTTTATGGGCGTCTATGTGGGCAATGATCAATATATTTATTCTTCTCAAGGCGAGAAAAAAGTTGTCTTGAAAGAACTGAGTGATTATTCGCAAAAGCTTCTGGGCATTCGTCGGATTATTGCGGAAGGTTCCAACGTGGGTATCGGAGACAAGGTGATTGCCGCCGGTAAAAAGTATTTGGGCACCCCTTATCAGTACGGTTCTTCTAGATCCAGCAAATCTTCGATGGACTGCTCCGAATTTACCATGTGGGCCTATCTGGATGGAGCTGGTATCGACATGGGGAAAGGTGGCGCCAAATCTCAAGCCAGCTATGTGAAGAAGAATGGCGAAATGACTACAGACATGAGCCAGCTGAAAAAAGGAGATCTCGTCTTTTTCATGGCGTATAAAGGCTGGAAGGAGTCTGATTACAAAGGGATCAACGTCTCCAAGCAAAATATAACGCACGTCGCGATCTACATGGGGGACAACAAACTACTCCATACATATTCCAAAGAATCGGGAGGCGTGAGAACCACCGATTTTAAAGGAACACATTGGGAGTATCGCTTTATAAGTGGCGGTCGACCGTATTAAAGGGGAGGCATGGGGGAGCTCTAGGGACGAGGGAAGGGCGAGTGTGCATCAGACAGCAGCGGAAAAAATAGGTGTTTGACCGCGGGCAAACGCACATACCAGTTCCGCCTTTGCTGCATCTCTTATAGGGAGAATTGTAGGAGGTGAAACGTCATGTCATACATGTTTCCACCTGGATCCCCCGGTTCGCCCGGATTTCCACCTGGTTCCCCTGGATTTCCGCCTGGATCTCCTGGATTTCCCGGAGGTTTTCCACCTCCACCTGGACCGCCGCCATTTAGAGCGCCTACTTCACCTGGACCTAGGGGGCGTGGTGGCCCGCGTGGAATAGCACCTTGGCACTTTACACCTTGTTTGTTTCGCAATACGTTTATTTGGCTGCATAACGGACGTACGTTTTGGTTCTATCCAGTAAGAATAGGACGTAATAGCGTGATTGGCTTTCGTTGGCGTAACAATCGGTGGATCTTTGACGAGCTTGTTGTAAATCGAGTCGCCTATTTCACTTGTTAGCAATACGTCATCTTTTGAAAGCAACGGACAAAAGCGCTGGCTTCCTTTCTCTTCGAAGGGAGGCCAGCGCCTTTGCTTTTTCTTGATGAATTCGCGGTTGTCTATCCTTGAACTTCCTGCGAAAGAGATTTTTTACTGAACAGAAAGAGTAAAATCTTTGTGGTCGTGTATTTCGCCTTTTTCCACGTGAACCTTCACTGTGTAAGTGCCGGAGGTGGGAAAGGCAATCTTCGCCCCATATTGGCCGGGATGAGATTCAGTAGTGTCGAGAAAAGCGTGCTTCTCATCTGATCCTAGCCAGTATTCCAAACGGACAGTCGCTTTTTCGATGACTTCGTTTTCCTGCATGACATGTACACCCAACCAGGCTACTTCCGCGGCTCGCACCTCTTTTGGAGGCATGAAATGGAGTTCTACCTGTCCTCCTGCAGAAGGATTCGTTCCGTGTTCATGTGGTGTGCCTGCAGTCGTTTCATCCGGAGATGGTGGAGACGTTTCCGGAGTGGTTGTGTTGCCTTCTCCAGTAACGGTAAAGGGAATCTTCTTCATCGTGTGAAAATCACGTGCCGTAACATGATAATAGACGAAGTACGATCCTGGTTCGGTAATGGGCTGCTTGGCAATGTAGAGCCCGTCCTTCTGAAAGGTAGCAGGCAGCATGGCGTGAGGCTCCTGTCCTTCCTTCCACCACTCAAATTTGACTTCGCTGGCATCATCCACTGGCTGGCCTTCTTGCGTCACCGTGACGGCAAAGGTAACGGTATCTCCAGCAGCAGGCTGACTGGGTTCCATAGTGAAGGCTGCATCTACAGGTGTCGATGGAAGTATCGCCGTCTGTTGCTGATCATTGCCACATGCGGTCACTGCAGTGAGCAAGAGCAGACATGGCAGCGTGTATATCAAGCGTCTCAAAATCATTTCCGATCATTACCCTTTCTGTTTCAAGTTCATCAGCTCCTGGTAGATTTGATCCGGATCAAAATCTTCGCCCATGCCGAATTTGCGCAAGACGACATTGTTTTCGTCTACCAGGTAGGTGCTGGTCGTGTGAGAGATGAAGCCGTCTTCCATACGATTGGCAAAGAATCCGAGTGAGCGTGTCACTGTCTCGATGGTAGCTTCATCACCACGAAGAATCTTCCACCCCTGCGGGTCAATTCCCACATTCTTCGCGTAAGTACGAAGCACATCCGGTGTGTCATTGAGCGGATCGATGGTCACCGTCAAAAACTCAACACCGTTTCCCATCAGGTTGGCTTCCATCAGCCGCTTTTGCAGCTGCACCATTTTCACTGTGGTAGTGGGGCATACATCAGGACAGCGCGTATAGATCAGCTCCACCAGTCTTAGGTTTTTGTGTGTATTGGTGAGGGGGAAGGTACCTCCATCGATGTTTTCCAATGTTACATCAGGCAGTGCGGCCTGTACATTTTTGGGTTGTCCCCAGAACCAGGATACCACTAGTACGGCAAAAACGAGAAGCGGCAAGAAGACGAGCAATTTTCGCATTCTTATCGCAGTGGCAGATGCTGCAGACATTCTTGGACTCCTCTCCCTCTCATGTGGGTATTAGTGGGGCAACAGTCCCTCGTCGGGCTGATCCCTTTCTTTCCGGTACCAGGTCGTAAATACATAAGCGAGCACGATGCCATAGTTCAATTCCTGCATCAGCTTCATCAAAATTCCGCCCAATCGTTGATCCTCCAGTGGATCCATTGTAATCGTAAACATAGACTTGTCGATAGGGGCAGAGAAAAATGGTGCGCAAAGCATGGTTGGACCATTCAAGTAGGTGTCGTACATAGGTGCTCCAGCAAACATGATCAGTGCGCACGCTGGAGTAATCAATACGCCATTGGCGAAAATGTAGGCCAGCTTTTGCAGATGAGTTAACCGATGAATTTCGGGAACAGGCGCAATAACGGGCATCCACATGAAGAAAGCGGCGATTAAGAGAATGAGATGAATCAGGTTGTGCATGGCCAGGTTGTTCATGGCCAGATCGAGAATGAAAGGCACATGATAGAACGAAAACAGAGCATTAAACAGGATAACGGCTGGAAGCGGGTGGGTGAAGATTTTCAGGATCATCCGAATCCAACCGTAACTCGCGAGATAACGGAATAAATACTTGGGTGTGCCGGCCAGAATCAGCAGGGGCATGACCAAGTACAAGAGTGACTGCTGCAGCATGTGAGCGCTGAACAAGAAATGACCGCTCACGTTTAATGGACTTCCCAGACTAAAGTAAAAAAGGAGCAGTCCCGCCGAAAACATGATTTTTTGTCGTAATGAAACTGGCTCTGCGTCTGGAAAGGTGTGACGCAAGGGACCGATAAATGAATAATAAGCGACTCCGATCAAAACGGTAAGCACGATCAGCTCAGGGTTCCATGTCCCGCGAAAGCCAAAAGTTTCCGTCAGATAGGTGAGATTCATGGTACTACCTCCGTTTTCCAATGATGTTCCCCATTACCTATTATAGGCATGATTCAGGATAAGCCTAATGACTCGTAAGGGCTATTTTTACACGAGAAAAGCCGAAGTGTTCACACATCTGTCACGCCGCCATCATAAGAGAAGCCCCCCGTTCATCCAAACGGGAGGCCGAAGCGTCTTATTACGAGCCTTGCTGTTGTTCTTCAAACCATTTTTTCCACAGCTCGCCATCTCTTCCGCCTTCCAGACGAGCAACTTCTTTACCGCCCTTGTAGTGGATGAGAGTTGGAGTAGCTGTGATTTGATACGTATCCCAGCTGGAAGTAAATTCAAGCAGGTTGTGCTTCTTCATATCGATGTTCATGTCTTTGGCAATCGGAACCAGGACAGGTGTCGTAGCGATGCAGTGCTCACACGTTGGACTGAAGTAGTAAACGTATAGATCTTCCTGATTCTCCAGGCGTGTTTTTAGATCGTCTGGCAGGATTTGATTGTCGTAAAGAGGATCGTTCAATTGTTCCAGTGTTGCAGGATGCAGCGTAGATTTTCCGTAAGGGTTTCCTGCTGCTATTTCGCGATTGGAGATGTCGGAGTACACGATCGCGCCAATCAGCAAAGCTGCAACAAGAACAGATAGGAAGATAATTTTTTTCAAAGCCTATTTCTCCTTTACATTTTTTAGGACGATGTACTGCATGATTCCGATCAAAATGAAGGCTACAAGTGCCAGAAAAGGAATCGTGATAAAGCCAAACCAGTTGATATAAGCGGTGTTACACGGCACGATACCGCAAGAGTTTCCCATCTCGTGCAGAAAAGGGATTTTCTGAATGGCATAATGGTAGAGCGAGATCAAGCCGCCTATCACGGAAAGAATCAATCCGTACAGGGACATCTTGTAATCCTTTCTGGCAGACGCCACACCTAGCAAGATCACAAGCGGGTACATCAAGATGCGCTGGTACCAGCATAACTCACAGGGTATGTATTTGAGAACCTCGGAAAAAAAGAGACTTCCTGATGTCGCGATCAGAGAGATTCCCCAGGAGAAAAACATGCCTTGCTCTAGGATTTTTTCGCGTTTCATATCAACACCTCGTTTAATATTCTACCATAATTACGAATTGAAAGCGGATTATAAAAAGTAACAATTTGTGAAAGGAATATTAACTTGACTCTTGTAAATTTGCTTTCGTTAAGCCAAGATTTTATGGTTTGATTTTCACGGCGGATGATATGGAAGCTGCGAAAATTACAGGTCCTTTAGCACATAGACGACTTCCTCTTTGATTGCCGGAAATGAGTCGATCATGTCAATCGCAAGCTAGTCTTTACTCATGAACACACGCTGATCCTCGTTACACTAGTTCTCCCGGAAATACGGACAACGGTCTCCAGGTGAACCTGTTGAAGAAGCGTGTGATACAACAAAGAAGTCGATGGTTCCAGGATGCGTTGAGATTCTGGATATGTTCCCTGCCCCTAGCAAAGAATCATACCGTGAACGAAAGTATCTAAATAACGTAACTGGTACCCTCGAACTCCAACTGAAGTCCCGGAATGAGCTAGATTATTGCCAAGTGTAAGGTAACATGGAAGTTGTACATACCCCTTATTGTGGAAATTGGTTTCAATACCGTCAATTTCACTAAAAAAGGGCTGATGTCCCTTTTATATTTGGGAGACTCGACAAAAGTTCCGTTAAAGTGATTCAAGTCAACAAAATTAAGCAAATGATACTTAGTAGAATTTTTTCAAGGGTCAAGTCCCTAATTAATCCACTTTGCTATTATCTGGAATTAGGGCCAAATCTTTGTTATTTTTCGACAATCGAAAGTGGGGCATTTCCATACATATCTACAGTCCAAATATTATTAAACTCCCGCCACTGTTTTAAATCCACTCGATAGACAAAGTTTTCTTTAGTTAAAACTAAAATGTGACGGATATTGTCGATTTCATTTATTGTTTGAAATGACTCAATATCTTGTTTTAATTGGTGAGTAAAAAAATTTAAAAGAACAAGTTTATAATTGCTTCTCTGAGTATGGGTCTGTATCGATTTTAACTCTTCCGTATTGAACTCCTCACCAGAATTAAAGTCATGAATTAAATGAAATTGTTCAACTAACATGTCACGATCGACGATAGAATGAGAACTCATGCTGTCTCTTTCTTCACACCCAATTAATAATAACGTAACTAAAACTAATTCTAAAACAATAGATAATCTACCCATAAAAACCTCCCTCAAAAAAAGTTATTGAAATTTCGTCTCTAGTTGAAATGACTGCATATGCACACCACCCGTATCCAACTAAAAGACATATAGACAGCACACATTTAAGATCCGTCGACGAGTATTTTTGTATTGAGACTAGGGTTTCGTCAACTTGGAGTCAGGGTGATGCATATAAATTTATCCGAGATATACTGTATGAAGAAGGAGGATGGGATCTAATAGGGAATGAGAGAGTATATTTCATGGGGATAGGGATTACTGATAACTGTGAAGATTTATCCTCTTCAGACGAATCTAAAACCACTTTTCGTTATTATATAGAGGATAATACAAATTCGACCGTTAAATGCGATTCCGGGAGTACCGTTTCTAGATACTCATGTGTAAGAAGGTATGGCTTATCAGTTCAACCTGATGGACATGATCATTATGACTACGGCATCGCATTTATACGATCTAGAGACTTAACAAGTGGAGGCTCTCACACGGTAAATCATGAAACTGGACATTTACTTGGTCTAGTAGATCCAGCACAAGGGAATTGCACTAAAAGCATAATGCATAGCAAAGCCTATGGCTGTTCCACCAATTATGCTCAACCAACAGCAAATGATCTAGATTCTGTCGATTCTGAAGTTAGGGGGGATTAAATAATGAAATCGAAAAAATATTACTTTTTTACTATATTCGCTTTAATCACTACTGTACTGATTGGTGGAAGCTATTTTTCGCAAGTTGAAGCGCATTCAAATACATCTAAGGAACACTCTAATAAATTTGAAGAAAACGATTTATTCATCGGTGGGCCATTAGTGACAAAAAATCGCTCAAAAAAAATTATCTGTATTGAAGATGTCTCTACCACTCAAAGTAAAAATGCAAGTTCAGATAAAATTGTAAATAAGGTTGAAGCTCAGATTGAAAAATTAAGCAAGAATAATAAAAGATATAGAGAAGTAAATTATCATTCAGTTGAGGTAGAAGTTATCGAAGGATGTTCATTTACTCCTTTTCTGAATGACCTTAATAATTCACATCCAGTATATGGAGGCGCTTCGGAAGATAGGGTAGTTGATCTACCAAGTGAAGAATCCCTTGGAATATTTATTGTTGATCAGGAGATAATTGACAAGCAATTTAAGAATGCTCCAAATAGATGGTCTCCAGAAGAAATGTTATGTGAGGGACTTGAATGTTTCGAAGTAACAAAAGGTATCTATTTTACATCCGATGAAATCAATGACAGTAAGATGGAACCTATTTTATATCAAGAACTAATTTATGGATTTGGCCTTGAAACGATGATTTCAATTGATGAAGAAAAGCAGAAAAAAGACCGTGAAAGAAAGGAACAAGAGAAAAAAGAATTAAAGAAAAAGAAAGAAAATGAGGAGAATGAAACGAATATATCGGATTAATCCGAAAGTCAACCTATAGAAGGCTTCGTCTCCAAACTTGGTTGTTTTCTTCTCAGCCAACCCCGTCAAGGATGGGACATCTCCCTTATTGTGTAAATTGGCATCAATACCGTCAATTTCACTAAAAAGGGGCTGATGTCCTTTTTATATAGGGAATTCGATAAAAGATCCTATAAAGTGATTCGATTCATCATTTTTTATATTTGTACCCCCTAAAATCTTTGGTTTTTTCTAAAAGACGACTTTTGCAGAAGTCTCCCTTTTGGGCTGGTCTATTAAAAAGAAAAATTGCGATGATGATCACTGACCCTCTCTATACTTTGTTAGTTACAATTAAAAAATGTAGTGTTTGGTAAATAAGAGTATACATAGTTTCGCGTATGCACGACTTGATATGGAGAGGCGGGCATGATAGGCTTACATGCCTGTAGACATGATAATCTGCAGTCTTTTGCCTGGAGTCATGCCCGTGTCGGCTCCATGTCAAGCAGGCTAATAAATGCATGAATAGTCATTGTAATGAATATTGTTAATTGCCATTTGGTACATTTTTCAATTGCCAAAAACACTATACTTTCCATCCTTTTTCATTAGGATTAGCAAACGTAAAAACACTTTGCACATTCTGGACGGGCGTATACCAGTATTCCAGAGTCGGCCATTGCAGCAAAAGGACTCCGCGTTGATAGCCGGCACCGCCATCAATCCCGATGATATTGTTTCGTTTCCAGGGACCTTTCCCGCTATAGTCAGGAAGGCGATCGACAGGCGTATGTCCAAATATGACAGGGAGGCTTCCGTCATAATGCTCGTAAAAAGGCTGGCGTATCCAGAGTAAATCCTCCGGTCTCTGTGCGGATAGTGGGACATGGGGACGGATTCCGGCATGGACGAGCAAGACGGGGGGAGAGTTTGTTCGTGGGTCAGCTGGCAGTTCCATGAACAGCGGAAGCGAAGCAAGTGCTGGAAGCAGCTGCGGGTAGCGGCTCAGGATGACTTGACGGGCTTGATCTTGTTCTTCCGGCGTGGGCATACGGCCGAGAAAAGCTCGTCGCAAAGGGTGGTCATCCAGAAGAGATCGGATAGTCGCATCTCCGCCGTTATAGCGCAGATAGAGTTCAGGGTTACCCTGTCCTTGCAGCCAATCCTGCAGCATCTGCTCATGGTTTCCTTTAATCAAAAATACTTGATCCGGATAAACCTGTCGCATCTCCAGCAAATGGAACAGCACTTCTTTTGATTTTGGGCCCCTGTCCACCATGTCGCCGATAACGTAGAGCGCATCTCCATTTTGCAGGGAAAAAGAAGTGTTTTGAAGAGCTTGCTGAAAGGTCGGGTATTGCCCGTGAATATCTGAGACGAAATAGGTGGTCATTCAACCCCTCCTTCCTATACAGAATGGAATGCCTTCCTTTACAATATGTACAAATAAGGCCGGGGTGAAAGGAAGTGATCCATGATGAACAGACTGGGCGAGATGCTGCGGGAAGCAGCATCAGTGGTTGTGTTCACAGGAGCGGGTATGTCGACAGAGAGCGGTTTGCCGGATTTTCGCTCGCAAAAAGGATTATGGCAAGGAAAAGACCCGATGAGGCTGGCCAGTACCCAGGCCATGCTTCATCACCGGGATGATTTCATTACTTTTTACCGTACACGAGTGGAGGGCTTGCTGGCTTGCAAGCCACATCGCGGACATGAGATCTTGGCAGGTTTAGAGGAGTCAGGCAGGATCTGCGGAATCATTACACAAAATGTAGATGGTTTTCACCAACGGGCAGGCAGCAAAAAAGTAGCTCAGCTCCATGGAACCTTGGAGACTGTGCATTGCAGCACATGTGCAAAGGTATACCCCAGTTCACGGTATCTGGAGCAAGGGGGGACAGCGTGTGCCTGCGGCGGTTTTCTGCGACCTTCTGTTGTTTTGTTCGGAGAATCATTGCCGTATCAGGAAGTGGAACAGGCGCAGCAGTGGACAGATCAGGCAGATTTATTCATTGTTCTAGGCTCTTCCTTAGCGGTTAGTCCGGCCAATTGGTTTCCTCAGCGTGCAAAAGAGGGGGGTGCCAAGCTGGTGATAGTCAATCATGATCCTACACCGCTCGATGATTGGGCGGATTTGTTGATTCATGGGGAACGGATTGGCGAGGTGTTAGCCAGGATACACGAATAGGACGATCATTCATCAAAAAAGAGTGGGAGGATAAGGCTTCTCCCACTCTTGCCGTAAAAGCGCTAGATTTGAAATTTTCCTTCCATTGAAAATCGTACTGTAGCGGACAACCAACTAGAGCTAACAGCCAAAACATGTTACCATTTGTTCATGTGCGCGTGATGTGCAATGGTACTGGTGAATCGAAACGTACAGGAGACGAATATGCAAATACTATCTGTGGAAAACCTCTCCAAAGGCTACGGAGAAAAAGTATTGTTTGATAACATTTCCTTTCATATTTCAGAACAGCAGCGAATTGGTCTGATTGGGGTAAATGGGACTGGAAAATCCTCGCTGCTCAAAATACTTGCTGGCCTGGATACGGCTGACAGCGGCAAGGTTGTACACGCCAATCGCTTCGTCGTCGAATATCTGCCGCAGAACCCAAGCTTTGACGAGAACTCTACTGTACTGGATCAGGTCTTTTATGGAGATTCTCCACTGATTCAGCTCTTGCGTGAGTATGAGCAGGCACTGGCGGACCTGCAAAAAGCACCAGACGATGAGAAAAAGCAGTCCCGCGTATTTTTCTTGCAAAGCAAAATGGATGCTGCAGATGCATGGGAGAGCAACACGACGGCAAAAATGATTCTAACTCAGCTGGGTATCCATGATTTTTCGCAGCGAGTAGGCGAACTGTCCGGGGGGCAGCGCAAGCGAGTGGCAATGGCTCGAGCCCTGATCCAACCTGCAGACTTGCTCATTTTGGACGAACCGACCAACCACATCGACAACGAGACAGTGGAATGGCTGGAGGAGTATCTGACCCGCTATAAAGGAGCCCTGCTGCTCGTCACCCACGATCGCTATTTTCTCGACAGGGTAACCAATCGCACGTTTGAGCTGGATCGCGGTAAGCTGTATAGCTACGAGGGCAATTACGCGACATTCCTGGAGAAAAAAGCGGAGAGAGAAGAAAACGAGGCTGCAGCAGAGAGCAAACGTCAAAATCTGCTTCGCAGGGAACTGGCGTGGCTCAGGCGAGGAGCCAAAGCGCGGACTACCAAGCAAAAAGCTCGCGTTCAACGGGCTGAGGAGCTGCGCGATCGTGTGGTAGAAGGTCCATCGGCGAAAATGGACATGGCGCTTGGAGCCAGTCGTCTGGGAAAAAAAGTAATTGAAATTGAAAAAGTGAGCAAATCCTTCGGGGACCGCAAACTGATTGAAGATTTTAGCTACATCGTCGCTCCGGGTGATCGTATAGGCATCATTGGACCAAATGGAAGCGGGAAATCTACCTTGCTAAACATATTGGCAGGGCGCATAGAGCCGGATTCTGGTCAGGTAGACGTGGGGTTGACGGTCAAAATCGCCTATTACACCCAGCATAATGTGGAAATGGATGAGAAGCTTAGAGCGATCGAGTATGTGAAAGAAGCAGCTGAGGTCATTTCGACAAGTGACGGGCAGACCATTACCGCCTCGCAAATGATGGAACGCTTTTTGTTTTCACCCCATATGCAGTGGACGCCGATTTCCAAGCTCTCTGGTGGAGAAAAGCGCCGTCTCTACCTGCTGCGTACCTTGATGGGCGAGCCGAACGTCTTGTTCCTGGATGAGCCGACGAACGATTTGGATATTCAGACGCTGAGCATTCTGGAGGATTATCTGGAGCAGTTTCCTGGTGCCGTGATTACGGTTTCGCATGATCGCTACTTTCTGGATCGCACCATTGAACACCTCTTCGCTTTTGAAGGACAAGGAAGCATCCGTCACTTCTTCGGGAATTATTCCGAATACCTGGAGATCAGACGGATGGAAAAAAGCGAGGAACCGTCCCCAGAGGTAGCCAAAAATCAGACGGATAATACGGAGAAAAGCAGTGGCAACAGAGGGAATAACCGAACCCGCAAGCTGTCCTACAAGGATCAGAAGGAGTGGGATGGGATCGAAGGGAGAATTGCTGCTCTCGAAGAACGGCTTGTTGTGTTAAAACAGGAAATCGCCGCATCTGGCAGTGACTACGCCAAGGTGGAGAAGCTGTTCGCAGAGGAACAGCAGGTGGCTGCCGACCTGGAAGCAGCCGTCGAACGGTGGGCAGTGCTTTCTTCCTTGGTCGAAGAATTGGAGCAGGGAAAATCATAAGTAATCAGATGAGCATGTAAAGGCAGTGGAGCTTAAGGCGGCCACTGCCTTTCTTGCTTCCATGGGTCATTTCACGGATACGAAGTCATTCACGTTGACTCGCCAAATCATGTGAGGAACGCCTTCACCCCAGTAATCCTGCAACAGATAAGCAGGCTCACCGAATTTATGTTGCCAGATTTTTTGTGCCCGAGTATAGCCGCTATCCAAACAAACTTCTTCTATACCTTTGTTCTTAAAGGTTGCGAACATCTCGATTAACAATTGATTGCCAACCCCTTGCCCTTGATAGGCTGGATGGACGAAGACGGTACCCAGTTCAGGCAGTTCTTTATAGGCATGTTCCGTACAAGAATGGATCAGCTCGCTTGAGGGCCGTATTCGATAGTTCCGATTATTTTATCTCCATCGCAAGCGATGAGAAAGTATCTTTCTTTGCCGTCACTCACAATGTCTTGATTCAGATAAGCTTTTGGCCTCCTGATCACAGCACTCTTCATCTTTTACCCCTTTCCACAACAATATTTCCAATTCTATCACTTTTTTTCGGTATGTTTAAAGGTGGAATCCCCCAACTGAAAAAGCTATCCTTGGATTTTTTCCTGTATAATCATGGAAGGGAGTGTGATTCTATGTTGGCGAAAATGGAACGGGAAAAATTTGATGCCTGGCAGACTGAGCTGCTGGGACGTGCGTGTATCGAGCATGTGCAGCAGCAGGTTCAGGGGAAAAGCCCACAGGTCAAGATGGAAGTGTATAAGGAGTTAACCGCAGGACAGCGGGCGTTGTTCATGTTTCATGTCTTGCATGATCACGCACATCCATCTGTTGCCGAGTTCGTCAGCTGGATCGCCTATACGTTGGACCATTTTTCATACTGGATCGGAATACAGGCAGGCTTGCGCTATTTTGAGCAGGAAGATATCCTCCACCTTTTAGAAGAAATGAAAGTAGTGCTAGAAGAACGGAATCAGCGATTAGGCATTCAGATGTCGCAAATATCTGTTCTGGATCTGGAGGAGGATCCCAGCTTGAAAGAGGAAGCCAGCCGACTCTATCAAAGATATCAAGAGCTAAGTGAAGGTACTTTGCTCAGAATAGGTCGCACGATTCGGTCCAATCCAGGTGAGTTTGTAACCTTGTGCGATGGGGCTTGAAGGAAGATCCTGAGCAACGAAATAATGGACTTGTTGTCAAACTATGCTTATACAGCCAGTTATTGATGCTGTGAACGACAGCTTCCTTCATGTAGACTAATGAGGATTACAGAGTAGAGGAGTCGCTGTCTTTGCCTGCATACAAACTGGACCCAGAGTGGGTAATGTCCTATCTGGCTACTCAAGAAGAAGCACTGGTTACGGATGTGCCGGAACAAAAAGAAGAGATCATGAACAAAATCCGGGAATTGACTTTGTCGATTATGTACAAGCAAGCCAGGCGCTATATTGTTTACCTGGAATCTGACGAAACCAACACAACCAACACAACCGAAAATTTGAGTCATGGCAAAACCCGCCTCTCCTGAAGAGTGCGGGTTTTGGTTTTCCTTGGGCCTATTTCTGGCGAATACGGACGGGAGTCCCGATAGGAACAAGCTTGGCTAGCTCATTCACGTCCTGATTGTACATGCGGATGCATCCGTGAGATACATAATGACCGATAGAGGCTGGGTTATTGGTTCCGTGAATTCCATAATGTGGCTTGCTCAACCCTAGCCAAAAGGTGCCGAACACACTGAGTGGGCCGCCGGGGTAGGAATTCGGATAAGGAACTTTGTTGATTATCGTAAAATCTCCTCGCGGGGTAGAAGTGGCGATCTTTCCTAGAGCAACAGGAAAAGAGCGAACTAGCTTGCTACCATCAAAAAGGTCAAGCCTGAGATCAGTAATCGAAATGCGGATGTTGTAGGACGGCATCTCCTCCACCTCCCGTACTACCACATCCTATGTTCGCCGTCCGCAGATGTACCTCATGACACTGTTCAGTCAGCGGATCCAGATATCTCGAGACATCGGATCGGGGTATCGCAATCCATCCCGGTAAAACAGGGTTCGTACCGATGCATACAGGCGCAGTGGGATGGAAGGAAAGACGATGGCCAGCATGCCCTCTTCCAGCACAGGCAAATCCAATGGGGTCAGGATTTCATAGGGTACGCCTTCCTCATCCAGAAGAAGTTTATACCGGTGAGCTTCACTCCAGCTAACCGGATAGTAAAACGATCTTTCCATGCTCCTCCAACCCCTTTTTGTCATTCACTACTACGATTGTAAACGATGGAATTGAGACAAAAAATAAGCCGCAGCCTAGATGCGTACTTAAGCTGCGGATGTCATGTCGTCTATTCGATGTTAGGGCAAATCGATCAGCATGAAGAAGGCACCGGATGATGTGGCAATCTCAAGGCTGGGCTGCTCCGTGATTCGCGCTGCGTCCCGGCGATGAAGCAGTTCCTCTTGATTAAGCAAAAGCTCCCCTTCCATGACGAACAGGTATATTCGACGTCCGGCGGTTTGCTCGAATTGAAGCGTCTGTCCAGATTCCAGCTTTGACAAATAGAGAGTCATATCCTGATGAATCGAGGCAGTCTCTTCGCCACCCTTGGCGGAAACAACAGGGTGTAGCCGATTCGTCAGTTTGCTAGGGTCATAGGCCTTTTGTTCATAGGATGGGGTCAAGCCGTACTGGGCAGGCTCAAACCAGAGCTGCAGGAATTGTACGTCCTCAGTAGACGAAGGATTCATCTCGGAATGGACAATCCCTGTACCGGCACTCATCCGCTGAACTTCGCCGGGGCGAACGATTTCTTGTCTACCCGTACTGTCTCGATGGCCGAGCGCACCCTTTAACACGATGGAGACGATCTCCATCTCCTTGTGGGGATGAGCGCCAAATCCCATATTCGGCTGAACCGTATCATCATTGAAAACGCGCAGAGGTCCGAAGCTCATGTTCGATGGGTCGTAGTATTCTGCGAATGAAAAGCTGAAGTTGCTCTTTAGCCATCCGTGATCGGCTGTGTAACGGGAGGCAGCTTTGTGTATGGATATCATAGGTAAACCTCCTCAGGGTAGTGGATCTGCTGTAATCGTAAAACACGGATATCCTTTTGTGAAGCGAATAACCTGCAAATCAAGAAAGAGTGGAACGATTTACGCCTACGGAGTTTCCATGTAAAGTAAAAGGAGTGGGAAACAGGAGGGAATGGGATGACACAGACGCATTTGCACTTTGACATACACATTGGCAGAAAAAAGCCCGAAAGTGTCCATAACCGCGAGACAGCATGCCCATTTTGCGATCGAAACAGCTTGACGGATGTGCTGGAAAAACGGGGCACGATGATCTGGCTGAAAAATAAGTATCCCGTGCTGAAGGAAACACATCAAACCGTCCTGGTAGAGTCAGATCAGTGTGAGGGTGACTGGTCTGTTTACTCCAAAGAGCATGTTCGCGCTTTGCTGGCGTTTGGGGTGGAGAAATGGCTCGAAATGGAGCGAAGCGGCGAATATCAGTCCGTTCTATTCTTCAAAAACCACGGCCCGTATTCGGGTGGCAGCATTCGTCATCCCCATATGCAGATTGTGGGCCTGAACCAATACGATTATCTCCAGCAGGTAAAGGATTCCGATTTTACTGGGATAGTGATTGATCGGGATACCGGAGTGGAGCTTACTCTCTCCACCTTGCCTAGAGCCGGTTTTTTTGAGTACAATGTCGTCCTTTCCGATTGGGGTCAGATGGGGAAAATGGCGGATTACTTGCAAATACTGGCTCACTGGATCCTACATCACGTCAATCCGCGTTTTCAAAGCTACAACTTTTTCTTCTATCATTGGGGCCAGAAGCTGGTGGCAAAGGTCGTTCCGCGATTCGTGACCTCTCCGCTTTACGTCGGATACGCGATTCCGCAGGTCGCCAATAATCTGGAGGAGATTGTGCAAGAGTTAAGACGCCATTATTTTTAGAGGGGGAAGAGCATGATCTCACCACTTTTCGTAGCAAAAGCTACATTGGAGGCCGACGAACTGGCTGCCATCCAGAAGCTGGTCCAGCTTTGCAACGAGCATGACGGAATCGATCTGAAAGTGAACCCTGACATGCTGCAGTCGCGTCCCGGGAAGCATACCGAAGATTTTCTTTGCTATCAGGATGAGCTACTGGTCGGATTCCTGGGACTCTACTCCTTTCATGGAGGAGAAGCAGAAGTTAGTGGAATGGTTCATCCTGATTACCGGCGAGCTGGTATTTTCCGTACACTTCAGGAGATGTCGGCTGATGAATGCAAAAAGCGGAGCATACCACATCAGCTGTTTATTGTTCAGCGGGAATCCGCATCAGGCAAGGCGTTTGTAGAAAGCCTGGGTGCCGAATATTCATTTTCCGAATACTGGATGGACCTTCAGCCCAATAAAAGATCAGTCCCCATCTCGGATCTGTCCAATTGCGACTGGCCGAAGAGGAAGATATGGAGACATTGATTTGGCTGAATGTCCACGGTTTTCAGATGGCCTGTGTGAATAGTGGGGCCTTATCGCTATACGAATCGTGCGGATTTTTTGTCAAGTCTGCCAACGACTACTACAAGCTTCCTATCTGAGAAGGGCAAAGTGCAGGTATTGAAGCTGTACATTGGAACTCCCGTTGAATTCCGTGCTACCATGAAGGGGAAGCTGGGAGTAGCGCTGAGAAAAGGAGTGACGAAGCATGAAACTGTTATCCATTGAGCCGACGCCAAGTCCAAATGTGATGAAGCTGAACGTGGACGAGCGTTTGCCAGATGGTGTTCAACGTGTCTATACAAAAGATAAATCGGAGCAGGCTCCTGCGATGATGGGCAAGCTGTTGTCTATCGATGGAGTTGTCTCCATTTTTCATACTGCAGATTTTCTTGCGCTGGAACGCAAGTCGAATGCTGATTGGCAAAAGATCCTGACTCAAGCTCGCGAGATTTTACACGCAGGCACGGATCTGGCAGTTCCTGATTTTGGCGCAGAAGATAGCAGTGCAGCATTTGGTGAAGCGCAGGTGTATATCCAGATGTTCCGCGATGTACCGATGCAAGTAAAGGTGACGATGGGGAACGAGCAGATTCGTGCCGCTCTGCCGGAGAGATTTGGGCAAGCGGCTGTTCGCGCTGGTTCAGCTTCGCCTAATTTGCTGATGGAACGAAAATGGGTGGAGCACGGTGTACGATACGGGGATTTGCGCGAGATTGGAGAAGAAGTGGCTCAGGAAATCGATGCTTCTTACCCAGCTGAGCGGGTAGAGGAACTCGTCGCACGAGCGATGCAGCAAGGGCCGGGAGAAGCTCCGGAGCCGATCCGTCGTGAGAAGAAGGTTGTCACTCTCGATATGCTTGACGATCCGGACTGGCAAAAACGATATGCAGCTCTTGATCGGATGGAGCCGACAGTGGATGATCTGCCTGTTTTAGAAAAAGCTTTGCAGGATACCAAATCCTCAATCCGCAGACAAGCCGTAGTCTATCTAGGGATGGTTGAGACAGAGGCGGTATATCCGCTCTTGTATCAGGCACTTCAGGATGATTCCGTCTCTGTACGGCGCACGGCAGGCGATACCTTGTCTGATTTGGGAGATCCCCGAGCAATCCCGGCAATGTGCAAGGCGCTCAAGGATCGGAACAAGCTGGTGCGCTGGCGTGCGGCCCGCTTTCTCTTTGAGGTTGGGGACGAATCGGCACTAGAAGCCTTGCAGGAGGCGCAGAACGATCCGGAATTTGAAGTGAGCCTGCAGGTGAAAATGGCTCTGGAGCGGATTGAGAGCGGAGAAGCTGCCAGCGGTACAGTTTGGCAGCAGATGACGCGACGAAATGAACAGAACTAAAGAAGTCAACAATCACTGACCTCATGCCGCTGACCGGCCATCGCAGCAACTGCTCGATCTCAGCATCGGGCAAATCCTCTGCGATACGGGCAGCGGCTACTTGTCGTACAGCTTGCTTACATGATATGCCTGATCAAGTCCTTTTTTTGCGGGTTCATGTGCAAAGATGCGGGTAGAACCGTTCGACGAAGGGATGTTTATTTTTTTCCAAGTTCCATGTACGATCGTATCCTGTCAATCAAGTTGATGCTGGATATCCGTTGGTTGGAAGGGAATACTAGTTCAGATCTCCGACAAGGGGAGAGCAGACACATCTTTACCCACCTGATTTGGAAAAGGAATCCACTTCGTATGACAACACTGTCAGGTAAAAAATGGTATATACCAGTATAAAAATAGACAGAGTTCAATAATGATTGACTTCTGCTTCGTATATCCAGTATTCTAATGATTGGGTTTGACGTAAATCATATAGTAGATCAACATCGCTAGCGCGTAGGGGAGATTGTGTATGACAACCAATCACTATGACGTTGTTGTCGTAGGCGGAGGACTTGCGGGTCTTTCTACAGCCGCCTATCTATCGTCGAAAGGCAAAAAAGTAGCTGTATTGGAGCGCGGACAATTGGGTGGCCGTGCCGTAACTTTGAAAATCAAAGGCTTCAACTTTAACTTCGGGGCACATGCGATTTACGCACGTGACAGTTCTGTTCTGAGAACGTTTGAAAAAGAACTGGATTTGAAGATTGATTGGCAAGACTTCAATCCAACCAAGGCAAAGTACGATATCGGAAGCGACTTGACAGCGGTTCCGGCGAATGTGCAGGGCCTTTTCCAAACCAGGCTGTTGAAAGGCTTGGACAAAGTATTGTTTACGTTTGAAATTTTAAAAACGATGCTGAAAATGGAGCAGGGACACCCCCATCTCTCGATTCAAAAGTGGATGGAGAAAAAGCACATCAACGAGGAAGTCAAGGAAATGATGCTGACGCTGGCATCCTCCAACTTCTTCACCCGTGAACCTGAAAAGATTCCATCGGATGTATTCTTCAATTATTACAGCCGCTTGTTTATGACGAACAAACCGGTTGCATACATCGGTGGAGGCTGGCAAGCGCTGATTTCGGAGTTTGTACGTGTCATCGAGGCGAACAATGGTACGATTTTGACCAAAACCAAGGTCGAGTCCATTCACGTAGAAGACGAACGGGTTGTAGGAGTCGTGACACCGGATGGTGAGATTACAGGAGATGAATTCGTCAGCTGTATCCCACCAAAGGAAATGGTGAAGGTCTTCAGCGAAACTCGTCTGGAGCATGCCATTGCCCAATATGCCGAGTACGAACCGACAGTCGTTGTCGTGTATGACGTAGGCTTGAAGGAACGCATTGACGTGCCTTATTCCTATATTTACGACAAGCAAAACAACATTTTTATTACCGATATCTCGTACTACGACCACAGCTGTGTGCCAGAAGGCGGTCAATTGCTTCAGGCCACTGCCTACCTGCGCCAATCCGAGGTTGGTAACAAAGAGATCGTGGAACAGCGCAAGCAGGAAATCGAAAATCTGTACGACAAGCACTTCCCTGGCTGGAGAGATCAACTGGTGGTGCCACGTGTTTCCACGCGTGCGATTGTCCAGGAGATCAAATGGACGATGACACAAAAACCGATGCCGACCTCTCTCCCGGATTACCGGAACCTCTTCTTTGCTGGAGACTGGTGCGAAGGACAAGGACAGCTGTCTGAGCTCTCGTTCTCCAGTGCCATGGAAGTAAGCAAGCTGATCCTGGAAAAAGAATAATCGATGTAACAAGCGTGTACGTTCCCACAAATATGGCGTACACGCTTTTTTTACGTCATAAAAATCAAAGACCCACCTGCTGAGGGTGGGCGTGGTTTGGTCGATTACTTGCTGTACAGGTCGAATACCAGTTTCCCGATGCTGGCGATGGTCTGCACAGCGGCTTTTTGAGGCAATCCCTTGTTCAGTACACAGATCGTGACAGCGCTCGAACCGACGTAGAGAATGCCTATATCATGTGTAATATTGGTAACAGAACCCGTCTTGTTCGCGAGCTCCCAGCTGGGCAGAGAGCCAATCATATCGCCGCTGGGATAAGGAAAGTGGAGCGGGATCCGGTCGCGATGCTGCTGCTGTTTCAAAATGGCCATCATTCTTGCGCAGCTGTCGTAGGAGATCACCTTGCCTTTTGCCAGATAACGCAAGTGATTGCCCAGATCGGCAGCTGTCACTTCGTTGTATCCCTCTACTTGTGCAGGTACAATCATCAGCTTGTTGTAAAAGTGGCTGTTGGTCATCTCGGTCGCCTGCATGATACTGCGAATCGACTCTATTCCGACGAGATCGATCAGCATGTTGGTCGCTGTATTATCGCTTTGAATAATCATCAGCGTGACCAGATCTTGTACCGTCCACTCAGAACCAGGCGTCATATGCTGCAAAATGCCTGCCCCTCCGACCTGATCCTCCTGGCGCAGCCTGATTTTCGTTTCCAAAGCAAATTTGCCTGCATACACCTCAGCAAAGACTGCTGCCATGATCGGAACCTTGATCACACTTGCTGCATAGAAACGTTCATTTTGATTAAAAGAAAGTTGTTCACCGGTATGCAAATCTTCGAGATAAACCCCCCATTCACCACCTGATTCTTCCAGTAATGGCGCGATAGAGGGGGAGAGGCTGGATAGCATAGAAAACAACTCCTTTTAATATAGACAAAATTTTCTTACTATAATAGTATGTAGTCAAGCTCTGAACAGCAAGAAGTTTTTCAGGAATCATGTTAAAAAAGCTACCCACTTTGAAGACAAGGAAGTGACCTGAGTGCGTCCGGTAATTGGTGTCGTATGTTCAAAAATGTATTTGCCCAACAACAATCTCGACCAGTATTTTTATGTGGGTTCCGGCTATGTGGACGGGATTGCCCGTGTTGGAGGAATTCCTCTGATCATGCCGTTGTTAGGTATACAGGAGCCGCCGTTCCAAGCCATGATGGAAGCTGTGGATGGAATCATTCTGACCGGAGGCGAAGACCCTGCTCCGCACCTGTACGGTGAGGAACCGTTGCAGCGTCTGGGAGAAGTGGAGTACGAGCGGGATTTGACAGAGCTTGCCATTATCAAGCTTGCTTTGGAGCAGAAAAAACCGATGCTGGGGATCTGCAGAGGGATGCAGATCATGAACGTAGCTTGCGGTGGTACGTTGATTCAGGATATCCCAAGTCAAGTGCCAGGTGCCTTCCAGCACGCCCAGAAAGGCTCTCGTCAATACGGGGCGCACAAGGTACAGCTTCAGCCGGGCATGGTGGCAGATGCACTGGGTACCACGGAGATTCTGGTGAACACCTCTCACCACCAATCTGTCAAGGATGTCGCGCCAAGCTTCAAGATCACTGGTGTGGCAGCAGATGGCGTAGTCGAGGCGATCGAGAGCCTGGACGGTTTGCATATCGGATTGCAGTGGCACCCTGAGCGCATGTGGGGCCATGATTCCACGATGCTGAAAATTGCCGAAGCGTTTGTCGCGAAGGTCATACAAACCAAAGAACAAGCCAACTGAGCAAGCTTGCAGCAAGAAACTGTCCACATGTTAAATGGGGCAGTTTTTTCTTTTTTCAACGGCATGTATACTACGAGAGAGGTGATTGTGATGCTAAAGCCAGGAACGTCTGCTCCCGCCTTTACTGCGGAAAGCACAGCAGGAACCATTCGTCTGCAAGATTATTTGGGTCAAAAAAACATCGTGCTGATCTTTTATCCAGGTGACGATACACCCGTCTGCACCAAGCAGCTTTGCGGAATCCAGGATCGATACAGCGAACTGGAAAAGCTGGATACGATTGTACTGGGGATCAACCCAGCTGATTTGAATAAGCACCAGGCTTTTTCGGACAAATTCAGCTACTCCTTTCCGCTGATTGTCGATGAGCAGGAGAAGATTCGCGAGTCGTATGATGTAGGCAAGATTTTGGGCCTTTTCTTCCAGCAGCGAATCGTTTACATCATCGGAAAAGATCAAAAAATACGATACGCCAAAAAAGGAAATCCCCCTGTGTCGGAGCTGATGCAGGTCTTATCTGCCCAATCTTAGTGGGAAAGGCTGCCGCTACTTGCGCAGGAAGCACAGATCGGAGATAATAGTTGAAATGAGAATGTACGTTTGGTGGTATCTCCGTTATGAAAAAAATCCTGCACATGGATGTGGACGCTTTTTTCGCCAGCGTGGAACAGCTCGACCAACCGCATCTGCGGGGCAAGCCGGTCATTGTGGGTGGTACGGGAAATCGTGGCGTGGTCTCCACATGCAGCTATGAGGCGCGTAAGTTCGGTGTGCGCTCGGCGATGCCCGTAGCTCTGGCACGCAAGAAATGTCCGCAAGGCATTTTTCTGCCAGTCCGTTATTCCCGCTATGTGGAGAAGTCTGCCGAGATCAGAGAGATCCTGGCCCAATATACGGATCGTTACCAGACAGTCGGGCTGGACGAGGCGTATCTGGATGTCAGCAGCTACGAGGACGCTGTTCCAATCGGACGTGAAATCAAGCGGCGTATTCACAAGGAAACGGGATTGACCTGCAGTATCGGCCTTTCCTACAATATGTCGCTGGCCAAAATCGCGAGTGATTTGAAAAAACCGGACGCCTTTGTGATTATCCGACCGGAGCAGGCTTTAGAGGTCCTGCGCCCATTGCCGATCGGTACCTTGCATGGGGTAGGGAAGAAATCCCAAGAGGTGCTCGCAAAAAAAGGAATTGAAACCGTAGAAGACTTCTGGAAGCTGTCGCTGGAAGAAGTAGTCCAGCTGTTTGGCAAGTGGGGACGCGCGTTGTATGACCGCTCCAGAGGAGAAGACCAGCGGGATATTGAGATGGAACGAGCACCGAAATCGATCAGTCGGGAAACTACACTTCCCTTTGATTTGTATGACCGGGATGCTGTTGCACAGATTGCTTATTCAATCTTGCAGGAAGTGCAGGAAGATATCCGGCAGGAGAATGTCCATCCTCAAACCATTATCCTGAAAATCAAATACGCCGATTTTACCCAACGCACGCGTCAGTGCAAAGCGACGACAGATGCCAATTGGCAAGAGCTGCTGGACGATTTGCTTGACGTGTTTTCATACAGTGCAGGCGTGCGCTTGGTAGGCGTCGGTTTCAGCAATTTTGCCGAGCCCGAGCAAGTGCGCTACGAGCAGCTGTCGATGTTCACTTGGAATTCGCTAAAGTAAGAGGGGAGAACCGTGGATCAGACCAATCCATTTCACTGTTGTGCGACCTGCATCCATTTTCGCGTAGAAAAGGAGCGGGACAAAGTGGGGTATCGCTGTTCCCGTCTCACCTATGAGACACGCCCCGACTATCGTTTCCAGTGCTGGACGCCAAAGGAGGGTGTCCTACGGCTGATGGAGAAAAGAGAGAAAAAGGATCATTGAGGTCAAAACGCCCATGCCATTGGTACGGGCGTTATCCGTTTTCTTTTGCAACAGTACGGCTGAATATGGTATAGTAGGTGCCGAAATCACGGTTATTTTGCTTCATGCCGTTTGGAGGTGCCACGTGCTTTTACAGAAGCTGATGCCGAGCCAGTTCGTGGATTCGATCCACCACATTGATATAGAACAGTTGAAACAGCGTAACATACGAGCGGTGATTACCGACCTTGACAATACATTGGTTGAATGGGACAGGCCGCTGGCTACACCGGAGGTAGAACGCTGGCTTGCGCGTATGCGTGATGCCGGTATCCAGGTCACAGTCGTATCCAACAACAATCAGGAACGTGTACAACGCTTTTGCCAGCCTCTTCAGATCGCTTTTATTTGTGCGGCACGCAAACCGACTAACAAAGCCTTTTTGCAGGCTGTTCGCCAGATGGGTGTGACGGTCGAGGAAACAGTGGTCGTAGGCGATCAATTGTTTACAGATGTACTGGGCGGCAATCGACTTGGGTTTCATACGATTTTGGTCGTGCCCGTTGCTCAGACAGACGGATTTTGGACGCGCTTTAATCGCAGGATGGAGCGAGTAGCCCTATATTGGATGGAGCGGAAAGGAATGGTTTCGTGGAAGAGCAAAGCATAAATGAACAGGCGGTTGGCTCCTGTGCTGGCTGTGGAATCGCGATACAGACGGAGGATATCAAAAAGCCCGGTTATGCACCGGCATCGGCACTTGACCGAAAAGTAGTCATCTGCCAGCGCTGCTATCGCATCAAGCATTACAATGAAGTGGCGCCAGTCAGTATGGGTGACGACGACTTCCTGCGTATTCTGGACGGAATCGGCTCTACACAAGCCCTCGTCGTCATGGTCGTGGATATCTTTGATTTCCAAGGCTCCTGGCTGAAGGGATTGCCGCGCTTTGTCGGAAAGAATCCGATCCTGCTCGTTGGCAACAAGGTAGATCTGCTGCCGCGCAATATCAACCTCAACCGCGTGCGCAACTGGATGCAGCACGAGGCCAAGGAGCGTGGCCTGCGTCCGGAGGATGTGGTGCTGATCAGCGCCCAGAAAGGACTGCACATCGACGAGCTGCTCGCTCGTATAGGAGAGCTGCGCAAGGGAAGAGACGTGTACATTGTCGGTGTAACCAACGTTGGAAAATCAACGATGATCAACCGCATCTTGCATGACTACGGTGCGGCAGAGCTGGAGATTACCACTTCGCCGTTTCCAGGAACGACGCTGGACAAGATCGAGATTCCTTTGGAGGACGGTCGCTCGATCTACGATACGCCGGGCATCATCAACCGCGAGCAGATTGGCCATATGATTTCACCTGCTGATTTGCGTAAAATTACGCCTACGAGCCGGATCAATTCCAAGGTGTATCAGCTTGATCCTGAACAAACATTATTCCTGGGTGGGCTGGCCCGCGTTGATTTTGTTCGTGGCCCTAGACAGCCTTTGGTTGTGTATGTGGATAACGATCTGTACATTCACCGAACGAAGCTGGAAAAAGCAGAAGAAGTGATGCAGAAGCACCACGGCACGCTGCTCAATCCGCCTACAGGTGAGGAAGCGGTAAAGGCTCTCCCGCCTTTCGCGAAGCATTCGTTTAAAATCAAACCGACAGGCATGACGACCGATATCGTCATCTCCGGGTTGGGTTGGGTCAGCCTGCAAGGCAAACACGAGGCGAATGTCGTTGTGCATGCCCCAAAAGGGGTCAGTGTGGGAATGCGCAAAGGATTGATCTAAACCCGCAAAAAGAAGGGTTGGTTAGCCCGTAGTCCTTGCCATATGATAGAGAGAGAAGCTGGGGGGTAGGAGAGTATCATGATGACAAGCAAAACGCAACTGGTAGGTTTGTTCGGTCATCCCGTTTCCCATTCACAATCGCCGCTGATGCACAACGCGGCGTTTGCGGAAACGGGCTTGGCTTTTGCATATGCAGCATTTGATGTTTCTCCGGAAGCGCTCGAGGATGCTGTGGAAGGCATTCGAGCACTTGGAATCAAAGGGGTGAATGTGACGATCCCGCACAAGGTCGCCATCATGCCCATGCTCGACGAGATAGATCCATTAGCCAAAAAAATTGGCGCCGTCAATACGGTTGTAAACGAAGACGGCCGCTTGATCGGCTACAATACCGATGGACTGGGCTATGTTCGTTCGCTTGTAGAAGAGACCGGCATTTCCTTGGAGCAGCAAGTGGTGACACTGCTCGGAGCGGGTGGTGCTGCAAGAGCTGTAGCATTTACTCTTGCCGAACAAGGTGTAAAAGAGATTCGCATCATCAACCGTTCACGGGAGAAAGCAGCTTTCCTGGCTGAGCATGTCGGAACGATCGTTCCCACACAAGTGATGGAGCAGGAAAGTGGCGAGTCAGCGATCGCAGACTCGACGCTTTTGATTAATACGACATCAATTGGCATGTTCCCACATGTACAGGATATGCCAGTACCATCGGCGTGGCTGCACAGCGGTTTGGTCGTGAGTGATCTCATCTACAATCCCTTGGAGACGCGTTTGCTGCGAGAGGCTCGTGAGCTCGGAGCCCGCGTGCACTCCGGTGTTGGCATGTTTGTCAATCAGGGAGCCCTTGCCTTTGAACTGTGGACAGGTCAGGCAGCTCCGAGTGAAACCATGCGTGCCGTTGTACTGGAACAACTGAAAAAATAAGATTTGATTGAATAGAGGAGGCATGCCGATGTTAACCGGCAAGCAAAAGCGCTTTTTGCGCGCAGAAGCCCATCATCTTAGCCCAATTTTCCAAGTAGGAAAAGGCGGAGTGAATGAAAATATGATTACCCAGATCAAAGAAGCGCTGGAAGTGCGTGAACTGATCAAAGTATCGATCCTGCAGAACAATACGGATGACAAACGCGAAGTTGCAGAAGATTTGGCCGCGGGTGCTGGTGCGGAGCTGGTACAGCTGATTGGTCACACTGTCGTCTTGTACAAAGAATCGCGCGAGCACAAAACGATCAAGCTGCCTTAGGCGAACCGTTATGAAAGGTGATACGATGGTCCGACTGGTGAAAAAGCATCGGGACTATCGCTTCTCATTTATCATTGGTGGAGACATGGTAAAGACGTTGTCTACCTGGTATCGCTACGAGGAACTGGTGGGCTTGACTGATTTTATCGGCTTGGCTCGTCCTGGCTTTGAACTCGACCTGTCCGATGCGGAACATGTGAAACTCGTGAACATGCCGGTATGGGATATTTCTTCCACCCTGATCCGCCAGAAAGTAGCAGAGGGCAAAAGCCTGCGTTATTTAGTACCGGACGCAGTGGAACGTTATATAAAGGAGAACCGATTGTATGAATGAGCGAATGGACCGCGAGACACTGCTTGCCCGCGTGCGAGCGCAAATGCACGACAAGCGGTACCAGCATACACTCGGCGTAGCGGAAACCGCACGTCAGTTGGCAATAAGATTCGGAGCAGATCCAGAAAAGGCCGAATTGGCCGGATTTCTTCATGATTACTGCAAATGCTGGTCGATCGATAAAATGCACGACATTCTCGTTCGCCATGACCTGCCGCAGGAGCTTCTCCAAGGTGAAAAAGAGCTGTGGCATGCTTTTGCTGGTGCAATTGTCATTCAAACAGTGATCGGCGTGACGGATCCTGAGATTTTGCAGGCGGTACGCTACCATACGACGGGCAGAGTTGGAATGACGCTGTTAGAAAAAGTAGTTTGTGTGGCAGACTATATAGAACCAAACCGACAGTATCCAGGCGTGGAGCAAATTCGCGATCTGGCTCAAAAGGATTTGGATACAGCCCTTTCCGTGGCATTGGGGGGGACGATCCAGTTCTTGATAGAAAAGCAGAAAACGGTCTTCCCGTTGACACTGATGGCATACAACGACTTGATTTCCCGCAGAGGGAGAGAAGGAGGGTTTAATGGTTAGAACAGTTGATGATTTGGCTCGCCTGGTTATTAAAGCAGCAGAGGAAAAAAAGGCAGAGAATATTACGGTGCTCGATATCAAGAACCTGACCGTGATCGCAGATTACTTCATGATCTGCCACGGAAACAACGAGCGTCAGGTACAGGCCATTGTCCGTGAAATCCGCGACCAGGCACATAAAAATGGCTACAACGTGCGTGGTATCGAGGGCGAGGAGGAAGGTCGCTGGGCACTCGTAGACCTCGAGGATGTGATCATTCACGTTTTCCATCGGGAAGAGCGCGAGTTTTACAATCTTGAGCGTCTGTGGAAGGATGCCGAAGTGGTTACCTTCTCATCGCAGGAGTAATCGACATGGCGTATTCGCACATGGCCGCGATATACGACAAATTAATGGCGGACACACCTTACGATCAATGGCTGGAATGGGTGGATCGCACGTGGAGCAAGGGAGAAAAACCGCTCCATGTGATTGATCTGGGCTGCGGTACAGGCTCCGTTGCCATTCCGTTAGCCAAGCGAGGATATCGGGTGACTGGCGTTGATTTGTCGGCAGAGATGCTCGCTATCGCGTATGACAAAATGAGGCAGGAGCAAGTGTATATCTCCTGGGTTGAGCAGGACATGCGTGAGCTTGAGATGACACCCGCTGATGCGGTCATTTCCTTGTGCGACTCCTTGAGCTATCTGACACAAGAGGAAGACGTACAGGAGACATTCCGCCGCGTATTTGCTCATTTGACCCCGGGTGGCTCGTTTTTATTTGATGTTCACAGTCCTTATAAGATGCTGCAGGTCTTTGGAGATGAGACGTTTACCCTGGTAGAAGAAGATGTCTCGTATATTTGGAATGCGTTCTGCGATCCGCTTCGCTTGGAGGTGGAGCATCAGCTCACCTTCTTCATCCGTCAGCCCTCGGGCTTGTACGAGCGGGTAGAAGAGGAGCATTGGCAGCGTGCGTATCAGCCCATGCAGATCTTTCGCTGGCTGCAGGATGCAGGATTTACGGATGTTGTGCTGACAGCAGACTTTACCGATCTTCCGCCGCAAGCAGACAGTGAACGGCACTTTTTTGTGGCTCGTCGGCCGAAAGATTGACACGACTGGTTAGGATTGACTATAATCGTGTTATAACTGCAAAAATCGACGCGTTAAAAGAGGAATAGTAGGAATCGTTCTGTGACCAAAAGAGAGTTGACGGTGGGTGCAAGTCAACCCAGACCACTCCGAACTCGCCTCCGAGCACTCCCCCTGAAGGCCTGATGGATTGGCTGTGTAAGGGAGGGCGTTTCATCCACGATACGGATATGAACAAGCGGGTGAAACAGTTCTCTTCACCAAACTGGGTGGTACCGCGGGAGTCTACACAACCTCTCGTCCCTTTTCGTAAGCGATAGGGGCGCGGGGTTTTTTATTTTACTATCAATTTGTAGTACCATACAAAGCTTGAAAAGGCGGAGTAGCCATGCTACTTCTCGTCAAAGCTGTGTAATCTATTTCGTTATTTCAGATGGGAGTGCTTTACCATGGTTTTCAGTCATCGCAATGTCGAAAAGAAATGGCAACAATACTGGGAGCAAAACAAAACCTTCAAGACTTCAGAGGATGAGGGCAAGAAAAAGTTCTATGCGCTTGATATGTTCCCGTATCCATCGGGTGCAGGACTGCACGTTGGACATCCAGAGGGCTATACGGCTACAGATATTTTGTCCCGCATGAAACGCATGCAAGGCTATAATGTACTTCATCCAATGGGATGGGATGCATTTGGTCTGCCGGCTGAGCAATACGCTCTCGATACAGGAAATGACCCTGCTGAATTTACCGAGCACAACATCAACAATTTCCGCCGTCAGATCAAGTCGCTGGGCTTCTCCTACGACTGGGACCGGGAAATCAATACAACAGATCCAAACTACTACAAATGGACACAGTGGATTTTCACCAAGCTATATGAACACGGTCTGGCCTACATCGATGAAGTGGCTGTAAACTGGTGCCCGGCACTTGGTACCGTACTGGCCAACGAAGAGGTCATCGAAGGCAAGAGTGAACGCGGAGGCCATCCGGTCGAACGCCGCCCAATGAAGCAATGGGTATTGAAAATTACAGCTTACGCAGAGCGATTGCTCGCTGACCTCGAAGAGCTGGATTGGCCAGAGAGCATCAAGGAAATGCAACGCAACTGGATCGGCCGTTCGGAAGGGGCAGAAGTGACCTTTGGAATTGAAGGCCACGAAGAGACGTTCACGGTATTCACCACTCGCCCTGATACCTTGTTCGGTGCAACCTATGCGGTGCTGGCTCCTGAGCATAAGCTGGTCGAGCAAATTACGGTACCTGGACAAAAGGCAGCAGTTGAAGCGTATTTGGATCAGGCAAAACACAAAAGCGATCTGGAGCGTACGGACCTGGCGAAAGAAAAAACAGGCGTATTCACAGGCGCCTATGCGATCAATCCGGTAAATGGCGAACGTCTGCCTATCTGGATTGCCGACTACGTATTGATCAGCTATGGTACTGGATCGATCATGGCCGTTCCAGCACACGATGAGCGAGACTATGAATTCGCAAAAACCTTTGATTTGCCAATCAAAGCTGTTATTGCAGGTGGAGACATTACGAAGGAAGCGTACGCTGGTGACGGCGAACACATCAATTCTGGCTTCCTCGATGGTTTGAACAAGGAACAAGCGATCAGCAAAATGATCGAATGGCTCGAGGAGAACGGTAAAGGAAACCGCAAAGTCACCTATCGTCTGCGCGACTGGCTGTTCAGTCGTCAACGCTACTGGGGCGAGCCGATTCCAATCATCCATTTGGAAGATGGCACGATGAAAGTGGTTCCAGCTGATGAATTGCCGATAATCCTTCCGAAGACGAAAGAAATCAAACCGTCTGGTACAGGTGAGTCGCCACTTGCCAACATCACCGACTGGATCAATATCGTAGACAAAGAGACTGGCATGAAAGCTCGCCGTGAAACGAATACCATGCCTCAATGGGCTGGTAGCTGCTGGTACTTCCTGCGCTTTATCGATCCGCACAATGATCAGGCGATGGCAGATCCGGATAAACTGAAAGAGTGGCTGCCGATTGATATCTATATCGGAGGGGCGGAACACGCTGTTCTTCACTTGCTCTACTCTCGTTTCTGGCACAAATTCCTCTACGATATCGGTGTCGTACCGACGAAAGAGCCATTCCAGAAGCTCTTTAACCAAGGAATGATCCTGGGTGAGAACAACGAGAAGATGAGTAAGTCCAAAGGAAACGTCGTGAATCCGGACGACATCGTGCAAAGCCACGGTGCAGACACCCTGCGTATGTATGAAATGTTCATGGGGCCATTGGATGCATCCATCGCGTGGTCTACAAAAGGCCTCGATGGTGCCCGCCGCTTTCTGGACCGCGTCTACCGCTTGTATGTGAATGACAATGGTGAGCTGAATCCGAAGATCGTGGATACAGACAAACCGAATTCGATGGAGCGCGTCTACCATCAGACGGTCAAAAAAGTAACCGAGGATTACGAGGGACTGCGCTTCAATACAGGGATCTCCCAGCTGATGGTGTTCATCAACGAAGCTTACAAGGCGGACGTTTTGCCGAAGAAATACATGGAAGACTTTGTGAAAATGCTCTCTCCGATTGCACCGCATATTGGGGAAGAGCTGTGGGAAAAGCTTGGACATGCCAATACGATTGCGTACGAGGCATGGCCAACCTACGACGAAGCGAAGCTGGTTGAAGACGAGGTTGAAATCGTCCTGCAGGTCAATGGGAAAAACAAAGAAAAGCTGCTGATTGCATCTGACGCAACCAAAGAGCAGATGGAAGCTCTGGCGATGAGCAATGAGACCATCAAGGAGCTCATCGAAGGCAAAACAATCGTGAAGGTAATCGCTGTTCCTGGTAAATTGGTAAATATCGTCATTCGCTAAGGCGAGAATGGACGGACGGAAGTAACATAGGAAGAGGAGTGGAACCTGTTAAATGGGCCCACTCCTTTTTATTTTACTATCGGAAAGTTTAAGTGCGCTAAAGCGCTAAAAAGATTAGCGGAAGATAGTATAAGTGCAACTAAGGCTCCGCCAAAAGCTTGGCCGTAGCCAAGTTTTCTAATATCCATCAAAGCTGTTTCACATGATTCTTCCACTGTTGTTGAACCAGCTCCTGATCCTCCGCAAATTTGGCGTGTGTACGATGAAACACCTCTGCGAACAATCCGGGCACACCTTTTTGCAAAGCTACCAATCCTTCACCGGTAATTCCGCCGGGTACACAGACGCGCTGCTGCAGGGTTGGAAGAGTAAATAGTTCCTGTTTAAGCAGCTCGCCCATCCCGATCAGCATATGTGTTACCAGGTAGGTAGCCGCTTCGTGGGATAATCCGGTTTCCTTTTCAGCATCTTCAATCATCTGCTGCAGGATATAGCTCAAAAAAGCTGGACCGCAGCTAGTTATGTCAGAGCTTACCCGCAAATAGGTTTCGGATACTTCAATGGGCTGACTGATCGTAGAAAACAGGGAGAAGATGTTTTGTCGATGCTGCTGGGTGATCCGCGAGCCGAACTCGCACAGACTGACGCCGCTTTTGGCCGCATTGGTAATGCTTGGGACGACTCTCGCTACGGGGCAGGGAACTTGGGCCTCCAGTTGTTTTAGCTTAATCGGGCTGGTGATCGTAATCATTAAATGGTTCGTCGTTAAGGCAGGGGCCAGTTGTTCTAGCAAGACGTTATATTCAGAGGGCTTGACGCACAAAAGCAGGATGCTGGATGTTTGCGCCACTTCTGTATTGCTTTGTGCGACGCTCAAACCTGGGTATTTTTCCGCTAGACGAACAGCTTTAGCAGGGGTTCGGTTGTGTACGATGAGCTGCGTGGGCGATAAGGCTTTGGCTGTTAACCAGGCCTCCAGCAAAATACTGCCCATACTGCCCGTACCAATGACTCCAATCCTGTTCAAGTCCATACCTCCTTCCTCTGATTCTTTCCCCATCATATGAGGAAAAGAAGGCGATCATGACCCTCGCGCATCATCTAACGAATACGAATACGATCCTTCAGCCGCTCGTACATTTTGTCCCCGATACCTGAAATGAGCTTGATATCCTCCGGTGAACGGAAACCTTGCTTTTCTGTTCGGTATTGGAGGATGGCTTGCGCTTTTGCTTCGCCAATGCCTGGCAGGGACATCAACTCGGCTGCTGTTGCGGTGTTTATATTGATCGTCCCACCCGAGCCTTGACCGGCAGGATCAGAAGAGGAGGGGATGAGCTGTCCGGGCACAGCCTGATTGAGCGTCTGAGGCTCCGTGTCAGATTTGGATGGAATCACAACGGCTGCTCCATCCAGCAGTGGCTGGGCGAGGTTGATCTGTTCAAGATCGGCATCTGGCAACGTTCCGCCTGCTTGACGAATCGCATCAGCTACGCGCATGCCAGCCTGAAAGGAGTACAAGCCCGGTTTTTTTACCTTGCCCTTGACGTCTACCAGGATTGGAGGAGGAGGCTCAGCTTCAAGTGTTTCTTGCTTAGGCTCCTCAGCACGTATCGCTGTGTCTAATGCTTCCTTTTCGATCCCGGAGATAGGCGTTAACGGCCATTCCTCCTGCGCTGATCCTTGGCTGGAGTGGTACAGCCAGACGCTGCTCCCAAGAAAGAAGAGAGCACCAATCCCGACGAGCAGACGGCGATACCGCTCCCACCATTCCCAAAGCATAAAAAAACCCCTCCTCATTCTTTGCGTGCATCTAAAGAGATCAACTTGTCTCTTACGAGGATGCTACGAAAAGAAAGAGAGGGGGTGCAACTTTATTTGCTATGGCTTAACCAATATGCTGGAAAGCGTTTTTCTTGCGACGAATTTCTACATTGGGACTTACATAAGGGCCAAAGGTGTGCTTTTGCTCGATGAAAATCTGATGCCAAAGCATAAAGACGAGAATCGTCCAGATTTTCCGGCTGTAGTCGGCATTGCCCTCGCGATGCTCATCCAGCATGTATAACACATAGGCCTTGTTGATGAGGTCGTCCACCTTCGATTCGAAGATGATTTCCTTCGCCCATTGGTAAAATTCGTTTTTCAACCAGGTGCGTGTCGGAACCGGGAAGCCCAGTTTCTTTTTCGACTTGATTTCAGCTGGCAAGAAGTCTTTCATCGCTTCACGCAGGACGTGCTTGGTTGTACCGTTCGCAATTTTGTACTTGGTCGGAATGGTGGAGGCGAATTCGAACACCTTGGTGTCAATGAACGGAACACGTAGCTCCAGAGAATTGGCCATAGTCATCTTGTCAGCCTTCATCAGGATGTTGCCGCGCAGCCAAGTGTGAATGTCCAGGTACTGCATCTTGGTCACATCATCGTATTGGGCAGCGCGCTTATAGATGTCCGAGGTGACTGTAAAAGGCGATACGTAGAAGCTGGAGTTGGCGATATCATCCATGACGACACGTCTCTTCATCTCTTCGCTGAAAATCAAAGCGTTGCCGAAGAAGCGCTCCTCCACTTTTTTCGATCCGCGAATCAAAAAGTTTTTCCCTTTTACCTGGTCAGGCAGATGTTCCGCCATATAGCCGATGGAATGACGCATCCAGCCAGGCATGCCAGAGAACATTTTGAGCGAATGCGGCTCGCGGTAAATGTTGTAGCCTCCGAAAAATTCATCGGCCCCTTCTCCGGACAAGACGACGGTTACATGTTCACTTGCCATTTTTGCGACGAAGTAGAGCAGAATGGCGGATGGGTCGGCCACCGGTTCATCCTGATGCCAGATCAGGCGCGGCAATTCATCCATATACTGCTGGGCGTTGACGACCAACTCATGATGTTCGGTACCCAGGAAGGCTGCGGTGCGTTTTGCGAAGTCCAGCTCGCTGTAGCCGGGGATGTCGGAGCCGACCGAGAAGGTCTTCACCGGTTCAAAGGTACGCATCATCGCTACAATGCTGCTGGAATCGACACCGCTGGAAAGAAAGGCTCCGCGTGGCACTTCACTGATCCGGTGCTTGTCGATGGATTCGAGCAAGACACTGCGAGTGCCTTCCACGAAGTAGGAAAAAGGCTTGCTCTCGTCCGGTTGAAAATGGACATCCCAATAACGCTCTAGTGTGATCTTGTCATTTTCCACCACGAAGGAGTGAGCAGGTGGAATGCGGTAAATTCCCTCATACATGGTTTCGGGATCGGGTACGTATTGAAAGGTAAGGTAGTGATAAAAGGCCTTTTTGTTCACTTCGCGACGTAGTCCGGGAAGCTCCAGCAAGCTTTTGATCTCACTTGCAATCCCGATTGAATCAGCGGTTTCTACATAGTAAAGGGGCTTGATTCCGAAGTGATCGCGTGCACCAAACAGTCGTTTTTTACGGCCGTCCCAGATGGTAAAGCCAAACATGCCGCGCAAGTGCTTCGGTGCGTCAGTTCCCACTTCTTCATACAGGTGCAGGATGGTTTCAATATCAGAATCGGTCTGGAAGATGTGTCCGGAATCCTTCAACCATTGTTGCAGTTCTTTGTAGTTGTACACTTCTCCATTGCCTACGATCCACATGTCTCGTGATTCATTGAACAGCGGCTGATGTCCGCCTTCCACGTCAATGATACTTAAACGACGAAAGCCCAGGGCGATGTTTTCTTCGAGATGGAAGCCATCATCGTCTGGACCCCGGTGCAAGATGACTCCAGTCATCGCGCTGATCGTTTCTTGTTGAACAGGCGCTTGACGTTTGTTGTAAAGCGATACGATTCCACACATTGACTTGACTCTTCCTCTCACTGATTGCTCTTGCTAACTCTATCACGGATCGACAGTCAGCGCAATCTCTCCAAATGACCAGGAAATGGCCGTAAAACCTTGTAATAAAGCGTCGATACTCCTATTTTTGTCCCGGGAACCATGGATATAATCAGGGCGGGAAAATAAGCTTTCGACACGGGATGGAGGGGATCCGCGATGGTTCTTCGGGCAAGTATTTCGCTTGTCACGGGTTATCTGCTTTCCGCTTATGTACATCCTGCTTGGATGCTGGCTGTTGCTGGCATCTGGCTCGTCATTTGCCTTTGGCTTCATCCATCGAAGCGTCCGGGAAAGACCCCACTCATTCTATTATCTATTCTATCAGGTCTCTATTTTACAGGGTATGAGTATTTGCAGCGTACGGAACTGGTACCTCTTGCTGTACAGGAAGCGACGATCCTGACAAGAGGCTCTATCGAAACTCCTCTGGTGCGTGATGGTGATGTTGCGCGACTGTTCTACTCTGTGAAAGGGATAAAAAAGAGCGATGGCAGCTGGGAGAGCCTATCAGCAAATGAGAGAGTCGCACTTCGGGTAAAGCTGGACACAGAAGAGGAGGCTGCTCGGGTAGAGAAGTGGAGGCATGGGAGTGAGATTATTGCTCCAGTGAAGTTCTACAATCCTCCTACGGCACGCAATCCACATGCTTTTGACTATGCACGATACTTGGAATTGCAGGGTGTTTTTGTGATGGCAGAAACATCCTTTTCTGATGTGCAAATTTTTCGTGAGGACCATTCCGTATGGGGGCAATTTCAGCAGTGGCAGACAGACGCCGCTGCTAGAATTGAGTCCCTGTTTGCTGATGAACAAACGGCAGGTTACATGAAGTCTCTATTGCTCGGTGTGAGGGATGATGTTTCTCCTGAATGGGGGGACATGTATGCGGAGCTGGGCTTGAGCCATGTGTTGGCGATTTCAGGACTTCATGTCACACTGGTGAGCAGCATGTTTATGTGGTTACTGGAAAAGGCAGGCGTGAAGCGGAATCTGGCGTTGATGGCCACGATCATATTTTTAGTCGGATACGTACTTCTGGTCGGTGCGAGTGCATCTGCAGTGCGTTCCGGGATGATGGGGGGCGTTGGACTGGCTTGTCAGGTGTGGAACAGGCGTTTGGACGGACGAGAGGTGTGGGCTGGCGCATTGATCATCATGCTGCTGTTTGATCCGCATCAGCTATGGAATGTCGGTTTTCAGCTCTCGTTTGCTGTGACTTTGGGGTTAATCATCTTCGTCCCTTACAGTTTATATGTTTGTACAAGGCTGCCGAGCTGGCTTCGGGTCCTGCTTGCTGTCACGACGACTGCACAGATTGTCTCCTTTCCCTTTCTTGTCTATCATTTCCATCAGTTCTCTCTCTTGTCTTGGGGAGTGAATCTGATCGTGACACCCGTCCTGTCCTCGATCGTACTGCCGCTGGGCTACATGGCCCTGCTGTTCAGTCTGCTACACCCGGCTTTGTCCAGTTTGCCTGTGTGGATATCTACCAAGCTGCTGGAATGGGTCCACACTCCTTTATTTGCGCTGCAAGATTGGAAGATTCCGTTTACGCACTGGCCGCATCCAGCATGGTGGTGGCTGGTTTTATACACCATTTTTTTGATTTCATTGCCCATTTTGTGGAATCGTGGCTACCATCGCAAACGCGACCTGACGCTTGCCCTGATCCTGTTTGTGGCTCTTCTGGTATTCGCCAGGCAGCCTTTTTCAGGTGGAGAAGAAGTGAGAATTACCTTCCTTGATGTCGGGCAAGGGGATTCAATCATTGTCGAAGTTGGTCAACAGAAGGTATACTTAATGGATGCAGGTGGAAATCCTGCTTGGACCATTCGTGAACCGTGGAGAGAAAAAAGGGATCCGTTTGAGGTGGGAAAGGATGTCGTACTCCCATTTTTGCGGGCAAGAGGCATCGCTCATATCGACCGAGTGGTACTCACTCATGGCGATGCCGATCATATTGGAGGAATGACTGCACTACTGCAGCGAATCTCATTTGGTGGCGTTTTGGTGAACCCAACAAAACCAGAAGGGAAGGAACAGGAGCTTCTCCAGCGATTTGAGGCAAAGGGCGTCCCCATTTGGACAGGGAAACCTGGGCAGAGCTGGACAGACATGCCCGGCGTGGAGTGGAAGTGGCTGCATCCGGGACAATCAACAGACTTTTTAGGCAACGATGCATCTGTCGTCCTGCAGCTTACGGCATTCGGAAGGACAGTCTTGTTTACTGGCGATATCGAGACGGATGGAGAAAAACATCTGCTGGCTCATGGCCTGCCTGTGATCGATGTATTGAAAGTAGCGCATCATGGGAGCAAAACGTCCAGCACTATGGATTTTCTGGCAGTGACACAACCGAAGTATGCCGTCATTTCAGCAGGACAGCACAACAGATATGGACACCCGGCACCGGAAGTCCTGGGGAGATTGGGAAAATCAGTAGAGGCTCTCTATCGTACCGATCATCACGGAGCAGTGACACTCGTGATTTCATCTCAGGGTTTATCATGGAAAACAGCAATATCCGATACATAAATAGGTTGCAACCTTTTCTAGCAGCGACCCGTCTGTAGGGGGGAGAAGAAGATATGCAGGAAGCAGAGCTGATCAGGAAAGCGCAGTCCGGGGATCATGAGGCGCTTGTTCAACTGCTTCGATCTATTGAGAACTCCGTTTACCGCAGCGCTTATTATATTTTAGGGAATGAACAAGATGCATTGGATGCCTCCCAGGAAGTATTGATTCGTATTTATCGCAAATTAGATACGTATCAAGAAAAGGCGAAGTTCACGACCTGGGTTCAGCGCATCGTGAGCAATGTGTGTATGGATAAGTTCCGCACCAAGAAGGAGACGGTCTCAATAGACGAGCACGAACTCATTATTCCTGATCGAAACAACGTAGAAGATGAGATCCTTCTCACTGGATTGTCAAATGACATCCAGGAAGCCATCGGGAGGCTGCCCAAGCAGTACCGATTGGTCGTAGTACTCCGTTATCTGGAGGACTTCTCCTACCAGGAAATTGCGGAGACGCTTGATCTGCCGTTAAATACGGTAAAGTCCTATTTGTTTCGGGCTAGACAACAGTTGCAGGAACTGTTGTACGACTATCAGAAAGGGGGGATCGGTTGATGACCAACGTAGAGATTTGGGAATGGATGCAGCGTGATTTGGACGGGGATTTGGCGCCTGAAGAACAGGCAGCCTTGCTTGCGCTCCTCGAGAAGGATTCCGACTTGCAGCTGAAGTACAACCGTTTGAAAAGTGTGTCTCTACAATTAGAACAACTGCCCCCAGTCGTCCCCTCGTACAGTATCGTGGATTCGATCCTGCCGAAGCTGGAATCAGCAGCCGCCACACCTGCTGCCAAGGCTGATCTGAATGAGGTAGTCCTGCCAACTCTAGAAGTGAAACGAACGTCGTCTCAGCCTTCTGAATCGAAAAAGTGGAAAAACAAGACAGTTTGGTTTGCTCGCATCGGTAGTACAGCTGTAGCAGCATGTTTGTTGATTGGCGTTCTGCTCGTTGGCAACGAAGCGAGGAAACAAGAGGATGATCCTGCCACTCATGGGTCAACGATTACTCCAACGGCTGTGGAGCCTCCGGCTTTTATCGGACCGCCTGCCCCTCAACCAAGCACTAATCCTACGCCCATTACTGAGGTTGGGGAGGAGAAGCCAGCAACTGAAAAAACACAACCGCCTAAGCAACAAAAGGTCGAGACACCTTCCAAGACGGTGAACAAAACACCGGTGACACCTCCAAGGCAAGTCCAAAATCCACCGGCACAATCGGTACCTGTTGTTCTTCCAATGAAGCCAGTGCCAAGAGAGCCCAAGCCGCCGGCATTTCCGTTCGGATTGGAAGAAAAATCGGACGATGACAACAACAGCAAGAGTGAAAAAGACAAAGACAAAGAGATGCGCAAAGAGAGTAAGGTAGAGGACAAGGAAAGCAAGAAGGAAGACAAAGGAAAATCCGAAAAAAATAAAGATAAAGATGACGAAGATGATGACGAAGATGATGACGACCATGATGACGACGATGACGAGAAAAAGGAATCGAAGCGTCAGTATGGTCGTACGATCGCAGTCTGATTAACACTTGGTGAAAATGTGGCTTTCACTTCAGTGGACCGGCACCAGCAAGGGGTTTCTTACGTATAGTAAAGTATCAAGCACCCCCTGCTTACCGTTTGGGGAGGATGAATCCCGGGGCTCTTCCCCCAACGTTTACATAGAGGTGCCAAAGGATGAAAAACCGCTGCCGATAGGGGCGGTTTTTTCTTTTTCCCGAAACATCGTGTGTTATAATTACGCTGGAAAGAAGGATGAGGGGAGAAGGAGTTTCATGCCGTTACTATCGGCCATAAGGGAAATCAGACAAAAACAGTTTGCGCCAATCTACGTCCTCTATGGACCAGAGTCCTTTCTTGCAGAAGAATTCATGGCACTGGCCAGACGAGAGATGGTTGACCCCGCGTTCAACGATTTAAACATAAGTATATACGATTGTTCGGAGACGCCACTCCAAGAGATTCTGCAGGATGCCGAGACCCTGCCTTTTATAGGAGAGCATCGGCTTGTTATTGCCAGACAAGCTTACTTTCTGACCGGGAGCAAGCCACCAGCAAAAGTGGAAAGTAATCCGGACAGTCTGCTCACATACATGCAAAATCCACCTGCATACTCCAGCTTGATCCTGCATACGGATTCGGAAAAGCTGGACGAACGCAAGAAGCTGGTCAAGAGCTTGCAGCAAAAAGCTAAGATGATTCCTTTTCCGCTAATGAAGGACGTGGATCTCTACAGCTGGGTAGAGCGCAGGGCTGAGAAGTACCAGGCGAGGATTCAGCGCGAGCAGGCGATCAAGCTGGTGGCGAGAGTCGGTGGCGAATTGCGTCTGCTGGATAAGGAGCTGGAAAAGCTGGCACTCTATGTCGGAGCCGGAGGGTCCATTACTGATCAGAGTATTGAGCTGCTGTCTTCACGAACGCTGGAGCAGGATGTGTTTGCTCTTATTGAACAAGTCGCGATCGGGAGACTGGACAAAGCCATGCGCATGATGTACGACCTGATGAAAACAGGAGAAGAACCAATCAAGCTGCTCTCTTTGTTTGCTCGTCAATTCCGCTTGCTTCTGCACGTCAGGCAATGGTCACCGCGTGGCTATTCACAGCAGCAGCTAGCGGGGATGCTGAAAATTCATCCTTATGCGGTAAAAAAAGCGATGGAACAGGCACGACATTTTTCCGAGGATTCGTTAAAGAAACTGCTGGGGATTTTAGCCGAAGAGGATTATCGCATCAAGTCTGGTCAAGTAGACAAGCTGCTGGCCTTGGAGCTGTTTATAGCACGCGCTCACGAAGAACGTCAAAGGGCGTAGATGCAGGCAAAGAAAAAAACCCGTGAACGAGTTCGCGGGTTTTTGCTGTTCGTCGGTCTCTTACGCTACAGGAGCGTTCAGAACGTTAAGCTTTTTCATCAAACGGGATTTTTGACGGTTTGCTGCGTTTTTATGAATGAGACCTTTCGAAGCGGCCTTGTCCAGCTTTTTCACAGCCACCAGAAGAGTCGATTTAGCCAATGCTACATCGGAAGCAGCCACGGCTTTCTCAAAGTTCTTCAGGGAAGTGCGCAGATCAGACTTTTGAGAAGCACGGTGTGCGCGGCGCTTTTCAATTGTTTTGGTGCGCTTGATCGCGGATTTAATGTTTGGCATGTGTGTCACCTCCTTAGACGACCATAGACATACAGTCATACAACAAAGTAATTCTAGCATGCACAGTACCCATTTGCAAGAAGAGGATTTGGAATAAAATTGTGGGATTCAAGCACCCTAGTAGCAGGAACAAAATGGTCACAACCGTTTTGCTTGACCGCAAGCGGTCGCATCAAAATTTTATGAAAAACGTCGAGACGTTTTTCTCAGAGACGAAAGAAGGAGGCCAAGGAGAAATGGAACACAACATTGATCTGTCAGGCTATTCAATACGAACCGATCTTGCAGTGGAAGCACATGAGCTGGCGCAGCAGCAAAATGAAAGCAGCATTTCAGGTGTTTGGCTGCAAGCAGACGACAGTGAGCCTGGCATTCAAGTCACCCGCCTGCACGTGCAGACTGAGGAGGCTGGAAAGCAGTTGGGAAAGCTGCCTGGCCATTATCTGACGATTGAGGTCCCCAAGCTGCGCGATAATGATACCTCGATTGAAGAGCAGGTGACAAAACGCTTTGCAGTGGAGTTTGCCGACTTTCTGCAAAAGCTGGGCATTACGGAAGACAAAAAGGCACTGGTCGTCGGACTTGGAAACTGGAATGTCACACCGGATGCTCTAGGCCCGCTCGTTGTAGAAAATCTGCTGGTGACGCGGCATCTGTATCAAATTGCCCCAGAAACCGTGGGTGACGGATATCGGGAGGTTAGCGCACTCTCGCCGGGCGTGTTAGGGATTACCGGGATCGAGACGAGTGAGATCGTCTTTGGCGTCGTTGAAAAAAGCAAACCGGATTTTGTGATTTGTGTAGATGCGCTTGCCTCCCGTGCTTTGCACCGGGTTAATACCACCATTCAAATTTCGGATACAGGCATTCATCCGGGGTCTGGGGTAGGCAACAAGCGCAAAGCACTCGACAAGGAATCTCTAGGTGTTCCGGTTATTGCCATCGGGGTGCCGACAGTCGTGTTTGCTTCTACCATTGTCAATGATGCGATTACGTACCTGCTCGGCCATTTTGGTCAATCCATGCAAGAGAGCAAGCGGGCATTCAACAAGCTTGCCATGAGTACACTGCCGGAACGAAAGGAACCGTATACAGAAGAAGACCTTCCTGATATGGAATCGCGGAAGACCTTCATGGGTCTGGTAGGTTCGCTGCCGGAAGAAGAAAAGCGTCAACTGATTCACGAAGTGCTGCGTCCGCTCGGACAGGACCTGGTCGTCACGCCCAAGGAAGTGGACGAATTTATCGAAGGCGTAGCAAATGTGATTGCGACGGGACTGAACCGTTCCCTGCACAGAGCTGTGGACGAAGAAAACAGCGCTTCTTACACTCACTAGCGTTTTGAAAAAGCGGAGTAAGATTTTGAGAGAAAAGCTAGAAAAGAGGGTTCTATCGTCTCTATGACCTTCATAGGCTAAAGCATAGACAAGCGGAAGAGCAATGAGCGATCCGCTGTCAATGATACAGCCAGAGGAGTGAGACAGATGGCTGCCCTCATACAGCGCCAATTTGTGGTCCTTTCCTTCATTACCGCATTTTTGTTCTTGCTTACGGGTGTTTTTGCCCTGAGCAACAACCGAATCAATATCGCCTCAACCACGATTCAGCAGGCTGCCTCGCAGATTTCCAGCCTCGCGTTTTTGACGTGGATGGGTCAGGAGATTCCCAGATTGAATGAGACGGTACAGGGAGATCGACCTCCCGACAGTGTAACAGGTTTCTTGTTTGAACTGGCGACCAGTATCCACCCGGGGGATTTGCGCAGCTTGCTGGGAAGAGAACTCCCGGGAATGGTAACAATGGACGATGCGCGCTTTATCGTCGAAGGGAAAGGTGCGCGATTATCGGATTTATACGTGGAGTATCCGCCTCATCCGAAACAGGTGATTGATGCTTCGCAAGCCGAGCCGCTTCCATCCCCAACAGATGAGAAGGCACCGGAAGCTGCGCAACCGGAAATCAAGCCAGACGATGAGAAAAATCCACCGAAGGCAACACCTGCTCCTTCCGGTAAAAAAGTGGTGTATGTCTATACCTCTCACAACAGGGAGTCGTGGACTAGCGAGACCAAGTACGTCGGAAGTTCACTGGATCATCCGACACGCAACATTTCTATGATAAGCAAGCGACTCTCCGAAGCGCTGAATGAAAGAGGAGTCGGCTCGGATGTGAGCGACCATGACATCTACCAGGATCTTTTGAACAAGAAAATGGATTACGCGCTTTCTTACGCTCAGTCTCTGCAAGTCATAAAAACGGCCGCACAGGAAAATCGCGATCTGCATTACTTCTTCGATTTACACCGGGATACTGCACCTCGTGATCAAACAACCGCAACGATCAAAGGAAAAACCTACGCACGCGTCATGTTCGTCATCGGGAAGCGCAACAAGAACCATCAGAAGAACGAAGCATTCGCCACGGAGCTGCACAAGCTGATGGAAGAAATGTATCCGGAGCTTTCAAGAGGCGTGATGGAAAAAGGCGCAAAAACAGATCATGGCGAGTATAACCAGTCCATATCTCCGGGAAGCCTGTTAATGGAAATAGGTGGTACAGACAACACCTTGGAGGAAAGCTTGAATACTGCCGAAGCTTTGGCTGATGTATTCGCAGCGTATTACCTCAAAGCAGAAAAAGTGGCGAATCCGGTTGCTGAAGAACCGGAGAAGAGGTGAGCGGGTATGAATGTGACGGTGAAACTGACGGGTTTGTTGATGATCTTGCTGGTCGGGGTCGTGATTGGATTGCAGACGGCAGAGAGAGGGATATCCAAGGTGAGCGGGTTGCCAGAACAACAGCCGCAAACGTTCTATATCAAAAAGGTCGAGGAAGGCCAGATGGAAATCGCAGTGATGGGCAAGCAGGTGCAAACGGCTAACCCCGACCAGATCGTTAATTACATGAGCAGTATGGGAACGAATCTGGGAAGTACGATCAAAAGCGGTGCAAAGGTATTTGTGGAGTGGGTGGGGGCCTTCTTTGAACCATGAAATGGTTTGCCATTAAATGGATACTAGGAAGAAAGGTATAGCGACGAAAGACCTGTTTCGACAGGTCTTTTTTTCGTTGCTTGGTACGAGAAAGTCATGTAATTCAACGAAAATCAGCAAATTTATGAAAGGGAAAATTAATAATTATGACTAGTTAAAAAATTTATAAAAAAATAATTATTGAGAAATTTAATTATTGCCAAAATATAGAACAAATGGCATAATGTCAGTAATATTGTAAAAGGTATGAATATAACGATAAGAGAGGTGCGCCGTGTGTCTCATCCAGTCCTTCATATTGAAAACCTGCAAACGCACTTCTTCACAGACCGAGGTCAGATTCCAGCGGTAGATGGCGTTTCGATCAAGGTACATAAAGGTGAAGTGGTGGGCATCGTAGGGGAATCCGGTTGCGGAAAAAGTGTGACCTCCCTGTCTATCATGAAGCTCGTCCCCAATCCTCCCGGCAAAATCGTAGGAGGAACGATTCGTTTTAAAGGGGAAGATCTGGTTACTGCGAGTGAAAAAAGAATGCGAGAGATTCGCGGTAATGAAATCGCGATGATCTTCCAAGAGCCGATGACCTCGCTGAATCCCGTGTTTACGATTGGCGATCAGATCGGCGAAGCTGTCCGAATACATACGAAAGCTAGTAAAAAAGAGTCGAGGCAACGAGCGATAGAGATGTTGAAAAAGGTAGGAATCCCGCGCGCAGAAGCGATAGTAGATGAGTACCCCCACCAGTTGTCAGGTGGCATGCGCCAGCGCGTCATGATTGCGATGGCAATGGCTTGCAACCCTGAGCTGTTGATTGCAGACGAGCCTACTACCGCACTGGATGTGACGATCCAGGCGCAAATCCTGGATCTGATGAGACAGTTGAATCGGGATGCAGACACTGCTGTTTTGCTGATCACGCATGACCTGGGTGTCGTCGCGCAGATGTGCCATCGCGTCGTGGTTATGTACGCTGGCAAAGTGATCGAGGAAGGCGATGTTCGAACGATTCTAAAGGAGCCCAAGCACCCCTATACGATTGGCTTGTTAAACTCCCTGCCCAAGCTGGAAGAATCCCAAGAGAGACTTTACTCCATTCCGGGAAATGTACCAATTCCAGGTTCCCTTACAACCGGATGCCGGTTTGCCCCTCGCTGCGAGCAGGCGGTTGACCGTTGCCGACAAGAGATGCCAGAGCTGGTAGCTGTGGGCGAAAATCATCGCTCACGTTGTTGGCTGAGTGTTTAACCCGAAAGGAGCATGCAGGTGGCTGAAGAACTTCTCGTAGTTTCCAATTTGAAAAAATACTATCCAATCACAGGCGGCGTCCTTGGGGGAGAGGTAGGCGTTGTCAAAGCGGTGGACGATATCTCTTTCTCTGTCAAAAAAGGAGAGACGCTAGGGCTGGTAGGAGAGAGCGGCTGCGGAAAGTCGACGACAGGTCGGGCTTTGCTGCGGTTGATAGAGCCTACGGCAGGCGAGATCCGCTTCGATGGCGTCGATGTGATGAATCTGAAGCCGGATGATATGCGCAAAATGAGACGGGATATGCAGATCGTCTTTCAAGATCCGTTTGCTTCCCTGAATCCTCGTCACAATGTTGAGAGGATTCTGGAAGAACCTTTGATCGTACACGGAATCGGCACGTCGGCCGAACGGAAAAAGAAAGTTGCCGAAATGCTGGAGGTCGTGGGCTTGAACAGCTATCACGCGAGGAGATATCCCCATCAATTCAGTGGGGGGCAGCGCCAAAGGATTGGCATTGCCAGAGCACTGATGCTCAAGCCCAAGCTGATCGTAGCAGATGAGCCTGTCTCTGCGTTGGATGTTTCGATTCAGTCACAGGTGCTGAATCTGATGCAGGACTTGCAAAAGGATATGGGCCTTACTTATCTTTTCATTGCTCATGATCTCAGTGTGGTTCGCCACATCAGTAATCGGGTCGGTGTGATGTACTTAGGCAGAATCGTCGAGCTGACCACAAGCAGTCAGCTCTATAGCAATCCGCTCCATCCCTACACACAGGCATTGATGTCCGCTGTGCCGACGCCAGATCCTGATGTTGTCAGGGAACGAGTCATTCTGGAAGGCGATGTGCCAAGCCCAGCCAATCCTCCTGGCGGTTGTACCTTCCATACGCGTTGTCCGCGCGTGAAGGATAAGTGCAGAACGGTGCGACCTGAGTTCCAGGAAATCGAGAAGAATCACTTTGTGGCTTGTCATTTATACAACCAGGCTTAAACGTCGACGAAACAGATTCTATGATCCCGCAACCTTTTAAAGGGGGGATGCGAAGCAGGTCGATATGATGCGTACACGTATGAATCTTGATTTAACACGTAGAAGAGGGGGATTAAAGTCATGAAGAAAAGAATTCTTTCGGCAACCATGACCAGCCTACTGGCGATTGCCATGCTGCTCGCAGGTTGCTCTCAAACGACTCAAGCTCCACCGACAGAGCCAGCCAAGACCGAACAGCCCGCGCAAACGCCAGCACCTGCACCAGAGCCTGCCAAGGAAGGTCCCAAGCAGCTGATCGTTGGACGCGGTGGCGACTCCGTAGGACTAGACCCGATCAGAGAGACAGATGGTGAATCGTTCAAGGTAACCGAAAATATTTATGACACATTGGTAGGCTACGAAGAGGAAAGTACAAAAGTAGTTCCTTCACTGGCTGAAAAATGGGAGGTTTCTCCAGACGGCCTGACGTATACGTTCACGCTTCGCAAAGGAGTCAAGTTCCATGATGGCACTGACTTTAATGCGGAAGCAGTCAAATGGAACTTTGAGCGCTGGATGGACAAGAGCAATCCTTTCCACAATCAGGACGGTTACTACTATTACAATGACATGTTCGGCGGCTACAAGGGAGATGCCAACCACGTCATCAAGTCTGTCGAAGCTGTAGACCCTGGTACAGTTAAATTTACGTTGAACTATCCGCTGGCGCCATTTATTCAGAATCTGGGAATGTCTCCTTTTGCTATCGCATCACCAACAGCTGTACAAGCGGCTGGAGCTGACGGTTTTACAGAGAAGCCAGTAGGTACAGGTCCATTCAAATTTAAAGAGTGGAAACGCAACGACACCATCACACTGGAAAAGAATCCTGACTACTGGAATGCGGGCTATCCGAAAGTGGATACGCTTGTATTCAAGGCCATTCCAGAAAATACGGCACGGCTGACTGCACTGATCAACGGAGAGATCGACCTGATGGATGGTCTGAATCCGGATGATGCGGAAGATGTAAAAGCGAACAGCGAATTGCAGCTAATTCTTCGTCCATCCATGAACATTGGCTATATCGGCTTCAACGTGGAAAAAGAACCATTTAATAATCAAAAAGTGCGCGAAGCCATCTCTCACGCGATCAACAAACCAGAAATTATTGAAGCGTTCTTTGCGGGATTGGGCCAACCAGCCGTCAACCCTATGCCACCAACACTTTGGGGACACAACGACAGCATCAAGGATCGTGAATTCAATCTGGATAAAGCGAAACAACTTTTGGCTGAAGCCGGTTTCCCGAATGGCTTTAAAACTCAATTCTGGGCGATGCCAGTACCGCGCCCTTACATGCCAGATGGTGTGAAAATCGCGGAAGCTATCCAACAAGACCTCAAAAAAATCGGTGTTGAAACAGAAATTGTGACAATGGAATGGGCGACTTATCTGGAAAAAACGAGAATTGGCGAGCAAACCATGTTCATGCTGGGTTGGACAGGGGACAACGGAGACCCTGACAACTTCCTCGCTACACTCTTGGATAAGAACAATATTGATGGAAACAACAACACTCGCTGGGCTAACGAAGAGGCTTCCCAGCTGATGATGAAAGCCAAGCAGGCAAGCACGCAGTCAGAGCGTGAGCAGCTGTACAAGCAAGTGCAAGAAATTATCTTCAAGGATGTACCGATGGTTCCTTTGGCTCACTCTACACCTGCTCTGGCTGCAAGAGCCAATGTCGTCGACTACAAACCACATCCAAAAGGCTCTGAAAGCTTAGAGAAAGTAGATATTAAATAAACCTCTCCATCACGTTCAGACGATCTTGAAGGGTAAGAGGAGAGATCCTTCTTCTTACCCTTTTCTTTCGTTTTTGAAGCTTGAATCCTTAATCAGCGACTATTCAACTACTGCCCCGTCCATCGTTTTGACGGAGCCAAGTTTTCAAATAAGGAAAGCGAGGAGATGGCATTGCTATCGTACAGCATCCGAAGAATTCTTATGCTCATCCCCGTTCTACTGGGCATGTCAATCGTCGTATTTTCCATCATACGTGCCATCCCAGGTGATCCGGCCCTCACGATTTTGGGGGAGAAAGCAAGTGCCCAGGCACTTGCAGATTTACGAGAAGCTCTCGGTCTGAACCATCCTTGGTACATACAGTATTTTGATTATTTGAAGCAAATCATTACGGGTGATCTTGGCGTATCGCTTCACTCGGGTGCTAGTATCGCGAAAGAAATAGGTCCGTATTTAGCGGCTACTGCAGAGCTGACCATTTTCAGTATGTGTTTTGCTATCATCATCGGCGTCAACGCCGGAATCATCTCTGCGTGGAAGCAAAATTCCTGGTTTGATTACATCGCCATGCTGATTGCGCTGATTGGCGTTTCCATGCCGATTTTTTGGCTGGGTCTGATGGAGCAATGGTTATTCGCTCAAGAGCTGAAGTGGCTGCCATCAGTTGGTCGTGACAATTCGCGTGATCCTATCCAGGCGATTACGCACTTCTATATAGTAGATGCCATGCTCGCAGGACGGTGGGACCAGTTCCGTGAAGTGGTTGAGCACTTGATTCTACCGGGGATCGCACTCGGGACCATTCCGATGGCTATCATTGCACGCATTACCCGCTCCAGCATGCTGGAAGTCATGCGTGCAGATTATGTCCGCACGGCCAGAGCAAAAGGGATGGCCCAATTCGGTGTGGTGTACAAGCATGCGTTGAAAAATGCCTTGATTCCCGTATTGACGGTTATTGGCTTGCAGACGGGTCTTTTGCTCGGCGGTGCGGTACTGACGGAGACGATCTTCGGATGGCCGGGTGTAGGAAGGTATATTTTCACGGCGATCGGGAATCGGGATTATCCGGTCATTCAATCCGGTATCCTGGTCATTGCCACGATCTTTGTCTTGATCAACTTACTGGTAGACCTGCTGTACGCCTACATCGATCCGAGGATCAAATACCGCTAAGGAGGTTGGAGATATGGCAGAAGTAAATGTGCAGAGCGTTCCGTTGAAACAGACGGACGAACAGATAATCTCTCCTTGGCGGGAAGCATGGAGAACGTTGCGGAAAAACAAATTGGCTTTGGTAGGGATGGGCATTATTGTGTTCTTTGTACTCGTGGCGATTTTGGCTCCACTACTGGCGCCATATCCCTACGATGTCGGAGACCTGAAAATGAAGAACCAGCCGCCATCCGAAGAACATTGGTTCGGAACAGACTACAATGGGCGGGATGTACTCAGCCGCGTGATTTACGGTGCGCGCATTTCCTTGTGGGTCGGGACGTTCGCAGTGATCGGTTCCGTCGTGGTCGGAACCATTCTGGGCTTGTTGTCTGGCTACTATGGCCGCTGGGTGGATACTCTGATATCGCGCATTTTTGATATCATGCTCGCCTTTCCCAGCATTCTTCTGGCTATTGCGATCGTGGCGATTCTCGGGCCTTCCTTGCAAAACGCCTTGCTGGCTATTGCGGTCATCAACATCCCGACATTTGGGCGACTCGTTCGTTCGCGTGTACTCAGTTTGAAGGAAGAAGAATTTGTCATGGCGGCTCGTGCGATTGGAATGAAGGACAGCCGTATCCTCTTGCAGCATATCCTGCCAAACAGCATGGCTCCGATCATCGTGACAGGGACACTGGGCATTGCTACTGCGATCATTGAAGCCGCAGCATTGGGATTCCTTGGTTTAGGAGCTCAGGCACCTGAACCGGAATGGGGAAAAATGCTGTCTGATTCCCGCCAATACATTCAGAAAGCCCCGTGGACCGTGATCTTCCCGGGATTGTCGATCATGCTGACGGTGCTTGGATTCAACCTGATCGGGGATGGATTGCGTGATGCGCTTGACCCCAGAATGAAGAATTAATCGAATCGCAGGAAGCCGATCTGGCTTCCCTTTTTTCCTTCTCTATCTGAATGTTTACGTGTTGAAGGCTAAAAAATAGGGAAGATCGCCAGAGTGCCAATAAGACACCGACATGAAGCTGGCAGTAGCCACGTCTTCAAAAATGCTTCTTTTTTCATGAGCGGAGTGGTATTCTCGCTATAGAATACTGGTGAAAGCAAGGTGAAGAAATTGTTTACAGCACGCATACAGAAATTACATACCTTTTTGCTAGAGCAAGAGCTGGACGCAGTATTGATTACATCGCCCAAACACGTCTACTACCTGACAGGCTTTTTTACAGACCCGCATGAACGTTTTCTGGGGCTGGTAATTCCTGCACAGGGGGAGCCATCATTGATCGTTCCAGCATTGGACCGTGAAGCTGCGGTAGCGGCATCCATCGTGCAGAGCATTTACACGCATACCGATATTCAAAACCCATATGAGGTCCTCAAACAAACTCTTCCGGCTGATACAAAAGCGTTGGGTCTGGAAAAAAGCCACATGACTCTGGAGCGGTTTGAGGCGATGAGTGAAGTCGTTGCGGCTTCACGCTTCGTAGACGTCGAGCAGCCGCTGCGAGAAATGCGTCTGATCAAGTCGGAGGATGAGATTGCCCGTATGAAGCACGCGATCCAGCTCGTAGAGGATGCATTGCGTGAGGGTTTGAAAAAAGTGAAGCCAGGCGTGACGGAGATGGAAATCCTGGCCGAGCTGGAATTTCAGATGAAGCGGCTGGGGGCGGAAGGTCCATCGTTTAGCACGATGGTGCTGGCTGGAGAAAAATCTGCACTTCCGCACGGCAAGCCGGGTAATCGCGCCGTACAGGAAGGCGAGCTGCTGCTGTTTGATTTGGGTGTCGAAGCGAATGGCTATGTTTCAGATATTACTCGTACATTTGCGGTGGGTGAAATCAACGACCAGCTGCGCGAGATTTACGAAACTGTATGGGCAGCCAATGAAGCGGCGATTGCAGAAATCCGTCCGGGCGTTACCTTTGCCCATCTGGACAAAACAGCTCGTGGCGTGATTGAGGCCAAGGGATATGGGGAGTACTTCATGCATCGTCTCGGACATGGATTAGGTATGGATGTGCATGAATATCCATCTGTTCATAGCGAGAACCACGAAGTGCTGCGTGCTGGTATGGTCTTCACCATCGAGCCTGGCATCTATGTGCCTGGTGTAGGTGGCGTAAGGATCGAAGACAACGTGCTGGTTACCGAGACTGGTGTAGAAGTGCTGACGCAATTCCCGAAACAGCTCACAGTGATTGGCTGAAGTGATAATCAGACATACATGTGGTGGAAAACGATGAACCCGTTAAAAAATGGGCGGAGATAGATTCTCGTTTTTAATCCACATTAGAAAGGCATCTCCCCTATGTCAATGGGAGATGCTTTTTAGTTGCGCTATACCGTGATAGCAAAAAAATAGGTGTGATTCTTGTAACAAGATGCGCTGATCTGCATCAAACCAGTAGAGTAACCAAGGGAAGGAGGACGCGTCCGTGGAAAAATTGCAGCCTACGCACGAAGCTCTTTTTGAGCAAATCATGCGGGAATATGGGACGCGTGTGCTTCGACTCGTCACATTTCTGGTCAAGGATCGCAGTCTGGCTGAAGATCTTACGCAAGATGTCTTCGTCAAGGTGTACCGAAATCTGCCCCGTTTTCGTCATGAGAGCAGTATCCATACCTGGTTGTATCGGATCGCTGTCAACGAGTGCAAGGGTTATTTGCGCTCGTGGTCATTCCGGCATATCCTCCCACGCTCCTGGATAAAAAGTGACGCAGATGTCTCGACCGAACATCTGGTTCTGGAGCAGGCTGAGCGGGATCAGTTGATACAGGCGGTCCTTAGGCTATCTCCATTCTATCGTCAGGCTATTGTGCTTCATTATTATGCGGATTTGTCTATTTCTGAGATGGCAGTGGTTCTAGGGGTATCAGAAGGTACCGTGCGTACCCGTTTGCACCGTGCTAGACAGCAGTTGAAGCAACGGATGGGAGAAGAGGAGGGATGGGAATGGACGAGGACAAATGGCTAAAACAGTTGAAGGATCGAGCAGACCAGGGCGTATTACGCGATATTTCGTTCACTCCTGAGCTGGAGCAGAAGGTGCGAAACAGGCTGCGCAAGCGATCCCGGCCAGTATGGGTTCGTGTCGGTTCGGCTGGAGTTGCTGCCTGTTTGATGGTCTTTGCCATGTGGCAGGTGTGGCCACAATCCGAAGACCAAGTACCAAGCGAGTCCATCATATCTCAGCCTCCCCCTTCTCTATTGCCTGGTGGAGCTTTGGAGACACCTGTGCTTTGGAAGCCATCTCCTGTGGTGAAAAGCACATATGACAACAAACCGTTTGCTTATATGGGTGAAAAGCCTGTTCGCTTGATAACAGATGAAACCAGCATATACGAAGGGCAGCAACAAAAATTCTTCTGGCTGCTGGATGGTGATGTTGCTTCAAAGGTCGAAATTGTCGCTCACAGCAGAGATGGACAGCAGGTCGAGTTGGGTACCTATGAGGTCATGGGGAGCCAGTATGACGCCAAAGCCCATTTTCCCTCGGGACTGGTTATACCGGATCCGGGAATATGGAAGCTGCAGATCCTATCGGAAGGGAAACACTTCGGACAAGTTTTTGTGGAGGTAAAGGCAGGGATTTCACCAAGCAATCGCAGCTTGGTTGAACCACTCATTCGTCAGTGGCTGGAGGCTGAAGGGAAAAAGCTGAACTGGCTTGGGGCAGACCGCGAGATTTCGATTGATCTACTCCATGTGGAGGCACCAAACGCAGAGCAGCGCAGGGTATATGCATGGATTAGAATCTTGAGTAAAAACAAGGAGCTTTCCTCCGGAATCAGTGCGCCGATGGCATTCGATATTCAGTATGATGGGAATAGCTATCGGGTAAAAGGCTTTGAAATGCCGGAGGATGGGAATCGTTATCAAAGCAGCTTGGAGAAAATCTTTCCGGCAAAAGTGCTGGAGAAGCTGAAGCAAAGGGATAACAAGGATTAAAGATAGAGAAGCAGGAAGAGAAACGGACTCTTAGGACAAGAGTCCGTTTTTTCTAGCCTAAAAACTGCGAGCAATCCCGTAATATGTGCCATTTCGCTGTGGCATGCGGCTGGCTCGCGCGATCATTCGCGCTCGTACAAAATCTGCTCGGCAGCTGCCTGTCGCCTGTGCATCCAGGTGGATGACTGCTTCCTCGTCCGCGGGGCTCATAGGGACGTCCGCAGGAACCTCTTCCATGCACCGGATCATCAGAGCGTGTCCCAGACCCATCCCCTGACAGGAAGGATGGACAATCACCAAGCCTATTACGGCATGTCCGTCATATTGGATCACGCCAGCACATGAGAGCAGCTGATTTTTCTCATTTCGATGTCCGTAGATTTTGCCAAGAGAGTACAAGGTATGGAGCTCCGGTGCATGGTAGTCCCACTCGACTGCTTTTGTCAATGCTAGAAGATCTGGAATATCTGCTTCGGAAAGGTGTTGTAATGGTAGTGCTTGCAAACATACATTCCCCCTTTTGATGATCCATACTTTACCATAAATTGTGGAAGGTGACGAGTCCCGTAGTGGCAAACACCCATTTCTCTTTTGTTGCTACTATATCCAGCGTTTGTTATAATTACCGTTAGCGTATTTTTCGTGAAAAACGTTTCGATGTTTTTCATACATGTGGATGTGACCGCTTGCGGTCAGCAAAATGGCAATGACCATTTTGCAAGACGCAATCTGGAACGATGGAATGGATTCGCGTGGGAGGGAACAAACAGTCAATGGATCGTCGTGAAAGACAAAAAAGGATACGAAATTTCTCCATCATCGCCCACATTGACCACGGCAAGTCGACACTTGCTGACCGGATTTTAGAGCTTACCGGAGCGTTGTCATCACGTGAGATGGAAGCACAGTTTCTGGATTCGATGGATCTGGAAAGAGAGCGCGGCATTACGATCAAACTGAATGCTGTGCGTTTGAACTATAAAGCTGATGATGGCGAAGAGTACATTCTCCATCTCATCGACACCCCTGGACACGTGGACTTTACGTACGAAGTATCCCGCAGTCTCGCAGCCTGTGAAGGAGCGATTCTGGTCGTGGATGCTGCCCAAGGGATTGAAGCACAGACGTTGGCAAACGTCTACCTGGCGTTGGACAACAATCTGGAAATCCTTCCTGTGGTGAATAAAATCGACCTGCCAAGTGCTGAGCCTGAGCGTGTGAAGCAAGAGGTAGAAGACGTAATCGGGCTGGATGCCAGTGAAGCCGTTCTGACTTCCGCCAAAGCGGGTATCGGGATCAAGGAAGTACTGGAAGCGGTTGTGAAAAAAGTACCTGCTCCAGAGGGAGATCCAGATGCACCGCTGCAAGCACTGATCTTCGACTCCTACTTCGATGCCTATCGCGGTGTCATTGCTTCGATTCGGGTCATCAACGGTACCTTGCGCAAAGGTATGAAGATCAAGATGATGGCGACAGGCAAGTCCTTTGAAGTTACGGAAATCGGTACCACGACACCGCGCCAGACGCAGGTAGAAGAACTGACCGTTGGGGATGTTGGCTATGTCGCCGCTTCCATCAAGACAGTCGGTGACACCCGTGTGGGGGATACCATCACGGATGCAGCAAGACCAGCTTCAGACCCGTTGCCGGGCTACCGCAAGATCAATCCGATGGTATTCTGCGGTCTGTATCCAATCGAGACCAGCGAGTACAACGACCTGCGAGAAGCGTTGGAAAAACTGCAGCTCAATGATGCTTCGTTGCAATTTGAGCCAGAAACATCTCAAGCATTGGGCTTTGGCTTCCGATGCGGATTCCTTGGCTTGCTGCACATGGAAATCATCCAGGAGCGGATTGAGCGGGAATTTAACATCAATCTGATCACGACAGCACCGAGCGTTATTTACCGCATCACCAGAACCAACGGCGAGGTTTTCGAAATCGACAACCCTTCGAAAATGCCTGATGCTCAAAAGATCGAAATGATCGAGGAGCCGTATGTCACCTCTACCGTCATGGTGCCAAAAGAATACGTCGGAGATGTCATGCAGCTTTGCCAAGGCAAGCGCGGAGAATTCCTCGACATGCAATACATGGGCGAGAACCGCGTACAGTTGAAATACGACATGCCTTTGTCCGAGATCGTGTACGATTTCTTTGACCTCTTGAAATCAGGAACGAGAGGATATGCCTCCTTTGACTACGAGCTGGGTGGCTACAAGGCGTCCAAGCTGGTGAAAATGGACATTCTCCTCAACAGCGAGATGGTCGATGCACTCTCCTTTATCGTGCATAAGGATACCGCATATGCCCGCGGGAAAGTCATCTGCGAAAAGCTGAAGGAATTGATTCCTCGCCAGCAATTTGAAGTGCCGATCCAAGCGACCATCGGGCAAAAAGTCGTTGCTCGTGAAACGATCAGTGCTTTGCGTAAAAACGTGCTCGCCAAGTGTTACGGTGGGGACATCTCGCGTAAACGCAAGCTCTTGGAGAAGCAAAAAGAAGGGAAGAAGCGCATGAAATCTGTCGGTTCCGTCGAGGTTCCACAAGAGGCTTTCATGGCCGTATTGCGCATGGATGATAATAAGAAGTAGGCCTGACCTTGTGTCAGGTCTTTTCCATTCTACTATCGTGAAAGGAGGGAAGCGGGTCATGCCTCACTCGGTTTATATCCACATTCCCTTTTGTACGAATAAATGCTACTACTGTGACTTCAACTCGTTTGTGACCAACAACCCGCAATTGGTGTGGGATTACCTCGAAGCGTTAAAGCGGGAGATGGAGCTCACCTTTGCCAATCGGCAGTTGGAGCCTGTGAAAACGATTTTTGTAGGCGGAGGGACGCCGACCTTTCTCGATCAGGAACAAATGCGGATGTTTCTGGAAACCGTTCAGCACTATTTGGGACGTCATCTGACTCCCGATGTGGAATTTACAATGGAGGCCAACCCGGGAACAACCGATGTAAACAAGCTGCGGTTGATGCGAGAGCTGGGTGTCAATCGTCTCAGCTTTGGCGTTCAATCCTTCGACAATGCTTTGCTGAAGCGATTGGGCCGCATCCACAACACGGATGATGTGTACCGCAGTGTGGACAACGCCCGTTCCGTTGGCTTCGAGAATTTGACGATCGACTTGATGTTCGGTTTGCCAGACCAAACGCTGCCGATTTTTCGCGAGACACTGGACAAGGCATTTGCCCTGGGGACGACTCATTTTTCCGCATACAGCCTAAAGGTCGAGGAAAATACCTTGTTCCACACGCTCTACCAGAAGGATCAGCTGCCCTTGCCTTCAGAAGAAACCGAGCTTGAGATGTACCTCATCTTGATCGAGGAGATGGAGAAACAGGGCTACGCACAATATGAGATTAGCAATTTCGCCAAGCCGGGCTTTGAAAGCCAACATAACAAAACCTATTGGCTCAATAACGAATACTATGGTTTGGGTGCAGGAGCACACGGCTATGTAAATGGAGAAAGACATGTCAACGCCGGACCGCTGGCTGTCTACTTGCAGATGAGCAAGGAAGGTCTGCCGCGAGTGGAGCAGTTTGTCGTCCCAGTGGAAGATGCGATGGAAGAGCAAATGATATTGGGCTTGCGTTTGAGAGAAGGGGTCGATTTGCCTCGGTTTGCCAACCGATTTGGCGTGGCAGCCCAAGATGTTTTCGGAACAATCATGAAGGAAGAAAGAGAGAAAGGCATGCTGGAAGAAAAAGGTGGTTATTTGCGGCTGACCGAAAAAGGCTTGCCTCTTGGCAATGAGGTGTTCGCACGCTTTTTACGGTAAATCCTGTCGAAAATCGCGTAATAACTCGCCAAAGTCCGTTGACAAATCCTTCTACTATTGATAATTTAGTAAGTAGATTTAGCACTCGCTGGATAGGAGTGCTAACAACAGGGAGGCGAAGTGAGCTTATGTTATCAGACCGTCAACAACTGATTTTGAATGCGATTGTCGATAATTACATTCATTCTGCCGAACCTGTTGGCTCCCGCACGATTTCCAAACGGGAAGACATCGGCTTTTCATCGGCTACGATTCGCAACGAAATGTCAGACCTGGAAGAGCTGGGGTATCTGGAGCAGCCGCATACTTCGGCAGGCCGCGTTCCTTCTACGAAAGGATACCGGTTTTACGTTGACAACCTGATCCAGCCTCATCTTTTAAATGAGGAAGATCTGGTTAAACTAAAACAGTTGTTTGCCGAACAAATTTTCCACGCCGAACAAGTGGTGGAGTACACAGCCCAGATTTTAACACAGCTAACCAACTACACGGCGATTGTGCTCGGTCCTGAAATTTTTGAGCATAAGCTGAGAAATGTGCAGATTGTTCCATTGAACGAGGCGCAGGCAGTAGCGATTGTTGTCACGCATACGGGGCGCGTGGAAAACAAACTCATTGATCTTCCTGAGGGTATCGGTGCCAGTGAGATTGAACAACTGGTTAACCTCCTCAACCACCGTTTAGCCGACGTGCCGCTCTGGCAGCTGCGGCAACGCCTGTATCAGGAGATATCTGGTGAAATGAAGCGACATACCGAGCAGTACGAGGAAATGCTTCAAATCCTTGATCAGTCACTCATACAGGAAGAAACAGAACGTGTCTGTCTGCGAGGGGCGACAAAGATTTTGAATCAGCCGGAATTTCGGGACGTTGACAAGGTAAAAGACATCCTGGAGCTGTTGGAACAAAACGATCAGCTGCTTCATCTGCTCGGAGGCCAGGCAAATGGCCTGACGGTGCGCATCGGTCAAGAAAATCAGCTAGACGCGATTAAGCAATGCAGTATTATCACCACTTCCTATTCTCTTGGCGGAAAGCCGGTGGGAATGGTGGGGATTCTAGGTCCGACTAGGATGGAATACGGAAGAGTCATCACCGTGCTCAATCATCTGACTGAAGGGCTGTCGCGCATGCTGACTTCGCAGTTTGAGAAATAAATGAAGGTAACGATTGAAAGGGCTGCCGATCCTTTAGATCGGTGCAGAGCCGCAGGAGGTATTACGAGTTGAGTGATGAAAAGTGGACGAAAGAAATGACAGCCGAAGAGGAGCAAAACACGGAGACGGCAGAGCAGACTGAAGCGACTGACGTAAACTGGGAGCAAGAAGCAGCTCAGTGGAAGGCGCAAGCAGAAGAAAACCAGAGTAAAATGCTTCGTGCCATGGCCGACATGGATAACCTGAGAAGACGTGTTCGCAAGGAGCAGGAAGACCTGGCGAAATACGCTTCGCAAAAGATTGTGGAAGAGCTTTTGCCTGTACTGGATAACTTCGAGCGGGCAATGGCAGCGGACAAGGAATCCATGACGGTAGAGTCCCTGTTGACAGGCGTGGACATGGTTTACCGCCAGATGGTTCAAGTCTTTGAAAAAGAAGGACTGCAAGCCATCCAGGCGGCTGGTCAGCCGTTTGATCCACACATCCATCAGGCTGTCATGCAAACCCAGGAGCCAGATGTAGATTCCGGCATTGTCGTCGAAGAGCTGCAAAAAGGCTACATGTTCAAGGATCGTGTAGTTCGCCCATCGATGGTCAAGGTAAACGCTTAAGACAGTCGTAACCATATTTATTAACATATCTCGATGCAAAGTGTTAGGAGGAAATTTTGTATGAGTCGCGTAATCGGTATTGACTTGGGAACCACAAACTCTTGTGTTGCTGTAATGGAAGGCGGCGAGCCCGTTGTAATCGCCAATGCGGAAGGAAATCGCACCACGCCATCGGTGGTCGCATATAAAAACGGCGAGCGCATCGTCGGGGAAGCTGCGAAGCGCCAAGCGATCACAAACCCGGACAACACCGTAATGTCCGTCAAGCGTCATATGGGTACCAATCACAAGGTGACCATCGAGGGAACGCAGTACACTCCTGAGCAAATCTCCGCGATGATCCTGCAAAAGCTGAAATCGGATGCCGAAGCTTATCTGGGTGAAACCGTAACACAGGCAGTTATCACCGTACCAGCGTACTTCAATGACAGCCAGCGTCAAGCGACCAAGGATGCAGGTAAAATCGCAGGTTTGGAAGTTCTGCGTATCGTGAACGAGCCGACTGCTGCTGCTCTGGCATACGGAATGGAAAAATCGGAAGACCAGACCGTGCTGGTATTCGACCTGGGTGGCGGTACATTCGACGTATCCATCCTGGAACTGTCTGAGGGCTTTTTTGAAGTGAAAGCGACCTCCGGTGACAACAAACTCGGTGGAGACGATTTTGACCAGGTGATCATGGATTACCTCGTGAGCGAGTTCAAGAAAGAACACGGAATCGATCTTTCCAAAGACCGCATGGCGCAACAACGTTTGAAAGACGCTGCTGAAAAAGCGAAGAAAGACCTCTCTGGTGTATTGACCACGACCATCTCGCTGCCGTTCATCACAGCAGATGCGACAGGTCCAAAACACTTGGAGCTGAATCTGACTCGTGCAAAATTCGAAGAGCTGTCAGCAAATCTCGTGGAACGCACCATGGGTCCTACTCGTCAAGCGCTGCAAGACGCTGGACTGACTCCGAACGAAATTGATCGCGTTGTCCTCGTCGGCGGTTCCACACGGATTCCAGCTGTACAGGAAGCGATCAAGAAATTTACCGGCAAAGAGCCGCACAAAGGCGTGAACCCAGACGAAGTGGTTGCGTTGGGAGCAGCTGTTCAAGCTGGTGTACTTACTGGTGATGTGAAAGACGTCGTTCTCTTGGACGTAACTCCACTTTCGCTGGGGATCGAAACCCTGGGTGGTGTATTCACCAAGCTGATTGACCGCAACACCACGATTCCTACAAGCAAGTCTCAAGTCTTCTCCACAGCGGCTGACAACCAGACTTCTGTAGAAATTCACGTATTGCAAGGCGAACGCCAAATGGCAGCCGACAACAAAACACTGGGACGCTTCAACCTGTCGGACATTCCGCCAGCACCACGCGGTATCCCGCAAATTGAAGTTTCCTTCGATATCGATGCGAACGGGATTGTGAACGTACGCGCGAAAGACTTGGGTACTGGCAAGGAGCAACGCATCACGATCACTTCCAATACAGGACTGTCCGATGAAGATATCGAGCGCATGGTAAAAGAAGCGGAACTGAACGCTGAAGCCGACAAAAAGCGCAAGGAAGAAGTAGAAGTGCGCAATGAAGCAGACCAGCTCGTGTTCACGACGGAGAAAACGTTGAAAGACGTAGAGGGCAAGGTAGATCAGGCTGAGATCGATTCCGCAAACCAAGCCAAGGATAAAGTGAAAAAGGCTCTGGAAGGCGGCAACATCGAAGAAATCAAGACTGCCAAGGACGAACTCTCTGCGATTGTTCAGCAAATTTCCATGAAGCTGTATGAGCAGGCTGCGCAAGCCGCTCAGGCACAAGGTGGAGCAGGAGCAGGAGCGGAAGGGGAAGCGAAGAAAGACAACGTGGTAGATGCCGACTATGAAGTGGTAGACGACAAAAAGTAATCACGTTGGCCTTTTCTTCACAATGTGACCCACTGAAAGTCAAAGTCACGAGCTGTGACTTTGACTTTTTTTCAAGTCTGTCACATGCTATGATAACAGTTGACTGTCATGGGAGTGATCTAGGAGATGAAACGCGATTTCTACGAGGTGCTGGGCGTAGCCAAGGATGCGAGCGCGGATGATATCAAAAAAGCGTATCGCAAGCTTGCGCGTCAGTATCACCCGGATGTGAATAAAGAGGCAGATGCCGAGGAAAAGTTCAAGGAAGTAAAGGAAGCCTACGACGTCCTGTCGGAACCGCAAAAACGGGCGCAATACGACCGCTTTGGACATCAGGACCCCAATCAGGGCTTTGGCGGTGGCGGTTTTGACGGATCGGGCATGGGTGGCTTTGGCGATATTTTTGATATGTTTTTCGGCGGCGGTGCGAGAAGAGCGAATCCAAACGCGCCACGTAAAGGCGCCGATTTACAATTTGGCTTGAGCATTGAGTTTCTCGATGCCGTGTTTGGCAAGGAGACAGACGTAGAGATCCCGAAAGAAGCGGAGTGCGATACCTGTCACGGTTCTGGAGCAAAGCCAGGGACCGGCGTGGAAACGTGCAAGACGTGCAGTGGAACGGGACAGCAGGAAGTGGCAGCGAACACGCCATTTGGCCGCATTGTAAATCGACGTGTTTGTACGACTTGTGAAGGAAAAGGGAAAGTATTCAAAGAGCAGTGCTCTTCCTGCCGTGGAAGCGGGCGGGTCAAGGTACGCCGCAAGATCCACCTCAACATTCCGGCCGGTGTGGACGATGGCGCACAACTTCGCGTTTCTGGCGAAGGAGAACCAGGTGCCAACGGAGGACCTCCAGGAGACTTGTACGTGGTATTGCGCGTCAAGCAGCATGAGTTCTTTGAGCGTGAAGGAAACGATATCTATTGCGAAGTTCCGCTTACGTATACACAGGCAGCACTTGGCGACGAGATCGAGGTCCCGACGGTGGATGGCCGTGTCAAGCTAAAAATTCCAGCTGGTACCCAGACCGAAACGTTCTTTCGTCTGCGTGGCAAGGGAGTTCCTCATTTGCGCGGGAACGGCAGAGGAGATCAACATGTCAAGGTACGTGTGATTACACCTACCAAGCTCAGTGACAAGCAAAAAGAGCTTTTGCGTGAACTGGCCGACTTGTCAGGGGAGAAACCGGGGCAACACGGCGGTGGCGTAGAAGACGAGAGCTTTTTTGAAAAAATGAAACGGGCGTTCCGCGTCGAATAATGCCGCGGCAGCGTCTAGGATCACAACAGGCTGTGTAATAGGATCATGTGGGGAGTGGTAGGTTCATGAATTGGTCAGAAATCAGTATCCATACAACTGCGGAAGCTACAGAGGCGGTGTCCAGCCTTTTGTATGAATTGGGTGCCAACGGCGTCGTCATTGAGGATCCGGAGGTTCTCTATCGCGATTGGGATACGCCATTTGGTGAAATCTACCAGCTTTCCCCGGATGATTTTCCAGCCGAGGGCGTATTCGTCAAGGCATATTTGCCAGCTGACAGTCGTGAATTGATCGATGTAGTGGAAGAATTGAAGGAACAGTTGGCCGAATTGACAGGATACGGACTGGATATTGGCAAAGCAACGATTGCTGTCAATGATGTTCACGAAGACGAGTGGGCCCACGCCTGGAAAAAGTACTACAAGCCGATACACGTCACGGATCGTTTGACGATCAAGCCGGTGTGGGAAGAGTACGAGCTGAGATCACCAGAAGAGTTGATCATTGAGATGGACCCCGGCATGGCTTTCGGTACAGGCACACATCCGACCACGATCCTTTGCCTGCGGGCGATCGAAAAGTACATGGCGCCTGGCGATCGTGTATACGACGTAGGGACTGGAACAGCCATTCTCAGTATTGCTGCGGTCAAGCTGGGTGCTGAACACGTCCTGGCAATGGATTTGGACGAAGTTGCAGTGCGTTCTGCACAAGCCAACACCGAGCTGAATGGCGTCCATGAAAAGATTACAGTGAAACAGAATAATTTGCTGGATGGAATCGAAGAGCAGGTGGAAATCGTGATCGCCAATATCCTGGCAGAAGTGATTGTCCGTTTTACAGATGATGTATCCCGGGTGTTGAAGCCAGGCGGAACCTTCATTGCTTCGGGCATTATCGAAGCGCGAGAGGCAGACGTAAAACGAGCTTTGGCAGAGTCAGGACTTGAGATCGTGGAAACCATTTGCATCGATGATTGGGTGGCAATTGTGTCAAAAAAACGATAGAATAGTGAGGTTGGCGAGATGCAACGATATTTTGTCGAGCCAGATCTCTTTTCTGAAGACGAGATTTCGATAGTAGGCGACGATGTACACCATATCGTAAATGTCATGCGTGCGAAAGAAGGCGAGGAAATCCTTGTCTCGAATGGCGCCGGACGAACAGCTTTGGCCAAGCTAGTCATGCTGTCCTCCAAGGAAGTAAAGGCACAGGTGCTGGAGCTTTTGGATGAACAATGTGAGCTGCCAATCCGGATTACGATTGGACAAGGGTTGCCAAAGGGCGAGAAGATGGAGTGGATCTTGCAAAAGGGGACGGAACTTGGGGCGTACTCCTTTTTTCCGTTTTCATCTGAACGCACTATCGTCAAGCTGGACGCTAAAAAAGAAGCAAAAAAATTAGAACGCTGGCGCAAGATCGTAAAAGAAGCAGCCGAACAGTCCCATCGGGCTGTATTGCCTGAAATTCTTCCACCTGTCTCGTTTCGCGAGGCTTTGAAAGCATCCAATGCGTATACTCGCTGTGCGATTGCCTATGAAAAAGAAGGCGGCACTACGCTGCATCAGGTGCTGGATGAATTGCAGGGAGACGATACACTGCTCGTACTGATTGGACCAGAAGGTGGCTTTTCTCCAGAGGAAGTAGGAATTGCGGAGTCGAACGGGTTCTTGCCGATCTCACTCGGACCGCGCATCCTGCGTACAGAAACAGCGAGTCAGTATGTGCTGGCTTGCGCTTCCTACCAGTTCGAACGAAAACATGCAGCTGCTGGCACTGGTGGAGAAGCGTAGAAGAAAGGAGGAATAGCAATGTCTACCGTTGCTTTTCATACATTGGGTTGTAAAGTGAACAGCTATGAAACAGAAGCAATTTGGCAGCTGTTCAAGGCAGACGGCTATGAGCGTGTTGACTTTGAACAGGATGAAGCCGATGTTTACGTCATCAATACATGTACCGTAACCAATACAGGGGATAAAAAAAGCCGCCAAGTGATTCGCCGTGCGATTCGCCGTAATCCAGATGCAATCGTAGCCGTGACAGGGTGCTATGCGCAGACCTCTCCGAGTGAGATCGCTCAAATTCCAGGCGTGGACATCATTGTCGGTACACAAGGGCGAGAAAAACTGATTGAATACGTGGATCAAATTCGCCTCGAGCGTACACCGATCAATGCGGTCGGAAACATCATGAAAGCGCGTGATTTCGAGGAGCTGGATGTACCTAATTTTACAGATCGTACGCGCGCTTCTCTCAAAATTCAAGAGGGCTGCAACAACTTCTGCACCTTCTGCATCATTCCCTGGGCGCGCGGCCTGATGCGCTCCCGCCAACCGGAGAGTGTGGTAGAGCAAGCCAAAAAGCTGGTAGAAGCCGGCTATCTGGAAATCGTTCTGACCGGAATCCATACAGGCGGCTACGGGGAAGACCTGGAGGATTACAATCTTGCCAAGCTGCTGCTGGACTTGCATCAGGTAGAAGGATTGAAACGAATCCGGATCAGCTCGATCGAAGCCAGCCAAATCACGGATGAAGTGATTCAGGTAATCAATGATTCCGACCGTGTTGTGCGACATCTGCATGTGCCGCTGCAAGCCGGACATGATGAAGTCCTGAAACGGATGCGCCGCAAGTACACGACGGCTGAATTCTATGAAAAAATGGTCAAGGTCCGCGAAGCGCTTCCGGGTGTGGCATTGACGACCGATGTAATCGTAGGCTTCCCGGGAGAGACTGAAGAGCAGTTTGAAGAGGGCTACGCCTTCATGCAGAAGATCGGTTTTGCCGAGATGCACGTATTCCCTTATTCGATGCGCACGGGTACTCCGGCAGCTCGGATGACGGATCAAGTTCCAGAGGAAATCAAACACGAGCGCGTGGCGAAACTGCTGGAACTGAACAAAGAGCTGCAAATGGCCTACTCCCAACAATTTGTCGGCGATGTACTGGAAGTGATCCCTGAGCGCCCATTCAAGGATGCACCGGACAGCGGGCTCTTGATGGGGTATTCGGATAACTATCTGAATGTCGTGTTTGCAGGAGACGAAAGTATGATCGGGAAAATCTGCAAAGTACGCCTGGATGGGCCTGGAACCGAATATTGCCAGGGAACATTCGTCCGTGTTTTGGAGCAGGAGCAGTTACCCCTTTTAAAGGAGCGAGCCATATGACGGAGATTTCGGCAGGAGGCGTCGTTTACCGCCAACAAGACGGAGAATACATGCTTCTCTTGATCGAAGACCGATATGGCAAGGTAACGTTGGCAAAAGGCAAGCAGGAATTGGGCGAGACCATCCAGGAAACGGCATTGCGCGAAGTGCTGGAAGAGACCGGAGTGGCCGGACGCCTGGGAGAAAAGCTCGATACGATCTACTACGAATATACCCAAGCAGCGACAGGAGAGGTCGTGAACAAAGAAGTTCACTACTATCTGGTCGAAGCGTACAACACAGAGATCACCGTACAGCTGGAAGAGATCAACGATGTTCATTGGCATTCAGCCAGTGAAGCGTGGACCCTGCAGCAGGAACGCGGATACCGGAACAACGACAGCATCTTACGTCTGGCGTTTGAACATTTAGGGATTGAGGTGTAAATCATGAAGTTGAATGCCTATATTGACCATACCCTTCTGAAGCCAGAAGCGACTGAAACGATGATCGACAAGCTGTGTGAAGAAGCCAAAGCGCACGATTTTGCCTCTGTATGCGTGAACCCGTACTGGGTGGCACGTTCTGCGAAGCTTTTGAGTGGAACCAATGTGAAAGTATGTACCGTGATCGGTTTTCCTCTTGGAGCCAATACTTCTGCTGTAAAGGCAGCTGAAACTCGTGACGCGATTGCCAATGGTGCTACAGAAGTGGACATGGTTCTCAACGTGGGCGCACTCAAATCCGGAGATCTGGATCTGGTGCGTTCCGACGTGGCTGCTGTCAAACAGGCAGCTGGCGATGTTCTGCTCAAAGTGATTCTGGAGACAGGACTTTTGACAGACGAGGAAAAAGAGATTGCCTGCAAATTGTGCGTGGAAGCAGGTGCGGATTACGTCAAAACCTCTACCGGCTTTGGGCCAGGTGGAGCTACTGTAGCGGATATTGCTTTGATGCGAAAAGCGGTAGGAGAAGGCCTCGGAGTCAAAGCTTCCGGTGGCGTCCGTGACCGTGAAACAGCATTGGCGATGATTGAAGCAGGCGCTACACGTATCGGTACCAGCTCGGGGATTTCCATTGTGTCTGGTCATGCACCTACAGGCAGCGGATATTAGCAAGAAAGAGAGGAAGCCTGACCCAGTAGTTGGTCGGGCTTCTTCCGTTTCCTTTATGGACAAATAGAGACAGACCTATTCAAAACCGTAATGAGGAGAGAGGGAATAGAGATGAAAATCGTCAATGGCATACTGATCCTGCTCGTTTTTTACGGAGCAGGAACGTTGGCGAACAAATGGCTCCACATTCCATTGCCAGGAAATCTGTTGGGCATGCTGCTGCTCACACTTGCCCTATGCAAGGGTTGGATTCGAATGGATTGGGTGGAGAAAGCGAGCGGCTTTTTGATCCGGCATATGATGCTGTTTTTTGTCCCGATCATTGCAGGTGTCGCTTCCTATATGGGTCTGATTTCGCAGGATCCGTGGCCGATCCTGGTCTCGCTTGTCGTAGGCCCGTTTTTGGTGATGATCGTGTCGGGACGAGTCGTCCAGTGGTATGTAAACAGACAGCAGGATCAGCGGGATCAAGCAAAACCAAATTTGCCACAGGAGGGGAGATCATTCGATGCTTAACGAACTTTTCGCCATCCTGGTAATTGTGGTAGGCTATGTGGTGGCAACCTTGATTGCGGCGCGTTACCCTCGTTTTCAGCCGTTAATCGTAGCTGTAGTGCTCGTCTGGTTTGCATGGTGGCTGCTGAGCAACGACTGGGAGGTCTTTTCGGCGGGAGGATCTTGGATTTCATTCTGGCTAGGTCCTGCAACCGTTGCGTTGGCAGTACCGTTGGCGAAACAGATAAAAGAGTTCGCTCACATCTGGCGTGGTGTCTTGTTGGGTGTAGCAGCAGGCTGTGCAGTATCCATCCTTTCTGTACTCATCATTCATGCCAGCTTCGGATATGACAAGACGATGGTCCATAGCATGCTAAGCAAATCCGTCACCACACCAATCGCGTTGGAGCTGGCTCACTCCATTGGCGGAATTCCAGCATTGGCAGCTTTGTTTACAGCGTTGACAGGCTTTATCGGAACCATTTTTGCCCGTCCTGTGCTAGCCTGGGCGAAAATAACAGACGACAGGGCGATCGGCATCGCAGTAGGGACGAGCGCTCATGCCATCGGTACGGCCAGTCTGAACCGGATTTCCCAGATGCAGACAGCGGCCTCTACCGTAGCCATGATCGTTGCTGGTGTCGTGACGTCCCTATTTCTCATTCCGTTTTCCTTTTGATCAAACCCATTAGCCTCGCACCTTTTTATCCGGAATCAGCCATTGAATGAATCGGGCAATCTGATCCGTAAAAGGCAGGGCGACAAGGGAGCAGATGAGATTGAAGATCGTCTGGGAATGGGCGATCTGCATCGATACGTTATCTGTTAGGAAGGCGCTGACGAGGGCAAGCTGGGAAAGAAAAGGCAAAAAGACAAGCGCTCCCGCAACATTGAACAAGGTATGGCACCAGGCGACCTGCTTGGAAGCGGTATTTGTACCGATGCTGGCAATAACGGCAGTGAAGCAGGTTCCAATATTGGCTCCAAGCACGATAGCCAAGGCCGTTTCCATCGACATCATCTGATGGCTCATCAACCCCATCGTGATGACAGTCGTCGCTGAGCCGCTGTGAATCAAGGCGGTGAAGACCATGCCGGTAATCAGGCCGATCCAGATGGAATGGCGGCTTTCAGAAAAGAGAGAGCGGAACGTCTCAGATTGTTCCAAAGGCGCTGCCATCACTTTTAATGTGTCGATACCTAGAAAAATCAACCCGAATCCGGCGACAACCAATCCAAGACATCGTGGTGTTCGTCGTGGCATCAGCCAGAGAGCGACACCGATGAGCAGCATGGGCACTGCGAAGGATTCGAGCTTGAGGGCAATCAGCTCAGTGGTTACCGTAGTGCCCAGATTGGTTCCGAGAATGATTCCTACCGTTTGGGAAAAAGGAATCATTCCAGCATTCGTCAAGCCAATCGTCAGCACGGTTACGGCGCTGGAGCTCTGCAGGATAAAGGTCGTGATCAAGCCCATCCAGAAGCTGTGTACAGGGGTGCGAGTGACCCGGTACATCCATTGCTCCATTTTTTTACCCGCCAGGTTTTGAAAGCCTGAACGCATCGCAAACATGCCGAACAGAAAAAAACTGAGCCCGATCGTAAACGGGGCGAGGATGGAAAACAACAGGATTCCTCCTTCCAGCGAGAGGTGCACGAAGCTGGGGGATGGGGATAAAGCAAACTATTATACGCTATGCTTGTACGAAGACAGGCATGACTAGGAGGACTCAATATAGTGACACGAGTACAATTACATAAGCATCGGAAGAAGAGGCTGGAGGCAGGCCACCCATGGATTTATCAGTCAGAAGTCGCCCAGGTTGAAGGGGATGCAGTACCTGGAGAGATTGTCGAGGTCGTCAATCATCAGGGGCATTTTCTTGCACAAGGCTACATCAACCCGGCCTCACAAATGATCGTACGCATCATGAGCTACGATCCCAAGGAAAAAATAGATTATGACTTTTTCCTGCGTAAAATCCGCGAGGCAGCAGCGTTTAGAACCCGTTTTGTCGATAACCCGAAAGCGTGCCGGGTGCTTTACGGAGAAGCGGATTTTCTGCCTGGTTTGATCGTGGATCGCTACAACGACATCTTGGTTACTCAAGTGCTTTCACTTGGTATGGAACAGCGTCTGGACTGGATTCGTGATGCGCTGGTCGAGGTGTTTTCCCCACAGGGCATTTATTTGCGCAATGATGTGCCTGTACGCCAACTGGAAGGGCTTGAGCAAGGCAAGGGAGTACTTTACGGAGAATGTCCGCGAGAAGTGACGATTGAGGAAAACGGATTGAAGTACATCGTGGACATCATCGAAGGACAAAAAACAGGCTTTTTCTACGATCAGCGGGAAAATCGCGCTTCGATCCAGCCGTTGATGAAGGGCTGGGGGGAAAAGCACGGGATTACCCTGCAAACAGTGGAGGTCGAGAATGAAAATAAACTCGTGCCTGTAGACAAACGAGGAAAAGTAATCAAAAATCCATTTTGGGACGGTGCCGAAGTGCTGGAGTGCTTTACGCATACGGGCTCGTTTACTTTAAACGCCTGCAAGCACGGAGCCAAAAAGGTCACAGCATTGGATATATCTGAACATGCGATTGAAACCGCCAAGCGCAACATTACCTTGAACGGTTTTTTGCATCGCGTCGATTTTGTGGTAGCCAACGCTTTCGATTATTTGCGTGAACAGGTGGAGGCTGAACGATCCTGGGATGTCGTCATTCTGGATCCTCCGGCATTTGCCAAATCTCGCGGCGCAGTCAAAGGGGCATGCAGAGGCTACAAGGATATTAATCTGAACGGCATGAAGCTTGTCCGGTCAGGAGGCTATTTAGTTACAGCATCCTGCTCGTACCACATGTCGCCTGATCTGTTCCTGGAGACGATCCAGGAGGCGGCGGTAGATGCGAAAAAGATCCTCCGCCTGATCGAATGGCGCGGCGCTGGCAAAGATCATCCGCAAATCAGTGGGGCTGATGAAGGACACTACTTGAAGTTCGCTATTTTTGAAGTGAGAAACCGGCGCTAGTCTTTCAGTGGACAAGCGCTCCATACATGAAGAAGGGGCAATCCTGCAGGCTGCGTACACAGCGGGATCGTCCCTCTCTTGCTTTCGTACAATTAGCTACCTGCACTGAACTGCTTGTCACTCATGACGCGACGAACGAGTTCCAGTGCCTTTTTGAATCCCAACTCCTGACCGAGAAAAACCTGGCTCTCTGCCGGCGTGGAGGCATGCATCTGAGACAAGGTATACAGCTCGTGGGAGAGTAGATGCTCGATCAAGTACACCTGTATTTGGCCAATCTCTCTTTCACTTTTTCGGTCGCGTTCCTGATACTTTTGTCTGGCTTTGCTCTCTTCCACGTACTTGTCGATGTCGTCTTCCAGAAAGTGTTCCGCGGTACAAATGATCTCCCTGTACTCATCGGTCTGGGAGGGGATGGAGCGGATGCTGTGACCGAGGTGAGATAACAAAAATTTGTTGAGGACGATGCTGTTTCCCGTATAATGGTTATGCAGCAAGGAATACTCACCCTGAAATTCTCCGCTTTCCTTATCAAAGCCATGCAGGAGAGTATAGGTAGAGCAATACGTACAAAACAGCAGATAGTCTCTCATGGAATTCCCTCCATGAAGGAAAGATTTAATGGCAGGATATGCCAAGGTCAGCGAAGTCGTGATTCTTGTGTACCTTGTATTTACAGAATGGTTTGTGTATGCTGAAATGTGGATTCAACCAGGCATAGAGCCAGTTGCTGGGTTATTGCATAGAATGATAAAGAACGATACGGGTTAGGCTCTCTGACAGCACAGAGAGGAAAGGGGCAAAACAAAATGGGTAGAGAGAAAATTCGTCTCGGTATTATCTACGGAGGAAAATCCTCGGAACACGAGGTTTCACTGCGCACAGCCTTGTCCATCATGAAAGCGGTGGACATGGATAAATACGACATTACACCAATCTATGTATCGTTGGATGGTGCCTGGATCAAGGGAGATGCCATGAGTGGCTTGCTGCCTGAATCCATTGCTTCCCTGCGGTTGACGAACGGGGAGAACGATGCTGAACAGATGAGCACAGGACTTGTCCGTTCGTCGCGGGCAGCCTCTCCTTTCTCGATTGGACAGCAAGTGGATGTATTCTTTCCGGTCGTCCACGGTCCAAATGGTGAAGACGGAACCATTCAGGGATTGCTGGAGCTGTCCAATCTCCCCTATGTAGGGACAGGCGTAATGGCATCTGCTGTCGGGATGGATAAATGGATGATGAAGACGGTCTTTGCCCAAGCGGGATTGCCTCAGGTCCGCTATGTGGGGCTGCTGCGCTCACAGTGGGAAAAGAACCGCGATGCAACGATGGACCGAATCGAGCAGGAGCTAGGATACCCCTGCTTCGTCAAGCCCGTAAATATGGGTTCTAGCGTCGGGATCAGCAAGGCAAAAAATCGATCCGAGCTTGAAGAGGCGCTGAATATTGCAGCCAAATTTGACCGGAGAATGATTGTTGAGCAATTTGTCAAAGCAAGGGAACTGGAAATTGGTGTGTTGGGCAATGAAGAGACCATCACATCGGTAGTCGGTGAGATTGTGGCAGCCAAGGAATTCTACGACTACGAAGCCAAGTACAAAGGTGCGGGGACAGAGTTGTCGATTCCGGCGAAGGTGCCACAGCATGTGTCAGAGCAAATCGCCGAAATTGCCAAAAAAGCGTTTCAGGCTTTGGACGGTTCCGGGTTGTCGCGGGTTGACTTCTTCTGGGATGAAGAACACGATAAGCTGTACATTAATGAAGTGAACACAATGCCAGGATTTACACCATACAGCATGTATCCGATGTTGTTCCAGGCTGCCGGCATCAGCTACAGCGAGTTGATTGACCGACTGGTTCAGCTTGCCCTTGAGCGCCACGCTGACAAGCAGCGCAACGTGGTCGATGCTGAGTCACTGGATTAACGTTCCTATGTATAATAGAAAAAGCCGCTTCTCCGATCATGGGAAGCGGCTTTTTTCTGTGAAAAACAGTTCGATATCTTTACATGAAATGAAAGTGGGTCTGACCGCTTTGTATGCTTATGCGTGTTCCAGATCTGGTAGGATCGTCCACAGCTCCATACCGCGAGAGGCCTTGAGCAGAAAAGCGTGCTTTGCATCACGCAGGGGAAGCAATGCCTGTGTGGCTTCCGCTTTGGTCGCAAAATGAAGCTTTTCCCCGTCGTACGTTTCTGAAATAAATCGGGAGTGATCGCCGATCGTCACGAGCAGCTCGAAATGCTCGCGCAGCTGATTCGCATACGCTCCTACCTGTCTGTGCAAATCGTCGCTCTCCAGTCCCAACTCGAACATGTCTCCTAAGACCAGCACTTTTTTGCGTTCGGGAAAGAGTTCAGCAAACGTACCGATCGCCGCCTCCATCGATGTCGGACTGGCGTTGTACGCATCGCTCACATAGAGCGCACCGTGGGCAGACTGTATTTTTTCAAAGCGCATGGCTGACAGCTTTACAGAAGCAAGGGCCTCAACGATCTGGTCATTCGTCATTCCGAGTCTTTTGGCAATCGCAACCGCAGGCAAGGCGTTCAGGACACTGTGCTTGCCAAAGAGCGGCAGAAAAGCAGGAAAATGCTCGCCAGACGCAAAGCATACCTCAAAACGCATCCCGTCTTCGAATGGTTCTATCTGGTCAGCCCAAATATCTGCTTCCTGAGTGACGGAGTAGTACAGAATCTCGCCTGCATACAAGTGGGAAACCTTGTGCAAATACTCCGAGTCGCCGTTCAATAGCACCAGGCCATCTGAAGCCGTATGGGGAAGAAGCTCGGCTTTAGCTAGGGCAATCTTCTCTTTCGTGCCAAAAAACTCGATGTGCGATTCGCCTATGTACGTAATGACGCTGATTTCCGGCTTTACTAGTGAAGCGAGCAGGTCAATTTCTCCAGCATGGTTCATCCCCAGCTCCAGCACGACTGCTTGATGCTCGGGTTCGACCTGCAGCAAAGAATAAGGAACGCCAATGTGGTTGTTATGATTTTTGTACGTTTTATAGATGGAATATTGACTCTCCAGGATGTGCGCCACGATGTCTTTGGTCGTGGTTTTGCCGATGCTTCCCGTGATGGCGATGTGCGTGGCGGAGAAATCTTTTCGATAGGCAGCAGCCAACTTCTGAAATGCCCGCAAGGTGTCGTTGACGAGAATAAGCGCAAAATCCTCTGGTAGTTGCGACGGTATTTTATCTTGATCAGAGATCAACGCTGCCGCTGCTCCTTTTTCCACTGCCTGCAAGAGAAAATCGTGCCCGTCTCTGGCGCCGCTCTGGATCGCAACAAACAAAGCGCCGGGTGCCAGCTGGCGGGTATCAAAATGTACGGAGGTGATCGCCGACTCCGGATTTCCCTTGAGCAGCAGTCCTTCCGCATGAATGGCGGCTTGTTGCAGTGCGATTGGTTTCATGTCCACAAACTCCTTTATCGTGATATCCGTTGGTCTTTTACGGGAATTGGGGATGATGTTCGGTCCAAACCTCGAGGTCATGCTATCACGCACTACTCGATGTCGCAAGGAAAAAATGCCGGACGCGGGGATTGATTCGCTATGCTTGGTTCGCTATCATGGTACTATTATCAATTTATACATACGAGCAGATCGCATAGCGGATGAATGTTCGAAAGGAGTTTTTCAGTCATGGAAAAAAGTATTTTTACCCGGATCATGGAAAAAGAAATTCCGGCACGTGTAGAGTATGAGGACGATCAGGTTATCGTCATTCACGATATTTCGCCAAAGGCTCCCGTCCATCTGTTGATCATTCCGCGCAAACCGATTCCTACTCTGATGGACGTGACAGATGAGGATCTGCCGTTGATCGGCCATATCCATCAGGTTGCCCAAAAGCTGGCACAAAAACTGGAATTGAAGGGATTCCGCCTCGTGAACAATTGCGGAAAAGAAGGCGGTCAGGAAGTGTTCCATATTCACTATCATTTTTTGGCGGGATTTCAAGAATAAAATGAACTAAAGGTTGACCTTCTTTGGTCAGATATCCTATAATGAAGTGTGACAGTCTGTTCGTTCGATTCGATTCAGGCGTCCCACGGTTTTAGCGGAGGGAGGGAAGACAAATGGCAGAAATTCGAGTCAAGAAAAACGAGTCTTTGGATAGCGCACTTCGCCGCTTTAAGCGTGAAAGCGCAAAATCTGGGGTGATGGCAGAACTGCGTAAACGTCGTCACTTTGAGAAGCCTAGCATTAAACGCAAGAAAAAATCCGAAGCTGCTCGCAAGCGCAAGTTTTAATTGACGGAGGGCCCATCATGAGTGTAATGGAGCGACTCGATCAAGATATGAAGCAAGCAATGAAAGACAGAGCTGCTCTAAAACTCTCTGTTATTCGCATGGTGAAAGCCGCGTTAAAGAACGAAGAGATAAACAAAGGCAGAACTTTGTCTGACGATGAAGTGCTGACCATCTTGACTCGTGAGTTAAAACAACGCCGTGAATCCCTCCACGAATTTGAGAAGGCAGCCCGTGAGGAACTTGCCTCGAAAGCGCGCGAAGAGATCGATGTGCTCTCCGCTTACTTACCCGTTCAGCTTAGCGAAGATGAGATTCGTGAAATCGTTCGTGAAGCGATTGCCTCTACCCATGCCAGCTCTAAGAAAGAGATGGGCAAAGTGATGGGTGCAATCATGCCCAAAGTAAAAGGCAGAGCAGACGGGAACCTCGTGCAGAAGATTGTATCTGAGGAATTACCTAATTAAATGAGTAACACCCTCATATAGATACGCAGAAAAACTCAGCCGGATATCGGTTGAGTTTTTCTTTGTATTCTACGATTCCATTTTTCCTGGTACTTCCGGCAAAAAAATGAAACGAATGTCGAACTTCTCCGTATACCATAGTAACCATTCGTGGGAAGCTGATAGTGGAAAGGAGGTTTATGGGATGAGTGCAACCCGCTCAGCGATGAGTCGCGTGCGCTTGCTAGTGTCGCTTCTTTGTCTGCTTGCATCGATGATACTTCTGCTATTTTCCCCGGTAACGACGGCTCAGACCTACCAAAAAGCGGTCTGGATCCCTGTCGAGAAGGAAATCGAACAGGGTCTTGAGAGCTTTTTACGCAGAGCATTCACAGAGGCAGAAGCACAGCAAGCTGATCTGATTATTCTGGATATCAATACACCGGGCGGGAAGATTGATGCTGCTGGAGCCATTGGTGAGCTCATTCGCCAATCGCCGATACACGTAGTTGCTTATATTGACAATCAGGCGTTTTCAGCAGGTACTTATATCGCATTGAATGCGAATGAGATCGTGATGACTCCTGGTAGCAGCATGGGAGCAGCTACTCCTATCGACATGGCAGGAAATGCTGCAGAAATCAAATTGATCTCAGGGTGGTCAAACCAGATGAAGGCGGCTGCGAAGCTGAATGATCGAAACCCTGATGTCGCTCGTGCAATGGTGGAAATAGACACGGAGTTTCCTGGTTTGAAGCCAAAGGGAACAGTCCTGTCTCTCGATGCAGAGCGAGCGAAGGAGGTTGGGTATGCCGACCGCTTGGTGAGCGGTAAAGATGAGCTGCTCAAACAATATGGCATCTTTGCAGACACGATGCAGACGATTGAACCGACGATCGGAGAAAATATCGCTCGTTGGGTAACCAGTCCGGTTGTGATGAGCATGCTTTTGATCATCGGGTTGGGGGGAATCGTAGTCGAACTGTTTGCACCAGGCTTTGGTGTAGCAGGGACGATTTCGATCTTTGCTTTCAGTCTTTATTTCTTCGGACATTACGTGGCAGGCTTTGCCAACTGGCTGCACATCGGATTGTTTCTTTTCGGTATTTTGCTCATGATCCTCGAAATTTTCCTTCCCGGAGGAATCGTTGGCGCGATAGGCTTTATCAGTATAGTAAGTGGTCTCGTCATGGCCGCCTACGATACAGAGCAAGGACTGGCCTCCTTGGGAATTGCCGTACTGATTACGGCGGTCATTACCTTTATCCTGATCAAGAAATACGGGTTTAAAGGCCTGATAAACCGTTTTATCCTGAGTGATGAACAGCGCAACGAACAAGGATACGTAGCTCCCAAAGACCAACGTAATCTTGTAGGTAAAAAAGGAATTGCGCTTACACCGTTCCGCCCGGCGGGTGTTGCCAAGATCGAGGGAATGCGAGTCGATGCTGTTTCCGCAGGAGGATTTATTCAGGCCGGTGTACAAATAGTGGTAGTACAGGTAGAAGGCACTCGCGTTGTAGTGCAGGAAGAAGAACAGAAGGAGTAGATGCTCATGTTAGACGGCGGATTGATTCCCCTCATATTTATGGTCGCGGTAGCGATCGTCGTACTTTCCATATTTTTTTCGTTTGTTCCAGTCATGCTCTGGATTTCGGCACTCGCTTCGGGTGTGCGGATCGGGATCATTACCCTCGTGGCGATGCGCCTGCGTCGTGTTGTACCGTCCCGGATCGTGAATCCGTTGATCAAAGCGCGTAAAGCGGGCTTGGAGCTCGATACGAACCAACTGGAAAGCCATTATCTAGCAGGCGGTAACGTAGACCGAGTCGTCGACGCGCTGGTTGCGGCACAGCGTGCAGATATTCCATTGGGCTTTGAACGTGCAGCAGCGATCGACCTGGCTGGACGTGACGTGCTGGAAGCAGTACAGATGAGCGTTAACCCGAAAGTGATTGAAACCCCAATCGTCGCAGCCATGGCGAAAGACGGTATCGAATTGCGCACAAGAGCGAAAGTGACCGTGCGTGCCAATATTGACCGTCTGGTCGGGGGTGCTGGTGAAGAAACCATCATTGCTCGTGTAGGTGAGGGAATCGTCTCGACGATCGGTTCTTCGGATAGTCACAAAGCGGTTTTGGAAAATCCCGATATGATTTCTAAAACAGTATTGAACAAAGGTCTTGATGCTGGTACTGCCTTCGAAATTCTCTCGATTGATATTGCGGACGTAGATGTAGGCAAAAACATCGGTGCTGAGCTTCAGACCGACCAAGCCGAAGCAGACAAACAGATTGCCCAGGCAAAAGCAGAAGAGCGTCGTGCAATGGCGGTAGCGACAGAGCAAGAGATGATTGCTCGCGTACAAGAGATGAAAGCGAAGGTTGTGGAAGCAGAAGCGCAGGTTCCACTTGCACTCGCAGAAGCACTGAAATCTGGCAAACTGGGCGTTATGGATTACTACAATATGCAAAACATAGCAGCTGATACACAAATGCGTCAATCGTTTGGATTGCCGGGCGAAAAGCAAAAAACTGAGTCCACAGACGGCCAGGATTAAGGTAACCTGACATGGATGACCTCATTTTTCTGCTCCTCGACCTGGTTGGCGATGTCTTAAGTTGGCTATGGCCGCTGATCGGCAAGTTCTGGTTCCTTATCGTGGGGTACATCGGATACAAGATTTTCGGTCAGGCTGCGAAAAAGGCAGGACAGGAGCAGAAGAGAAGAACGCTTACTCCTGTGGAGAGCGGAGGTTTCCCCACTCCTCAAAAGACCAAGGAGAGAAAAGCGGTTCGTGCTTCTTCCAAGTACGAACCCGTGCAGGCTGATTCACGGGAACAAGTCGGAATGGAATACGAAAGGCTTGACCGACCTTCCGAAGTGGTGCAGCGAATGACTTCAGAGCGAGAAGAGAGTGGACGATCAATGGAGGAGGCTCCAAATTCCAAGTCTGCGATCCAGCTGGACCCTCGTGAAGGGATGAAGTGGGCATTGATCTTTGGGGAACCCCGCTCGAAAGCTCCATATGCTTCTCCAAATACCCGGCGGAGAAGCGAGTAATTCATCGATTACACAACGAAGTGAATGTCCCGTTGAGTCGAAAAACGACTGGATGGGGCATTTTCTTTTATTGAAAATGTCGAATTATAGCGAAAATATAAACTTGTCTATCTTTAGTAGGTTTACTATTCTACTCTTAGGATTGAAATTTTTTCCAACATCGCAGAGGAGGATGGTTAAGCGGTGGATACGAAAAGTGTGGATCAAATGGGACGTTTTCGCAAAAAGGTGATTCAGCTTGCCATTGTTGAAAAAAAGTCGATCTACGAGACAGCCATAGCGTGTGGCTGCACGGCAGAGAAAGTGAAACGCGTCATCAAAAAATGGAAGACGCTTTCTCGGTATGAAGAATCTGCTGCTCCCGCACATTTGAATGACAAACACACATAGCTTGCCGCTTCCTCAAAAGGAGCTGCAAGTTTTTTTTTATTCCGTTCAAGAAAGAATGGTTAAGGGCAATGAGTCAAGGAAGGGCAGAGCAGACTTAATTCTTATGAATCACTTGCTGATTGGGCGCATAAAAATGGTTAAGAACGGTTGTGAATGGCTATTCGGCGTCATTGCGCCAGTACGAGAGGGGGCTTTTCCATGAGGCGTTGGAGCCGCCGTCTGCGCCATCTGGCCGGAGGGGTATTGGACCTGCCACAAGATGTAGTTCTGGAAGTCCCGCGGATCACGATGATCGGGCATCTTCAAATGTACATAGAAAATCATCGCGGAGTTCTGCACTTTAGTGAAAAAGAGCTCCGTTTGTTGTTGACCAATGGACAGCTGATCGTATCGGGGGAACAGCTTGTCATTCGGGCGATTCTGCCAGAAGAGGTCTTGCTGGAAGGCCGGATTGGAAGCGTGAAATTTTTGGAAAAGCCATGATTGGGATCAAACACATGAAAAAGGTGGGACTCATGTATGCGTTATGGACTGAAGGAGTGGACAGAGGGATACGTCACGATCACGGTGAGGGGAAAGCGTTTTGAACGCTTCCTCAACATGGCAGTACGTGAAGGTCTGCGCATCTGGAATATTCGTCGAGTAGGTACGGAAGCGTGCCGTTGTGATATTTTGATCAAGGATTATTTTCGGCTGCGTCCTTTGATGAGAGAGACAGGCTGTCGCAGTCACGTCGAGCAGCGGGAAGGCTTTCCATTTTGGTTGGCCAGGCTTCGTCGAAGATCTGGCTTGGCGATTGGAGCATTTCTTTTTCTTGTCGGATTGTACATGCTCTCATCCTTCATATGGACCGTTGAAGTTCAAGGCACCAAGCAATTGAGTCCTGAAAGAGTCATGCAGGTAGCTGAACAAATAGGGATTAAAGAAGGGGCTTGGAAGGTCAAACTAAAAGAACCACTGCATTTGCAAAGAGAGCTGACAAGCCTTCTGCCGGAAGTGACTTGGGTGGGGGTGAAGATCCAAGGAACCAAGGTGACACTGCAGGTAGTGGAAAAAGACGAGCCTGCCAAACCGATTGTGACCGGACCGCGTCATTTAGTTGCAAAAAAACGTGCGGTGATCCAAACAATTTTGCCTGAAGCCGGCCGCAGTCAGGTGACGGTAAACCAATTTGTTGAAAAAGGACAAGTGCTCATCTCCGGTATTATTGGGAACGACGAGCGCCAAAAGGCCGTTTCTGCAAAAGGGACAATCCGAGGTGAAGTCTGGTATATCAGCAATGCTTCGGTACCTCTCAAACAGAGCCACACGCGTTTGACCGGAGAAAAACAGGATCAGCAATATCTGGTGATTGGTCCGTACGCGGTGCAGGTATGGCCGTTCGAGAAGCTGCCATTTAGCCAATATGAAAGCAAGGAAAAGCGATTCATGCCTGGCTATGCAGGGTATACATCGCCGGTTGGCTGGAAAAGGGTGACGCACGAAGAGATTGTACAGACCCAAAAAGAGTTGAAAGTCGAGGAAGCAAAAGCGTTGGCTATTCGATTTGCTCGTGAGGATATCCTGCGTAAGGCAGGCAAGGATGCTTCCATTCAACAGGAAAAAGTTTTGCACGCTACATCAGAGAATGGTAAAGTTTACGTAAGCATTCATTTTTCAGTCATCGAAGACATCGGTGTTGAACAACCGATCGTGGGCGTTCCCCAGACACCGGAAGTAAACAGCAATTCGTGAGGTAATAATGATAACCGTTCCGAGGAGATGGAAGCTAAGTTGCACGTACAAGATGAGGTAAAAATCCCGTTTTCAGACGCATCTGAAGCCTTGCTGTTGTTTGGACCGCACGACGCGTATCTAAAGCTGATCGAGGAGAAAAGCTCCGCCAAGGTCATGACCAGAGAAGGAGAGCTGGTGATTACCGGTGATAAGGCGGAAGTGGATAAGCTGACAGAGTTGTTTGGTATCCTCCTGCAGTTGATTCGCCGGGGTATCGCCCTGTCCGAGAGAGACATTTCCTATGCGATGATGCTGATCGAGCGTGGTGAGGGAGCGCAACTGCTCGATGTGTATGACGAAGAAGTAGCCCGTACCCAACGCGGCAAGCTGATTCGGGCAAAGACACTGGGACAGCGGCATTATCTGTCTGCGATCAAGCGACATGATATTGCATTTGGAATTGGTCCTGCTGGTACGGGAAAAACATACCTGGCTGTCGTCATGGCAGTCAACGCCTTGAAAAGTGGACGAGTCAAGCGGATTGTCTTGACCAGGCCGGCCGTAGAAGCTGGTGAGAGCCTGGGATTCTTGCCCGGAGATTTGCAGGAGAAAGTAGATCCGTATCTGCGCCCGCTCTATGATGCCCTGTACGATATGCTCGGCACCGAACAAGTCGCCAAAATGATGGAGAGAGGCTTGATTGAGGTAGCTCCACTCGCTTACATGCGCGGCCGTACGCTGGAAGATTCCTTTGTCATTTTGGACGAGGCTCAAAATACTACGCCTGAACAAATGAAGATGTTTCTGACCCGCCTTGGATTTGGTTCCAAAATGGTGGTGACAGGGGACGTGACCCAGATTGACCTTCCAAAAGGAAAAAAATCGGGTCTTCGGGAAGCTGAACGTATATTGAATCCAATTCGTGACGTCGCTTTTATCCGATTCCAGGAGGGAGACGTTGTCCGTCACAGCCTGGTACAGAAGATCATTGAAGCTTATGCCAAGGAAGAAGCGGATCAGAATAACCGATAAATGAATGGTGGAAGAAAAAGGAGATTTTACTACTGTGCTATCTGTAGAAATTTTGCACGAAGAGATCGAACCCATTGAAGAGCGTTTGCAGGAATTGATTATTCAATGCTTGCAGGCAGCCGCTAAACGTGAAGAAGTAACCGGCGAGGTTGTCGTTACCCTGGTGAATAACGAGCGGATTCACGAGCTGAATCGTGATTATCGCGGTGTCGATCGCCCCACAGATGTCTTGTCCTTTGCCATGAATGAAGAAGGTGAAGGGGAGATGGAGATCTTCATCGACGAAGATGAGATCGACGACTATCCGAATATGCTTGGCGATATCATCATTTCCTTGCCCAAAACCAAGGAACAGGCTGAGGACTACGGACATTCCTTTGAACGCGAATTAGGCTTTCTCGCCGTTCATGGATTCTTGCACCTGTTGGGCTACGATCATGGCACTGAGGCAGAGGAAAAGGAAATGTTTTCTCGTCAAGAAGAGGTCTTGCAGGAAATTGGCTTGACGAGGTAGGGATTGCTGTGAAGGAATGGCATCGCTTTGTGCGCAGTTTTTCCTGCGCGATAGAGGGAATAGCCTATACGGTAAAGACTCAGCGAAACATGCAGATCCACCTAGTCGCAGCCGTTCTTGCTCTAGTCGCATCCTGGTGGCTGGATATTTCTCGCAACGATACTTTGCTAGTCTTTTTTGCGATAGCACTTGTGTTTGCGCTGGAGATAGTCAATACGGCGATCGAAGCTGCTGTGGACATCGCCTCCCCAGATTGGCATGCCAAAGCGAAAATTGCCAAGGATGCAGCCGCTGGCGCCGTTTTGGTGGCTGCCTGTTTGGCCGTCCTGATTGGAATCGCTGTCTTTGGCCCTCCTTTGTTCCACAAGATTTGGGGTTAGAAACACTCAAGAGTACCGGACGAACTGCACCTTCAGGCAGATGTCTGGTTTCTTGGTGTCTTTTGAAAGACTTGTTCATATATACTCTATCGATGAGGAATGATGAGAATGGATAAACAAGCTTTGATGGCAAAAGCGCTGGAAGCTAGAGGATTGGCGTATGTTCCTTACTCCCAGTTTCCTGTTGGTGCAGCCTTGCTGACAGGAGAGGGGAAGGTCTATCTGGGGGGCAATATCGAAAACGCTGCATACTCTCTGTGCAATTGTGCAGAGCGAACAGCACTTTTCAAAGCGTATTCAGAAGGAGAGCGTGACTTTACTGCATTGGCTGTAGCAGCCGATACGCCGGGACCGGTCTCTCCCTGCGGAGCGTGCCGCCAGGTGATGGCAGAGCTTTGTCCGCCGCAAATGCCAGTATTTTTAACGAATTTGAACGGAGAAGTCACGGAAACGACTGTATCTGCCCTGCTGCCAGGGGCTTTCACCAAGGAGGATTTACGTGGATAACCGCAAGACAAAACAATCATTTAAATCTGGCTTCGTCACTATTGTGGGAAGGCCGAATGTAGGCAAGTCAACCTTGATCAATCACATGGTCGGTCAAAAAATTGCGATCATGTCCAACAAGCCGCAAACCACTCGCAACAAAATTACGGCTGTCCATACCACCGAAAAGGGCCAAGTGGTCTTTATCGATACCCCAGGTATCCACAAGCCGAAATCCAAGCTCGGGGACTACATGGTCTCTGTAGCGGAGAACACCTTGAACGAAGTAGATCTGGTCTTGTTTGTTGTGGACGCTACAGAAAAACGGGGAGCAGGCGATGAATACATCATCGAGCGTCTCAAGCAAGTGAAGACGCCTGTATTCTTGATCATCAATAAAATTGACAAGGTGCATCCGGAAGCTTTGCTCCCGATCATCGACGACTATCGCCAGTTGCATGATTTCAAACAGATCATCCCGATTTCCGCCCTGGAAGGGAACAACACCAGCTCCCTGTCTGAAGCGATCTTTGATGAGATGCAGGAAGGTCCGATGTACTACCCTGCCGATCAGGTCACAGACCACCCAGAGCGCTTCGTCGTGGCCGAGCTCATCCGGGAGAAGGTTCTTCATCTGACGAGAGAAGAGGTCCCTCACTCGATTGCGGTCGTCGTAGAAGAGATGAAGCGTGGAGAAAATGGCAAGACTCTGTATATCTACGCCGCCATCTATGTAGAGCGGGATTCGCAAAAAGGAATTCTGATCGGAGAGAAGGGCCAGATGCTCAAGGAGATCGGTCGCCGTGCTCGCCATGACATTGAGCGATTGATGGGCGACAAGGTCTTCTTGGAAGTGTGGATCAAGGTGAAGAAAGACTGGCGCAATCAAGAGCGGATGCTGCGCAACTTTGGTTTTTACAACGAAGAATAAAAGACCTTGCTAAAGGTGAAATTTTTCCAACGGATAGAATAACGGGCATAGGTGATTCTAAGAAGGAAGTGGATCTTAGCCGAAACGGGAAAGGATGATGCTCCATGCTTCGTGACTTTTCTTGGAGAGTTTTCGCTTCAACCGGTGATATCCAGGCTTACCTTCTGTACCGTGATCACCATCAAACAGCTAGTCCAGATGAGGAGGACGCGTTTGATTTCGCCCAGAACGAATTGGGTGAGTCGCAGGCATGCTTGTAAAGTGGGAAGGCATTGTGATCCGCAGTGTAGACTACGGAGAGTCTAGCAAGGTTGTAACATTGTTTACCCGGGAGCACGGCAAACTGGCCATCATGGTGCGCGGAGCCAAAAAGGCGAAGAGCCGCCTGGCCGCCGTCTCCCAGCTATTTACTCACGGCTATTACTTGTGCAAGGCTGGACCAGGTGCAGGAATGCCTGATCTCTCACAAGGAGATATCGTGGACTCGTTTCGTGACCTTCGGCAGAGCCTGAATGAGACGGCGTATGCCGCATACATAGCGGAACTGTTGGACCGGTTGACACACGAACGTGAAGCAAATCCCTTTTTATTTCAATTGTTGCTTCATACCTTTCGTTATCTCGACGAAGGGCGGGATGCGGAGATTCTCTGTCGCATTTTTGAAACAAAAATGCTTCAGGTGGCAGGGATATCTCCGCAGCTTTCCTATTGCACGAATTGCGGTGAACAAAGGGAACCGTATACGATCAGCATTACCCAAGGCGGCTTGTTGTGTCCGGTGTGCTCGCCATCTGATCCGTATGCGCGAGCGGTTACTCCTTCTACCTGGAAGCTATTGCGGCTGTTCCAGGTCTTTGATTTGGAGCGACTGGGAGAAATCGAGGTAAAGCCCGCGACACGCAGCCAGATGAAGCATATTTTGCGCAGCTTTATGGACGAACATCTCGATCTCCGCCTGAAAAGTCGCTCGTTTCTGGAACAGCTGGAACGCATGCAGATGCCTAATAGCGATTAATTGACAGATGGAATTCTTTCCGTTATGATAAGTACCAAATTGGATCATCGATATTGCCATGAAGGAAAAGAGTAGTCGGCCACTGGTTGTGAAAAGCGAATCGGGAAGAGTGAGAGCCCGGTCACCATGCAGATGAAGGGCGTTCCGGAGCAATTTTTAGGAAAGTGGGCGAGGCTAGAAGCTTCGTCAAGTAGGGTGGAACCGCGAGAATCCTCTCGTCCCTACACGGTCTTGTACAGACGGTGTAGGCGGCGAGAGGTTTTATTTTACTATCGGAAAGTTTAAGTGCGCTAAAGCGCTAAAAAGATTAGCGGAAGATAGTATAAGTGCAACTAAGGCTCCGCCAAAAGCTTGGCCGTAGCCAAGTTTTCTAATATTGAGGAGGAAAGAGCATGAAAATGACGTTTCAAGACATCATTTTGACCCTGCAAAACTTTTGGGCCAAGCAAAATTGCCTGATCGTGCAGCCGTATGACGTAGAAAAAGGTGCGGGTACACTGAACCCGATGACATTCCTTCGTTCGATCGGGCCTGAGCCTTGGAATGTGGCGTATGTGGAGCCTTCCCGTCGACCTGCGGATGGTCGCTACGGAGAAAACCCGAACCGTCTTTACCAGCATCACCAGTTTCAGGTCATCATGAAGCCGTCACCGGACAACATCCAGGAGCTCTATCTGGAGAGCTTGCGTGAGCTCGGCATTGATCCGCTTGAGCATGACATTCGATTTGTGGAAGACAACTGGGAGCATCCTGGTCTTGGTGCTTGGGGACTCGGCTGGGAGGTATGGCTCGATGGGATGGAGATTACCCAATTTACGTACTTCCAGCAGGTAGGGGGTCTGGAGTGCAAGCCCGTAGCAGTCGAACTGACGTACGGACTGGAGCGTCTCGCTTCCTACATTCAGGAGAAGGAAAATGTGTTTGAACTGGAATGGGTGAACGGCTATACCTATGGTGACGTCTTCCTGCAGCCGGAGTACGAGCACTCCAAATACACGTTCGAGCTCTCGGATGTGGACATGCTGTTCCAGCTTTACAATACGTATGAGGCCGAAGCGAAGCGCCTGATGAAAGAGCGTCTTGTATACCCGGCTTATGATTATGTGCTGAAATGCTCCCATACCTTTAATCTGCTGGATGCCCGCGGTGCGATCAGTGTAACTGAGCGTACAGGATATATTGCCCGCGTCCGCAACCTGTCCCGCGAAGTCGCTCAGACCTATTACGCAGAGCGTGAGCGACTTGGCTTCCCACTGCTGGAAAAAGGAAAGGCGAAAGGAGAGGGTTCGCATGAGTAAGCGCGATTTGCTGTTGGAGATTGGTTTGGAAGAAATGCCGGCTCGCTTTGTTGCTCAGGCGGCAGCTCAGTTTAAAGAAAAAGTGGAAAAATGGCTAGCTCAGGAGCGTTTGCCATTTGACCAGATCACGTCTTATGAAACACCTCGCCGATTCGCTGTACTGGTCAGCGGACTTGCTGAAAAACAGCCGGATCGCAATGATGAAGCAAAAGGGCCTGCTCGCAAAATTGCTCAGGATGAAGCTGGCAACTGGTCCAAGGCAGCTCAAGGCTTCGCTCGCAGCAACGCAGTAGAGGTCGACCAGCTGTATTTTAAAGAAGTGAACGGTGTGGAGTACATCCATGCGCGTAAGTCTGAAGCAGGAAAAGAAACCAAGGACCTTTTGCCACAGCTGAGCGATGTAATCGCGGGCATGAGCTTCCCGAAAAATATGCGCTGGGGTGCCAATGAACTGAAATACCTGCGCCCGATCCGCTGGATGGTCGCGTTGTTCGGAGAAGAGCTGATTGATCTGGAAATCGCGGGTGTACATGCTGGACGCATCACGCGCGGACATCGTTTTCTGGGGAAAGAAGTGGAGCTGGGCTCGCCTGACGAGTACGTAAGCAAGCTGGCGGAACAGTATGTTGTCGTCAATCCGGAGGAGCGCCGCGCTACCATCGTCGAGCAGATTCGCCGCATGGAGCAGGAGCAGGGCTGGAAAATTCCGATGGACGAAGGACTTCTGGACGAGGTGGTGCATCTCGTAGAATACCCGACAGCCTTGTTCGGTACCTTTGAGGAAGAATTCCTGTCTATCCCGCGTGAGGTGCTCGTTACCTCGATGCGTGAGCACCAGCGCTACTTCCCGGTGGAAAACGCCGAGGGGCAGTTGCTCAATCATTTTGTGACTGTGCGCAACGGAGACAGCCGTGCACTGGAAAACGTAGCGAAAGGGAATGAGAAGGTGCTTCGTGCACGCCTCTCCGATGCCCGCTTCTTCTATGAAGAAGACCAGAAGCTGTCGATTGAGAGCTGCACCAAGCGACTGGAATCCATCGTGTTCCATGAAGAGCTGGGCACGATCGGAGACAAAGTGCGCCGTGTCCGCAAGACAGCCGCTCAAATCGCCGACAAGCTTGCCATCAGCCAGGCGGAAGCCCAACAGGTCGATCGCATCGCCGAAATCGCCAAGTTTGACCTGGTGACGAATATGGTGGGCGAATTCCCTGAACTGCAAGGCATCATGGGTGAGGATTACGCGCGCAAGGCAAAAGAAAGCGATGTAGTGGCACGCGGTGTGTTTGAACACTATCTGCCTCGCTTTGCCGGTGACCAGATGCCAGGTTCCACCCAAGGTGCTATCGTCAGCATGGCAGATAAACTGGATACGATTGTGGGTTGCTTTGCGATTGGCATTGTCCCAACAGGCTCCCAGGACCCTTACGGACTCCGTCGCATGGCCGCAGGTATCGTCTCGATTCTGATCGAACGCAACTGGACACTATCCCTTGAACAGCTCTGGGACGCTGCTCTTTCCGCTTATGCTGAACAAGGTGTCAACAAGCGCACGGCAGACGAGGTAAAGAAAGATCTGATCGACTTCTTTGCACTGCGCCTGAAAAATGTCCTGCAGGAGAACGGCATTCGCTATGACGTTATAGATGCGGTCCTCTCTGCTAATGTCTCTTTGGTACCAGCTGTTTTGGCCAAAGCGAAAGCGCTCATGGCTGCTGTTGCTTCTGATGAGGAGTACAAACTCATCGTCGAACAGTTTAACCGCGTCAACAACCTCGCGCAAAAAGCGACAGCTGACGATGTGAACGAGTCATTGTTCGCAGAACAGGTCGAGCGCGATCTGTATACCGCCTACCAATCCGTTAGTAAAGAAATAGAAAGCTTGGATGATCAGGAGAAGGTGCTTGCATCGCTGGCAACGCTCAAAGAACCGATCAAATCCTTCTTCGACCAAGTCATGGTCATGGCTGAGGACCCGGCTGTACGTGCCAACAGACTCGGCTTGCTGCTGAGACTGTCCCGCCTGATTTTCGGTTACGCGGATTTCGCCAAACTCGTTTTTGCCTAATTGAACAGACCTGCCTCCGCCAAATTTCGAGCGGGGGCAGCTTTTTGTGAAAAACGTCTCGACGTTTTTCATTAAATATAGACATCGCTTGCGATCAGCCAAAATGGTCTTGACCGTTTTTGCTGTGAAAGAAGGAAAATCTGCACGAATAGAGTAATACTAGGAGAAGGTAACAGGATAGAACCGGGGTGATTAACCATCGAGCTTACCAAGCGACAAGAGCAGATCTTACAAATAGTGAAGGATGATGGACCGATTACGGGAGAGCAGATTGCAGATCGGCTCCACCTGACTCGTGCAACCTTGCGTCCCGATCTCTCCATCCTTACCATGTCAGGGTATTTAGAAGCCAGACCAAGGGTCGGGTATTTTTATGCCGGACGACCCGCAAGCTCGGTTATTAGTGAACGTCTTCACAAGCTTCGCGTCAACGAATATAAAGCGATGCCGATTGTTGTTTCCGAATCAGCCTCCGCTTACGATGCGATCGTGACCTTGTTCCTGGAGGATGTGGGCACGCTGTTCGTCGTCAACCAAAAGGGGTATTTGGCAGGGGTGATCTCACGCAAGGATTTGCTGCGAGCTTCACTCGGGAACAAGACGCTGGAGGATGTACCCGTCAGCATCATCATGTCGAGAATGCCCAACATCATTACCTGTGGGCCAGATGAGACCCTCTTTTCAGCTGCCAAGAAGTTGATCGATTTCCAGATTGACTCCTTGCCAGTCGTACACCCAAGTGCAGAGGATCCGAGGAATATGGAGCTGACCGGACGTGTCACCAAAACGACGATTGCCAAAGCTTTTGTGGAGTTGGGTAGCGAACCGAAAGTGTAGGAGGAGAAGCGATGCTAGGAAACCAACAAGGACAACTCATCTACGTGGTCTCAGACTCCATCGGTGAGACAGCCGAGCTTGTTGTTCGCGCAGGAGCCAGTCAGTTTGACCGATTTAGTATTGATGTGCAGAAGTATCCCTACATTGAAGATAAAGAATCGATTGACGAAATCATTGCATCGGCCAGAGAATCCAAAGCGATGATCGTCTTCACCCTCGTCATCCCGGAATTGAATGCCTACATCATCGAGCAGGCTGCAAAATACGGAATTCCGGCGATCGATGTCATGGGGCCAGTCATGCATACGCTTCAAAACATGCTGCAGGAGCCGCCGACTGGCAAGCCTGGGCTTGTTCGCAGACTGGACGAAGAGTATTTCCGCAAAGTCGACGCCATCGAATTCGCTGTCAAATACGATGACGGTCGCGACCCGCGTGGACTTTTGCGAGCAGACGTGGTGCTGATCGGAGTATCGCGCACTTCCAAAACGCCTTTATCCATGTACCTGGCAAACAAAAGACTGAAGGTAGCAAACGTGCCGCTGGTTCCAGAAGTAGACCCGCCACAGGAGCTGTTCGAGTTGCCTCCTGAGCGCTGTATCGGGCTGACCATCAATCCGGAGCAGTTGAACGGCATTCGTACAGAGAGGTTAAAAGCACTAGGACTAACTGCTCAGGCGAATTACGCGAATTTGGATCGAATTGCCGAGGAGCTTGCGTATTCCAAGCGAATTATCGAACGTCTTGGTTGTCCTGTCATTGATGTGTCCAACAAGGCGGTAGAGGAAACAGCCAACATCATTTTGGAGATCATTCGCAAAAATAACATGCGAAGAGACAAGAAATAGGTCGAAGGAAGGATTTTGGCGTTTTTTGTAGAAATGATGATGGAGTAAGACTCCCAAGGCTGATGGGAATGCGTTTACCGCTTGCTGAAATGTGGCAAAGTAGAAATGTAGAAAAGAAGTGTGAACCAAAGAAGGAAATTGACGAATTTTGACGAATAACTTATTCTGCGATTCTCCTTAAAAGGTGGATAGAGATGGCTGGTCACACTTCCGATGAGTTTGTCAATCAAGTGCGTTCCGCTGTCGACATCATTGATGTTGTAGGAGAGTACGTGCAACTGAAAAAAAGCGGTCGTGCCTATCTGGGGTTATGCCCGTTTCACTCAGAAAAGAGTCCTTCCTTCAACGTGAATGCAGAGCGACAGTTTTATCATTGCTTTGGTTGTGGAGCAGGTGGGGATGTCTTTTCCTTTTTAATGAACCTGGAGCAGCTGACGTTTCCGGAAGCCCTGCACAAGCTGGCAGATCGTGCCGGAATACCGATGCCCGAGCTCCAGTCGAAGCATGAAGAGGACTCGCCTGAAAAACGTTTGAAGCATCTGATGCAGGAAGCGCATCAGCTCGCGTCCAAGCTGTACCAATACGTGCTGACAGAGACGCCGTATGGGGTGGATGCGATGAAGTACCTCACCCAGCGCGGGATGTCCATGAAAACCGTGTCCGAATATCAGATTGGCTTTGCCCCGGATTCCTGGGATTTCCTCACACAGTTTTTGAAGAAAAGAAATTTTTCTCTCGATGTGATGGTGGAAGCAGGGCTGTTAGCCAAGAGTGATGGAGGCAAGATTTTTGACCGTTTTCGGGGCCGCGTGATGTTTCCAATCCATGATTCACAGGGCAACGTCATTGGATTTGGCGGAAGAATGCTCGACACTTCGCAAGCCAAATCACAGCCGAAGTATCTGAACAGCCCGGAAAGCGTACTGTTTAACAAAAGCGCTACCCTGTTCAATTTGCACCGTGCCCGCCCATACATAAGAAAGAAGAAGCAGGCATTGTTGTTTGAAGGGTATGTTGACGTCGTGTCAGCATGGCAGGCCGGGTTTACAACAGGTGTTGCCACATTGGGGACGGCTTTGACCGAACAACAAGCCCGTATCATTCGACGCAATGTGGATTCCGTTGTACTGTGCTACGACGGTGATGCCGCTGGTCAGGAAGCAACCAGCAAAGCGATTCACATCTTGCAGCAAGCTGGATTGACCGTACGTGTGGCGCCATTGCCACAGGGCACAGACCCGGATGATTACATTCGTCAGCATGGAGCGGATGCCTTTTCGCAGCAGGTTTTGCTGCAAGCCATGCCAGTAACTGCTTTTCGATTGAAACATTTACGGGGACAAATCGTAATAAACGATGAGACAGACAAAGCCCGCTTTATTGCGAAGGCACTAGAAATCATTAATGATCTGGACAGCCCAATCGAAAGGGATCTGTACCAGCGCCAATTGGCGGAAGAGCATTCACTCTCCCTCAATGATTTAAAATGGGAGTCCAAACGTGTTTTTAGGCAACAAAAAAGTGATCGGCAAAGGGATAAAGTAGAGCCAGCATGGAATAATAGTATAAATAATGGCAAAGTTACGCTCGCGAAATCATTGCCACCCGCTTACTTTACGGCAGAGCGAATGCTACTTTACTACATGATGCGCAACGAAGACATTGCTACTCGCGTCCAACAAGAGTGTAACGCCCATTTTCAGGTGGACGAACACGATGCATTGGCCGCGTACTTGTACGCCTATTACGCAGAGGGAAACCCTGAGGACCCTGGAAGGTTTATACATTATGTGCAGGACGATTCATTAAAGCAATTAGCCTCGGGATTGGCCATGATGGAGTGCAAGGAAGACGTATCTGATTTAGAGATAGGCGACTACATCAAACAAGTGAATAACTACCCGAAGCGTGCCGAGTTGGAACGATTGCGCGAAGAGCAGCGGAGCTTACACCTCCAAGCGACCGCAGCGGACAGCGAGGATGCGCGCAAACAACTGGAAATTCAAGCAGCCGTTACAGGGATGAAGATTCTTGAATTGGAAAATGCTTTAAAAGAAGGGTAGCTTCCGATCATTCCCGGGGAAGGAGGGATAGTAGATGAACAAACAAAACATCACTTCTGACATGGAAGCAATGTCCATCGAACAAGTGAAGGAACAATTAGTCGAATTAGGTAAGAAAAGAGGCGCGTTGTCGTTCAAGGAAATTACGAATCGCCTTGCTGGTTTTGAACAAGATTCGGATCAGATGGATGAGTTTTTTGAATATCTGGGCGATCAGGGAATCGAGATAAACAACGAGAGCGAAGACGATGATGAACCCCATGAGATGCAGTTGAAAGACGAAGACAACGATGAATTCGACTTCGATGATCTCTCCGTTCCACCTGGAATCAAGATCAATGACCCTGTACGTATGTATCTGAAGGAAATTGGTCGTGTTCCTCTGCTTTCCGCTGAAGAGGAGATTAAACTGGCTCTGCGTATTGAGCAAGGTGACGAAGAAGCAAAGCGTCGCCTGGCTGAGGCCAACCTGCGTTTGGTTGTCTCGATCGCGAAGCGTTACGTAGGACGCGGTATGCTTTTCCTTGATTTGATTCAAGAAGGAAATATGGGTCTGATCAAGGCGGTAGAGAAGTTTGATTATCGCAAGGGCTTCAAGTTCAGTACGTATGCCACTTGGTGGATTCGCCAAGCCATTACGCGTGCGATTGCCGACCAGGCACGTACGATTCGGATTCCGGTGCACATGGTGGAAACGATCAACAAGCTCATACGTGTTTCCAGACAGCTGCTGCAGGAATTGGGCAGGGAACCCATGCCCGAAGAAATTGCTGAAAAAATGGATCTGACGCCAGAGAAAGTTCGCGAAATTATGAAGATCGCACAGGAGCCTGTGTCGTTGGAAACACCAATTGGGGAAGAAGACGATTCACACCTGGGAGATTTTATCGAAGATCAGGATGCGCTCGAGCCTTCCGATGCTGCGGCTTATGAGTTGTTGAAAGAGCAGCTGGAAGACGTGCTGGATACGCTGACAGATCGCGAAGAAAACGTACTTCGCTTGCGGTTTGGATTGGATGACGGTCGTACCCGTACATTAGAAGAAGTGGGGAAAGTGTTTGGCGTTACGCGTGAGCGCATTCGTCAAATCGAGGCAAAGGCCTTGAGAAAACTTCGCCATCCGAGTAGAAGCAAACGCTTAAAAGATTTCCTCGAATAACCGATATAAGGTATGTGGCCTACGTACAGCCGACGTAGGCTTTTATTTTTCTATCGGAATGTTTACATATGTAATGACGACAGTTCCGTCAATAAAGGAGGGGCCGCGTTGGAAGACCAGCGCAAACGAACCATCATAGCGGAAATTGAGAATTGGCGGCGCAATCATCTGCTGCCTGAACATTACTGCATTTTCCTTTTAAACCTGTATACAGAAGGGGATCGACCAGCTACTCCGGTCACCACGGGTAAGCAAGGAAAAAGCGGGACTGATTCGTCAGTTGCTCGACCAGGAAAAACCACCGGTACAGGGAGTGCGACGGATGTAGCCTATGCGTATGCGAGACGGGAGGTTTCTCCAGTTACCGGAAAAATGATCCTGGCTTGGCTAGTCGGCGCCTTTATTATCGCTGGTTTGATCTTACTTGCTTTTCATTTTAACCGTTTTCAAACCCCAATGCAAATTACCATCTTTGCTTGTTTTGCACTCGTTTTCTATATACTGGCATTTGTTTTTCGCCGTTCGCAGGTGCCTTTGACCCATCTTTTTCTCGGATTATGCTTCCTGATTTTAATTTGGGGAGGCATCTACAGCATCCTCCAGTTGAATGGCTCCCTTGCCTTTATCCTGATCTATCTCGGCATCCTCTGCGTCTTTTTATGCGCGAACGCTTTTGTCTTCGGCTTTACCTATTTGCTTTATTGCGGTATGCTCGGTTTGGCTTTGCTTTATGGGATCGCAACGAAGGACCGGGTAGGGGAGGAATATACCTGGTGGCTGGCTGAGCTGTATTGGGTACCTCTGGCCGCTATCCTGACAGGACTTGGATTCATGATGCATCAAGCGAATCCGAAATGGGCTGGCGTATTTTCCATATGCGGACTGCTCTGCTTCTTTGGTGCGGAAATTCAGTCCTTGTACATCCCCGATGCCTTGCGGGACTTGATTCAGCTGTTGCTGTTTATCAAAGTGTTTTTGGCTTCTGCCTTCTTTTTCTTCACAAGAGGGTACTGGTATGCTTGGCTGAGACTGTAGCGCCTGAGCATGACATCATGCAAGACAGAGGTGACGCAAGTGGATAACAAGTGGATGGTATTGATTGGTGTCCTGTTGGCTGGCTTTTTCCTTGGGGCCGAAACAGTAGGATTCATGATTGGATTTCGTACTTACAATGTAGGTTACATATTGGCAGCAATCTCTTTTTTGGGAGCCATGATCTTGGGAACACGCCGCAATTAGGCGTGTTTTTTCGTTTGTCCTAAAATGGATGAAGGAAAAAACAACACATCTGGGAAACAATGGTGTATAATAGGGATACAATTCTGAACAAACGCTCAGTCGAAATCTTGAAATCCTTGTCCAACCTATGCTAAAGCGTTTACATGGAGGGGTATGAATGAACTGCGATTTGACTTCTGAACAAAAAATGCTAAAAAAAGTCATGAAGGAATTTGCGGATGAGGTAGTGGCTCCTGGTGCAGATGAACGTGATCAAACCAAGCAATTTCCTGTTCATATTTTTCGGCAGCTTGCTGATCTGAACATGATGGGGCTACCTTTTCCAGAAAAATACGGCGGGGCTGGTGCAGATGCCATCAGTTTCGCGATTGTGGTGGAGGAATTGAGCCGTGCTTGCGGTTCGACGGGAATCACCTATTCTGCGCATATATCCTTGGGTGGAGCCCCGTTGCATTTGTTCGGCACGGAGGAGCAAAAAGAGAAATACTTGAGCAAAATATGCAGTGGTGAGAGCATGGGTGCTTTTGGGCTGACAGAGCCGAATGCGGGCTCCGATGCAGGCGGAACCAAGACGACAGCGGAGCTTCAGGGAGACGAGTGGGTGATCAATGGCTCCAAATGCTTCATTACCAACGCTTCTTATGCGTCTTTCCTCGCATTGACGGCTGTTACGGAAAAAGAGAAGGGCTCTCGTGGGATTACAGCGTTTATCGTGCCGACGGATGCACCAGGCTTTTCAGTGCTGGCTAATTATGACAAGCTTGGCTTGCATAGCTCCAACACCACAGAGCTGGTATTGGAGAATATACGGATTCCAGAAGAGAATATCCTGGGCAAGCAAGGTGAGGGCTTCAAACAGTTCTTGATTACCTTGGATGGCGGTCGGATCGGTATTGGAGCGATGGCCGTCGGAATCGCTCAGGCAGCGTACGAAAAGGCACTGCAATACGCCAAACAGCGAACCGCTTTTGGAAATACGCTAAGCCATTTTCAGGCAATTCAGCACAAGCTGTCGGATATGGCGATGCAGATTGAATTGGCGCGCAATATGGTGTACAAAGCAGCATGGTTGAAAGAAAACGGCAGGCGCTTTACCAAAGAAGCGGCGATGGCAAAGCTGTACGCTTCTGAGGTGGCGATGTCGATCACGCATCAGGCGATCCAGATACACGGTGGTTACGGCTATATGCGTGAATATCAAGTGGAGCGCTTTTTCCGCGATGCAAGACTTTTGGAAATAGGAGAAGGCACTTCTGAAATTCTGCGCAATGTCATTGCTCGAGAAATCGGCTGTTCGTAAATATTCGAAGCTAAGCGTCCCTGCCATGTATGAAATGGCAGGGATTTTGTCGTTATATGGCTATGAAAAGGGGGGAATTATGATTGGGCAATGACGAGCAAATAGGGTAAAATATAGGATATGGAAGGTGGAAATTGACGATGACATTTGTAACAATTTCAAAGCGGCTAGAGACGATTGCCCGCTATTGTCCTAAAGGAGCCCGCGTCGCCGACATCGGATCGGATCATGCGTTGTTGGCTTCTTATTTACTTGTAGAGGATATTGCCAGCTTCGTGATTGCCGGTGAATTGAACGAAGGACCTTATCAGGCAGCCTTGAAGCAAATACATACCTTGCAGATACGAGACCGTGCTTCTGTGCGAAAAGGAGATGGCTTGGCGGTTATCAACCCTGGGGAAGTAGAGGTAGTCTGCATCGCCGGGATGGGTGGACAGCTGATTGCCTCCATATTAGAAAATGGAAAAGAAAAATTGACAGGTGTAAAAAGGTTGATTTTGCAGCCAAATGTAGGGGAAGAGCTGGTGAGACACTGGTTTTTGGAAAACGAATGGCAACTCGTAAGCGAAACCATATTGGAGGAAGACGGTATTCTTTATGAGATCCTGGTAGCAGAGCGTGGAGATGCCAATGCGCCTTATGCACAAACGGATCGGACTCTGGAAGAGCTGGTTCGCATCGGCCCATTTCTCTGGCAGGAGAAGCCGCCTCAGCTGCATACCAAATGGCAGCATGAAAGAGAGAAGTGGACCAAAGTACGGACTCAGCTTGAGCGTTCAGATAAACCAGAAGCCAAAGAGCGCTTAAAGCAAATCGAGAGCGAAATTGAATGGATAGATGGGGTGTTAGCATGTTTGCACATGGACAAACAGTCATTCAAGAAGTAGAGCGTCTGGCTCCCAAAGCCTTGGCGATGGAAGGCGATAAAATCGGGTTGCACGTAGGTACTTTGCAAAAAAAGGTAAAAAAGGTCATGATCGCGCTGGACGTACTCGAATCCGTCGTGGATGAGGCGATTGCCGAAGGTGTGGATCTGATCGTGGCGCACCACGCTGTGATTTACCGTCCATTGAAAAATATCCGTACCGATCTTGCAGCGGGACGTGTTTTCGAAAAGCTGATCAAGCATGATATCGCCGTATATACAGCGCATACCAATCTGGATGTGGCAGTAGGGGGCATGAACGACTGGCTGGCTGAAGCGATCGGTTTGGCTGATGTCGAGGTGCTGGATGTTCTTCATCGCGATGCGTGGAAAAAGCTGGTTGTTTACGTTCCAAAGAGCCACCGAGATGCCGTCTTCCAAGCCGTCTGCGGCGCTGGGGCGGGGAAGGTCGGTAATTACGATCACTGCTCTTTCCAGGTGGAGGGAGTGGGTACCTTCTTGCCCTCTGAAGGAACACAGCCTTTCATCGGAACGCAAGGAAAGCTGGAAAAGGTGGAAGAGGTGCGAATGGAGCTAATTATGCCTGCATCTCGTCAATCGGCCGTCATCAAGGCGATGCTTTCTGCTCACCCGTATGAGGAAGTCGCGTACGATATCATTCCGCTGGATATGCCAGGTACAGGCTATGGAATCGGAAGAATCGGCAACCTTCCACAGCCGATGAGCCTTAGAGAGCTGGCCGAGCTGGTCAAGCAGCGTTTTTCTTTGATGGGCGTGCGTGTTGTCGGAGATCTGGATGGTACGATTAAAAAGGTTGCTGTCGTCGGTGGCGATGGAAGCTCATTTGCGTCCAAAGCGATTTTCCGCGGAGCGGATGCTTACCTGACCGGGGATATCGGCTATCATACGGCACATGATGCCCAGGCAGATGGTCTGTCCATCATCGATGCGGGGCATAACATTGAGAAGATCATGAAGGATAAACTATCCGCCTACTTGCAGGAACGTCTGAAGGAGCATGGATACGAGACGGAGGTCATCGCCTCTCGTACACATACCGATCCATTCCAATTTATTTAACAGAACGGCCTACCAACCGAATAGTAGGAGGATTTCATGTGCGAAAACGAATACTGACGTTTGCGTGTGGGGTACTTGTCACAAGTATGCTCACAATCACCCCTGGCGTGGCTTCTGCTGCTGGGGGCTTTCTTCCCTACGACGATATCAGCAAGCATTGGGCACGCTCATCCATCATTCGAGGTGTTGAGGCTGGCTTGTTTGCTGCAGGTAGCAAGGTTCCTCACTTCTACCCCAATCGGGAAATGACCCGTGCGGAATTTGTGGCAATGCTGGACCGCGTATACCAGGGCGGCCAATATCAGCTATACCCGCTGACATTCCTGTCCGAACATGCGGAATTGTCGAAAGGGGAAGGCTTTGCCGAACCTTATCTGCCTTATAAAGACGTGGATCGCCTTACGTGGATGTACGGCCCGACTCTGCGCGTTTCCTTTTTGCTGGATCGGCTTTACGGTCCAGGCTCGATCCAGACGGTCTTTCCTGGCGAAAATATGAGTCCAAATCAAGCCATCTCTCAGGACGAGGCAGCCAAGTTGCTGCTGATGTTCACGATGGGAGAGGACAGCTCGCTTGCATTGGAGGAAGTAAAAAGCTGGGGATGGCTGGAAGGAGAAAAGAACGACAAGCTGAAACGAGGGGAAGCAGCAGCTGCCGCAGACCGTTTGATTCAGTATCTGATGCAGGACCCGATTCTTCCTTTGCTTGACTACGACGGTCAAAAGTTTCCGATGGTTCCAGAGATTCAGGATGTATTTCCGCTATTTGCAACCTACACCGCTCAGAAATCGGTGGAAGAACAAAAGTATGTGGACGCTGTTGATGCGATTATCAATCAAATGGATTCCGAGCAGACGTACAGCGATTTGCGCAAATTGGAGACAAGATCCTTTCCGAACCAGATTGGCGCTCACTACTATCTGAGCTGGGACCCGAACATTACGCTCGAAGACAATCTGAATGAAGCCTTTCTGGCAATCGACGCGTATTTCGAGGATAAAATCATCCTGCCGGAAACGCTGCAATTGCTTAGCGCAAACGTCTATGATCTTGCGCTGCAGATGGGTTCTTCAGATTCCAAAATATATGGCAAGGTATTGGAACGGCTCTCTACCTACGAGTCAAAAGTAAAGGAAGACACGGATGAATGGGAATCGCTTGTGATCTATCTTGCTGCTTTGGAAATAAAGGCGGGGAAGATCGACGATGCATTGACCAGATATCGTTCATTCGCTGCTGAAAACCATGAGGCGCTGACCAATGTGACGTACTATTTGATCGCACAGGACCGCATGGCTGAAGCGGAAGAGCTGGTCACATCTCTGTCGCCTTACAAAAATGATACGCGGATGGTGCAGCTGGTGAAGCTGCTGAAGCAAGATATTTCTTCGTTAAAGGAGCAGTCCGCTATTGCTCTGGATCTCGCCTACAGCCTGCGCAAAATGGACAGAGCGTCCACCATGCAGGTCAAGGGAGAGTCTGTACTCAGCGGCTACCTGTTCAAGTACACGCAAGATATCGATCGGGAAAAGAAAGCTAGTCGGACCACCGGATACTTCCAATCTCCTTATAAACGAATTTTGGACCCCATGGACTCTTACACCGATACGAAGGAAAGAATCCATTACACCTATGATTCTGAAAGTGAGCAATGGGTAAAAAACCGGATAAACAAACTCGACTTTTTGCATGAATGGGTGGGTGCCAAAAACATCAACGAGCGGATTCGCGATCTGAATGCCCGCTATTACAAGCAGTCCTATGGACGCTACGACGTCATCACGGAATGGATACCACGGCCGTTTTTGGAAGAAAAGGGACGTCAGGTAGTGTTGGGAAAAGGCAAAATCTTGAGCGCACCATTGTACATGAACAAGTACTATATCGACCGTGAAAGTGATCAATTGATTCAACATTTCTGGCGGTACGAAGAAATTTACGAAAGCCAGGAATACGTAGCCTACTCTGGTACGGACATCTACGAGTACAATGCCAACGTAAAAGTCACGATTCCTGAGCAGGTAAAAAATGAGGTGAGTCGATGAAGAGAATCTCGCACATTCTCCTGGCAGCGGTCATGTTCTTGAGCCTCGCACTGTCCGTGTCCGCCGAACAGCCGTCCTTTACGGAGACAGAAGAGGTATTCTGGAATATCATGGAAAGTCATCTCAGCAGACCGGATGAAAAGCAATTGATACAGGGGGCTTTGCAGCTAGCGAGCAAAATGGCAGAAGAGGAAAAACAGATGAAACTGCTGTATTCTTCCGAAGATGATACGCTCCATGAACTGGAGCGGCGATTGGCGGAATGGCAACGAAAGGGAGGGCTTGACGCCACGACGCTCAACTACTGGGCGATCAATGGGATGCTGGAGAGCCTGGACGATCCTCATAGCGTATTTTTTACCTATGATGAGCTTCGATACTTTCAATCCAGTGTGGAAAATGAATTTGTCGGATTTGGCTTTCGTCTGAGATTGCAGGATGGCGCTTTTATCATTCGTGAAATCGTAGCGGATTCACCAGCAGCAGCGTCTGAGCTTCAGCGAGGCGATCGAATCATCAAGGTAGATGATATTACACTTGAGGACAAGAGCTTTGAGGAAGCATACGCGTATCTCAAAGGTGCTGAGGGTAGCGAGGCGTTGTTGACGGTGTACCGTGCGTCCGAGAGCCGGGAATTGCAGGTGCGTCTGAAACGAGCCATGCTGACATTGCCTGAAGCAGAAGGACAGCTGTTTGCCAATGAACCGGTTGGCTATATTCGCTTGGAAACCTTTGGATCGGACGGGGCTTACCAGGTTCGTGATTACTTGACTGCATTTGCGCGAACAGGCAAGCCGCTCAAAGGGCTGATTCTTGATCTCAGGGATAACGGCGGTGGCTATCTGTCCTCGGCAAGAGATATTGCAAGCCTGTTTATGGAAGAGGGCCTGCTGATGTATACCACAAACCGCAATGGTGTGGAAGTGGAAACCTGGGTACGCAATGGAAGAGATATTGGCATGCCAGTTCGAATTCTGGTAAACGGCGGCTCCGCATCTGCGTCAGAACTTTTGGCTGGGGCATTGCGGGATCATGAGGTAGCTAAACTCGTCGGAACCAAAACGTATGGAAAAGGCAGTGCGCAGCAAGTCATGCTGCTCTCTGAAGGAGATGCACTCAAGCTGACGTTGAATGAGTACTTCACGCCGAAGCACACAGTCGTCAATCATGTGGGTCTGGAACCAGACATTGTCGTGGAGGATGATGCAGCGCAGGTGGTGGAAGCCCTGCAATCACTGGGAGTCAAATCGTTGCAGTTAAGCGACCAGGATGGGGATACCGTGATCAACGGCATTTTCTTCCCGACCGTACACCCTTTGTTCAAGCGAGAAAATGATGGCCTGAACATTCGTGCTGCCGTTCTTGCCCATCTGATTGATGAAGAAATAACCAGTGAAGAAGAATATATCCCGCTGGCGCCGTACCTGGAAGCAAACCCGTCGCTGAAGCTTGAACAATCAGGCAATAATCTGACCCTTTTCTATACAATGAAATAGGGAAATTCGCCCCTTTTGCCTCTTCGGTAAAGGGGGTTGCTTTTGTTTTGCGGGAATTGCATGGATTGAGGTTTTCACAATCAGGCGTATAGCATCCTTTCAACAATCAAACCCTAACAGTTGCGGCAAGAAAAAAGGACGAGGGGTGGCAGAGTTGAAAAAGGTTATTCTCTTCCTGATAGACTCTATGATGCCGGAAGTGCTCGAGCAATGCATCGCTGCCAAACAGGCGCCAGGATTACAGTTTCTGATGGAACGGGGACAGTATATTTCGGATTGTGTCACGGTTTTTCCGACCATGACAGCGTCGATTGACTGCTCGTTGATCACGGGAGTCTATCCGGACCGTCACAAGGTACCTGGCTTGGTCTGGTACGACCCCGAACAAAAGAAGATGGTGAACTATATTAACGGTTCTCTGCCGGTACAAAGGATCGGGCTTTCACATTGTGCTGGCAACGTCCTCTTTGATTTGAATGAACGGCATCTCAGCCGTGACGTGAAAACGATCCATGAGATCCTCGAGGAAAACAAGCTGGTGTCCGGATCCATCAACGTCATTGCACACCGCGGTCATAAACAGCACAAGGTACATATGCCACCAGTACTGGATGCTGCGACAGGCTTCAAGCTCAATGAAAAGGTGAGCGGGCCTACGATCATGAGCCTCGGTACACTGGTTCGGCCAGAGCTTTTTCGACCGATTACCTGGAATTTTGCCCAGTCTATGATGGAGAGCTACGGGATTAACGATACATATGCAATCGATGTCCTGATCGAAGTCCTCAAAAGCGGTAAGCAGCCCCACTTTACCTTGGTCTATCTGCCGGATAACGACCACAAGCTACATAAGTCACCGCATGAGGCTGTTTCCCATCTGGCGAAAGTAGATCAAGAATTGGCGCGGTTTCTCGACAGCTTTGAGACTTGGGAGCAAGCGTTGGAGAGGAACGTCATCCTTTTGATTAGTGATCATGGTCAAACGGTGATCGGGCAAAGCAAGGATCACAACATTTCACTGGATACCCTTCTAAACCATTTTTCCATTCATCGTTTGGGGGCGGAGCTGACAGATGATGTAGATGTCATCATTTGCAATAATGAGCGAATGACCTATTTGTACCCGGTTGGGAAGCATACCATTGAAACCGAGGTAGTGGAAGCTGTTACCCAGGACCCGCGCATCGATTTGATCGCCTGGAGAGAAGGGGAGCAGGTAGTCGTCAGGCGAGGTGGAGGTGATAAGACGCTTCGGTTTTGGAAAAATGGAAGCTGTACCGACATCTATGGGGTAGCATGGGGGATGGAAGGGGACATGAGTGTACTGGAACTGCAAGAAGATGGAGGGAAAATCCTGTTCAGCAGCTACCCGGATGCCTTTTCCCGTTTGTATGGCTCCTTATTTTCCCAATCATGTCCGGTCGTCGTCCTGACAGCTGCACCGGGGTATCAATTCCTATCGGAGCTATCCCCAACGCATCTGGGGGGCGGAAGTCACGGTTCGTTGCATAAACAGGATTCGCTCATCCCGCTGCTCATTGCAGGCGCGTCCAACCGCTTCGATGTACCTGCGCGACTAATCGATGTGCTATCCTTCATTTTACAGGAACTGGGTGTGGCCGTACCCGCCAGTCAAGCTCCGCGATGACCGGTACATGATCGGACCAAGCGATGTTTGAGAGTGTAAAATCATGTACCTGCCAATGTGGAGAGGCGAAGATGTAATCAAGCCGTCGGCGAAAAGCAGGCAAGGTAGGCAAGCTCTCCTTGCCTAGTTCCCATGCACAGTCACGCAGCAATGGAGCAAAGGTGATGTTTGGAGCATTAAAGTCGCCAAATAATAGCAGGGGAGTCTCCTGCTCTTGCCGGGCTAATGTCCTCAGCAGCTGGAGTTGAGAAGAGCGGCTTGTTGCCTGAAGACTACAGTGGGTATTCCAAACCAGGAATTCTCTTCCTTGCCAGACGAGTGATGCTTGAAGCAAGGTGCGTTTTTCTTTCTTTGCTGGCAAAAAGACTGTCTGGAAACGCGTGCAGGCAAGGCGAGTAAGAATGGCATTTCCATAAAAGCCATCCGCGATCTGGATTGACGGCGCAAACAGGAACTGATAGCGCAGCTGATCCGCAAGAAAGCGAGCTTGGTACCCGTATTTGCTGTTTTGGTGAACCTCCTGCAGGCAGATCACATCAGCGTTCCATTCTTGAAAACTTGCTGCCATTTGGTCCAGTCGCTTTCTCCAGAATAGATCACGACCACTGTGAATATTGTAACTAACAGCACGTATCATAAGGTTTCCTTTCAGTGGGAATGGGGGTGTGGGTTGGAAAGAACAGCTAATTATTTAGCATTTCCTGTTGCAATTCGTTTTAGCCTGTGCTATATTAAATTTCGTCGCCTCTAAAAGAAATGGAGCGGCAGTAGCGTACCTGATAAACGGTACATATCATATGGAGAGTTACCCAAGAGGCCGAAGGGGACGGTTTGCTAAACCGTTAGTATGCGCAAGCGTAGCGAGGGTTCGAATCCCTCACTCTCCGCCATATGTTTTCATACAATGGTTCCACGTTTTGCGGCGGCGTAGCTCAGCTGGCTAGAGCGTTCGGTTCATACCCGAAAGGTCGGGGGTTCGAGCCCCTCCACCGCTACCATTAGAGGGGCATAGTTTAAAGGTAGAACGAAGGTCTCCAAAACCTTTGGTGTGGGTTCGATTCCTACTGCCCCTGCCAATAAAAGGTTTGCAACCAATCATCAACATCGAACATGGCGGTCGTGGCGAAGGGGTTAACGCACCGGATTGTGGCTCCGGCACTCGTGGGTTCAAGTCCCATCGATCGCCCCATCTTACGGGAGTATAGCCAAGTGGTAAGGCACGGGTCTGCAAAACCTTCACCCCCGGTTCAAATCCGGGTACTCCCTCCAAAACTGTCCCAGTAGCTCAGCTGGATAGAGCATACGCCTTCTAAGCGTACGGTCGGGAGTTCGAATCTCTCCTGGGACGCCATCCTTAAGTCGGGATTGACAACTGTATAAACACAATAACGGGACTTCCTGCGTACTCAACTAATCAACTGAGTGCAAAGGATGTTATTTTTTTTCAATGTGTAGGAATGTTTAAATACGTCAATCAATACTTCGGTAAAACATGCTTCTAAAAGATGGTTAATCAGCCTGAATAAGCATCGATAGAGAATTTCTCAAGGAAGATCTGTTTCTTGTAGACGAGCTACCAGCTGAGAGCATTTGGTATCATCAAATACCTACAAAACGAAGGGGTGCGCTATGAGACGAATCACGTTATCCATGATCTTACTCGCATTGGTTATCACGATTGTTGGCTGTTCTCCGAAGGGCGATCCGAAAGAGACCTTGGAAGCATACTACGCAAATATCATAAACGAGGACTACAAAGCTGCTTACGCTATGCTTTTAGAGTCGGACAAGCAAGCCACGACGAGAGATGAGTTCGTTCAGTTTATGGAACTCAATGAGCAGTTAACAAAACTAAAAAAAGTTGAGGTCAAACAAGCTGAAAAGAACGGCGATACCGTCGTGTTTGATGTTATCGAGAATGGTCATGACGCTATCGAGAACAAGGATAAAGCTGCCACGGTCAAACGCTCGGTAACAGTGGAAAATGGCGAGTGGAAGGTAGCGGCAGAGGGACCGTACAAAAACATGATTGCGGACCGTATGGCCTGGATCGGAAATATGTATTTAAACGGGACCGGCGGCAAGACACTTAATCTGAACACTGCCGTCACTTGGTTCGAAGATGCGCTCGAGCAGGATCCTTCGTATTATCGCGCAAATTATGGACTAGCTGCAGCTTTAACGAAATTGCAGCTGTACGAAGAGGCTATAACTTATGCTCAAAAATACGTGGACGCTTCAAAGGACAATAAAGAGAAGTCAAGCGGTTTGAATATTTTAGGTATCTGCTACGATGTTACCGGGGAGCGCGAGAAAGCGAAAGAGGCATTTCAAAAAGCCGTCGAGCTGAATCCGGAAAACAAATCTGCGCAAAACAACCTGAATCAGTTCAAATAACTAGTTACTTAAAATCCATTTGAACAGCATTGCGGATCGCATGAAATAAAACAAGTCCTTCATCCCCCTGGGTATGCCAGACAAACATTTGGGCATTCAGGGGGATTTTCGTTTGGAGTTGACTGCCAACCCTTGCCCAGCTTTCCTCGGATTTTTACTGGAACCAAGGAACACAGGTTTGGTATAATGACTTGATGGTCGAACATAACATGATTCATTATCGGGAGCCAGGGAGATTCAATAAGCCTTGGTAGGCCCGCAGCGGCAGCTAGCAGAACAGTGGCTATGCGGACACAACAGCTGCGCGAGGAGGGAGCAATACGATGAGTACGACAAGCAAAGAAACGAACAACGATACTCCACTCTTGTGGGGAGACAAACGTTATCATACATGGAACTACCATTTGCGAGGCACCTTTCAGGAGAAAATCTTCAAGGTGCCTCTTGATGGAGGCTTTAGCTGCCCCAATCGGGATGGCAAGGTCGCTACAGGAGGATGTACCTTCTGCAGTGCCCGAGGTTCAGGGGACTTCGCCGGAGACCGACGCATGGATTTGGAGCGCCAGTTTCATGATGTGAAAAACAGGATGCATGAAAAATGGCCACAAGCCAAATATCTTGGATTTTTCCAGGCCTACACCAATACGTATGCACCTGTAGAAGAACTGCGTGAAATGTATGAGGTCATCCTGAAGCAAGAAGGTGTAGTCGGCCTATCGATCGCTACGCGACCCGATTGCCTGCCTGACGAGGTCGTAGAGTACCTGGCGGAGCTGAACGAGCGCACCTATTTGTGGGTGGAGCTGGGACTGCAGACGATCCATGAGCACACAGCGCAATTGATTAACCGGGCACATGATTATCAATGCTACCTGGATGCTGTGGAGAAGCTGCGTAAGCACAACATTCGCATCTGCTCGCACATCATTTACGGCCTTCCTGGGGAAACACACGAAGAAATGATGCAGACCGCCAATGCAGTCGCTCATCTCGACGTGCAGGGGATTAAGATTCACTTGCTTCATCTGTTGCGCAAAACGCCGATGGTGAAACAATATGAAGCTGGTTTGCTCGATTTCCTGTCTCAGGAGGAGTATACGAATCTGGTTGCAGACACGTTGGAGATTCTGCCGCCTGAAATGATTGTGCATCGCGTGACTGGCGACGGACCGCCGGATTTGTTGATCGGACCGATGTGGAGCCGCAAGAAGTGGGAAGTGCTGAACGGTATCGATGCAGAATTGAAGCGCCGTAATAGCTGGCAAGGGAAGTTTTATGTCCCTGATGCCAATTAAACGGAGCAAAAAGAAATAGCTTTCCTGTTTGCCTGCTTGCTGGGCAATGAGGAGAGCTATTTTTCTTATGGAGCGCCATAAACATGGTGGCCGAAAGCATCCCGGCAGCGGAATTCGATGTTACTGCACGCGCAGACTTCTAGCTACCTTCCGTGCTCGCCCCGGGTAGTTGGTGATGATCCCGTCTACTCCCATTCGGAAGGACTCTTTCATCTCACGTTCGTTGTTAACAGTCCAGGCGATGACGGGAAATCCGTGCTCGTGTGCTTGTTTGACCAGATCAGGACTCAGCTGGTCCAGGGGTACATGAAGCTCATCCGTCTGGTAACGCGTGGCGATGTCCCAAGGTGCTGGAAGTGATCCGACATAGAGCAGAGCAGTAGCCTGGAAGGGGTCCAGTTCCTTGATTCGGGCCAGGCTGTCAAAATTGAAGGATGAGATCACGGTCCTTTCAGAAAGTTGATAGCGTCGAATGAGTTCAATGAGTTTTTCTTCCAGCTGAGGCTGTGGATAGAGCAAATTTTTCATTTCAATGCTAAAGCAGAGGGAAGAATCTGAAAACTGTTGAAAAACCTCACGCAAGGTTGGGATGCGTGCTTTCGGCAAATGCTGGGGGGAGTCCTTATCCGCTCGAAATTGGCGCAGCTCACTCAGGGTGTGGTGGCTGACAAGTCCGGAGCCGTTGGTGGTTCGGTCAAGGCGATGGTCGTGGATGACGACAACCTTGCCATCTTTCGTCAATTGCACATCACATTCAATTCCATCTGCTCGTTTTTTTACAGCAGCCTGGAAGGATTCCATGGTATTTTCCGGATATTGACCGGAGGCGCCACGATGGGCATAAATGATGGGGGACATCTGAGGCTTCCTCCTTTCAAGTGCGTATGCCTCTCTACATGCATATGTAAAAAGCCCCTCAATACCACAAATGGAGAGGGGCCTTGCCAAAAGTATTAGTTGATCGCACATAAGACGATCACCAGAAGGACGAATAAAACTAAGACTAGCGCGAAATCGTTGCTGCTATTGAAACTCATCTCAACCCCCCTCCTCCCAACCAGACAGTTGATTCATACTATGTTGAAAGCGTGAATATGGCCCTCAACGATTACCTAGAACGGTTTTGTACAGAGTGGCGGATGACGTCACACACAGATCCGCTACAATGAGAAGTAGAAGTACCGGAAGGGGGAGGCTTGGGATGTTGGAAATGACGGAAATGATCAAAACAGGAGATTTGGTACTGGATCGCCAAAACAAGCGTGTTAAACTCCATGTGTACGATCGTCAGCACATTAGTGAATTAGATCAAATGCTTCGTCAACAGGCTGTAGAAACGGATGCTTCCAAGGTGATCGTATACGCGAAAAAAGAGGACGTAGAAGCGTGGCAAGCGCTTGGCTACCGACACGAAGGCACCATCGAGGGTTTTTTTCATGGAGAGAATGCGCACATGCTCTCTTTCTATATGACGGAGGAGCGGGCAACCTCGGTTGCACCACAGCTGGCAGAGGAGTTCCTGGCACTCAGCTTGTCCAAGGCGGGAAGTAGTATCACAAAGGAGCTGCCTCCCGGTTACAGCATGCGTGAAGCAACTGAAGCAGATGCGGACGAGCTGGCACGTCTATATGCGCTTGTATTTGCGACCTATCCGACACCGATGGATGATCCAGCATATATTCGCGAAACGATGAAGGAAGGGACCCGTTATTTTGTCGTAGAAGAGCAAGGGAAAATTGCTTGCGCGGCATCTGCTGAAGTGTCCACTCGCTTTGGCTCGGCTGAAATGACAGACTGTGCGACTCACCCAGATCATGCTGGAAAGGGCTTGCTCCAGCCCCTTTTTCTAGAGCTGGAGCAAAGGATGGAAGACCAAGGGATCTATTATTTGTATACGCTGACACGGGCGCAATCGGCCGGCATGAATGTGACGGCAGCCAAGATGGGCTATCAATACCGGGGCAGACTCATCAACAATTGCACCATTTTTTCCGGTTTTGAGGACATGAATATTTGGGTCAAGCCACTGCGTCCTACCAAGAACTGATTAGCGGGGGCGGGCTACGACTGAGGGGGGTATAAATGCTGTTGGAGACGTCGAGCCATCAAGGCCAGATGAAGCTGCCAGCGCTGATGGGCATCCTCCAGGCGGCAGCCCGTTTTATCTTCTATCTGGGTGATTCGGTATTTGAGCGTATGTCGATGAATAAATAGTGCCTGGGAGGTTTGCAAGCCGTTTCCGTTATGCTGCAAATAGACGTCCAGAGTCTCCAGCAGCTGCTGATTGTGCTTGGTGTCGTAGCGGATCAGAGGATCCAGCAATGGCTTCCACAAACCCATCAGGCTTTCTTGACTGCGATGATACGGGAAGAGAAATTGATAGCCCTGCATCTCGCTGTATCGCAATAACGACGGAGATACGGCGAGAAATGGGTAAGCTTGCAAGGCAAACAAGGCTTGTTCAGCCGCGCGATTGACATCGGTCAGCTGTTCGCAGGGATTGCTGACACCTACATGGACAGGCTGTTCAGGATGGAGCTGTGCCCAGCGTGAAGCAAACTGCTCCAGAAGCAGGAGGCTCGTCCGATCATCCGGAAAGACGAAATACAAGCTGTGAGGTCGCTCACGGAGCAGGTAGGAGCGCTGCTGACGGTCACACAGACGTCGCATCAACGTGATCGCGTTCTGATGAAGCTCGCTTGCTGCAAAGGCATCTGTGACATCGACCCTGACCGCTGCAACCAGATGCCTGCCATGCAGTGGATATCCAAGCATGCGGCAGCGGCTCTCCAGCTCTGATTCGTTCATTTCTTTGCCGTTGAGCAGCTCTTCAACAAAATCACCTTTCAGTCTCCACTCCGTAGCAGATACGGCCCGTTCCTTTACATATTCCAGCGCACACAACGTGGCTGCGTGCTGCAGGGCCACGTCATCGAGCTCTTTCCATAATTGCTTTGGCTTGGAAAGTGTCAGGCTGCCGAAGTGCTCCCGGCTGGCACGTATCGCTACTGCATGTGCACTTTCCTTTTCTTCTTCTGCTTGATCGAGTGGGCGATTGCCGTGTTGCACCACTTCAAACCCCAGTGCATCCACGAGTTTCACCGCACCACCCGTCAGCTTGGCCAGCTCCTTGACGATGGCCGCCAATCCACCTTTGGACAGAGCAGCTTCGATCATTTGATTATGAATGGCTTGAGAATAGGCCAATGTCTCGAACTGGCGATTCATGATCGGCTGCAGAATGGCTTTGGTAATGGTAGAGAAATTGATCTCTACAGGTATTTCGATGAGTGGCAGTCGATAATAGTCCGCCTGCCTGACGAATTCTTCCGGAATCTCGCGCAAGTAAAAACCTGTATGGATAGCAACGCCGCTCAGATTTTGCTTCGCCAGAGAAGGAATGAAGGAGGCTAAACGTTTTTCGTCGCCATCCAGGCCAAATCCCGTCGTGATCAGGAATTCTCCTTCCTGCAGGCGGCTGGGGTCTTCAAGCACCTCTACGATCGTCACCCAGCGTATCGGATTACCCAGTCCGCCTGCCCCGGCGATCAGTCTCGTCTGCACCATATCAGGCAGTTGCAAAGCCTCGCGAATGGTAATTGACATACGTAACCTTCCTCCTCTCGAAAGCTCATTATACAAAATGTACAAAAGATTTCGCCACTTGACCATGTTTTTTTGCCAGCCAGTCGGATGGCTATCTTGCCACTCTCAGATAGGATGGAAGGAGAAGGAGAGGTGGCTAGTCATGACAAGAAGCTATGTAATCAAGCCTGAATTGGGTAAGACATATCCGTTTATCTCTCGTGGGAAAGGAATTTATTTGTTCGATCAGGAGGGAAAACGCTACATCGATGGTTGTGGAGGAGCAGTGACAGCTAGTATCGGTCACGCAGTCGATGAAGTGGCTGAGGCCATGTACGCGCAAGCCAAAGAAGTATCGTTTGCTTACCGTTCTCATTTTAGCAGTGACGCTGTAGAGGAATTGGGAGCGAAGCTGGCTGAATGGGCACCTGGGTCCCTCAATTGGAGCTTTTTTGTCAGCAGCGGTTCGGAAGCGACAGAGACCGCACAAAAAATCGCGATTCAATACTGGCAGGAAAAAGGGAGACCAACAAAAAATCGGATCATCTCCCGCTGGATGAGCTACCACGGTATCACAATGGGAGCACTCTCCATGTCTGGGCATGTGCTTCGCCGCAAACGCTTTGTGCCGCTGCTGGAGGATTATCCAGCGATTACTGGACCGTATCCTTACCGTCGCCCGGAAGGCATGAGTATGGAGGATTATGCACTTCAGTGTGCGAATGAGTTGGAGACGGCGATAAAACGTGTCGGGTCCGAACAGGTTGCTGCGTTTATCGCTGAACCGATTATTGGAGCTTCCGGTGGGGCAGTAGTGCCGCCGGATGGTTATTTTCAGAGAATTCGAGAAATATGTGATCAGTACGAGGTGCTGTTTATCGCTGATGAAGTAATGACAGGAGTAGGCCGTACCGGTAAAGCATTTGGGATCGACCACTGGGGCGTAGTGCCAGACCTGATGACCCTAGGAAAAGGGATGAGCGCCGGCTATACGCCAATGGCGGCGACCATCGTATCAGACGAGATCATCGAGACAATTAGCAAGGGCAGCGGTCTGATCATGGCTGGACACACATACAGCGCCAATCCGCAGTCTGCGGCAGTCTCCCTCGCTGTGTTGAAATACGTCGAGAAGCATCAGCTGATTGAAAAATCCGCCCAGCAGGGAGCTTATCTGCTTTCACGCATGGAGCAGCTGGCAGAGGAAATTCCGCTGATCGGGGATACACGCGGTCTTGGATTGCTCTGTGGGATGGAATTCGTAAAAAACAAGGATACCAAAGAGCCGTTCCCGCTTTCGGCAGGTGTCGCATCACAAGTGATCGCAAAGGCATTTGAAAAAGGGTTGCTCGTCTACCCAGCCATAGGGGGTTTGGATGGGGTTGCAGGCGATTCTATCATCCTTTCGCCACCGTTGACGATCACGACTGAGGAGATCGATGAGCTGATCCATATTTTGCGTGACGCCATCCTCGCCGTGCAGCAGGAGCTACAAGAGAAAGCCTTGATCGGATAGAAGGAGGAGTCATCATGACCACCCGATTTGAGAAAGTCATATCCTTAGAAGAAGCTACAGCCTATTTTCACGACGGAATGACCCTGCTCGCAGGTGGTTTTGGCGGGGTAGGAAATCCTCCTACCCTTGTCCAAGCCATACTGGACAAAGGCGTTCGCGATATCACCCTGATCAGCAACGATACAGCTTTTCCCTGGATCGGGATCGGGAAGCTGGTGACGGAGAAACGAGTCAAAAAGGTCATTGCTTCCCACATCGGTTCCAATCCCAACGCGGGTGCTCAAATGACTGCCGGTGAGCTGGAGGTAGAATTTTGCCCGCAAGGAATTCTGGCCGAGCGTGTGCGAGCTGGTGGAGTCGGGCTTGGAGGTATTTTGTCCGATGTCGGGATAGGGACGATTGCCGAAAAGGGCAAGCAGAAGATCAGCCTGAACGGGAAGGAGTATTTGCTGGAAACGCCAATTACGGCGGAAGTAGCGATTGTTCATGCCAAAAAAGCTGATCGCTTTGGAAATCTCGTCTTTGATACAAGTGCTCGTAACTTTAATCCGCTGGTGGCAATGGCGGGCGATATCACCATTGTGGAAGCGGACGAAATCGTGGAGATTGGCGAGCTTTCACCGGAAGAGATCGTAACACCAGGCGTATTCGTGAACTATATCGTGCAAAGCAAAGGGGTGAATTGGCAATGGGCGTGGGAGAAGTAAAAGAAACGGAAGGATATCGCGAGCGGATTGCTCGTCGTGCAGCCCAGGAGATCGAAGACGGGATGATTATCAATCTCGGCATCGGAATCCCGACGCTGGTTGCTGATTTTATTCCAACGGAGAAACGCGTGATGTTCCATGCGGAGAACGGCATTCTTGGTACAGGGCCAAGTCCGGCAAAAGGAGAAGAAAACGCGATGCTGTGCAATGCTGGTGGTTTTCCCGTCACGCTGGCGCAAGGTGCCTCCTTCTTTGACAGTGCCACTGCATTTGCCATCATTCGCAGAGGTCTGTTGGACATGACGATTCTCGGTGTGCTCGAAGTCAGTCAAAACGGTGATATCGCCAACTGGATCGTTCCTGGAAAGCGTGTACCGGGCATGGGCGGAGCCATGGAGCTTGCGCAAAAGGCGAAGAAGGTGCTGGTCGTAACGACGCATCTGGACAAGAACGGCAGATCCAAAATCGTCCGCGATTGTTCTCTGCCGCTGACAGCTCAGCATGCCGCAGACCTGATTATAACCGATATGGCAGTGATGGAGGTCTTGCCAGACGGTCTTTATTTGCGTGAGGTAATGTACCCGTACTGTGTAGCTGATGTGATCGGAGCTACAGAGGCAGAGTTGAAAATCGAGGGAGATGTTGCGGTCTTCCGCTAGGCATGTCCAGCATAGGATGAATACAAAAGGACAAGTCCGAATAATCCATAGGCAGGAGGATGAATCAATGACCAAATGGCAATCGCTCATCCATGAGCAGATACGCAAAGAGCGGGACGAGGCTACTACGCTGCTGCAGGAATGGGTGCGCCACGCAAGCGTGTCCGGCGCGGAGAAATCCATCCAGGAGTCTATTGCGAGCAGACTGGCGAGAATGGGACTGGATGTCGATCTGTGGGTGATGGGTGGCGATGAACTCGTACGGCATCCCTATTTTGTCTCGCCTCGTCTAACATTCGAGGAAAGTCCTAATGTGGTTGGTGTCTGGAAGGGTACAGGGGGTGGACGCTCGATTATTTTGAATGGACATGTCGATGTCGTCCCCGAGGGTGACGAAGCACAGTGGACACATCCTCCATTCAGCGGGGAAGTCGTGGATGGCAAGCTGTATGGACGTGGCGCAACAGATATGAAGGGTGGAAACTTGTCATCCCTGTTGGCTATCCAGGTTTTGCAGGCGCTTGGCGTCAAGCTGAAGGGAGATGTCATCTTCCAGAGCGTGGTCGAAGAAGAGAGCGGTGGGGCAGGCACACTGGCAACTATCCTGCGCGGCTACAAGGCAGATGCTGCTTTGATCCCTGAGCCGACCAATATGAAAATTTTCCCGAAACAACAAGGGTCCATGTGGTTCAGGCTGTTGGTGAAGGGACGCTCTGCCCATGGCGGAACCCGCTATGAAGGGGTAAGTGCCATTGAGAAAAGCCTGCTGGTCGTACAGGCAGTCGGACAGCTGGAAAAAGAGCGTAACGACCGGATGACTGACCCCTTGTATGCCAAGCTGCCGATTCCGATTCCGATCAACATCGGGGTGATCGAAGGGGGCAAGTGGCCGTCTTCCGTAGCTGATTTGGTCAAGCTGGAAGGGCGTATGGGCGTGGCGCCGGGTGAGCAGATGGACGATGCCAAGGCGGAAATGGAAGCAGCATTGAGAGGTCTTGCCGAGATCGATCCGTGGTTTGCTGAAAATCCTGTGGAGCTGGAATGGTACGGGGCACGTTGGGTACCAGGCTCCGTGGAGGAGGATCACCCCTTGATGGAAATCCTGCATAAGCAATTTGTGGCAACGACTGGTCAGCGAGCCGTAGTGGAAGCCTCTCCTTGGGGAACGGATGGTGGACTCCTGACAGCATTGGCCGATACGCCATCCATTGTGGTAGGTCCTGGTGTCACACAGGTTGCACACTACCCCAACGAATATATTGTGCTGGATGACATTTTCCATTGTGCGGAGATTTTTGCCTTGACCTTGATCGAGTGGTGCGAAGTTTCAGAATTGTAGGCAAACTGGATACGTTTGGACCCGATAGCCCAATCAGCTAGGAGGATTCGCTTGTGAAAAAAGCATGTTATATCGGCGGGCAGTGGATGTACGCCACTGAGTATGCCCCTCTTTACGCACCTTACAGTGGCAACGAGATTGCCCAAATATCCTTGGCGGATGAAAGGCTCGTAGAACAGGCGATAACAGCAGCACAAAAAGCAACTCCCCTGATGCGCAGGATGCCCGCCTATCAGCGAGCCTCCCTATTGGAAAGAATCTCGATCCTGATGGGTGAGAGAATGGAAGAAGCGGCGAGGATGATCGCCCTGGAAGCAGGAAAACCCATCAAGACAGCGAGAGGAGAGGTCATTCGTACCATACAAACCTACAAATTCGCAGCCGAGGAAGCGAAGCGCCTGCACGGTGAGACAATCCCTATGGATGCTGCTGTAGGGGGAGAGGGGCGTGTGGCGTATACGGTTCGAGAGCCCTTGGGCGTCATCGGAGCCATCACGCCCTTCAACTTTCCCATGAATCTCGTCGCCCACAAGGTAGGACCTGCCTTAGCTGCAGGAAACACGGTAGTTCTGAAGCCCGCCTCGCAGACACCACTGTCTGCCTTATTTTTGGCCGAGATAGCCGAGCAAGCAGGGGTGCCAGCAGGTGCGCTGAATATCGTGACAGGCAGTGGAAGCAGCGTGGGTGATCTGCTTGTCAAGGACCCGCGAATAAAAGCTATTACCTTTACAGGAAGCCCTTCAGTCGGTATGGATATACGGAATCGTGCTGGCTTGAAAAGGGTGACGTTGGAGCTAGGTTCTAATTCTGCTGTCATTGTAGATCGCGATGTCCATTTAGAAGAGGTCATTCCCCGTTGTATTTTTGGTGCCTTTGCCTATTCTGGACAGGTGTGCATATCTGTACAGAAAATTTATGTGGTCAAAGAGCTGTACGAGCCGTTTGTCAGCCGTTTTGTCACAGAAACTCGAAGGCTTCGGGGAGGAGATTCTCTGTCCGAGGATGCGGACTATTCAGCGATGATCCATCCCAATGAGACTCAGCGAGTGCTCTCCTGGGTCGAGAAAGCCGCCTTGCAGGGTGCCAGAATAGAATGCGGAGGAACATGTGAAGGGCGCATGCTGCAGCCGACGGTCATGACTGGCGTTCCTGAAGATGCGAAAATATCTTGTCAGGAAGTGTTCGGTCCAGTCGTCCTGATCAATCCGGTTGATTCTGTTCAGCATGCCATCGAGTTGGTCAACGATTCGCGCTATGGGTTGCAGGCTGGTGTCTACACGAACCATCTTGGTACGGCCATGCTGGCTGCTGATGAGCTTCATGTAGGTGGCGTCATGATTAACGACATTCCTACATTCCGAGTAGACCATATGCCGTATGGCGGGGTCAAAGAGAGTGGCATGGGGCGTGAAGGTGTCAAATACGCGATGGAAGAGCTGACAGAATGTAAGCTTGTTGTGATGAAGAAATAGCGAATCAGGTTTCCGTTTTCCTGGCGTTGTGCCAGCTTCAGACAACGCCAGAAAAATGTAGAAAAATAGTTGCATGGAATCTAGCGGGTGTGCTATAGTAAATCTTGTCTTGAAAACGTGGAGGGATACCGAAGTGGTCATAACGGGGCGGTCTTGAAAACCGTTAGGCGGCAACGTCACGGGGGTTCGAATCCCTCTCCCTCCGCCATAAAGAATATTACGAACAGCGAGTAGGCCTGATCTACTCGCTTTTTTACGTCTTTTTCGACGTCCTGGTCAGGTTCACAAGTAGATAATTGACATTGCGTCATATTTATTCTACAGTTAAACCATGCCTATGTCAGACAATTACAAATAAAATGAACAAAAGGGGAGTTCTAGCATGGACTATCGCTTTGCAGATCGCGTTAAAATGTTCAAATCATCCGCAATCCGCGAGATATCTGAAATTATCGCAAAGGGTAATGACGTGATTTCTTTCGCAGGTGGCTTCCCTTACGAGCCTTACTTTCCTCAAGCTGAACTGGAACAGGCTTTTGATAAGGTTTTTGCATCCGGCAAGTCTTCCTTGCAGTATGGAATGACTTCAGGCTTTATGCCATTACGTGAAAAAATCAGCGAGCGAGTGAAAGCCAAGGGCATCCAAGCAGCACCAGTAGAAGTGCTTTTGACAACGGGTTCTCAGCAATCGATCGATCTTTTCAGCAGAATCATGCTCTCCCCTGGGGATGTCGTGCTGACTGAAAACCCAACCTTCCTGGCAGCTGTTCAGGCATTCGAATCCTATGAAGCCAAGGTTATCGGCGTGCAAAGCGACAAAGATGGAATGGATCCTGAGGACCTCGCCAAAAAGCTGAAAGAATACAAGCCGAAGTTTATTTATGTCGTACCAACCTTCTCGAATCCTGAAGGAAAAGTGTGGAGCAATGAACGTCGTGTGGCCTTGCTGAAGCTGGCAGAAGAGCACAATACCTTGATTTTGGAAGATGATCCGTACGGTGAGCTGCAGTTCAATGCCGAAGAGACCTACACACCCATCGCTGCGATGGATACGGAAAAGAAATATGTGATTTATACCAGCTCCTTTTCCAAAACGGTGGTGCCTTCCTTACGTGTAGGATGGGTGACAGGACCCCAGCCAATCATGAAGGTGCTGGCTCAAATCAAAGAGGCTGCAGATCTCATGTCCAGCCCGTTAAATCAACAAGCGCTGTATCATCTACTCAATGATTTTGATCTGGATGGGCACATCCGCATGCTTTGCCAGCAGTACCACCAGCACATGCTGGTCATGCAGGATTATCTGAAAAAGCTGGATTCGTGCAAATGGGTTGAACCCAAAGGTGGCATGTTCATCTGGTTAGAGGTTGACGAGAATATTCATGCCACGGAATTATTGACGAAGGTCGTTCCTCACGGGGTTGCCTTTATTCCGGGAGCGCCGTTCTATGTAGATTCCCCTCGTCAAAATACGATGCGGTTGAATTTCACCAACTCCAATCCAGAGAGAATTAAATTGGGGATGGAACGGTTGACCGAAGCATTCCAACAAGCGATGAAATAAACGAGCAGATGGGAAGGTAGAAGAGATGGAACAATTTGGCATTTATCAGGTATCGATCCCCCTCCCGATTTGGAACGACAGCGTACATTGCTATCTTGCCCGAACAGAAGGGAAATGGGTGGTTGTCGACACTGGAATTAATGGACATGTCACTCAAGAGACGTGGGAAGCGGCTTTTACGAAGCATGGCATCTCGCCTGGCCATGATATCTCCCGCATCTATCTCACGCATCACCACGCCGATCATTTCGGATTTGCAGGGGTCATGCAGGAATGGACGAATGCCCCCTTGTATCTCAGTGATCGGGAGGAGCAATTGTCCCGCTTTACCTGGAGCAAGGAAGGATTTTCCACCTTTTATCGAAGCTGTGGTCTGCCAGAAGCCATGGTCAGCGAGCTGGTAGGCAACCCTACAGCCTCTGTAAAGCCGATCACTCCGTACCCTCGGATGCTTGAACGGATTGAGGCCGGAGATCAATTCCAGATCGGTGAGCTGAATTTCGAAGCGATGCTCATGCCGGGACATACGCCGGGACACATCTGCTATTACAATGCCGACGAAAAAATTCTGATTTCAGGCGATCATTTTACCAAAGAGACGATCCCGTATATATCCTATCACGGGTACGGAGATGAAAATCCGCTGGCAACGTTTCTGACTACATTGCGGAAGATGCAGGAAATGGAGATTTCGCAAGTATGGCCAGGGCATGGCCCCGTTTTTCATGACGCACAGGAACGCATCGAGGAATTGGTCCAGCATTACCAAGCTCGGATGGCTATTGTGATGGACCACGCAAAAGGGGAAAAGACTGCTTACCAATTAGCGGAGAGCTTGTTCCAGAAAGAGCTACCCACTTTTAATCAGTGGATTATCTTGGGAGAAACAAATGCCTACTTGCGCTATCTGGTAGGGCAAGGGGAGTTAGAAGGATTCGAATCAAATGGCATTTTATACTATAAGAAGAAATGATAAAGGAATAGCCATACTTTACATATAGACCAAAATCTTCGCTTGGTGCTATTGCAACAAATGGGGATCCTTTGACGACAACGCTCTGCGGTGTCGTCATTTTATTAATCAGACTGCTTTACGCGCTCATTCGAGAGTAAATCCCTGATCTTCCCTCTATAACCAGCAGATTCAATGTCGATGGTAGAGGGCAAATGAGATATCCTGTACCTAAGGACTTGATTCTTGGGGCCTGCGGCAGCTTCAAACCTAGCAGAGGAGGTTGCCGCTTTTTTTGCTTATTATTGTCAGAATATACACATAAAACCGAACAATCGATTATAATAGAATCAATACAAGTAAGGAGGCATGTAGATGACCGAAATCCAGCGGGCAAGGCGAAATACGTTAGGGGACATTCTTCGCAGAAGTCGTGGGCGCTACCCAGACAAGACAGCGCTGCAATTTGAAGAAGAAGTGCTTACATACCGTGAATTGGATCAATTGGTCAATCAGACTGCGCATGCTGTAATCAGCAGAGGGTTGAAAAAAGGAGACCGCGCTGCAGTGATTTCTCGCAATTCTATGGATTTTGCCATCCTCAACTTTGCCCTTGCGAAAGCAGGAGTCATCATGGTGCCGATCAACTACATGCTGAATGCGGATGATGTCGCATTTATCTTGGGGCATTCCGAGGCAAACGCGTGCTTCGTCGCTCCAGAATTTCTGTCCGTAGCCCAAGAAGCGCTTCGACAAACAGGGATTACTCCGGGGCTGCTCTCTCTGATCTCTAATCCTGCGCTTCAGCAGGGAGAGTGGATTCCCTTCCGCGAGATGATTAGCAACGAAGCGAGCGAGGAGCCAGAAGTAGAACTGGAGGATGACGATATCGCGCAGATATTGTACACCAGTGGTACGGAATCCAAGCCAAAAGGCGTGATGCTGACACATAAAAGCATCATTACCGAGTATGTCAGCACCATTATCGATGGCGGAATGACAGAAGAGGATGTAGCAATTCATGCTCTGCCTCTTTTTCATAGTGCGCAGCTTCATTGCTTTCTTGGACCGTATATCTATTTGGGGGGAAGCGGAATCATTCTGGAGCAGGCAACACCTGGACTGATGCTGGCAACCGTAGAAAAGCATCAGGCAACACAATTGTTTTGCCCTCCGACGGTCTGGATTGCCTTGCTTCGTTCGCCTGATTTTGCCACGCGTGATGTAAGCTCTTTGAAAAAATGCTATTATGGGGCAGCTATCATGCCGGTAGAGATTCTCAAAGAGCTCGGGGAACGACTCCCTGGAGCGCAGTTCTACAACTTCTACGGACAGACGGAGGTAGCGCCGCTGGCTACCGTGCTGAAGCCTGGGGAGCAGATTCGAAAGGCAGGCTCTGCTGGGAAGCCAGCGCTTAATGTAGAGACGAAAATCATGGATGATGACGGAAACGAAGTCGCGCGAGGAGAAATCGGAGAAATCGTTCATCGTACAAGTCACGCCATGCTTGGCTATTACCGCGACCCCGAAAAGACGCAAGCGGCTTTCGAAGGCGGGTGGTTTCATAGCGGTGATTTGGGAATCATGGATGAGGAAGGCTTTATTACCGTCGTCGATCGGAAGAAGGACATGATCAAGTCCGGCGGGGAGAACATCGCCAGCAGGGAAATCGAAGAAATGATCTATCAGCATCCCAAGGTCTCCGAGGTAGCTGTCATCGGGGTGCCGCATCCGTACTGGATCGAGGCTGTCACGGCTGTTGTAGTTCCAAAGGCTGGCGAGGTCGTAACCTCCGAGGAACTGCTGGATTTCTGCAAAGAGAGGCTCTCCTCGTTCAAAACACCAAAATATGTCGTGATTGCCGAGAACCTGCCTCGCAATCCGAGTGGAAAGATCCTGAAGCGGGAGCTGCGTTTACGCTACGAAGTCCTCGCCTCACAATAATCGTAACTCCATCATTAAAAAGAGAACCCGCTTCGGTCAACTGTGCCGAAAGCGGGTTCTCCAATTTCGATCGTGGTGCGCCCTTACTTGACTGTCGAGATCGTTTGGCGATCAGGGGAGATGGCTTCAAAATGATACCCTTTCTCCTTTAAGAACTGCATAACTTGCGGCAAGGATTGAGAGGTAGCGGATTTGGTAGCCGTGTCGTGCATCAGGACCACGATTTCTTTCTGGTTTTTGACCTGTTGCTTGATCTGCGCCAGCGCTTCCGTAGCCGTATAGCGATTGCTCCGAGCATCCCCATTGGTGACATTCCAGTCGATAAAGGTAAGACCGCGTTTGTTGGACTCTTCCTTGATGGCTGCCATGACGGTATGGTTATTGTTGTAATGCTTGGGATCCTGATATTTGAGACTGATCGTGTTGGTGCTGCCGCCAGGATAACGGAACAGTGCAGGCTTTACGCCTGTGGCGTCTTCGATAAGTTTGTTGCCCTTTTCCATATCTGCAAAAAATGCGTCTACACTCTCATACAGATATCGGTAATCATGCGAATAAGAGTGGCCGCCCAGGCTATGGCCTTCTGCGACAATTTGCTTCAGAATCTCCTCGTTGCCAGGGATGCTTCGACCTACTACGAAAAAGGTAGCTTTCGCATCAAAGGATTTCAACGTCTCCAGGATGTGTAAGGTGACAGGTGAAGGACCATCATCAAACGTCAGATAGGCGACTTTTTCTGCAACAGGTGGAGCCGGATTCTGGTTCGGGGCAGGTGCAGCAGCCTTCGCAGGTGGTGACTCTGGCGTTGGCGTTCCTGGTACAGGTGTTGATGCAGCAGGCTGCTGTACTTGTGGCTGGGACGGTTTTGAACCATTCGTCTGATCAGGTTGCACGCTGCCTTCGCTTCCCGGCTTGGCAGGATTAGGTACCGCTGGCATCGCGTCGGGCTTTGGAGCCGTTTCTGTCATATTCCCATCTGCTTCCGGTGTCTGAATAGGCGTAGGAGCAGGAGAAACATGCTGTTTCAAGGAAATCGGCATAGTTGGGTAATAAGGCTCTTCATTGTAGATCAGATAGGGCACACGCAGCGATAAGAATTGTGCAAGTTGCGGTACGTAGATTGCCTCTATTTCCTTCGGACTGGCTTCTTGTTTGAGCATTTCTCCGACCTTGCTCGTTCCCATTCTGAGGTCAAAGAGAGTGTGTTCAGAACTGCCGGTTTGGATCACAACATCACTGAGCTTTTCCGCATGAGCAAGTGCGTAGATTCCCGTCTTTGCTGGATTAAACAGTCTTGGATCGATGATCTGGATGCGCACCCCACCGGCTGATTCTCGTTCTTCTGGAAAGAAAACTACTCCCGGCAGCAGGCTGGCATTCATCAGATCGGCAAATTGATAGGCGTCAATTCCTTCAGCCCCCATCCAATTGTAGCTGTCATCGTGCTGCAGATTGGTTCCTTCTCCGATCCCTGTGGCCAGATAGCCCAAGACGGCATTCAGATCCGGTAGCTGTGGAGATGGTGGGAACCAGACGAGTCCGGTCTCCTGATACGTCATGCTGCGTTTGTAGCCAGCCATCGGGATGACGGTCACATCCGCACCAATAGTTCGGTTGAAGAAAAGGGCCAGTTCGCCGATTGTCATGCCGTGCGTCAATGGCAATGTGTCCACCCCGACTTCTGAAAGGAAGGCAGGATCTAAGACCGGGCCATCGACGATCATTCCACCAAGCGGGTTTGGACGATCCAGGATGATAATGGGCTTATCGTGTTCTTTTGCGGCCGTGATGCAAGAATGAATGAGAGATAAATAGGAATCATGGCGGGTTCCGATATTTTGCAGGTCCACTAGCAAGATATCCATCGATTGAAGCATCTCTTTTGTCAGCTGAGGCTCTGGACCTGTCAGACTATGTACTGGAACTCCATACACAGGATGCAGATAGGTTGTGTTCGGGTCGTCTGGTGGTGTTTTTCCGTTCAGCCCGTATTCAGGTGTAAATAGTGCCGTCAAGGTGACGGAGTAATCCCGTCGGATCATGTCGATCGTGCTGACACCACTACCGTTTATACCGGTTTGATTGGTGAGGAGTCCCACTTTTTTGTCTTCAATAACCTGGTGAAATTGAGTAAAAAGTACGTCGCTTCCCAATTGAATGACAGAAGTATTGGCGGAACTTCCACCCGGGGGGATGATCGTTAATAACAGGGCCAGGATGAGGAAAGGAAGTATTTTTTTCATAAGTCTCCGCCTCTTTCGGGGTGAAAATGTCGTCGTTGTATGTCTATTGTAACGGTTTTTTGTAGCAAGATGGTTTCATTTTTGTAACAATTTGAAAATAGTTCGAACGAACGAGGTATTAAGGATCAAGGGATTGAAAAGGTAGAGGGAATATCAGGAATTGCTTGAAACGAAGAACGGCGTATAGTAGATTAAAAAACGAGCCATTTTATTGGAACGGAGTGAGAATAGATGAAAAAATTAACGGCGTTTTTGCTTGCAGTGGCGTTGGTGCCCATGGCTGCATTTTCTCCCGCTGCTTCGGCTGCAACTGCGATTAAAGTCGAATACAACCAGAAATCAATCGTTTTCCCGGATCAAAAGCCAATCTTGCAGAATAATCGCACGCTGGTGCCGATTCGCCCGATCGCTGAGAGCCTTGGCTTTGATGTCGATTGGAATGAGGAAACACGTACGGTCTTGATCAAAAAAGGGGACGATCAGGTCAGACTCGTCGTATCCCAGAAAATAGCCCGTAAAAATGGCGAAACGGTTAAACTGGATGTTCCTGCCCAGATCGTGAATCAACGCACGATGGTTCCCGTCCGTTTTATCGCGGAAGCACTCGAGTATGAGGTCAATTGGGATCAGCAGGCACAAGCCGTCTTGATCGCAGACCAGGCGACTGACGCAAAAGTGGATGATCCGAAAGAACAGCCACAGGAACAAAAGCCTGAAGCGCCTAAAGCACCAATAGAGACAGACGAGGTAATCGTCGATTCTGAATCCATCACTGCGAAGAGTGCGAATCTGATGGGACTTGGTGTTTACTCCATAACTGGAAAGACAGACCCAGATTCCGAGCTGACCGTTACATTGGATGATAAGGATTTCGATGTGAAAGTGGAGTCCGATGGCAGCTTCAAATTTGAACTGATGGACAAAATCATTGTTGATTATTACAAAATGACAGCCACGAAAGACGGCGAAGAACAAATTGTTGAAGGCGTATTTACGAAACGAAACTAACCATCAAAAGGAAACAGAACGCTGAGTAAGAACACCTCCTGCACACCAAACTATGGGCAGGAGGTGTTTTGGGTGAAACAAGTTGTAAAGGGTACATGTGTATGTCTCCTCGTAGCCGGGCTACTATCTGGCTGTTCACCGAATAAACAGATGGGAACGGAAGACCGAAATGGAAATCAGGCAAAGTATGATGCATTTGGTATCAATCTGAGCAACGACAACACCGGAACGGATAAAGGGCCTGCAGGCATGATCGGGCAAAAAATCGTACACAATCGTGAGCCGCAACTGGTGGCTAGGCTGGAAAAATTTGCTGAAGATCTGCCTGGAGTAGTGGATATCAAGGTACTGGCTTACAAAGATACGCTCCTGGTAGGTGTTCTGCCGATCGATACGCCAAAGCCTGACGAAGTAAACCCCCATCCCACTATTCCTCATCGACCAGGATCCATTGTTCGCATCGATAATGGTCATACAGATTCCCTGCAAAAGAAAGTAGTGGATCGGATGCGCGTACGACTGGCGACTCAATCGCGGTTCAATATCTTATATGTAAGTACGAATCCGGCAATCTATGATAGGATTTCGAATTTGCACAGTCAGATTGAACAAGGCGGTGAGGTCAGTGACGAGGCCTTCCAAGTCTTGATCAACGATATCGGCTACACGGTAAAAGGGTATAATCTCGTTGATTAACAGGCCACCTGTTGACTGGGTGGCTTTTTTTCAGTGGCAAAGCCAGGATCAGGACCAAAATGCGAAGAGGTTCTATCTTGTCCAAGGCAGGATTATGAAGGCAGATGGGGAATACATTTTTTAAAAGGAACAGGAGAATCGGTGAGGAGTGCAGCAGATGGATATGACACAAGTTTCTCTAATGAAAATTACCCCTCCTATGCAAAAGACATATGTGCTGCGTCGACCCGCTTTGGCAAAAAAACTGCGGTTGATTTCGCATGCCTCCGTATGTCTGATCCATGCCGAGATCGGTTACGGAAAAACGACCGCTCTATCCACTTATCTAACTGATGCCCGGATTAGCGCCAGCTGGTATTTCCTGGGTGAAGAAGATGCGGATTTTAATTGCTTTTTGTTCGGGTTATTGCATAGCATACGTCGGAATCAGCCTGAGTTTGGTCACATCCTCCTGGAAAAGCTGACGTTCTCTAGGAGTCAAGTCGAACCGATCAGCTGGCAAGAGATGGCGGAGCTGTTTTTGCAGGAGTGTATTTCGCGTCCACTGTTACCCACTATTGTACTGGATCACTATCAACAGGTGCAGATGGGAAGCGATGTCGATCGCTTTGTGCAGCAAGTGGCCATGCAGCTTCCCCCTCAGGGCAAGCTGGTGATTCTATCAAGGATCAGACCAGCCTGGCCTCAGCTCGATTTGATGGCTGTCCGCGGGGAGTGTCTGGAGCTGACGACAGCCGATCTGGCTTTTTCACGTGAGGAGAGCGAAACCTTTTATCTGGATGAATACGATTTGAGTTTGAACAGAGAAGAATGGGATCGTGTCGAGCAGGTCGCTCGAGGGTGGATAATGGCCCTGCGTTCGTTCGGGGAGAGGGTAGCGAGGGGAACCTCCGTATCGGAAAGTCTGCGTGAACTGTCCCGGTTGATGTATCTGCTTGAAGCAGAGGTATGGGTGAAGCTCGATGAGGATATGCAGGGGTTCTTGATTCAGTCTGCTGTATTCGAAGATTTTAACGAAGAGGATTGCCGACAGGTGCTTGGTGATGCCAGTATTGCTCTTCTTCACGAAGCGTTGCGGTGCCATCTCTTTCTCTCAGAGGACGTAGACGGGAAGCATCATTTTCATCCGTTGTTTCGCAGGCTGTTGGCGAGCAAGCTGGCTTCAGATACCTCTACTTTTTTGCAGGTGAATCATGCAGCGGCCCGCTGGTATCAGCAAAAAGGGGAGACCAGCAAGGCGTTCGAATGTTTACGATTGGCAGAGGATTGGGAGCTGTTGGGCGAATGGCTGGCTCAGACGGCCGAAAATTTGCTCATCAATGGTAAGCTCGATATCTTGTATCATTGGACGAATACGCTTCCTGGCACCATCAAGGATCAGGAGCATTGGTTATGGTTTTATCAGGCTGAAGTAGAGCGCTATCGCTGCATTTACCGGCAAGCGTTTGATTCGTACCAGCTGTTTATTGATCGATGTGAGCAAAAAAACGACCGTCTGGGTCTGTGCCGTGGATTGGAAGGATTGGCTCGCGTCCATCTGGACAGTGTTCAAAGCGTGAGAGCAGAGGAGCTGCTGAAGCGGGCAATCCAGCTTTTGCCGGCAGATATTCCGGAGAAGGACGATGTGGCACCACGACTATACCGGCTTCTTGCGGAGATTTACACCAATCGTGGAGATGCCAAGCAAGCGAGCTATTGGTATCAACGAAGTCAGGAGCTGGAGCAGCAGACCGAGGTGGAGCTGGAATCGCGCCTGCTTTTCCGAACGGGTCGACTTCAATCCGCCATTACTCTGCTGGAGAATAAATGGACACTGGAGCAGACGAAGCACCCAGCTTTGACACGCTCCTATCGAGAAACTTCCTTGCTCCTATCGTTCGTCTTTGCCTTGAACGGGGAATGGGAGAGAGGATGGGCGACGGCTGAGACCGCGATTGAGCTGGGAAGAGCTGCTCATTCTCCTTTTGTCGAGGCGAATGGTTATGTGAGAAAAGCACATGCTGCCCTGATCAGCCACGAATTGCCTTTTGATGAGATTCGCGAGCTCTATGAGAAAGGCTTGCGAATGATGGAGGAGCTGAATTCCACCCGTGGAAAATCAGAAACTCTGCTCGGCTTGACCATGCTCTACGGTAAGGAAAAGGCTTTGGAACAAGCTCTGGAGTATGGCAGAAGAGGGATGCAGGAGACAGAAGCGATGCGTGACGACTGGCTGAACAGCCTGGTTCGGCTAGCTGTAGGGATTGCCTATGCAACCAGCGGCAAGGAAGACGAGGCGAGGGAAGTGATACGGGATTGCGCGGATCGCCTTAGTCATTGCGGCGACAGCTTCGGGGTCGTCATCTGCCAGCTTTGGCTCAGTTACTTGGCTTATCAAAGCAAGCAGTGGGAGTTGTTCATCCCTGCGGTGACGCATGCTATGTCCTTGATGCAGTCTGGTGAATACGATTTTCTTCTGCAACGGCCTACGATGTTCACGCCGCGTGATGTGCAAAAGCTCATGCCGATTCTGATCGAAGCCAAGCGCAGGCAGGTTTCTCCGGATTATGTCTCGCAGCTCCTGAGTGACTTAGGTCTGCAAAACGTCAGCTTTCATCCTGGCTACACACTGCGTATCCAAACGTTAGGCCAGTTTCGCGTCTGGCTGGGCGAGCAGGAGCTGTCAGACAAGGCATGGCAGCGAGGCAAGGCCAAGCTTTTATTCCAGCTCTTGATTACGAAGCGGCATCATTTGCTTGCACGTGAAGAGATTATTGCACAGTTGTGGGACAGTCTAGATGACGAGTCCGCCCTGCGTGACTTCAAGGTAGCGCTGAATGCTGTCCATAAAGCATTGGAACCGAATCGAGCAGCTCGCACAGATGCCTTTTTCATTCAACGTCATGGTGGATCGTATGGCTTTAATCTGGCATCAGGCTACCATATCGATGTAGAGGAGTTTGATCGTTTGGTTACGATGGGGCTGGAAGAGCGAGACAGGCACCAGGCGGCCATCCTGCTGGAGAAAGGGTTGGGGTATTATCAAGGTGTGTACCTGCCAGAGTGTCGATATGAGGAATGGTGTCAGACCGAACGTGACCGGTTGCAGGTTTTGTTTTTACGAGGCGCGGAAAGGTTGGCTCGTATTGGCCTGGAACGTCAGGAGTGGGAAAGAACCATACGCTGGTGCGAGGCGATTCTGCTTGTGGATGATTGCTGGGAAGAGGCTTATCGCCTGCTGATGAGTGCTTATTTTCTGCAGAACAACCGAACTCAGGCCATTCGTTGGTATGAAAAATGTGTAAACAAGCTCAAGGAACATCTCGGTGTTGAACCGATGCCTGCTACCGAAGCAACGTATCGGCAAATCATCGACGAATGAAAGGGGATTGTCCCAAGTGTCAGAAGCTGACCGTGGGATGATCTCCTTTTTTCGTGCGGAATGATTACTTGCTTCTTGACGAATCTTGGAAGAACGTCTAAACTAATTTTTGTACTGACCAGTCAGTTCAATTCGAAAACAAACGTAGGAGTGTGGGAGTGATGTCCTCAAAAAAAGATCTTATTGCGCAGGGTGCGCTAAAAGCCTTTTCTCAGTACGGGTATAGTGAAACGACGATGGATAGCATCGCCGAGATGGCCCAGGTGGCAAAAGGAACCCTGTATTATCATTTCGCTACGAAAGAGGAGCTATTCTGGTACGTAGTCGAAAGAGGCGTGAAGATGCTGATCTATTCTGTGGACAGCGTGATACAAAATGATGCTCTATCCCTTGAGGATCGCATGATGAGTATATTGGATGGTCATCTTCACTTCTTTTCCGAGAATCGGGAGCTTTGCTTTCTTTTGTTGAGTATTTTCACCACGGATGAACAACGAAATCAGTTTGCCGGCAAGCTCCTGACCAACTATTTCTCGACGATGGAAATGTACATGAAGGACTTGAAACAGCAAGGGTACATCAAGCAGGATGCTGATATTCAGACACTGGCGTCCGCCATTTTCGGAATGGTAGGATTCACAGCCTTGCGCAAACAATTTCGGAATGAACCGGTCGATATTGAGGCTAGCAGACGAACACTTCTCTTGATGCTTGATGGTGCACTGCAAGCGTAGAAGTGTCGATAAAATTCGAGAGTTCAATGTGATGAATATGTACGAGTGAGGGGAAACAAGAGAGATGAAGAACAAACGAGCTTGGATAGGGGTAACAGGATTTGTAGCTTGTATAGCAGTACTGGGTACGCTTTTGATGGGACCTGGTGTAGGCAATGTCGCGGGGCATTCCCAAACGATGACAGGTGTAGTAGAGGGGACAGAAGTGGATCTTTCCTTTAAAATGGGAGGTTCGATCGAACAGCTCAGCGTGGCAGAAGGCGATGAGGTCAAGGCTGGACAATTGGTTGCGACCTTGAGCAGCGACGAGCTTCTCGCCAAGAAAGAACAGGCGCAAGCGGCCTATCAATTGGCACAGGTCAAGCTGGAACAAGCCAAAAAGGGCGTTGCTTTGACGGACAGCTCCAGCAGTGCGCAGGTCGACCAGGCGCAAGCGGTAGTAGCATCGGCCAAAGCCCAACTGGACGCCAACAAAAATGGAGCGCGTCAGGAAGAGATCTCCCAGCTGAAAGCTAAGCTGCAGGCGGCTCAAACCTCCAACGAAATCGCTGCAGCCAATTTGGATCGGATGCAGAAGCTGCTGGTCGAAGGGGCTGTTCCGCAGGTAAAAGTGGAAGAAGCGCAGATGCAGTACGAGAAAGCACAGGCTGAGCTGAAGGCAGCGGATGAACAGCTGAAAATGGCCCAATCCGGAGCGCGACGCGAACAGGTAGACGCCTCACAGGCTCAGCTGGATCAGGCAAAAGCGGCTTATGATCAGGCTGTAGCCAGTCGTGGACAGGTAGGCTTGAAGCAGCTGGATGTCAAATCTGCTGAAGCAGGCGTCCAACAGGCGAAAGGTGCCCTGGATGAGATCGAAGCCTATTTGAACAACACGAAGCTCACTGCCCCGGTCGATGGAATCGTCAAATCCATCGCTGTGCAAAAAGGCGAGCTGGTTGCGCAAGGCTTCACGGTGGCCACCATTCAGGTCAAAGCGGATAATTACGTCAAATTTTATGTGAATGAATACGCCTTGGCGAATTTGAAAACAGGAGATTCGGTCAAGCTGTCGGTACCTGCCTTGAAGCAGGAAGTAGAAGGAAAAGTGGTCACGATTGCTCCAGCGGCAGATTTCGCAGTGAAAAAGGCGACACAAGAACTCGGTGATCGCGATATTCGGGCTTTTGCGGTCAAAATGATCGTTTCGGATGCGAACATACGCCCAGGCTTGACTGTGGAGTGGGGGATCGAAGGAGCTGGTCTCGGTGAGTAACTTCTCCCACCTGTTCTGGATGGAATGGAAAAAATTATTTACCAATAAAACAATTCGACTCGTTGTATTCATCGTGCCGATCATGTATCTGACCTTGTTTGGCTTCCTTTACAGTGAGAAAAAAGTCATGTCGATTCCAACTGTTTTCGTGGATTCCGATCATACAGAGCTCAGTCGAGAATTGTATCGTGGATTTGTCGCTGATGACACATTCGGCATGATCGGGAGGGTGGATACCGAAGAGGAAGCGATGTCGCTGGTAGACAAAGGCGAAGCTCAGATCGCTTTGATCGTCCCGCCAGACCTGGAAAAGAACGTCAAGGCAGGCAGGGCAGCGGAAGTATTGACGGTCATTGACGGCAGCAATATCATGATCTCCAACACGGCGGTGCGAGCAGCCAACAGCGTGATCAAAACCGTCTCGGCTGGGGCTACTCTGAAAAAGCTGGAGGCAAGCGGAAGCTGGGGGGAAGAGGGGAAAGCCCTCTATACGGGCATCGATTTTCGTTACCGTGTTTTGTACAATCCTACTTTCAGCTACCTGTCCTTCATGGTTTTCGGCTTAGCTGGCACGGTTCTGCAGCAGGTGCTCTTTTTAGGCATCGCGCTTTCCGTCACACAACAAAAAGAAGACGGCACCTGGCGAGAGACACTAGCCAAATACTGCTTTTGGGAAATTACGGCAAGTAAACTGCTGCCATACTTCCTGGCTGGAACCTTGAATATGTTCCTTGGTTTCACCTTACTACTGAAGGGCTTTGGCATCCCGTATTACGGCAGTACAGTTGACCTGATGATCATTGCTTCATTCTTCAACCTGGCTGTACTGGCGATCGGTTACATGATCTCGTTTATGTTCAAGGATCAGCTGCAGTCTACACAGATTGCGATGCTGATTGCCGTACCTTCCTTCATGCTGTCCGGTTACACCTGGCCCTTTATTTCGATGCCGGGATACATCGCAGCTATTGGTAAATCCTTGCCATTGACCTATTTCTTGGATGGTACGAGAGAAATCTTGTCCAAAGGTCACGGGATATCCTCATTGTCTCAGGACTTGATCATCCTCGCGATTATGACAATGGTTAGCTTGTTTGTTTCATACCTGATCTATCTGTACCAAAACAGGAAAACAAGCCATCCTACTAGCGAATCAGTGGTGGGATAGACAATATTTTCTGAAAAGAAATCCTTGTGTTACAAAGAAACTATCCTTATACTTACTTAAAAAAGGCAGATTCTTCAACGCAAGGGGGACATTATGTCAGCAGCTCATCTGAAACAATTGTGCGAAGAGACGTATACGAAGTTGAAAAAGGTCAGCATGGAATTGGAACGCTATTTGAACCAAGTAACCTTAAACAGCCTCGTGGCTCAGTCAGGTGACCCAGAGGAATATGAATCCTACTATCGCAATTACCTTTCTGACCTGCGGCACTTGCTGGTATACTGTGAAAATGCGTACGAAAGGCTCGGGGTTTCCTTGCGCCGAGCACGATTTAACGAGGAGTTTGCAGAAGAGGTCTTGTATCAGGTGTACCATAGCTGTATTAACAATTTCTACTATCCGAAGGGCGAAGTATACGACGAAGATGGTAGATATGCTTATACAAATCAAGATTCCATTATTTTTCGTAAAAAAGTAACACCTGAACTTGAACAGCTGACCCTATCCCTGTCCAAGGTGTTCGAACAAATGCGTGACGAGCTCCAATATTACGAAACCGACTATATCACCAAAAAACGGATGCAAAAAGCACAGGCGTAACAGCCTGTGCTTCTTTATTTGTTCCGCTGATTCTTAAATAAGGACTAGACACCGACTGGCTGACGTAATGCAGCGATTTTTTCACCGATCGAGTCAAGCATGCCCTTGCGAGTGGCATCATCGACGTACGGAACAGCAGCGAAATTCTGGTAGGCTACCTCATAGCCGATCATCTGGAGAGTGCCCTCCACGATTTGTTTGCTGATTACAGTGTCCATTCCCTGGGCTGCCATTTCTTCAGCAGACTCTCGGGTAGTGGTAAAGACGAGAGCCTTCTTATTCTTTAAAAGGCCTACGGGTCCATTGGCTTCATAGTGAAATGCGAAGCCGTCTGTAAAAACTCGATCCACATACCCTTTCATGATGGCGGGGGCGGACCACCACCAGACAGGATAGATCATGACGAGCAGATCCGAATCCGTGATGAGGGATTGCTCTTCCTCAATATCACTACTTACATTTCCCTTTTCTACGCGTTTCATGTCCAACTGGTTGAAGACTGGCTGGAAGTTCATCTCGTACAAGTCGCGCACCGTGTAATCGATTTGATGCTTCTCGAATTCATCCGTTACGCGTTTGAGAATCTCATGGTTAAAGCTGGTGTTGCCATCATGCGCGAATACAATGCAAGCCTTCATGGGTAATTCCTCCTCGTTAATGGCCACAGATGCAGCAACTAGATAGGGGTTAAAATCCATTGCGAAGCCGCAGCAGGAATTTGTTGAGCAGGCCTCCGACAGATTTCGGTTTCGATTCTTGCTTGGGTTCTACAGCTTTCAGCTTGCGAATGGTTTGTGCACTGTCAATCATTCCGTATCCGTATAGCTGGTCGTGTCCAGGAGGGCCTAAATCTACAGCCGAATTTCGGATGTGCTCCATGATTTCACTGTTTTTCATGCGCGGATTGACGGAGCGCACCAACGATGCCAGTGCGGCAACATGCGGGCAGGCCATAGAGGTGCCGGACAAGGACGCGTAATCACTGTAGATATAGGTGCTCGGAATGTCTACACCGGGTGCAGCGACATCGATGTAGTCCCCAAAATTGGAGAAATCGGCGCGCTCCTTGAGATGATCGACAGCAGCGACGGAGAGTACTTCCTCGTAGGCTGCAGGATAGCTTGGCTGATCCGTTGCATCGTTGCCAGATGCAGCCACCAGGATGACATTTCGATCATAAGCATAGCGACAGGCATCTTTCAGAGCGGCAGAGGAGGTATAATTCCCGACACTCAGATTGATCACATCGGCTCCGTTATCCGTAGCCCAATAAATGCCCTGAGCGATATCGACTGCAGAACCAGAGCCGTCCGCACCAATGGCTTTGATCGGCATCAGCTTGCTGTTCCAGGACATTCCGGCAATGCCATCCTCGTTGTTTGTTTTGGCTGCGATGACGCCCGAAACGTGGGTTCCGTGACCATTGTCGTCCTGAGGAGTATGGTTGTCTTCCAGGACGTTGTAGCCCTCGACGAGCTTGCCGGCAAACTCGGGATGGTCCATGTCTATACCGGTATCCACAACAGCCACGATCACATCATTTCTTCCCTTGCTCACATCCCACGTCTGTTCCATCCCGATCAAGGAAAGGTTCCATTGATACTCCGTATAGTACGTATCGTTGGGTTTGCGGTTTGGCAAAAGGAGGTAGTTGGGTTCGGCGTAGACAGAATCCGGGTGCTCCGCCAATTTTTTCATCAGTTCCTTGGTTGAGAGGCTTTTCGATTTTAGGATGAGAAATTTGCCAAAATCACGCTTTATCTTTGCATCCAGTGAGGCGGCCATTTGTTCAATCTTGGCTTGATCCGGTCGGGGATGAAATCTCACTACGATCTCATGCTCCACGTAATGACTCCGGTCCCGCGAATTGTGGTGCAGGGTTTGAATATGTGCTTTCTTCTCCAGATTGCGGCGAATGTCTTTGACTTGCTCAATGTAGTTGATACGCGGAATGGACGCTTCACGGGAAGTGACTCGGGGATGAGGTTCGCGCATCTCCTGTTGGGCGTTCTGGCTGCGCATGGGAACCACGACCAATCCGATCAAGGCAAGGGCAACGACAAGCGGGGGCAAGATGCGCAAAAAAAATCACTCCCTCTATGCTATCTGCTTATAGCGTGTGCATGGAGAGAGTGTTTATGAAGGAAAAAGTTACATTTTAGATCAAACCAAGCTGTTTTAAACCGTGATGAATACCATCTTCATTGACGTGCTGCGTGACCATGTCGGCAAGTGGCTTCAATTCCTCGTGCGCATTCCCCATCGCGACTCCCATGCCTACAAAGGAAAGCATTTCCTTGTCGTTCAGGCCGTCGCCAAAAGCGACTGCATCAGATGCGGTCATGCCGAGATGCCGGAGCATGGCTTCGATTCCGCGGGCCTTGGAGCCTTGAGGCGGCAGGATGTCCAGCACCTGCGGATGCCAGCGTACATAGGAAACCTCCCGATAATTTTCCAGGTAGGGACGTTCCTCTGTTTCGTTGCAATATAGAAAGGCTTGGTAAATCGGCTTTTCCTGCCAATATTTCTGGCGGTAATCAGGGCTGGGCAATTTGAGAAAGTCGAAGGACTCCAGCACATACGGATGGTTTTCTGTATTGGCATAGCACGAATCCGCGCTAAGGAAGACCATAGGGTGATTGTTTTGACCGGCATACATCTCCAAGCGGTCCAAGGTTTGCGAGGCAAGTGGAGTGTGATGAACCAGTCTGCCTTGGTGAACCGTATAGGAGCCATTGAAGCTGACGAATGAATCGATTTCCAGCTGCTGCGCGACCGCTTGCAAATGGTAGGGAGATCGTCCAGTGGCAATGGCGACGTGAACACCGTTCTTTTTCAATTGCTGTACAGCGTGAACCGTGCTAGATGGAATGATATGCTCTGTATTTAACAATGTTCCGTCGATGTCAAAAAAGACGATTTGATAAGACATGATGTTCTCTCTCCACTCCTTTTTACACTCTTCTTTCATGCCGAAAAAAGAGGAAAAGGAATGCCGGGAAAAGACATTCCTTCTCAGTTTGACTATTAGAATACAGCTACTTGCGTCTCACTGTCAAATACATGGCACTTGGACAAATCCAGTCCCAGCCGAATGCTCATCCGGGGCTTTAACCCTTCGCGGGCATCCACGCGGGCGACCATCTGTGTACGCCCAATGTTATTGAAGTAAATATACAGCTCGGAGCCCATGTTTTCGACCACATCGATATGCGCATCAAGCGAGCTTTCGAACGGATTGGCTTCCAGAAATTGATGATCGCTGTACATATCCTCTGGGCGAATCCCGAAAATAATAGACTTGTTTACGTAACCCCGATCGCGGAGAACTTTTGCCTTGTCGTCCGGTAAGCGTAAATGTATGTGCTCGCCTTCAAAGTGCAGCTGGCCATCCTTTTCTACCAGCCTTCCGTTCAAAAAGTTCATCGAGGGTGAGCCGATAAAGCTGGCCACAAACTGATTGACCGGGTGGTTGTAGATTTCGTGAGGAGTGGCGACCTGCTGAATCAGGCCATCTTTCATCACGACGATGCGATCTCCCATCGTCATCGCTTCTGTCTGGTCATGGGTAACGTAAATGACAGTTGTATTCAATCGTTGGTGGAGCTTGAGGATCTCCGTGCGCATTTGCACACGAAGCTTGGCGTCCAGATTGGAAAGCGGCTCATCCATGAGAAATACCTGCGGTTCTCTGACTATCGCCCTGCCAAGCGCGACACGCTGTCTTTGACCCCCGGATAAGGCCTTGGGCTTGCGGTCCAAGAGATGTGAAATATCCAGGATTCTTGCGGCTTCCTCGATCCGCTGATTGATTTCGGCTTTGGAGAATTTGCGCAGCTTGAGACCGAAAGCCATGTTTTCATAGACATTCATATGGGGGTAAAGCGCATAGCTTTGAAACACCATCGCAATATCGCGATCCTTGGGCGCTACATCATTGACAAGCCGATCACCTATGTACAGATCCCCTTCAGAAATTTCCTCCAAACCGGCAATCATCCGCAGAGTCGTCGATTTGCCACATCCAGAGGGACCGACCAGAACCAAAAACTCCTGATCATGGATGTCCAAATGAAAATCATCGACTGCGACCACGTTGTTGGCAAAGCGTTTATATACGTGATTCAAGGTTACTTTGGCCAAGAAAAGGCACCTCCTCCATCAAATAAGGCAGGCAGATTCGTTGGTGTCTATCTGTATCGTACTGTTTAGAGGTTCGGAGTACTACGGGTATAATGCACAAAATATTTAGTCAATTCCGACGAAAGAGGAGGTGGAGCTGAAGCAGGACGGCGTCTGGAAAATGGCGCGGATCAAGTCCTGTGGCCTCGGTGATCTTGTCCAATCGATATAAAAGCGTATTTCGGTGCAAGAATAGCTGACGAGCTGCTTCGCTTACATTTAATTGGCGAGCGAATAGGGTTTCAAGGGTTTCTCTTTGTTCATGGGTTAACGGAGAAAAAGGAAGTACAGCAGACAAGCCATCCACTACCTGAGAAAACGTCTCTGGTGAAAGAGTGGATGCCCAGCGCTCCAACGGGTATTGCCAGCTCGCTGCAACCATGATCTTAGGACAAAATCGTTGCAGGGCAAGAGAAAGGGTATGTAATTGGAGAAACGATACTCCAACAGAAGCAGGCTGCTCGATTGGCAGGCTGACAAGCACCCTGAATTTTTCCATCCATTCGCAAGAGAGCATTTCATGTAAACCGAATGCTAATTCCAGAGCAATCTCACGTTCTAGTTTGTTGTCCGTATCCAAATACGAGAGAGGGACGAGCAACAAGCAAAGCTCCGGTTGAAGTGGGACGAGCTGGAGTGAAGCGTCGGCACCGGGAAAAAAATCCTTCAACAGTGGTTGTAGGGCTGACCATTCCATGTCCATGCGGCTCTCCGTCTGGCATCTCTGCAGGAAAAAGCATAGCCGCCGATCACGCCATGCCTGCTCGCGAACGTAGCGAGGGGGCGGAGTAGTAGGGACCTCCAGAAGTTGTACCAACCATCCTGTGAAAGGGTCCACGTTGGATATGGGTGTAAAAAGAAGCTCCAATAAAGAACGGGCAGAAGGATGCCAGTGCTCGGGCTGAATCATGACCCCTATAGTGCGGTCATCCATTCGTGTGACATTGCAGATTTCCCAACCGTCTTTCTCCTGTTCCATATGCAATTGATCGACTTCATGGTTTGAACATTCCAAATAACGTATCGGCAGGTTCGTAGATTGTGCAATTTTTTCGACCTTATTTCGCCAGTCCATGACTGCCCTCCATGCTTTTTTGTGTCGATATAAAAAATCGAGTAAGGCTATTATACCTTACTCGATGGCGAGTGTGGGCGCAGTTTCTTTCGATGTGGCTGCAACAACGGGTCGGAACTCCTCGGCTACAGAAGGACTGCTCGTCAACGTGTGCAGCGTAATCTCAGGGCGGGAACGAAGGCGCACATTCAAGCCGGTTTGACCCAATCCTTCGCTGATATAAAACGGACGTCCATCCACACGATGCAAGCCCTTGACCATGTTTAACTTGGGCAGTTTGCCCATCTTCGCGAGATGATACGGCTTGGGCCAATGGATCTGTCCGCCGTGAAAGTGTCCAGAAAGCAAGTAGTCGTAAGGATAATCCTTCATATGAAGCACAATATTCGGGTCATGGGTGAGGACCAATCTCGCACCCTTGTCAGGCACCTGCTGGAACGAACGCGCGAGTCTGCTGCGGCGCGTCGCAAAATCATCGACACCGATGATGTGAAAGGGCTGACCGTGATGATTCAGGGTTACATGCTCGTTGATCAATACATGGCAGCCTAGTCTTTCCAGCTCTGTTTTCAGCTGCGCTAGCTTGGGCGGAGACAGAACGTAGTCGTGGTTGCCAAATACGACGAAGGTTCCGTATTTTGGAGCTAATTGCATAACGGTTTCTACATACGCGACAGCCTTGGGAATATTTTTATGGCGATCCAGCAAATCGCCTGTAATGGCAATCAAGTCCGGATCGTGATCTGAAAAATCAGCAACGATCCGTTTAGCATCGATCGATAGGTTTTCCATATGCAAGTCAGACAAATGCAAAACCGACATCGGTTCATAATCGTCTGGTTTCGGAACGTGTGCAGAAGATTGAAGCGAGACGGAAATATGCTTGGTTTGGAGATCGTGCGTATTTCGGTTTGCGCGCAAATAAAGAAGGGCGACAGCAGCAATAAGGAACATCCAGGTCATTTGTCTGTCACCTCCAGGTTTATTGTCAGCAAGGCTCATTATACTAGATTTTATTCTTGTTTGAAGAAGGTGGATTATGGAAGCAGGAATTTTGACAAAAAGAAAGAAATATTATGAAAGTTGAGTAAAAAAGATTCCATGAGGAGTATAAGGAGAGTGGGCTCATGAAAGTAGAAAAAATCCCAGTAGCACCAGGGAACTTTAACCTGAAAAACTACGACGAAGCATACGCCAACTTCGATTGGGCAGATGTAGAAAAAGAATTTACTTGGTATGAAACAGGTAAATTGAACATGGCCTATGAAGCCATTGATCGTCATCTTTTGACAGAACGCAAAGATAAGACAGCCTTGCTATATAGTGATGCAGTCCGAGAAGAAAGCTACTCCTTTGCCCAGTTGAGTGAATTATCGAACAAGTTTGGTAACGTCCTTCGCAACTTGGGTATTGCCAAGGGAGATCGCGTTTTTGTCTTTATGCCTCGTACGCCGGAGCTTTATGTAAGCGTTTTAGGAACCTTGAAAGTCGGCGCGATTGTCGGACCGTTATTCGAAGCTTTCATGGAAGCTGCTGTGCGCGATCGCTTGGAAAACAGTGAAGCAGTGGCGATCGTCACGACACCAGCTCTCTTGTCTCGCGTGCCTGTAAAAGACCTGCCTGCGCTCAAGCACGTGATTCTGGTCGGAGCAAAGGGAGAATTGGAGGAAGGGCAAGTCAGCTTTGAGGCAGCGATGGCGGACGCTACATCTGATTTTGAGATTGAGTGGGTCGACCGCGAAGATGGCATGATCCTTCACTATACGTCTGGATCGACAGGCAAGCCAAAAGGCGTACTCCATGTTCATAATGCCATGATCCAGCACCTGCAGACAGGTAAATGGATTGTGGATCTGCAAGAGAACGACGTATACTGGTGCACGGCAGACCCGGGCTGGGTGACTGGCACTTCCTACGGGATCTTTTCACCTTGGTTAAACGGTGCTACGATGGTTGTACGGGGTGGAAGATTTACGCCGGAGGACTGGTACAAAACGATTGAAAAGTACAAGGTAACGGTGTGGTACAGTGCCCCGACAGCATTCCGAATGCTGATGGGAGCTGGCGACGAAGTGATCAAGCAATTTGACCTCTCCAGCCTGCGCCACGTCCTGAGTGTCGGCGAACCCCTCAATCCAGAAGTCGTATACTGGGGACTTCGGGCCTTTAACCACCGGATTCATGACAACTGGTGGATGACCGAGACGGGTGGTCAACTGATCTCCAACTTCCGCTGCATGGAAATCAAACCTGGCTCTATGGGCAAACCATTCCCAGGTATTTACGCCGCGATCATCGACGATCAGGGCAATGAATTGCCGCCAAACCGGATGGGGAATCTTGCCATTCGCACAGGCTGGCCAGCGATGATGAGACAGATTTGGAGCAATCCAGCGAAATACCAGGAGTATTTCAATATTCCAGGATGGTATGTTTCGGGCGATTCTGCTTACAAGGACGAAGAAGGCTACTTCTGGTTCCAGGGAAGAATCGATGATGTCATCAACACTTCCGGCGAACGCGTAGGACCATTTGAGGTAGAAAGCAAGCTGGTTGAGCATCCGGCAGTAGCGGAAGCAGGTGTCATCGGCAAGCCTGACCCGGTACGCGGGGAAATTATCAAAGCGTTCATATCTCTGCGCACAGGATATGAACCAAGTGAAGAACTGATGGACGACATCCGTAAGTTTGTGAAGGAAGGACTTGCTGCCCATGCAGCACCGCGTGAAATCGAGTTCCGTGACAAGCTTCCGAAGACTCGTTCTGGAAAAATCATGCGCCGTGTTCTGAAGGCGTGGGAATTGGGTCTTCCGACTGGCGATCTCTCCACGATGGAAGACTAGACGATCAACCGTACAAAGCCATCTCTCATTTCCGGGAGATGGCTTTTCCGTAAAGGCTGCAATCAGGCTATCGATACCTTTCAGACAAGGGATTGACGACCGTACGCAGAAGGTGATGCTGTTCAACAACATGAGGAAACGGTGGTGTGATTTCATGCACGTCTACCAGCAAATCGAGCGAGATGAATCTTGGCTCAAGCAGGTACTGGAGGGGATTGTCGAGACCTCTCGCGATCATCTGATCATCACGGATGGCGAAGGGTTCATCCGACTGATTGGGGATTCCTGTGAAGAGATGTACGGCAGAAGCAAGGAAGAGCTTTTGGGGCGTAATGTGATCGAATTGGAGGAAGAAAAGATTTTCTACCCTTCTGTCACCCACATGGTTATGCAAAAGCGAATCCCGCAAACGATCCTGCAGGAAACCAGAAAAGGCCAGCAATTGATGGTCTCTGCCTATCCCATATACTCTTCAGAAGGAAAATTAATCGCGGTCGTCAATTATTCACACGATCTGACTGAGATTCTGGAATTAAAGCAGCGCTACGAGAGTATGAATCAACAGCTGAAACAGTTCGAGAGCGAGATAGTAGAGCTGCGCGAAAAGAGTCAGGATGGTGTCGTCGCCGTAAGTGAAGCCATGCTTGCGATCAATCGATTGATCAAAAAAGTGTCTGTCGTCGATTCGAATGTCCTCATTCTCGGCGAATCTGGCGTAGGGAAAAATGTGATCGCCAAGGATATTCACCGCAATAGTCGCCGCTCAGGTGGACAATTTGTCGAGATCAACTGTGGCTCCATTCCAGAGGGACTTCTCGAATCTGAGCTTTTTGGGTATGAAGCTGGATCTTTTACCGGTGCAGGCAAGACCGGAAAGCAGGGTATTATCGAGATGGCAAATGAGGGAACCCTTTTTCTGGACGAATTGGGGGAGCTGCCGCTCACCTTGCAGGCCAAGCTGCTGAAGGTGATTCAGGAAAAACGGCTGCAGCGAATCGGCAGTACGACTTATCGCGAAGTGGATTTTCGCTTAATCGCAGCGACGAACCGCAATCTGGAAGCGATGGTGAAGGAAGGGAAGTTCCGACAGGATCTCTATTTCCGGCTGAACGTCGTGCCGATACAAGTGCCGCCTCTTCGGGAGCGTCCTGAGGATATTGCAGCGCTAATCAGGGTCGTGCTGCGCAACCTGAACGAGCGTTACGGACTGGATAAGCGATTGGATGGAGCTACGACGGCTGCATTGCTGCAGTATGACTGGCCGGGGAATGTTCGAGAGCTGGAAAACGTACTGGAGCGCATGGTGGTCACAACCGACGAGGATAACATCACGATTGCTCATTTGCCGCCAGAGGTTCGGACAGGATACTCGGAACAGACGGAAATCGACCCGATGATGACCAGCTTTTCGCTGAAGGAAGCGCTGGAGCAGGTGGAAGAAAAGTGGATGAGGTATGCCGAAGAGCGATGCAGGACTACGGCAGAGATGGCCCAAATGCTGGGAATCAGCCAGCCTTCTGTCGTTCGCAAGCTGCAAAAATACCAAATTCGCCATTGATTCATAAATGAATTCATTAATTCAATATTGAATCGAGATATTCGGCGATTTTAATTCAAATTTGGATAACGGGGTGGAAAGGATGCCAAGACAAAGAGCTTTTATCGGGTTTTAGTGCTTGGCATGCTTTTTGCATTAATAAAAAGCTGAAGGTATTCATCAATCTTAATTCATTTCCTATCTAAAGGAGTTGGATCGAATGTCCAAACAGCGTAAATTCGTCAATGTATCTGCAGGTGTGCCAGGTCCTAAGGGCGCGTCTATTATTGCCAGAAGAGAAAAAGCAGTACCAAGTGGAGTCGGAAACAACACACCAGTAGTCGTTGAGACGGCATCTGGAGCTTTACTTCATGACGTAGATGGCAATACGTACTTGGATTTTGCTGGTGCGATCGGCACTATTAATGCGGGGCACTGTGCTCCCGAGGTCGTAAATGTGCTGAAGGAACAGCTGGACAAATACATCCATACCTGCTTCCACGTAGCCATGTATGAGCCATACGTGCAGTTGGCTGAAAAGCTGGCTGAAATCACGCCGGGCAGCTTTGAAAAGAAAACGATGTTTGCCAACAGTGGAGCGGAAGCGGTAGAAAACGCGGTAAAAATCGCACGCAAATACACAGGTCGCCAAGGAATCGTTTCCTTTACTCGCGGTTTCCATGGTCGCACCCTTTTGGGAATGTCCCTGACGAGCAAGGTGAAGCCTTACAAATACAAAATGGGTCCATTCGCACCAGCAACCTACAAAGCCCAGTTCCCTTACATGGCAAACAAACCAGTGGGGATGACGGAAGAAGAATACGCTCAATACTGCGTCAATCAATTTGAAGACTTCCTTCTGACAGAAGTGTCCCCTGAGGAATTGGCTGCGGTGATCATGGAGCCGGTACAAGGAGAAGGTGGCTTCGTGATTCCTCCAGTCTCTTTTGTCCAAGGCATCTACAACATTTGTAAAAAACATAACATTCTCTTTATCTCTGATGAAATTCAAACAGGCTTCTGCCGTACTGGTTCGATGTTTGCGTCCACGCACTTCGGGATCGAGCCTGACATCATCACCATGTCCAAATCCATCGCAGCAGGTGTGCCAATCAGTGCGGTTACAGGGCGTGCGGAGATCATGGACGCACCGACGGCAGGAGAAATCGGTGGCACGTACGGCGGCAGCCCACTCGGTTGCGTAGCGGCTCTGGCTGTCATTGAAAAAATGGAGCGTGAAAACCTGGCAGAGCGCGCACAAATCATTGGTGATACGATCCAAAAGCATTTCCGTGACCTGCAAAAAGAACTCCCTGTAATCGCAGACGTACGTGGTCTCGGAGCGATGTGCGCAGTAGAGTTCGTAGATCCGCAAACCGGTGCTCCGGCGAAGGAATTGGTAGGCAAGCTGACAAAAGGCTGCTATGAAAATGGTGTCGTTGTCCTGTCTGCTGGTGTGCACAGCAACATTTTGCGCTTCCTGACACCTCTGGTCATCACAGATGAGCAACTGCAGGAAGGCTTGGACATCATGACCGATGTTCTGAAAGGCATATACGTAACCAACTAATCTCTCGCATGGGGTGAAGCAGGATGAAAAAACATTTGTTCATCAATGGAGAATGGAAAGAAGCAAAGGAGTACCAACCCCTGTATTCTCCTTTCTCTGGCGAACTCATCGCAGAGATTGGGCAGGCGGATGCAGCGGATGTAGATGAAGCGATCGAAGCTGCGGGTAAAGCAAGCAAGGATATGGCGAAAATGCCTGCGAGCAAACGGGCTGCGATTCTGGAGAAAGCAGTCGCCATTATGGAGGCGCGTCAGGAGGAACTGGCGCAAATCCTTGCAACAGAAGCAGCCAAACCGATTCGCACAGGTAGAACGGAAATCGCGCGGACGATTCAGACCTACAAATTCGCTGCTGAGGAAGCAAAGCGGATACATGGCGAGACGATTCCGCTGGATGCAGCACCTGGCGGAGAGGGGAGACTTGCGTTTACGGTCCGCAAGCCTATCGGTGTAGTAGGGGCAATCACGCCGTTTAACTTCCCGTTCAATCTGGTAGCCCACAAGCTGGGACCTGCATTTGCAGCAGGGAATACGGTCGTGCTGAAGCCAGCAAGCCAAACACCGCTTAGCTCCCTCGTGTTGGCGGAAATTTTTACAGAGGCAGGCTTGCCAAAAGGAGCCTTGAACATTTTACCTGGAAAAGGCGCTATCGTTGGTGAGAAGCTCGTCCAGGATAACCGCATCGCGGCCATCACCTTTACAGGTAGCCCGGAAGTAGGCATCGCGATGAAAAACAAGGCTGGATTGAAGCGGGTAACACTGGAGCTTGGCTCTAATTCAGCCCTGATTATCGATGAAACGGCAGAGATCAACCAAGCTCTGATCGATCGCTGCGTCATAGGCGGCTTCTCTTTCAGTGGGCAGGTTTGCATTTCCTTGCAGCGCGTTTATGTGCATGAGAGCAAATACGAGGAATTCCTCGGCGCGTTTAAGGCAGCAGCTGAAAAGCTCGTGCTCGGAGATCCACTGGAAGAAGCGACTGATATGTCCTCGCTTATTTCTCCCAAAGACCATCAGCGTATGACGGACTGGGTGGAAGAAGCGATCTCCAGAGGAGCAAATGTGGTGACAGGTGGCAAGCCGGTTTCTGACCGTTTGTTTGCTCCAACGATCTTGACGAACGTAGCGCGTGACATGAAGTGCTCGTGCCAGGAAGTTTTTGGCCCTATCGTGGTAGTGACACCTTTCCAAAGCTTCGATGAGGCGATTGAGAGTGTGAATGACTCTCGATACGGTCTGCAAGCCGGTATTTACACCAAAGACATCCACAAGGCGATGAAAGCAGCGGACGAGATGGAAGTTGGCGGCGTGATGATCAACGACGTTCCGACCTTCCGCGTAGACCACATGCCGTATGGCGGTGTCAAAGAGAGCGGCTTTGGACGTGAAGGCATCAAGTATGCGGTTGAAGAAATGACCGAATTGAAGCTGATCACGATCAAGCTGTAAATCTTCGGATGTTCAATTTAAGAAAGCGAGCCTGAAATGGGCTCGCTTTCTTTGTGTTACTCGATCAGGATTGTTCTCGCTAATCCATATGTTGAATCAGATAGCCTGCATCAGCACCAACACCTCCCAGCAGGGCAGAGGAACGATTATGCTGCCAAGGCTGACCGATATAAAAGAGGCCTTTAATCGGGGAAATCCCTCTTTCGTGAAGAGGGCGTCCTGCATCGTTCAAGGCGCCAGGTACGTGCAGCCACTCATAGCTGGGACGAAATCCGGTTGCCCAAATGACGTTGGAGAAGCTGGCTTGTTCCCCATCAGAAAACGTAGCGAGGTCACCTTGTATGGAGAGTGTACGCTCGGCAATCCGCAGCTTTCCAGACCGTTCCAGCTCTCGCATCTGTTTTTCATAGCCAAAGATCGGATCAGGTCGCTGCTTCCATCGCTTTCCGATCCAGCTGGTACCTGGGAGCGTCAAAAGACCCGCTGCTTTCAGCAACCAGAAGATCGACACCCCCATGATCGTGATGGGAAGGAAGGATCGTGACTGTCCCATCGACAGGATAACCGGACGAGAAGCAGCCAGTTCTACCGCAATTTGCGCCCCGGAGTTTCCACCGCCCACGACTAAGACGGGACCCGGCTGCAGCTGCAGCTCATTTCGGTAATCAGCTGTATGCAGAGAAACGATGTCTTGGGCAAGCTCCATATGTTTGTCCGGAATGTACGGGGTATGAAAGGGGCCAGTGGCAATGACGACAGAGGGAGCGCTCAGCACTTCATCCGTCGTGAATACTTGGAAGCCTGACTCCGTTTTCTCTACACGTACCACGGTTTTTCCCGGCATGATCGGCAATTGGAAGTGGTGGGCATAAGCTTCCAAATAATCAGCCGTTTCATCTTTCGTAGGTAATTGATTCCGATCTCCAGAAAAAGGGAAGCCGGGAAGGTCATTGAAACGACGAGGAGTAAACAAGACCAGCGTGTCGTATCGTTTGCGCCAGCTATCGCCGACACGTGCTTGTTGATCTATCATGACAAACCGTTTATTCATCCGTTGCAAATAATAGCCCATCGCAAGTCCTGCCTGACCGCCACCAATCACGATCGCATCGTAATCGAACATGTGATATCCCTTCTTTTCTTCAACTGTTTAGGAATATCATACCAGATATATTCAAACGTTCAAGTGTGTATTTGAATGAAAGGTGAAAAATGACATGATTACATAGATTCGCATATAATAGAAAAATAGGAAAAGATAATCATAGAAATGGAGGGAGGAAATTGCCGGTTAAATTCCGTAGCCTGCTCTTTGATTGTATCGGGGCAGTCATACTGGGGCTAGCTGTCGTTTGGCTCACGACAGGGGGAACGAGTCAGTCCGTTTTTACGAGTTGGATAGAGTGGTCACCGCGATGGCTCGATGTGAAAACCTTTTTCCTGAGTATCATCCTGGAAGCCATCCCATTCGTTCTGCTAGGTGTCTTTTTTTCTGCGTTTATCCAAACGTTTGTGACAGAGGAACAGGTGCGTCGATGGACGCCTAAAAATACGTTGGTGGCACTGCCTTTTGCTGGTCTGCTAGGTTTTATTTTTCCCGTATGCGAGTGCGCCATTATCCCTGTTGTTCGTCGTCTGATTCAGAAAGGGATGCCCTTGCATGTAGGGGTTGTGTTTTTGCTTGCTGGACCGATAGTAAATCCGGTCGTGCTATCCTCCACCTACACGGCTTTCACCAGACAACCGGATATGGCTATGTATCGTGGCTTGTCCGCCCTGGTTGTCGCCTTTATCGTAGGCCTGCTGGTGTTATTCTTTGTGAAGAAAAATCCGCTGCGACTGGGCATGGACGCTCAGATCAAGCATGAAGCCTCACATACCGAAGCTTCCCGTGGCAAGCTTTCCGCTACATTTTCCCACGCGGTGGATGAATTCTTTGATATGGGCAAATTTTTGTTGTTCGGAGCTCTCATCAGTGCCTTGCTTCAAGTATTCGTCAGTAGGGAGACTTTGCTTGGAATCGGACAAACCCCGTTTACCTCTCATCTGGTCATGATGGGGATGGCGTACATACTTTCCTTGTGTTCAGAAGCAGATGCGTTTATTGCCGCTTCGTTCTCCAATACGTTTCAAAGCAGCTCGCTATTGGCATTTCTCGTCTTTGGACCCATGATGGACTTGAAGACGACTCTGCTGTTGTTTAGCTCGTTCCGCTTTGGGTTTGTAATCAAGCTGATCCTTGCCGTCACTATTACGGTATTCGTGGTCACTATACTCATGCCAGTGTGAAAGGGGATGTGAAATGGATCAGAAGAAGTGGAAGCGTCATTATTTGCTGCGTAGTTTGATTCTCTCGGGTTTTGCGATATGGATTGCTGAAATGATCATCACGGAGAGACTGAGCCACTATCTGGCCCCGAGACTGCACATGTTGATCTACGTGACCCTGGTTGTGTTGATCATTCTGACCGTGACAAGCATTCGTCAGATTTTTGTGGGTAAGAATGAGGATGATTGTGATTGCGATGCCCACAAAATGCCGCAGACAAAATGGGGAACGCTCCTCGTATACGGGCTGTTTGCTCTACCGTTGGCCATGGGATTTGTCATGCCGGACAAAATTTTGGGAAGTGCAATGGCAGAAAATTTGGGCGTTACCTTGCTAAGCAATGATGTCCGCAAATTGGCAGAGGTAAATGCAACCGCGAATTCAGCTCCCCATGTACCAGCAGCATCAGAACAAGTTCAGGATGACGAGGCGCCATCTGCTGAGCAAGCCAGTGGTCAAGATAAGCCGCAAATCGAGCAGGAGAAACAGGAGTCTGTTTTGCCGGACTCCGGAGGCAAACCGGATGATGCCCAGCTCCAAGAGCTCTTTGGGGATAGCAGCTTTGGCGATTTTTACAGAGACATCGCGATCTATTTGTACAAACAGCCTATCATTAAGCTGGACGACAAGGTGTTCCTGGATGGCTTGACCGCGATGGAGCTGTACGCCAAGCCATTTTCGGGTAAAGAGGTTGAGACGATGGGCTTTGTCTACCATCAATCTGATTTTTCCGAGCAGCAGTTCGTTGTAGCACGTTTTTCCGTATCCTGCTGCACAGCTGATGCCAATGTTTTCGGCATTCTGGTGGAAGACAGCGAGGCCAAGAAATATGAGATCGACAGCTGGGTAAAGGTGAGAGGAAAGCTGGAATTGCGAAGCGCCAATGGCTATGACATGCTCGTTTTGCGGGCAAGTCAGGTTGAAAAGGTGGATGCACCTAAGGACCCGTACGTGTATTACAGCTTTGATACACCCATTGAAAATTGAAATGGAATAGTCCGTAAGTAAAGGCGTGGCGAAAGTAGCAAAACTACTGACGTACACGCCTCTTTTTTGTCATTTCTTTACTTGTACGTCACAATGAATGGAGATGGAATATGCCGCCAAAAAAGAAGTTTACCAAGGACCAAATTGTGGATGCAGCCTTTGAAATTGCCAAACAGGAGGGGATTGACAGCATCACGATACGAAAGGTCGCGACCAAGCTGGGGAGCTCAATCGCACCGATCTATGTGAATTTCAATGATGCGGATGAGCTTGTTCGGGAAGTCATCCACAAAACGGTAGAGCTGAGCAACCACATACTGCAAGAAAATCATACAGGCAACCCCTTTCATGATATGGGGGTAGCGAGTCTGCGATTTGCCAGAGATTACAGCGTTCTTTTTCGGGATCTGGTTTGGAATCCAAATAAGTACGTCCATGAGTATGAGCAGGAAATGAACCCTGTATTGCTCGATCAAATGAAAGAGGACGCAGATCTTCAAGGCTTCTCTGACGATGAATTACGGTTGATTTTATTAAAAATGAGAGCTTGTACACTGGGCTTGTCGATCATGGGAACGTCATGCTGATTTCGGATGGCCCCATGACCTACTCGAAAGCACCGTGGTATGCCTCAAGCGCCTTTACCTTTACAGCTTTGGGTCTCGTGCTGTGTCTGATCTTTGGTTCGCTTTTGTTCTGGGGTCTTCATGCAGGGATTCGTTTTATCAGAAATAAAAAAACAGCACAACCGAAAGCAGCTATTGCTGCGAAATGGACTGCAATAGCTTTTGGAGTGTTGACACTCGGCATTGTGCTGGATGTTGTGATTACAGGCGAATTCGATCCGGTGTACGGCGTACCTAAAGCTTATTACGGAGAACAATCTTCCTGGACGGGATGGGTGGAGCAGATTCCATTCGTACAAAACGTATTGGGTGCAGCTCTCTTGATCTTCTTGGTCTATATTTGGAGAAAAGGCTGCTGGAGAATACGAGGGCGTATCCATTACAGCCTTTTTACCCTGTCAGCTACAGGACTGCTGCTCTTCTTTCACTAATGGAACATGGTGTAGACGGTTATTTTTTTATCAATAAATGATGCCGGACAGCGTAAGCAGCGAGCTGAACCCGATTGGCAAGCTGGAGCTTTTCCAGAATGTTCTTGATGTGGTTTTTCACTGTGTTTTCCGAGATGACCAGTGCATCACTGATCTCCCGGTTGGTATTGCCTGCGCCCACGTACATGACGATTTCCCGTTCGCGAGGGGTGAGGACCTCAGGCATCAGCTCATCTACCTGCTCGTCCTGGCGAAAATGATGAAGCAGACGCGTCGCCATTTCGCGGGAAGGGATACTGTCCTCTCCTAACAAGGCATGCAGATAGTTGATCCAGTCATCTGGTTCGAGGTTTTTTAGCAAGTAGCCCTGGGCACCAAACTGAATCGCGGTGATGAGGTCCCCAACGTCATCGGAGACGCTGAGAATGACGACTTTGATATGGGGGTAAGCTTTCTTTACTTCGCGTGTCGCCTCCAAGCCATTCCATTTCGGCATGTTGATATCCATCAGGACGAGGTCGGGCTGGAGCTGGCCGCATAGATGAAAGGCCTCTTCACCATTGGCTGCTTCTCCTATCACTTCAAAGGAAGGATCAGGGTCTAGCAGGCTGCGAATCGCCAGGCGAGCCATCGGGTGATCATCAGCAATTATGACGCGATAGGGATTCATCGGGCTTCCCCTCCTTTTTGGGACGTAAGTGTGATCATGGTTCCGCCTGCCTTCCTTTGTTTGATCTCAAGGCTGGCTTGCAATTGTTTGGCTCGGTCACGCATCATGGCCAGTCCGTATTTTTTGGCTTCTACAGAGTCGTCTGAGATCCCGACCCCATCGTCCTCGATCGAGAGCGTCCATTGCTTCGGTTCCTGAGTGGTCAGCTGAATCCAGGCGTGACGTGCTTGGGCATGCTTGCGAATATTGGCAAAGGCCTCCTGGATGATACCGAATAGCTGAACCTCTTGAGCAGGAGTAAAAAACGTATCTTTTACGTTAAATTCGGTTGAGACATCGATCCCAGATAGGGCACTCCACTGGGCGAGCCATTTTTCCAGACGCTGCTCTAGACTTCCTTCTTCCGGCAAGGAGCGCAAATTGAATATCGCTTGGCGAACATGATTATCGATTGCTGATACGGCGACACGAGCATCATCGAGATGTCCTTGCTTCAGCTTCACATTGAGAAAAAACAAGGATTGGGCAATCCCGTCGTGCAGCTCGCGGGCGAGTCGTTCCCGTTCTTCATACACCGCGCGCCGGGCTTGCTCTTCCACAAGCTTTGCATTCATTTTTTCAATGGTGCGAAACATCCAGTTCGCAAACAAAAAGGACAGGATCAGTGTCAGGATCGTAATGTATACATTCCCGCTCTCCATGGAGAGATACGGTAATAAAAAGTCGTGACGAATGAACTCGAAGCCCCCGATGATGATTGCGGGAAGCAGTGCGGTAAGCCAATAAAAAGTGCGGTACGTCATCGAATCTTCCCTTTCGTGTACAGTGGCAATCAATCCTAGTATACCGAACCAATCCATCCGATGATATACTCAGTATCAGATCATAGAAAAGATGGACAGGCGGTGGAGGACGATATGAGTAATAGAGCGAAAGCATTGACCATAGCAGGCTCGGATAGCGGCGGCGGCGCTGGTATTCAGGCTGATCTTAAAACCTTTCATCAATTCGGCGTTTATGGGATGAGTGCCATTACAGCTATCACGGCACAAAATACCTTGGGCGTTTCTGGTGTATATCCGTTGCCGACTGAAGCGGTAGCGCATCAGATTCGCGAGGTACTGCTCGATCTCGGTGCCGATGCAGCAAAGACGGGAATGCTTTTTGATGCAGCTATCATTCGGGCTGTAGCGGCAGAGCTTGACCCGTACCGAAATATTAAACTCGTTGTGGATCCTGTGATGATCGCAAAAGGAGGAGCAAAATTGCTTCGCGATGATGCGATAGAGGCTCTCAAAAAAGATTTGCTTCCATTGGCAGAGGTTGTGACTCCAAACCTGCCTGAGGCGGAAGTTCTGACGGGCATGCTGATTCGAACACCTGAGCATATGCGCGAAGGGGCAAAGGTGATCCATGCTTTAGGCGCACGTTACGTGATGATGAAAGGGGGTCATCTCGAAGGGGACGAAGTGCTGGACATCCTCTACGATGGACAGGCCTTTTATGAAATCGCACACGAACGGATTCAGACACGCCATACGCATGGCACAGGCTGTACCTTCTCGGCAGCTTTAACGGCAGAGCTGGCAAAAGGAAGGCCGTTGGTTCAGGCAGTTGAAACAGCGAACCGTTTTATCTTTGAAGCCATCAGAACAGCACCCGAGCTGGGAGGCGGACATGGTCCGACGAACCATTGGGCGGCCATCGAATAAGTGCAGGAAAGCCCGGAAAGTTTGATCCGGGCTTTTTGTATGTCCATTTACAAGTCATTTAACTGGCACGCGGAAGCCATCTGAAAGTCGGGTAGGGTAGCTGTCTAACGTAAATCGGTATTCAGTAGGTGCGCCCTTCGAGGTAAGCCGTTTAAATAATTTCCCGTACACCTGCACGAGTTCATTTTCATGATCGGAAGAAGACGTGCTTTGGAGCAGTTCGTATTCGTTTCCTCGATCATCGGTCAGATCACTCACGAAGGAAACATAGCGATTGACATCCTGAACGTCCACTTGCAAAGAAAAATCCATTCCGACGATGTCATCGTTTTGACGCAATGCATCCAGATGAACGCGATCATCCGGTTTTTTCAGCAAGGTGCCTGAATGTGCATCGATTGTCACGTGACGCTTTTCTTTATCCAAGGCCCTGATTTGCTTGGCTTGCAGAAAAAGCTGTTCTGGCTGTGTAAAATAGATGCTTTCCAGATTGTAAATCACCACATTTTCTCCATCCCGGGTGTAGGGAACGCCATTGCCCCAGAAGGAATACGTATGGCCGTGTTCATCTGCGAGCGCCAATTGATCAAAGTCAAAGATGTGCTTGGTGTTGGCAGGATCAAAATGTATGCTCACTTCCGTCTGAGTAGGGTAGGCAGTGATCTTGCCTATCGTAAATCGCTGACCGTCGACTGCCACTTCCTGATTGACCTCATAGACGATCTCCTTATGAGCGGCGTATTTCGCCTTATCAATGGGGAAAGACACCTTTATGGGGACGTCGAGAGCGGTTTGATCTACAGCGACGGTCACCTGAAGCTGAAGTTGATCCGGTACCACGTCCTTTTCCGTAAGATTTACATCGACGCGATTTTTGGTCTTGCTGCCTTTATTCATCGAGCTTCCCCAGGATATGCCAGAACCCCATGGCTGTCCTGATGCATCCATCAGCTCTATTTTGTCCAGCGACAGAACATGGTCCGGCTGTTCGTGTTCAATGGTGTAGAAAATGACTCGGTTGCCCGCTGCAAGCCCTTGTCATCCCTGATGAGATCGACGAGCTTTTCCATACCGGGGATATGGCTGACATAGGCAGCGACGACGGGAGAAAGCCGAATGGAAAAAAAGAATCCGACGAGGAGAGCAGATGCCGTCAAAGTAGCTCCATAGCGCCAAAAGCGTTTTCGTCTCTGTTGAATTTGCTGTGCTTTTTGTACCCCCGAGAAGATAGCACGATCGATTTCAGCAGGAATTGTGGTTTCCTGCAATCTCTGCTTTTCATCTCGCAATGCTTGTTCCAGCTGTTGGTGCGATCCACCCGGTTGTCGGCCAGGTCATGATCCTTGTCCTCCATGACCCAACGTTTTTGTCGTTTTTGTTCATGTATGCAGCAATGAATCAGGATGCGGGTCAGCCACGTGGAAAAAAATGCAGGCTGCCTGAGCTGTGACATTTTGAGATAAGCCCGGCAGGTCGTCTCCTGGATGGCCTCCAAGGCGTCTTGTTCATTTCGCAAAAAGGCATAAGCGACGCGATAAAGCCTTTCCTTGTGCATCTGCATCAGTTGATAAAAAGCATGATTGTCCCCTTTTTGAGCTTCAAGGACAAGTTGTTCCAGATTCACGTCCACCCCTCCTACACTCATTAGACTCACGAAACGGATAAACGGTTTTGGTGAACCTGATCAAACATGACTGCTTACACTAGGAGAGGACGAAAAAAGGGTGGGGCAGATGTGGATCAAATGGGTCACAATTCATGAATCCTACGGCCTGCCGAGGGTTGCTCAGGAATGCCGGCAATATTTGGAGCTGCAAGGAATTCAGGTCAGGCTGGTCGGAATGCGAACCAGACGAAAAGGTCATGTATACAAGCTGCAGGTGCCAGTCGAGCAAGAAGAACAGGCGAGGGAAAGGCTTCATACGTTCAAGAGCATGCTGTAGGAAATCTCTTTCAGCCATGCAACCCCATGAGGTGTCCGTTGGGAAAAGGGTGATACTAGAACCAGGGGGTGTAGCATGGCTAAGACCATATTGGAAGCACCGAAGCAACAAACCGGGGCCAAGTTGTTTGTTCCCGACTATGTATTTGTCGAACCGAACGCCCTCCAGCATCCGTTGGGCAAAGAGCTGGTGGAACGATATCAGCAACAAGGAATTCCGATCCAGATGACGACCAGCCACAATCAGGTGCGCGGCATTCCTGGAGAAACAGATGTGGAGAAATTCCGAAACGCCAAACGGACACTGGTCATCGGGGTACGCAAGACCTTGAAATTCGAGCCTTCCAAGCCCTCTGCAGAATACGCACTACCACTCGCGACTGGCTGTGTGGGGCATTGCCATTATTGCTATCTCAATACCAATGTCGGATCTAGGCCGTACATTCGCATTTACGTAAACACAGACGAGATTTTTGCCCAGGCGGAAAAGTACATCCGGGAAAGACCGGGTGAGATCACTCGTTTTGAAGCGGCATGTACCTCTGATCCCGTCAGTATCGAACATATTACGGGAAATCTCAAGCGAGCCATCGAATTTATGGGACAACAAGAGTGGGGGCGTCTGCGGTTTGTCACGAAATTTCATCACGTCGACTCGCTGCTGGATGCCAAGCATAACAAGCATACGCGCTTTCGCTTCAGCATGAATGCCGATTATGTGATCAAAAATTTTGAGCCTGGAACGTCCAGCTTTAGCCAAAGGCTGGAGGCAGCGGGGAAAGTGGCCAAGGCAGGGTATCCGCTCGGTTTTATTCTTGCTCCATTGTACTGGTTCGATGGCTGGGAAAAGGGATATACGGAGCTATTGGAAAAACTTCGCCAAGAGTTGGTTCCCGAAGCGATGGAGGACTTGACGTTTGAGCTGATCCAGCATCGATTCACGAAGATCGCCAAAAGCTTGATCTTGCAACGATACCCCAAGACCAAGCTGGAAATGAATGAAGTAGAGCGCAAATACAAATGGGGCAAATACGGCAAAGGAAAATATGTGTACCCTGATGTAAAAGCAAAAGCTTTGCAAGCCTATCTGGAAAAAGTAATTGCCAGATTGTTTCCTCAGGCACGCGTCGAATACTTTACGTAATCGGTAAAAACTGCTCCGATGCTGCGAGCAGTTTTTACCGTTCTACAGGAACCGAATCGTTTCGACAAATGTGCGTTGGACATGCTACAATATGATTTGCTCTCATATTCGTGAAAGGAAGCAATCCTAATGAAGTCCATTTTGATTACCGTAGAGGGGCCGATCGGCATTGGCAAAACCTCTCTGGCACGGGAACTGAGCCGGGCGTTCGAGTTGCAGCTTCTGGAAGAGATTGTGTATGAAAATCCGTTTTTAGGAAAATTTTACGAGAATATTGCCGAATGGAGCTTCCAGCTGGAAATGTTTTTCTTGTGCAATCGATATAAGCAACTGCAAGACATTCATTCCAAGTATCTGCAACAAAATCAGTCGGTTGTGTCTGACTACAACATTTTTAAAAATACCATTTTTTCCAAACGCACACTGTCGGATGACAATCTGAACAAGTATTTGAAAATCTACGATATTCTGACGGAAAACCTCCCGCAAGCTCATCTGGTGATTTATTTAACCGCTTCCATCGACACGGTCATGAAGCGAATAGCCATGCGAGACCGCGATGTGGAGAGAAGCATGGATGTCGCCTATATGGAACATCTCATTGCTGATTACGAGGAATTTATGGATGCTTTCGAAAAACAACATCCTGACATCCCGGTGATCAAGTTTGATTGCGATCATTTGGATTTTGTACATAAGCCGGAAGATTTGCGTTACGTCCTGGAACGCATTGAACCAAAAGTCAAGGAACTGATGGCAGAATAATCCGAGCTGCGAGTTGAAGGGCAAGAATGTAAATAAGGAGTTGCGTACATGGCAAGGTTTCATAGCAGTCCTCTGCGAGAAAAATACGGAATACCCAGTAATGCCGTGATCACGATCGGCGGTACGGTCGGAGTCGGGAAGTCGACGTTTACCCATGCTTTGGCTGATCAATTGGGTTTTCGGGTTTCTGTAGAAAAAGTGGACAACAACCCGTATTTGGGGCGTTATTACGACGATTTGTCCCGGTGGGGCTTTCATTTGCAAATCTTCTTTTTGGCTGAGCGCTTCAAGGAACAAAAACGGATGTTTGAGTACGGCGGCGGCTTTGTCCAGGATCGCTCGATTTATGAAGATACCGGAATTTTTGCGCGCATGCTGTATGAGCAGGGGAATATGACGGAGGAGGACTATCGCACCTATACCGAGTTGTTTGAAGCGATGGTCATGACACCTTACTTTCCGCATCCTGATATTTTGATTTATCTCGAAGGCAGTTTCGAAGATATCATCGGTCGGGTAAAGGAACGCGGACGCCCGATGGAGCAGCAAACACCGATCGATTACTGGCAGGACCTGTACGGACGCTACGAGGAGTGGATTGCGTCATTCTCGGCCTGCCCGATTTTGCGCATCAATATCAACGAATACGATGTGGTCCATGAGCCTACCTCAATGGAAAGTATCATCGCACGCGTGGCTGAGAAAATCAAAATCGGGAGAGCCACTCGCCTTTAACGCATCGACACTTTGCGTAAAGGAATCGGCTAACGAACAAACCCCTCTATGGTATAATAGGAGCATTCTGGAAAGATAAAAGGAGCTCAGACATGGCAGAAGAATGGTTTGAACGCAGCTTTCGCGAAGATTATGTGCTGGTTTACCGGCACCGTGATGATTCAGCAGCGAATGAAGAAATTGGCAATTTGCTGGCACGGCTGCCGATCAAGCAGCAGGGGAAGGTACTCGATCTTTGCTGTGGAAGCGGGCGTCATTCACGTGCACTGGCTAGCCGGGGCTATGAAGTCGTTGGAGTCGATTTATCGCCTGTCCTTTTGCAGTTGGCGGAAGAGCAGAATCACTTTTCCAATCTCCGTTTTGTCCGCTGCGACATGCGCGATATTCCGTTTCAAAACGAATTTGATATTGTCGTAAATTTATTCACCAGCTTTGGCTACTTCTCGTCAGACGAAGAAAATGCAAAAGTCATCCGCAATATGGCTAAGGCCCTGAAGTCGGAGGGCGAGTTGATCATCGATTATCTCAATCCGTCTTACGTCAAAGACCATCTGGTGCCTCGTTCAACGAAAGAGGTCAAAGATATGAGGATTGATGAAGAGCGCTGGATTCAGGACGGTTTCGTGAAAAAGCGGATCATGATTCGTGATGAATCATCAAGAGAGCCTCGTGAGTACATGGAGCAGGTTCGATTGTTTACGGTGGAGCAAATGATGAGCATGCTGGAAGAGGCTGGTTTTGGACAGATTCAGGTATTCGGCAATTACGAGTTTCAACCCTATGTGGCAACCGATTCTCCCCGCATGATCTTCTATGCTAACAAGCAATAAAGGGAGTGCGGATAAGCGTGACTAAGCGCATCATTCCCTGAATAAGATGGTGTTACATACCATCATCGGACTATAAGGGGGAGCTTATCATGAGTAAGCTGTCGGTTGAGCAAGTGAAGCTGTATTTAAGCAAGGTTCCTGGCTGGAAGCTGGTGGAGGAGCGGATGGCGCTGTCTCGCACCTATCACTGTGCGGATTTTGCTGAGGCAATCCGACTGGTCAATCGAGTGGCCGAATGCTTGGAGCACGATAGTCAGCATGTTGAGATTCATTTGAGTGTAGGTACAGTCACTTTTACTTTGACGACACGTGAAGCGAGAGGCTTGACAGGCAAGGACTTTGCTTTGGCACAGACGATCAGCAAGGTGAGCTAAATCCGATTCAAACGGTAGAAAGCCGCTTCTCTTCACGAGGCGGTTTTTCACGTTTCAGCCGTAGCATCTGGATTGGCCTTCTGCTATGATGGGCTGTAAGTAGATATCGGAGGGATCATGAATGGAAATTCAGCGGCACGAGCGTTTGCTTGAGGTTTTGAAAGAACAATTTGCACAGCAGGAAGCGGCATTTTCCTTTACCCAGTGGGATACCGAGAATGAGGATGAGGAAGTCTCACAGTTTCGGGGCACACTGACAGAGCTTAAGCTCACGGATAATGAGTTTGACGAAAAGGATTTACTCTTGATTCTCACCGCAGAAGATGGGGAGATCGTGGAAATCCTAATGGAAATACCAAGTGAGGAAGTGGATCTGGCTGTTTGGGAAGAAGGTCGGTTGTCCATCTTTGGTACGGAAGCAGAGCTCGTTCTGGAAAAATGAGAAGCGAGCGCAATTATTCTTTTATAGGGACAACAGATCCGATGACAAGCAGTGAAGTTTATCACTGTGAAAAGTACCTGAAGCGGAACAAGAGGGAGTTGGTTCAGGCAGGGAAATACTTAATCGACACAGCAGCGCTGCTCTCCCTGTTTCATTTGGATTGCTGGAACTGCCGTCGCGTTCATCGGGAAACATGCTGCGAAGGCGGACAACCCTACGCGGTGGAATCCCGACAAGTTTTTATTCTGGAGCGAGAATTTCCGGCGATTTCTGCACATTTGACGGACAGGCAAAAAACAAAAAAGTGGCTGGATCAAGGTGTCTGGGACAAGACGCCTGGAACCATTCGGATGGAGCATGGCAACTGTATGTTTTATCAGGAGCGGGATGGTCGCTACGGTTGTGCGATTCACGCTTACGCCGAGCAGATGGAGCAAGACGTGCTGCCGTTAAAGCCCTTTAGCTGCCAGCTCTATCCTTTGGACCTCATACAGACGGATCTTGGTATCCTTCTGACCGCTGTAACCAATGAGACATCTTCTTTTTCCAGGTGGGGCACCGATTATTTGGAGCAATTTTATTGCGCTAGTCTCGATCGACGAAAAGTAGCTACACATCTTGATGCCCATCTTTTTGCAGTGGATGGATATCGGCCAGCCTACGAGTGGAATCTTCCCTTGTTTCGTTATTTGCTAGGCGATGAGGCGAAACGTATCGAGAGCATACTGCAAGAGAAGATTGAACAAAGTGCTACAACCATAGGATAGGATGAAAGCTTTATGAGAAAAGGAGCAACAGTGATGATAGGTAAAACAACTCAAGAATCGCGTACGATCCAGGCTTCTCTGGTCCAGCCTTCGGATACCAACTACCACGGAACGATTTTTGGTGGAACCATGATGGCTTATGTTGACGAAGTAGCGGCTATTGCAGCCATGCGCCATTCACGTCGTCCTGTTGTGACGGCATCCATCGATTCCATCGACTTTCTCGCACCGGTCAAAATGGGGCAATCCATTTGTCTGGAGGCCTATGTGTCTTCGACTGGAAGAACCTCAATGGAGATTTTCGTGAAGGTGGTCGCTGAGAATTTGCGGACTGGTGAGCGTGTATTGACAGCTACATCCTTCCTCACGTTCGTTGCTTTGGATGAAGAAGGCAATCCGACAGAAGTACCGCCTGTTATTCCAGAAACCGAAGCGGAAAAATACCTCTTGGATACCGCTGATGACCGTAAAAAAATGCGGAAAGAGCGCAAACAAAATACACAGGCGTTTATCGATCATCTGACGATCAAGAAAAACATTTGATTGTCCAAAAAAAGCGTGAGTGAGGGAGGAAGAAACGATGAAATACCGCAGACTGGGGAAAACGGATTTGACTGTTTCCGTCGTAGGCGTGGGAACGTGGCAGTTTGGTGGAGAGTGGGGAATGGACTTCACGCAAGGCGAGGTCGATCAGATCTTGCACACAGCCAAGGAGCTGGGCATTAATTTGATCGATACCGCGGAATGTTACGGTGACCATCTTTCAGAACGTCTGATCGGAGACTATCTGAAGCGTGACCGTCGTGAGGACTGGATTGTCGCCACCAAGTTTGGTCATCATTTTCACGATCGCTTTACTCGAACCAATCACTATGGTGCAGCAGAGGTTCTGGACCAACTCGACAAGTCCCTTCAAGCCCTGCAGACGGATTACATCGATCTGTACCAGTTTCATTCAGGCCCAGATGAAGCCTTTGACAATGACGACCTCTGGACCATGCTGGATAAACAGGTGAGTGCAGGAAAGATTCGTCATCTAGGTCTTTCCATCGCGAAAAACGACAATCTGCACCAAACCGCATCCTCGACTAAAATAAATGCCCAAACGATACAGGTCGTTTACAACCGCCTGGATCGCAAACCGGAAGAGGCTGTGTTTGCATCCTGCCAGGAGCAGGATTTGGGGGTGCTGGCACGTGTACCGTTGGCGAGTGGATATTTAAGCGGAAAGTACAAGCCGGGTACTGTGTTTGCTGGCAATGACGTGCGCCACAGACATGACCCTGAGCATGTCAAACAGCTGCTTTCACAGGTGGAGGAGATCAAGCGCAACGAAGTGCCAGAGGGGATTGATATGGCACAATGGGCGCTGGCCTGGTGCCTCAACCATCCTGCTGTGACAACGGTTATTCCAGGGAGTAAAAGCCCGGCACAGGTCGAAGCGAATGCAAAAGCGGCCGAGCTCGCGAGTGATCAACATCCGCAGGCACGACCGCAACTTTAATCGAGAAAACGAGCACGGACTTCCGGTGTAGGCAGTAAACACTGCTCGCTTTTACCAAACCACCGGTAGCGGTTGCGAGCAATCCATGTATAGATCGGATCCCGTATGAAGCGGGGGACGGCAAGCCCAATGAGACTGAGGGTGCGCCATCCCCCGTTTAGTTTTTTTCCAACCCGTAATGCCGCATCAGATTTCGTATACAGCCGATCGTCTTCGATAAAAACCACAGATTGCAGTTCAACTGTAGAATAACCATGTGTCGCTAGCAGCTTTTGCGCCATTTCCGATTGCAGGGAAGCAAAGTAAACGTCTTCATTATCATTGTGGCGAAGAACGAATTGGACCGAAGAGTGGCACATGTGGCATACCCCGTCATAGAGCAGAATCGCTTCTGGCGGATGAGTCATGGGGATAGGGGACTTCTCTGTCATACAGCAGACCTCCATTGGACCAGGAAATGAAAGGGATCCATACTTCTATTCTAACAAATCGGAACACTTTTTCCTATGGCCCATTCCCGCGCAGGGCTCCTTGGCGAATCAAATCTTCTGCTTTGGCCAAATCAAGGTACATTTCTCTGTCTTCACGCAATCGTGGAATGACCTGCCGGATGAGTTCATAGGCGCGTTTTGTACCTGAACCAAGCTCACCAGTCCCAAACTCAATGGCCTGCGCTGCTGCTACATACTCGATGGCGAGTACCTTTGCGGTGTTGGCCACGACCGTTCTCAGTTTGCGGGCCGCAGTCGTGCCCATGCTGACATGATCCTCCTGATTTGCCGATGAGGGGATGGAATCGACAGAGGCAGGGTGACAGAGCACTTTGTTCTCGGAAACGATGGAAGCGGCTACGTACTGTGTGATCATGAAGCCGGAATGAAGTCCGCCGTTTTCCGTTAAAAATCCGGGTAGTCCGCTGAGCTGTGGATTGACCAGACGCTCAGTCCGCCGTTCGGAGATGTTGCCGAGCTCTGCGATTGCAATCGCTAGGAAATCCGCAGCAAAAGCCATCGGCTGTCCGTGGAAATTCCCTCCGGATATCACATCTCCCGTTTCCGTAAACAGCACCGGATTGTCGGTTACACTGTTGCATTCACGGGACACGGTGGTCCAGACGTATTCGAGTGTATCGCGTGTTGCACCGTGAACCTGTGGAAGGCAGCGAAGACTATAGGCATCCTGCACGCGAATTTCTCCCTGGATTGTGGTACGTTCACTGCCCTGCAGGTGTTGCAGGAGTCGACGGGCAGACTCCTGCTGGCCAGGATGAGGTCGAACCAGATGAAGCTGTGGGTCAAATGCTTTGGGAATGCCACGCAGAGCTTCTACGGTCATCGCAGCGACCACCTCTGCGGTTTCCATGACAGTTCTGGCTTCGTCCAGCGCGAGGCAGAGGAGGGCAGTCATGGCCTGTGTACCGTTGATGAGAGCAAGCCCCTCCTTCGCCTGAAGTCGGATCGGATTTAACCCGACTAAGGCCAATGCCTCTGCGCCGGACATTCGCTTTCCATTCACCTCAGCCTCGCCTTTTCCGAGCATGACCAGAACCATATGAGCCAGTGGAGCAAGATCACCACTTGCCCCGAGCGAGCCTTGCTGCGGGATGATCGGGTGAACGCCTCGATTGACCAGCTCAACCAGATGAAGCAAGGTCTCTTCCCGGATTCCCGAATAGCCCTTTACCAGCGCGTTGATCCGCAATGTCATCATTGCACGAACGACTTCTACAGGGTACGGTTCTCCCATACCGCAAGCGTGACTCATGATCAGGTTTTCTTGAAGCTGGGTGACATCCTCACCTGTGATCATGACATCCGAGAATTTGCCGAAGCCTGTGGTTATCCCGTACACGACTTGCTGTCCACTGACCATCTGTTCCACCATCGTTCGAGAGTGACGCACCTTTTCGCGAGCGGCTTCAGGGATGGATATCAGAGATTGTGATTTTGCGATGCAAATGACCTGCTCGATATGCAGCGTATTTCCGTCCAATTCAACGACTGGCAGTGAAGACATGGTATATTTTCCTCCTTTAGCAGAGCAGAGAACGAAAAAGGAAGAGGGGTAGGATCTATGATCCTAACCCCTCTTCCTGGGTTTGTATATGCAAATGGCAAAACGTGAATAGCCTGTCGCCCGGCATACGTTTTCCTCACTTTCGCTCTCTGTGCGTGTTTGGATAATTCTGTTATTGATACCATTTTACCTGATACATTCGCGCAGTCAATAGGAGGATGGCACGGCTTCTGCACCTGTTCGGAAAAAACGGGCTTAGTCCTTTTTTCCAATATGGGCAAGTGTCGTTTCTTGATCGTGATAAACGTCATACCATGTACTGTGTGATTTTACCCGAAAGGACGTGTGAGAGTCTTTGGAAAAACGTCGAAAAGTGCCACCAACGCCGCCAAGGCGGCCTAAAGAAATGCCAAAACCACCTTCTTCGAGCATGCCGCTACCATCGCCTTCCCGCCCATCTCCATCGATGCCATCACCGAACATGCCTTCCCCAAATCTGTCACCAAACCTACCTTCACCAAACCTACCGTCACCCAATATGCCAATGCCGAAGAAGGAACATCGCCCTGCTAGACCCATGCCGCAAAGGCCCATTATTCCAGCACCTAACCAATCGATCCCGAAACCAGCCAATCCGATGCCGCCGAAGCGTGTTCCAATCAAACCCATGCCTCCAAACCGTATGCCATCCAATCAAAGTCCGGTGAATCCGATGCCTCCAAACCGTATGCCGATGAATCCGATGCCACCCAATCGCATGCCAGCGAATCCGATGCCGCCTAATCGCATGCCAGCGAATCCGATGCCGCCAAACATGTCACCAAACATGTCTCCAAACATGCGACCTCCTCGTTCCCGCTCCAAGCATGAAGCAGAAATCGAACTGTATCTGTTCAAGCTTCATTTTCACCGGGATCGGATGCACTTTTTCGAGCACAAGTGCCACGAGCATCGAGAGCACAGACGAAAATACAGCGAATACAGAAAGCATTACAAGCATCATAAGCAAAGAATGAAACACTACCATGATCGCTGCCGGATGTACGACGGAGGAAGCAGCTCCTCTGGGCACAGAAGATCCTCGTCTTCTTGCTCTTCATCCTCATCCTCTTCAGGACATCGCTGCGACTGTGGCTGTTCCTATTAAGAGAAGCTTACAGGTGAAAGCCCCTAAAAGCAGTCAATCTTCCCGGGAAGAACGGCTGCTTTTTTGCTGGATATCTGTCCGTATAGAGCCGTCAGGATGTTGCCTGGCGGTTTTTCTATGTTCTCTTTCCTTACAAAACCGAAAGCAAACTGTAAGGTAGATCAATAGCTAACCTCAATGGAATTTCGTTACAGTAATAGCGAGCCTTTACGAAAGTACGCCAGCTAGATGATAGGAAATGAAATGGAGGAACGACAATGAGTGCGTCCGTACTAGATGTGAAAAACGTTCAGAAAATATACGGGAAAAAAGGGGAAAGCCAGTCACATGCTTTAAAAGGAGTATCGCTCACGATTGAAAAAGGAGAATTCGTCGGAATCATGGGGCCATCCGGTTCAGGAAAAACGACGCTCCTCAACGTCATTTCCACGTTGGATCGGCCAACGGAAGGCTTGATCGAAATTGCAGGAACAAATATTACACAGATGAAACAAAACCAGCTGGCGGATTTTCGCTCACAAAAACTGGGTTTTATTTTTCAGGATTTCAACCTCTTGGAGAATCTGACCGTCTACGAGAACATAGCGCTGCCGCTCTCCCTTCAGGGTGTATCGTCGAAAGAAATTGTCACCAAGGTAAATAGGGTGGCGCAAACACTCGGAATCGAAGAGATTTTGCAAAAATATCCCGTGCAAATATCCGGAGGACAAAAGCAACGGGCCGCAGCAGCACGTGCGCTCGTTCATGATCCAGCCATTTTACTGGCGGATGAGCCGACGGGTGCACTGGATTCCAAGAATGCCAAAAGCTTGCTCGAAACGATGACAGACCTGAACGAAAATCACCAAGTATCCATCATGATGGTCACTCATGACGCATTTTCCGCAAGCTATTGCAAGCGAATCCTGTTCATTCAGGACGGCAAGCTCTATACCGAGATTCACCGGACTGGGGATCGACAACCCTTTTTCAAACAAATTCTGGATGTACTGGCCGAGCTGGGTGCATCACATGATGTGCACTAGGAGGTACGATTGATGCTATTCAAGCTATCTTTGTCCAGTATGCGAAAGATGATGAAGGATTACCTAGTTCTACTGGTGGGCCTGGTCATCTCCATCTCGATTTTCTACATGTTTCAGACGCTTGCCCTCAATTCGGACTTCACCAAAGGCAATTCGGTGATCTCATCCATCCAGATCGTGTTCAACGTAGGGGCATTCCTGTTGGCGTTCATCACCGTGTTCTATATTTTCTACGCTAACTCCTTCCTGCTCTCACTGCGACGCAAAGAGCTGGGCATGTACATGGTGCTAGGAGCGAAAAAAGGGAAGATTAGCCAGATTCTATTCTGGGAAACGTTGATGATGGGGATAGCTTCTTTATGTATTGGAAGTATTGTCGGCATCATCTTGTCCAGCGGGATCGGCAAACTGTTGATGAATCTGTTGGAGATTTCGCCAGAGGGATACTATCCTTTTTACGTGCCGGCGCTTTGGATGACGTGGGGATTTTTCCTGGTGTTGTTTCTGATTACCTCGACCATCAACGCCATCCGTTTGGCGAGGGCGACCGAACTGGATCTGATCCGGGCCGAGCAGCAAAACGACACCATGAAACGCAGGGGAATAGGCACGATAGTGGTTGCTTTGATCGGGGTGCTGCTGGTAGCAGTAGGCTATTACGCGCTGATTGAGATTATGGTCCTGCAGGTGCTTGGTCTGATCATTGGGGCTGGTGCCACCACGATTGGGACGTACCTGATTTTTATCTCGCTGCTGCCTGTTTTTGTACAGGCATTGAAGAAAAATCAGCAGCTTAATGATCGTCAATTAAATGCATTTACATTTGCCCAGCTTCGATTTCGGGTGAACAATCTGACCAAAGTTCTCGGTACGGTAGCGATGCTGATCGCACTTGGCGTCGGGGCGATGGCTGGGGGATTGGCTTTCCAGCAGAACGTAGATCTGATTTCCAGTGCGCAGCACGTCTATGACATCACTTTGCATGATCCGGCCGAAGAAGATATTCAAGCCCTGAAGAATATGAACGTAATCGAGCAGAATACGTACCGCTACAAGATGGATGACAAGGGGTACTACTATGTAAAGGATGATCTGCTTGCCCATCCGCCATTGATTTCGACGAACAGCATCGAGAACTATTCATCCGAGAACAAACCCAAACGGGTGGCAGAGGATCTTCCTCATGATGGGTATATCATGTACGCCAGTCAGGATGACCGTACGAATCTGGAGGAAGTTCCAGCTGAGTGGGATCAGGTCATTTCCACAGAATTCATGATTAGCTATGAAATGCTGAAGGGCAGAACGGTTCAGATCGTGGATCGGGCAACCTATGAGGGAATCACAGGCAGTGAGCATCAGGTGTTGATTGCTCAAGTAGATGATTATTTGAACTACAAACCAGCATTAAAAGCCATGGATCAGCGGCAAAAACAGTGGATCCAATCGTCCCTTGAAAATGAAGAGCGGGAAGTGTATTTGTCCACCAAATACAGTACTTACGAAGCGGTGTATGCATTTACGAGCGGCACCATGTTCATGGGCTTCTTTTTGGGGATTGCCTTTTTGGCGATGATGGCCAGCTGTTTGATGTTTAAAATATTGTCCGGTGCTACTCGCGACAAGGACCGCTACATGATGCTGCGAAAAATCGGCGTGCGCCAGTCGTTATTGATCGGTTCCATTTACAAGGAGCTTTTCCTGGTGTTCGTATTCCCGGCATTGGTAGGTCTCGTTCATGTCCTGGTGGGTATGCAAATGTTTTCGTTTATTCTCCTGGACCCGTATGTGAACATCTGGGTACCAACCGTGATTTTCCTGGCGATCTATGCAATTTACTACTACATTACTGTACGACTTTACCAAGGGATCGTTTTGCCAAAAGAAGCGTGAATGAAATGCACTATTCACTTTGGAGAAGAGGGCAGGCTATGATGAACATGACCGTCAGGGTTATTTGCCCTGACGTTTTTTCTATTTATGCTTGTATCTTGTCAAGTATAAGCAACGGTTTCTCCCGCATAGCCAGCCTTGACGAGATGACGGCGCAGTGTTAACAAGGCGTCGTCCTTATTTTTGCACTCCAGAATAATATCGACGTTGTAATCAGCGAGTGACTGGACGAAATTCAGGAATTGCTCCGGATCGATGTTGTCTGCATGGGCACGATAATCTTGCTCTGACTTTGGGGAGGATATATGCATTTTGGGGGTTCTGTCCTTCCAAGTGTCGATGATGCGTGGCAAATACTCCACCCAATTTTCGCCGTCGGACAGGCAAGCGTGATGGTGAATGTCCAATACCATTGGTACGCCAATCCGTTCGCACAGCTCCAGCACGTCGCGCATCGAAAACGAAACATCATCGTTTTCGACCACCAGTCTCTTTTTCACCTGCTCGGGAAGGTTCTCGAAATGAGTGGCGAATCGATCAAGCGAGGCAGCTTTATCCTCATAAACACCGCCAACATGCGTGACCAGTACAGAATTGTTGTCGAGATCTAAGAGATCAAATACTCGAGCGTGGTAGGAAAAATCCTGAATGGTCGACTCCAGAACAGAGGGCTTGTCAGTATTGAGAATGCTGTAATGTCCAGGGTGTGCAGTGACGCGTATTCCGTGCTTGCGAATGTACTCGCCTGCTTTTTTAAAGTCCCATGCAAATTCCTTGGCCCAGTCCCATTCTGCTGCCACCGGATGGGTAGCGAGTGGAACAAATTCAGAAGGCAGCCGGTATACAAAAATTTCATGCTCTACATTGTAAGCCAGCAGATCCATCAAATTGAAAAAGTTGGTCTGCATGACTTGCCTTAGTTTTTTCAACTGGGCAGGTGGATCTAGCTTGTTTAATTGCGCTACAGTGGTTTTTTTGTTTGGATTGTTTTTGGTGTTTACGCTGATGCAGGCATAGCCTAGGCGAATCATGGTGTTCCCTCCTTTACGCAGCATCGTCGTGGTTCTAGTGTTCCCCAATCTTGAGTCTGGTCGAGTATGAAAACTTCCCAGTGAAGAAAAACTAGCATGAATGATTCTAGCGGAGGAACTACCCTTTCACATGGGGTGATACTGATCAAGGAAGTCATGGAACAGAAACGGAATCAAATTCAGTAAAAAGTGGAGCAGAAGGTAGGGGGCGACTCCTGCCCGACTGTTCTTTTCTTCTGTTTTGACATTGACGACAAACTATTCTAAAATATAGATTAAATTGTAAATTAATGCCATATTCTTACTCCCTGTTTCGCGCTTCTTTCCAACCTTCATGGGCTTCCTTTCGCACATGGAGGTTTTTTCACCAAAGATAAAAGAATTGATTGCCACCAAAATGACAGGTATACTCGTAATTATCAGATAGTATCGAGCGAATCGAACGGAACGGGAGTGGGGCTACGATGGTCATTGATGTGAAAAATGTCGAATGGCAGCGCGACGATACAACGATCCTGCGAAATATCAACTGGCAGGTAAAGGATTCGGAGCACTGGTGTATAGTCGGATTGAACGGATCAGGAAAGACGAGCTTACTGCAGATTCTCTGCGGGTATACATGGCCTACCAGCGGAGAGGTCCATGTTTTGGGACATCGTTATGGTGAGGTCGACGTACGTGAAGTGCGCAAGTCCATTGGCTGGGTAAGTACGGCTTTGATCGCACAGATGCACGACCATGAGACGGCTTATCGATTAGTGCTGAGCGGAAGAGAAGCGACGATTGGGCTGTATACGACGCCAAGCCAAGAGGATCTCGACAGAGCGTCCGAATTGCTGGAGACGTTTGGTTGCGATCATTTGCGAAATCGTCCATTTCGCGCCCTATCCCAGGGAGAACGGCAAAAAGTACTGATCGCTCGTGCATTAATGGCTTCACCTCGGTTGCTCATTCTGGACGAGCCATGTACAGGTCTGGACCTCCTTACTCGAGAGCAGCTTCTCGCAATGATCGAACAAATTGCCGAACAGCCAAACGGACCGACCCTTCTCTACGTGACGCATCACATCGAAGAAATTCTTCCATGCTTCAGCCATACGCTTCTCTTGAAGGAGGGAGCGGTGGATGTGGCAGATGAAACGTCAAAGGTCTTGACTGCCCCTGAATTAACTCGTTTTTTCGGAGTACCAGTAGACGTCCGACAATCGCAAGGACGCTCCTGGATCAGTATTGGTGAGGAAGCAATCATTCGGTAAGCAATCGCAACATCACGAAAAAGGATGTTTGTGTATACTAATAGTAAGGAACTTTATCTGGGAGGAGAGGAGAGATGGAGGCATGACGAATGTGACTGCACCAATTGCTGACTCCACCTGGGCGATTTTTACCTATGAAGAAGCTTGGAAAAGTTACGTCAACAGTTATGTAATCAAACACGGTGATTCATACATTTTGATTGATTCCCATCTTCGCAAGCATCGTGCTTATTTTCAACAGGCATTGGCGGAGATCGGGGTTACAACTGGACAAATCGAGTACGTCTATTTTACCCATCGAAATGCGGATCGTATCGGAAACGCTGATCTATTTCCTTCTCGTAATAACTGGATTCATCTTGATGATTATTACGAGCTGGATGATTTTTCGCAAACGTTTTTCGGACACACATTTACGGGTAATGGAGGAGAGCTTGCTTCGTTAAAGTTTCGGCAGCTCGCTTTTCATACGGAAGGCTCAGTGGCGTTTTTTGATCCTAAAACCAAGGTTTGCTTTGTAGGCGATCACCTCCGCTTTTTGGGGGCGCCGTTGGGACAAATCGTGGGAAAAGAACCGGAACTCCGTACATCCTATTTAAAACAGATCGAAGAGTGGGGGAAAAAAGAGCCTGAGCGTGCGCAGGTATACGTTGAGGGCTTGGAAATTCTGTTGAACTGGCCGATTGAATATTTGGCTACGGGACACGGCCCGATCTTGCAAGGAGAGATCGCTCCCTTCCTTCAAGAGCTGATTAAGGTGATTCATAAGCCATAATACAAGCAAAGGAGCTAAGGTACAGCTCCTTTTTTCACATGAAAAAACACTACACGGGAAAATGTGTAGTGTTTTTGTTGTTTCTGTAAGATTACCCGGCTTGGGTTGAAGCCTTTTGCCATTCTTCCAGACGCTTTTCGAGCTCTGCCCGGTTCAGGTGTTGAAAATGAGTGGAATTGCCCATCAATTGGCGCAAATGAGCAAGAGCATGCTCGTAATTTCCTTTTGCAGCTTCGATCTCTGCTAGACATAACAGCTTCCAGTCGCGGGCAGAACGTTTTTTGGCGATCAACTTGTATGCTTCCTGTGCACTTTCTACTTCTCCCAATCTGGCATGTGCGCAGGCAATGACGGCTAGTGAATCCGTCATACCCTGATCGCGCTGATAGACGCGGAAAGCGACTTCCAAGGCTTCATTGTAGCGACCAGATGAGTAGTATACGATTGCCAGGTTGTAGAACAAATAGTGGATCATCGCTTGATTAAACAGGGAAGGTCGTTCCTTGCATACATTCAAGCCTTGAACAATATATTTTTCAGCCAGTTCGTAATTGCCGATGAGTATTTCATGCGTTGATTTATCCAGCATGGCTACAGAGCGAGAGCGGTTTTTTCGATAGGAAGCATCCAGCCACCGTAAACGGGATTCAGGTCGGCGCTTGAACAGATAGGCGATGTATTGAAAGCGGAAGGGCCAATGAAGTCGTAAAAACATGACCAGTAAAACGGCTGCCAATCCCGCAATTGTTGAGGTCAAATTCAAGTTCAAATATTCCACGTGGGATGACACCCTTTCTTCCTGATTCGTTACCTGTTCATCTTAGCACAGAACCTGTCGGCTTGACAGAGAATTACCTCTACTTTGTCAGAGCAAGTGTTCCGAGTGGGTGGTTGGATGAGAGCTTCTGCGCTTGGACGATGCTGTCTGAAACGGTGTATAGTGTATCCCCAATCGTGAGAATGCGTCGAATATTTTTATCGCTGCCATACCAATAATCCCCAGACTTGCGGAGATCTTCTTCGTTCAGATGGGAAATGGTATCTTTCAAAACGAATCCCTTCTGCAGGTTGAGCTGATAGAGGTACGCCCCTTGGAAGGTAAAGTGTCCGTATTCCCGGATGTCGTTCTGCGCTTTTTGCTGTTTCGTCAACTCATGGACAGTCACAGGGAAGGCGAGAAGCTCTTTCTCCTTGGAGAACAACAAAGCTTTGTGATCATGCAAAAGCTCAGAGTCTGTCCCGCGATCGCCAATCACGGTTTTAAACTTTTCGATCGGTTTCGTCACATCCGTCACATCGAAGAGCGCAATTTTCATTCCTTGATAGTAGGCCATGTCTTTCATGGCTTCTGCTTCCTTGCCGAAGCCGATCAGGTGATTTTCGTCATATGGATGCAGATAATCACTGTATCCCGGGATTTTCAGCGCTCCCAAAATGGCAGGGGCGTTTGGCTTCTTCAGATCAATGACAAACAGCGGATCTACTGTTTTGAAGGTCACCATGTATGCGCGATCTCCGATAAAGCGTGCGGAGTAGATGCGTTCGCCAGGAGCGATGCCCTCCAGCTTTCCGTGTATGTTCAATTCATCATCCAGCACGTACAAATTGTTTTTGGAAGTGCCCTCATCTGTGCGCCAAATATTCCCGCTGGTTGTGGCGATTCGCAGGTATCCACCGTGTTCATCCATGGAGAACTGGTTTAGGATGGTTCCAGGCACGCTTCCCTTTGCCGAGAAGGAGAGAGTCCCATTTTTCAGGGCAAAGCGATAAAGGGTGGTGTTGATCTTCTCCTCAAGAGGAGCAGGAGCGAATGAACTGCTTTGGAAAATCTTCACGGGGGCGTCTGCTTTATGCTCTGAAACAGCTACGTAAAGATTTTCAGCAGATGCATACATATTTTCACCCCCGCCCAAATACGAATGCACCGACATTTTTTGCATGGCGTCGTCCAGGTTTATGCCGGCGACCATGAGATAATTGGGGGCTAGATTTTCCGGGAAGTAACGGATCTCGCTAAAGGGCATCCGCTGATACTCTTCTCCCTGAGCTCGGTCGCGATAGATGGGAGCTGGCTCTGCTTGGTCCTCCATGACTCCGTACGTATCGATATAATGATTTGCAACTAAATACAGGCTAGAGCCGATTTTACGAGAAGACAAGTAATGCCCCTCGACATCCAGCTCCCGAGTCAAACGAGGCTGCTGTTTATTTGTGATGTCGTATACTTTTGCTTTAACCATTTGTTGATCGTATGTTCGACGGGCGATTTTTTTCGCGGATGGTGCGGCTGAAGCTTTGGTTGCCAAGGTTTCATAGGACTGTCCGATCACTACGAGTCGATAATCATCTACGTAAAGCTCCAGAGGCTGAAATTTTCCCCCTGCATAGTCGATTCGACTCGCGACCTTGATCTCATTTGCCGGGACGGCTTGCACAATTCGAATTTGCTCTGAGGTAGCCTGATACAAATAAGTTCCGTCTGTCTTGACCAAATCCGCTTCATCTACGCCTTGCACCTGCGTGTTCGTCGTGGAGTAATCGGCACTCTTTGCAGAAGTCGTGTCTTGAGCAGGTGCTGGTGCGCCAGCCGCCGGAGCAGCTACAACCGCCGTTTCCGCCTCTGCTCTGACCATACCGTACAAGTGACGCTGCTGCATCTCTTTGGCCAACAATTTTTTCAGGTTTTCATAGGAGCCGACCACAGGTAGTTCATCTTCTTCAACATCGGCTGCTTCGACTACTTCTGGTTCGACACTCCACGTACTCGCCATGACGGTGAATGCGGTAGTCAATGCCAGAGCAGAAGAGACGATCCAGAGAAATCTCTTTTTCATCTTGTTCCCCCTTTTGTTTTTTGCGATCTCTTCATCAGGTTTCTTATTTGACGCCAGCCTCTAGCAAATGTTTCACACTTGGGTTTTCCTTTATCTACGGACATGGGGGAGTACGTATGCTATAATAGTGGCGGTTTATGATACCAATCACACCACTTCGTCAAAAGGGGCGTCATAGATGGAAAACTTGAAACAAAGCATCCTGGAGCTGATCACAGATACCTCCACCAACCTGCCGCCTGACGTGCGCCGTGCCGTCAACGCAGCTAAATTGAATGAAGATTTGGGCACACGTGCTGCTCTTTCTTTGTCTACCATTGCACAAAACGTTGTAATGGCGGAAGAGAATGTATCTCCGATTTGCCAAGATACGGGTATGCCTACGTTTGAAGTGAAAACTCCGATCGGGGTTAACCAACTGATCATCAAAAAAGCGATTAAAGAAGCGATCGCTGAAGCAACAAAAACAGGAAAGCTGCGCTCCAACTCCGTAGATTCCCTGACAGGGGCAAATACGGGAGATAACCTTGGACCTGGAACGCCTGTTATCCACTTTGAACAGTGGGAAGAAGACGAGATCGAGATCAAGCTGATCCTCAAAGGTGGCGGCTGTGAAAACAAAAATATTCAATACTCGCTGCCCTGTGAGCTGGAAGGCCTGGGTAAAGTAGGCCGCAATCTGGATGGTATCCGCAAATGCATCCTGCATGCTGTCTACCAAGCGCAAGGACAAGGCTGCAGTGCCGGCTTTATCGGTGTAGGCATTGGTGGCGACCGTACATCCGGTTATTCATTGGCCAAACATCAGCTGTTCCGCCGTGTAGACGACGTCAACCCAATCGAAGATCTGGCTAAACTGGAAGACTATATCATGGAGACGGCGAACCAATTGGGCATTGGAACCATGGGCTTTGGTGGAAACGCGACTTTGCTCGGCTGCAAAATTGGCGTGGAAAACCGTCTGCCTGCCAGCTTTTTCGTGTCGGTAGCGTACAACTGCTGGGCTTTCCGTCGTCAAGGTGTGCGCCTCAACGCGGAAACTGGCGAAATTCTTCGCTACCTTTACAAGGATGAAGAAGTGGCGATGGATCTGACTCCAGTAGCAGCGACTGATGATGCTGGTGAAAAACGTCGCGAGGTTGTCCTGCAAGCTCCGATAACAGAAGAGCAAATCCGTAGCCTGAAAGTCGGCGACGTGGTAATCATTAACGGTGAGATGCATACGGGACGCGACGCTCTGCACAGCTACCTGATGGAGAATGATTGCCCTGTTGATCTGAACGGCGGCATCATCTACCACTGCGGTCCGGTCATGCTGAAGGACGAAGCAGGAGAGTGGCATGTAAAAGCGGCTGGACCAACCACTTCGATTCGCGAGGAGCCTTACCAAGGTGAAATCATCAAGAAATTTGGTATCCGCGCCGTAATCGGTAAAGGTGGTATGGGAGCCAAAACACTGAAAGCTTTGGGAGAGCATGGCGCTGTATACCTCAATGCAATCGGTGGAGCTGCTCAGTACTATGCAGAATGCTTGGAAAAAGTAGAAGGTGTAGATTTCTTGGAATTCGGTGTTCCAGAAGCAATGTGGCATCTGCGCGTCAAAGGCTTCGCTGCGATTGTTACCATGGATTCGCATGGAAACAGCCTGCATGCAGATGTAGAGAAATCTTCCCTGGAAAAATTGGCGCAATTCGCTGAACCGGTATTTAAATAAGAATGGACGAAAGCCTCTGGCATGAAAGGTATGTCGGAGGCTTTTTGCTTGCGCCTTTATGAGGGTAAGCCTGCAACGGCATCTGTACTGGGTAATCGTCCATTTACGGAAAATTGGGTATTGGTTTATTTCCGACTCAGGCGGGCGGGCATAGGTTATTAACGAAACATATCCGTGTGGGAGGGGTTATTCGTGAACTATGTCGTTCGCTCTGGAGATACGTTAAACAGCATTGCGCAACGGTTTGGAGTACCTGTGCAGGAATTGATTCGCGTCAACAACATCGCGTACCCGTACTATATTTATGTCGGTCAAAAACTGTTCATCCCGGTTACACCGACTGAATCACCTACAAGCGATATTGATCGTCGTCTGAGACGTGTGGAAAATCGAGTAGATGCGCTTCGATCGGATTTCACCAAGGTTGATGATCGCGTTGATGAATTGGAGAAGCACGTCAATCGGTTGGAGACACGTGTCACTCGACTGGAGCGTCCAGCCCCTACGCCGACTGCACCTCCTCGTCCGCGTCCAACTGCTACACCTCGTCCGACTGGAACTCCGCGTCCAACGCAACGTCCGTAATTGAAATAAAGCGGCAATAGGAATGCCTGAAGACGTTCGTTTTTGGGCCTTTCTATTTTTTCATAAAATTCTATCGTATTTTCACTTGATCTCAATTCGTGGTGAGGCTACGATGAAGGAAAGAGGGGATCAGGAGGGGAGACCTATGAAGTGGAAGGTCGCGATGCTCCAAATGGACATCGCTTTTGGTCAGCCAGACAAAAACGCGGAGACGATAAAACGCCTAGTCAATCAATTGTCACTGGGAGAGCCAGTCGATGTCATCGTCCTGCCTGAGCTATGGGACACAGGCTATGATTTGACTCGTTTGGAGGAAATCGCAGATCCGGGTGGAGAGCGAGCAAAAACATTGCTCCGCGAAGTGGCACTCAAGCTGAAATGCCATGTCATAGGAGGCTCAGTAGCTGAAAAGAGAGAGGGCAAGGTGTACAACACTACATATACCTATGATCGTGATGGTCAACTGGCTGGCTCTTACTCGAAGGTACACCTGTTCCGACTGATGAATGAAGATAAATATTTGACAGCAGGGGAAAATCCAGGCTTATACATATTGGAAGAACAGACTGTTGCATCGGTTATTTGCTATGATATACGCTTTCCTGAATGGTTGCGCGTGCATGCTCTGCAAGGAGCCAAAGTGGTCTTCGTCACCGCACAATGGCCGCATCCAAGACTGGATCATTGGCGGCAGCTGTTGATCGCACGGGCAATCGAGAACCAGGTGTACGTCGTCGCCTGCAATCGTGTGGGAGAAGGTGGAGGCAATATGTTTTGCGGTCATTCGCTGGTGGTCAATCCATGGGGAGAAGTCATCGCTGAGGGCATGCAGCAGGAGGAAATCGTCAGGGCAGAATTGGATATGGCATTGGTAACTGAAGCGCGGAACCGCATCCCTGTCTTTGAAGACCGCCGATCCTCTTTATACGAGCTATAAACGCAATCGTTTGTTCCCAAAAATGGGCGCATAGCTGAGTGGTTCTTCATCGCCTCTACGACCTTTAGTGCATAGGGTATAAGTAAAGGTTGAAGAGGAGGTGCGGGCTTGTTCGGGCTGAATGGGAAAATAGTACGGCATCATTTTACAGGTGTTTATGGAAAGGTGGTGCAAATTCGCGAGCTGGTGGAGGTGCTTGATCAGGTTTTTGATTCCTTCCATAAGGTAAATACGATCAGTCGCACGATGCTTGGTCCGCGAAAATCAAGTGCCAAAAAATTGGATCGACTTAAGTAAAGGAAACCACCTATTCGCTGGATCTGTATAGAAACACCCCGCCGTTTTGTAACCAAAAACAGCGGGGTGTTTTGCATTTCCAGACGAATCATATTTAGCTGCGACCTTTTGGACGATTTGCTTCGAGTGCCATTCGAACCATTTCCTTCACCATCTGCCCTCCGAGTCGGCCACCGATCCTTCCCGCATCATGGGATGTCAATTGGCCATTGTAGCCTGGTTTGCCCGATTACAGAATCGCCTTGCGCTCTCTAAAATCAATTTCCGGGTAGTAGGTATTGGCAACGAGCAGATTCGGACCTGCGCAGCCGACAGATGGACAGTAGCAACTGATTTTTTGATTGAGGGCGTGCTTTTGCCAGCGCTCGAACATGGTTTGCAAACGATCTGTTGCGATATTGCCAAGCGGCTCGACATCACCAAAATCCGTCACGATGACATCGCCGGTAAAGATGTTCAGATTCAGACGATTGCGACCATCGGGATCATTGCGAACTGTGACCGTTTTGCTGCGATGGAGACGCTGGATCAATTCACGATCAGCTTCCAGAGTACTGCACGCGAAAAAGGGAAGCGTTCCGAAAAGCATCCACAGCTCTTCGTTGCGAATATCCAGCATGTGATGGATAGCCTGACGTAGCTCGTCGAGTGTAAGAACCTCGAGATCGCGAGCAAAATCACTTGCGTACATCGGGTGGATTTCGTGGCGCTCGCTGCCCATTTCCAGGACTTGTGCGTGCAGGGTTTCGAGCTTGGGCCACGTCCGGTGATTCAGCATGGTTTCAGCTGAGACAAATACACCGGCGTCCGCCAGCTTGCGCGCATTTTCCATGATTCCATAGAACAGATTCTCTGCCTGTTTTGTTGAAACCGTTTGGCGTCCTTTTGCGTAAACAATATCATGGAATTCCTCGGGAGTCGCCCAGTTCCATGAAATATGCATGACATCTATGTAGGGTAGGATCAGCTCATAGCGGGAAAAAGGCATCGTCATGTTGGAATTGATCTGGGTGCGCAGTCCTCGCTCCGTAGCGTATTTGAGAATAGGGAGGATGACTTCTTTGACAGTTCGCTCACTGTACATAGGCTCCCCGCCTGTTATACTGAGAGTACGCAGATCTGAAGCCTCATCTAGCCGTTTTAGTATCAAGTCAATCGGCAAGGCAGGGTCATCTTTGTATCGTAGTGTATCCCCGACTGCACAATGCTCACAGCGCAAATTGCACAGATTGGTCACGGTAAATTCGACACTGGTTAGCTGATAGGCTGGCGGCGTTACACCATACAACGGCTCCCACGGATCTTGCCCGGGTCTCAGGGGTGTGGTTGGAACCATGCGGATCAATGGATTGGACCTCCTTCATTTCGGTGAACATACCAACTTATTATAACGACATTGGGACGGAAGGAGAATAGCACAACATGATTATGGGAATATCTTTTGGTCGTGGTGTCTTGTTTCACGATCGTCACGTGCTTGCTTGCGCTGAAGTGAAAGATGGCGTGATACACCTGTGGGCAGAAAAAATGACGATACGCACGATTGCAAAGCTATGGTACCGCATATTTTTCTCCTTTCCCTGGTATTATCAGCTCTTTCATCTGTTGCTCGTCTGTTATGCTGTGGCCGCCTGGCTCCAGCCTGAGTGGGCGATGATTAACCCGGCGTGGATTGGGATTTACCTCGCTGGCTTTCACTTCGTATTTCCGCGAAAACTGAAAAAATTTCATGGGGCCGAACATAAGGTATTTAGCTATCAAGGGAAAAAATCACTGGAAGCGATGGGGGAAATCGCCCGAGCAAATATTGTAAACGACGGCTGCTCAACCAATCTGGTGATCTGGTTCTTCACCGGATTTTTACTCACAATCACTTTTTTGCCGCTGGAATGGAGCCTGATCGGCGGCGCATTGACCATGCTGGCAGGGATGTTCGGCGATCGTACCTTGCGTAAAAGCTTTCGTTTCGTCTATCAGATATCCGCTTTTTCCCAAAAGCATTTTACTACCAAAGAACCAGATCGTATGCACTTGGAAACGGCGATCCGTTCCTACCTTCTGTTTGAGCATATTCGGGACACGACGCCTTGAGAAGCAGCTTGATCATGACCAAACGGAATACAGCCAAAAGCCGCTCTGCTATGTATAAGCAGAACGGCTTTTTCAATCTTGTCTATTCACGGACGAGTGGGTTTTCTTCCAGCTTGCGATAGATTTTTCCCTTGTCTACGTACGACTGGCGGATGCGTCGCAATTCCTTGAAATCCTCTTCGGTGAGCTCGCGCTTTACCTTCGCTGGAGACCCGACGACGAGTGTGCGCGGCGGAACCTTCATCCCTGGAGGGACAAGCGCTCCTGCGGCAACCATGGCATCCTCGCCGATTTCGGCTTTATCGAGTATGATGGCGCCCATTCCGATCAATGCCCCGCGCCGCACAATGCAGCTGTGCAGAACTGCGTTGTGTCCTACTGTCACCTCGTCCTCCAGAATAAGAGGGTTGTTTGGGCTTTGGTGCAGGGTGCTGTTATCCTGAACACTGACCCGGCGTCCGATGACGGTAGGAGCAATGTCTCCACGTATTACGCAATTGTACCATATCGAGGAATCCTCCCCGATCTCTACGTCTCCAGAAACGAGGACACCTTTGGCCAGAAACACAGATGAGTGGATACGCGGTACCGAATTTTCAAAGGGCAGTAGTAACATGGGATGGCCTCCTGATTAATTGATGTGCGGACATTCGTTTTGAAGCGGCCTGCTATGGATAATCGAAAAGCGGTTGGTTGCTGCATCGCAATCAATGACGATTCCCGTCAGCTGCTCTTCTTCCGTTTGCTTGTAAAACAGGCGAATCCCGCTTATATCCTGCTCCAGATCGCTGCGCTCCTTCTCTGTTATCGCGATGCTGTACGTATAGCTTCCGCATCCCGTTGTGGTTGGAACCAACCTGATCCCCAGCTCGTCTGCATCTGGTTCTTCAGCGATCATGAAAGAAAGGCGTGCAGCAGCATATGGTGTTATGATGATCATAATCCACCCTCCTTGTAGCACCTTCCATTGTACTACAGGAAGTATGGGGGAACAATTTGGCAGAGCAGCCAATGGAGTTTTATTGACCATCGAACAGGTGTGTGGTAGAGTAATTGTACTGATTCATGATTGGCAGGAAATGCGGGTAGTCGCTGCCGCGGTCGGATTTCCGGTTGGCGGTAGAGGAAAGTCCAGGCTCGCCCAGGCTGAGATGCTTGGAGTGTTCGTACCTGGTGCAAACCAGGGCAGTGAGGCTCGCGCTTCGCTGACGGCGTGGAAAGGGCTCTCTCTGAGGCCCGAGTACGCTGAAAGTGCCACAGAAACGTAGCTTTCCTGGCGACAGGAAAGATGGAACGCGGTAAACCCTGCGAGCGAGAAACCCAAATTTGGTAGGGGAACCGTCCCAAAGGAATTGAACGGAGGGACGGATGGTATCTGAAGATGCCATAGATAGATGGCTACCGCTCTTGGTGCGAGGGATTTTCCCGCATGTAGCACGGGAGATACAGAACCTGGCTTACAGCATTTCCTGCTGGGAACGAAATGAAGAACCGTCTGATTCTTTCAGGCGGTTTTTTTGCATTTCATTTGTTGGAAGTTAGCAAATGGTTCGCCTAAAATTTAGAATTTATTCAGAATCGGATGATAGGATAGTATTGGAAATTTTTGAAAATCATTTGAAGGTTGCAGTAAAGTTTCGTGATGATTCTCGACTTTGATTCTGGCTCATTTAGGGGGAATGAAACATCTTGATCTGTTGAATGGATGCGGCTTCGAATGCATATGAGTTGTACATAAGTCTCGACTGTTTGTTCACAGGATCCTGGGGGATAAATGACAGGCTGAATTTCTAAGAATATTTTTCCACTCCTTAGATTTGAAACTTTTTTGAAAAAGATCACGTCAAATAGATCGCTTCACCAATTTTGTGGTTCTAATACATTGGACTCGCGAATCGATTCAAAATGAGTTCATGTCAGTCAACCACCCATTAACCGGAGGGATTATCTTGCAAAACTTCAAAAAGCGTTCTGCACAAGCCTGCAAAACAGGGTTGGTCGGGGCCGTCCTGGTAGGTATGTTGGGGCTTCCCAATCTGGGGTTTGCCGCCACTGCACTGCCTTTATCCGATATAGCCCAAAATCCGAATAAAGATTCGATTCTGAAACTGAATTATGCTGGGGTGCTCAAAGGGTACACAGACGGTACCTTCAGACCGCAGAACGAAGTAACCCGTGCGGAATTTGCCAAAGTAGCCGTGCTCGCTATGGGGTACACAGAAGAGCAAGCAAAATTGCTGCAAGGAACAACCGTCTTCAAGGACCTTCCTGCAAATCACTGGGCTACCGGGTACATCAACCTGGCCGTTTCCCAAGGGATCATCAAAGGATATCCGGATGGAACCTTTAAACCCAATAACAACGTAAAGATTGCTGAAGCCTTGACCGTCTATGTCCAAGGACTGAAAATCAATGTAAACGCCTCTGCCGTAGGGGAATGGTACTATCCTTACCTGCTGGAAGCAAACAAAGCAGGCCTTTACGACTCGGCTGAAACACCAACTGTAGGAGCCAAGCGTGACATCGTATCGAAATACACAAGCCGGTTCATGGAAACGCCAGTCTATGCCAACGGAGCGTACTACGACCGCAACGGCAACGCAGATGGCACGAACCAAAAACTGCCTGTAGTCAAAGGCGTAGTATCCTCCTACAACAAGACTACAAAGAAATTGAAAATAACAGGTCAAAACTCGGAAATCACCGTGTCTGACAAAGCTCAGGTGTACGGTAATATCGTCGTTGGAGCACAAGTACAATACATCGTAAACAAAGGCAATATCGATTTCCTGATCGTGTCCACCGCTGAATCACAAATTGTCGAAGGCGTGGTCAAAACCGGCCTGAATTTCAGCTCGGCGATTGGGGATGAAAAGCAGTTCAAAGCGATCGTCAAAGGGAAAGAGATCGTGCTTGAGGTTGTGAATGGGGTCAATGTCTCCCGAACCAATATCGGACAAAAATTCGTTGCGGTCCTGGGCGATGATGGACGAGTTGAGTCCATTACCTTCTCCAAGAATACGACAACCGGCCTGATCGAGAAAATTTCTGCTGTCAGCGGAACCAATGCGAAAAAAGAGCTGAAGGTTGGCTCTGAGACATACGTACTCACCAACAGCGCGACTATTAAAGGAAAAGCGCATCCGCAAGCAAAAGAAGCGACTGCTTCCTTTGCCGACATGGGAAAAGGCGATCAGGTTGAGCTGACCATGGATGAAGACGGAAAAGTAACAGCTGTCGTCTACACCAAGCTAACCGCTACGGAAACGATCAAAGTCGATACGGATGACAACCTGATCATCATCGGCAGTGTAAAATACGAGGTATTCAAAGATACTGAACTGATTGTGGACGAAGAGGAAGTAGATGAGCTCGACGAATTGCAGGATGGCAAGCTCGCCGTTCTGACATTTGACGAAGATGGTCTCCTGAAGAAAGTAGAGCAAGGTACCAAAGTGGCGAGCAACAAGGTTGTGGCAGATACAACGGCCTATCAGGCTGGACCTCCTGTGAATCTGGCAACCATCAAGGTCGACAAGAAAACGTACGATATTCTGGCTACAGCCAAGCTGACGATCGATGGTAAAAAGGTGTCTGCTACTACGATCAAGGAAAACCAGCTCAACGATTACCGGATCATTTCCTGGAAATACAACCTGGGCACCAACGATATCGTGGAGCTTGAGGTAGAGAGCCAAACAGTCAAAGGGTATGTAACGAAAAAAACGGGCGACAAAATCACTGTGAATGGCAAAGTGTACGAATTGGCATCTGGTGTTACGATTGACAATAATGCTGCAACCAATGACAAAGAGTATACACTGACACTCGACAGCGAAGGCAAGGTAAAAGCAGTTTCTGGAGCCTTGAAAACAGTGAGCGGTATCGTGGAGGAAGTTGAAATTCGCGAGGACAATGGTGAAATCACTTCCGCGAAAATCACGGTGGACGGTGAGAAGTATACCGTTGATAACGAGGATGCCGTAGAAGATCTGGAGCAATTTGAGTATGTGACCTTGACGCTGAATAGGGATCAAGAGGTTACAGCCGCTTCTGCTCAAGGTAAGAAGGAAGAATCCAAAGTTTCCTTTATCGGTATTGAATCGCGTGTAAATGGCGATAAATACGTGTACTTCGATGATGTATCGACCAGTCTGAAAATGGCTGAGAATGCAAAAGTGAAGTATTATGATGGTTCAGATATGAAAGAATCTGATGTGAAGAAAACGGATAAAGTCGATCTGTGGACCAAAGCAGATGGTCAAGTGTACGTGATCGTGGTATTGAAACGATAAATTAAGAGACGACCGCTTCCTGTATCAAATGGAAGTGGTCGTTTTTTCATCTTTCACTAGGCAAAATGATTTTCTTGAAGTACGGTGTAAGGAGCGAAGGAGGGTATTAGCTATGCTTGTCAAATTCATCAGTGCTCTGATTTCCTCATTGCTGTGCTGTGCAATTTTGGCGATGATGCAATATACACCAGTCTCGGAGCGCCAATCAGACACTTATTATTTTTCGTTTTCCTCGTTGTTGTTCATTTATCTCATATACGCCACACCTGTCTATGTCCTTGGAGGGATACCCTTTTCGATCCTCATTGAACGAATCACCGGGAAACTACTCCATTATTCTCGGATCCTTCATTTCTTGATAAACCTTATTTTGTATGCGAGCTCGGGCATGTTTTTGATGTGGCTGATGTTTCAAGAGCAGAAAAGTTTGTTTTTATTCGGAGCAGGAGCTGCATCAGCACTGCTATATTACTTTGTGCTCCTTCTTTTTCGTTATCTGTTACGCAGCTGGAGTTCGCCATAAGTTCTGATGACCGAAACCTACCAAAAAACGGGTAGCAAAAGGGCGTACTAGCATAAGCCTTTCTCCATAGGGTTTAAGGAGGAGGTGAAATGTATTGGATCAGCTGCGGCAATTCAGGCATTTTATTGAACAAGCTGAACAAGTATGGACCCAGATCGCTTCTTCCCCCAGAGGGAAGCCTGTGTATACCGTAAATGGCGTCGATTATACGCCATTGCCCGAACGATACAATAGCAAGCGCAAAATATCGCGAATTTTTCGCCGGTATTGGGGGATCAAACTTACAGACAGAATGATCCGCAATCTCCACCTCCGGCTGATTAAAGGGAAGCTTTGTGTACCCTATCGCGCGTATCCTCCTCTGCCCATGAAAGTGCAATCCCTGCATTGGAAAGCAAATCGACCCAATCAGAAGGTAGTCACCGCGATATTGAGTGGCGGAAGCAAAAACATGCGGATCGAATACCGTTTGATTCGTTCTAATCCAACAGTCGCATTCACGATTATGAAGCGCACTGGATGTGACTATGATCTGCGCTATCGTCCGCAAGCACAAACTACAGCTCGCCAGCCATCCAAACGAAAGTCAAAGCCCTTTCAAAATGGCAGAAACAAACTCCTCAAACCCCCATAAATACGGGGGGAGAGGAGCAAAAAGCTCCTCTGGACCCTTCCAGGACATCGAGGAGCTTTTTTTTAATGTTGGATGGCTACGTGGTACTCTCTCAGCCAGAAATCCAATTGCCCAAGGTAGGCGAACAGCTGAGGCGTGCTCATCAATTGTCCGAAGAATGGAATTCCGGATGCTTCCGCGTCCAGATTGGCGATACGGCGAATGGTGGGTACGTCTATGAGTGGTAGCAAAGGCGAGGACGAATCATTCAATATCTCCAAAAGCCAGGAACGGACGGCTTCCGTGTAAGCGGGGTTATGGGTTTTCGGGTAGGGGCTTTTTTTCCGGTACAAGACCTCATCGGGCAAATAGCCTTCCATCGCTTTGCGCAATATCCCTTTTTCTCGATTTCCGTGCATTTTCAGCTGCCAAGGAATGTTCCACACGTACTCCACAATGCGGTGGTCACAAAATGGAACGCGCGCCTCCAGACTGGCTGCCATGCTCATCCGATCTTTGCGGTCCAGCAGGGTGTTCATGAACCAGCTGAGATTTAGGTAAAACATCTCCCGACGGCGTGCTTCCAACGGGTCTTCACCAGGCAGCTGTGGCACTTCATCCAAAGTTTCTTCATACCGCTGGGCGACGTACGCTTCAGGCTTAACCCAGTCCTGCAGCTCTGGGGAGAGCCAGGAAGCACGTTCCCTGGTGGCTTTTGCCCAAGGAAAAGTACCTGCGTGGAGCAATTCATCCCGATGAAACCAGGGGTAGCCGCCAAACACCTCGTCCGCACATTCTCCAGATAGGACAACCGTCGTCTCTTTTTTTATTTCCCGACAGAAGAGATAAAGAGAGGCGTCGATATCTGCCATGCCTGGCAAATCACGCGCCAGTGTTGCGGTGCGGAGGGCATCGATCAGTTCAGCCGTGTCAAAGGTAATCGTGCGATGCTCCGTTCCCAGGTAATCGGACACGATCTTGACGTATGGCGCGTCTTCATCCGGCTGGAACGAACTGGACTGAAAGTGACGGGCATTATCCACATAATCGATGGAATAGGTATGATGGATTCCACGCTGCTGTTCTTTGAAGGAAGAAGCGGCTACAGCTGTGATAACGCTGGAATCGAGTCCCCCTGACAAGAGCGTGGATACGGGCACATCTGCTACGAGCTGACGGTGAATGGAGTCTGTTACCAGCTCTCTTACTCGCTCTGTGGTCGTACGCAGATCATCAGAGTGAGGCTGACTCACCAGCTTCCAGTAACGATGCTTGCGAATGCCGTTCGGGGTAACAATCAAGGAGTAACCTGGGCGTACCTCGTGTACGTTTTGAAAAACACCGTGTCCGGGGGTCCGTGCCGGACTTAGAGCAAAAACTTCAGCCAAGCCTTCACGAGAAAGGACTGGCTTGATTTCAGGATGGGCCAAAAGAGACTTCAACTCAGAGGCGAAAAGAAAGGAGCTCCCGCGCTGTGCATAAAATAGAGGCTTAACCCCCATGCGATCACGTGCCAAAAACAAATGGTGCGCTCTTTCATCCCAGATGGCAAAGGCAAAAATACCGTTCAATCGTTCTACACAATCTGGTCCCCATTCCAGATAAGCATGCAATAGCACTTCTGTATCCGAATGAGAGAGAAACGTGTGACCAGCAGCGAGCAATTCCTGTCTCAAATCTTCCGTATTGTACAGCTCTCCGTTGTAAACCATCGTACACGCATGCTTGCGATGGATAGCTGACATCGGCTGCTTTCCACCTGTCGGATCCACGACTACCAGGCGGCGATGGCCAAAAGCTACACGAGGATGAAGCCAAAAGCCCTCAGCATCCGGCCCCCTGTTGTTCAAGCATGCTGTCATTGCCTGTAATACTGGTCGCTCCTGGGAAAGGTCCTTTTCCCAATCCAACCACCCTGTAATCCCACACATCTGTATCATCCCTTCCCTGAAGCGTTGCACATTTAACGTATGCAAAAAACCTAGGCGAATTGTCTGTCCAGCAGGGAATCGTTTGAAAATGGGGAAATAATAGAAAGTTGTTTGTAAATAGGAGGAACAGGTGGACAACTTAACCATCATGCTCATAGAACGTATGGGAATCCTGCTGACGTTTGCTTTTATCATCACGCGAATTCCCTTGTTTCGTCAGGTTCTGGACAGAGAAATTCATGTGGGAACCTCGATTGTGTACTCCGTCATGTTTGGGTTGTTTGGGATAGCGGGTACCTACGCAGGTATTGTGGTCAACGAACAGTCGTACATGCCCGCATTCTGGATCTTTTCACTGGATGAAGAAGAGATGATCGCGAATTCGACGCTCGTAGGGGTCGTCATCGGAGGGTTGCTGGGAGGTCCATTGGTGGGCTTGGGAGCGGGGGTGATTGCAGGTGTTCATGTGTATGGGATGGGCGGATTTGCAGCTGTTCCTGTGGGGCTCTCTATCCCCATAACGGGACTGCTCGCTGGATATGTCGCGCGATTTTTCTCGCAGGAACGGGTTATCTCCCCTTCAAAAGCTTTGTTTATCGGCATGTTTGCGCCTGTGATTCAGATGTCGTTTATCCTCATTTTTTCAGGACCGCCCGAGCTGGTACGTACAGTAGTCAATGTCGTCGGAATTCCGATGGTGCTGACGAACAGCATATCCATTGCCATTTTTACCACGATGATTCAAATTGCCTTGAAAGAAGAAGAACGAACGGCTGCTCTGGAGGCGGAACGGGCTTTTACGATTGCGGAACGTATTTTGCCTCATTTGAAAATGGGTCTGACACCACAAACGGCACAAGCTGCCGCATTGCTGCTCCAGCATGAGGTCAATGCGGCAGCCGTAGCCGTGACGAATCGTGAGCAAATCCTCGCTCATGTGGGTGCAGGAGGCGACCACCACCTGCCAGGTGACGCCATTCATGGAGAGCTGAATATGCGAGTGCTCTATAGTGGCGCAATCGAGAAGGGATTAAATCGCGAAGTCTTGTCTTGCACAAAGAAAAACTGTCCCTTGCAGGCAGCGATTCTCGTTCCGATTCGTGAAGGCGGCAGTGTCGTGGGGCTGATCAAGCTGTATTTTCGCAGACCGCAGCAGATAGGCAAGGTGCAGGAAGCCTTGGCCAAAGGTTTGAGCAATCTGTTATCCAACCAGCTTACCCTGGCGCTGACGGAAAAGATGAAAAGTCTGATGAAGGATGCAGAGCTGCGGATGCTGCAGGCGCAAATTCACCCACACTTTCTCTTCAACACCTTGAATTCTATCGTGACCTTGACGCGCATCGATCCTCAGCTAGCCCGCCACATGACGATCCAGCTGGGCACATTCATGCGGCTCAATTTAAAGCTGACATCCAGTCAGCTCGTCACGGTGGGACAAGAGCTGGATCATCTCAACGCCTATCTGGAAATCATCAAAATTCGCTTCTCCGAGCAGTTCGCTGTTCACTGTCACGTGGACGAAGGGGTAGAGGAGGCACTTATTCCGCCAGGCACTATTCAGCCATTGATCGAGAACAGCATTCATCACGGCCTACGCGACATGCCTACGGGTGGAGAAATCACCCTGCGAGTAACAAAAGAGTCGGGTCTGGTGAAGTTCACTATCGAAGACAATGGAGCAGGAATACCACAAGCCAAGCTGGCCAGGCTGGGAAAGGTGCCAACAGAAAGCAAAGACGGCAATGGCATTGGCGTCCACAATGTCAATCAACGACTTGTCAGCCTGCGAGGACCGGACGCCGAATTGATCTATTTCAACAGACCTGAAGGGGGATGTGTAGTCACATTTTGCATACCATTGCAGAAGGAGGAAAGTGCTTGATGCCAATACGCGTCATGATTGCAGAAGACGAAAGACTTGCCCGAGAAGAGCTTCATTATTTGCTGCAACAGGAAAACGATGTGGAGCTGCTGCCATTTGCAACGAATGGACGAGAACTGCTGGAAATGGTAGAGGAATACAATCCTGATGTCGTCTTTATGGACATCAAGATGCCAGAGCTAGAAGGGGCGCAGGCCGCACGCATGCTGGCTTCACGCAAGCAGCAGCCACTTATCGTCTTTTCCACAGCCTACGAGGAATACGCGGTCGACGCGTTCAAGCTAAACGCTGTCGACTACCTATTAAAGCCTACGGAGCCAAAACGCCTGGGAGAGACTATGCAACGCATTCGCGAGCGCATGGAAATAAACAGGGCAGAGCAGGCTGTCTCACCTCTCAAGCGAGCCAAATTGCTGGTCGAAGAGAATAACCGACTTGTGGTCATTGATCCGTCCACGATCGTCTATGCCGTACGCGATGAACGAAATGTCCGGATCAATACCCAGAAGCAGGTTTACTCGACGCGCATGACCTTGGCGCAGCTGGAAGAAAAGCTGTCTATGTATGACTTTTACCGAACGCATAAGAGCTATCTGGTTAATCTCCACTATGTGTCTGAACTGGAGCCGTGGTTTAACGGGGCGTACAATCTGATGCTGAAGAGCGACGATCAGATACGCATTCCGGTATCCCGCACAGTTGTGAAAGATTTGCTCAAAAAGCTGGAAGGATAACGCACAGGTCCCATCTATTGAGATGGGATTTTTTGCATGTCGCGCAGGTAAAACGACATTTTACGCAGAAAATCATCCGAATTTTTAGAAATCTTCTATAATGGCGTAAGCGCTTTCATCATCCTTTGACACCCCTTCATATCCCAATTCAAGGAGGTCTGAGTATGTCTCAAATGGAAATCGCCACCCAGAAATCACAGAAGCATCGAGGAACCCAGGAAGATGCATCACTGACAACACAGTTTGTCACGGATGCAGAATTGGAAAAGGTGAACGCCTCTTTTTCTGCTCAAAGAAGACTCAGCTTTTCATTCGGTATTTATTTTTTCCTGATTACGTTGATCATTCCTTTTCTTAGCGGAACATCGGAATGGTGGTATGGAACACCCTTGATTTTTGGTTTGACTTTAAACTTCTGGACTACATTATTGCTCTTCCACGTGCTTTACTGGCTGCTTGCCTTTGTTTTTGTAAAAAGAGCGAATCGACTGGAAGATGAGCTGAGCGATCTGTAAAGAAACGTTTAAATGGAGGAATGTGTATGCTCAATATATGGGCGATCATGATGGTGATTTTGCTGGTCGTCGTGACGATTGGCATTTCCTTGTATGCTAGAAGCTTTAACTCGAATACGGCTAACTTCTATTTGGCGGGTCGTAAAATCGGCTTCATGACAAACTCAACTGCCATTTGTGGTGACTATTTTTCGGCAGCTTCCTTTCTTGGGGTGGCTGGTGCCGTATACGCATCCGGCGTAGATGGAATGTGGTACGCGATTGGATTTGGAGCAGCATTCGTACCGGTTGTGCTTTTCCTGGCCAGCCCGCTGCGCAAATTCGGTGAGTATACGATACCAGATTTCCTGTTTGCTCGTTTTGGCAAAAGTCATAAAGCCCGTGTCATTGGGGTTATCATGGTGCAACTGATCTGTATTTTCTATCTGGCTCCACAGATGGTAGGGGCAGGTAGCACATGGGATGTACTGGTTGGGGTCGGCTTCCTGGGCATGACGCCTTATGAGACTGGGGTTGTCGCTACTGTTGTCGTCATGATGTTTTACGTGGCATTAGGAGGAATGAAGGGCACGACGCTCAATCAGATGATTCAGTTCTGGGTGTTGTTTACCGCCATGTTTCTTGTCTTTGCTCTCGTGCTGTTCAATGGAGTGGGCAACTACGCTTCCCAAAACCAGCCGTTGACGAACGCATCAACGGTGACAGTAGGCAAGCTGATGGAGGGTGAAGAAGGCAAGCGCGTCTACGACAAGGCGAAAGCGACGATGTCTCCAGAAGCTTTTGCTGCTGTAGATGCTGCTGTGCAGAAGGGTGACCCTAATGCTTCCGTGAATGTTGTGCTGCCACAGGCAAACAAATTGCATGCGGATCGCACCATGGTGATGCAGGAGCCTGGACATCGCTATGACTGGCTCAATCAGTTCTCGATGGTTCTAGCGCTTGTACTGGGTACAATGGGATTGCCGCATATTATGAACCGTTACTATACCAATCCATCAGGAAAAGTAGCGCGACTGACGACCCTGTGGGTACTTGCTTTCGTCGCTTTCTTCTACATCATGAGTTCTGTTGTTGGCTTGGGAGGAAGAAGGTTTATACCGGAATTGGCAGGAATGGACCCGACAACTGCTGCTCTCACGGTAGACGGACTATTGCTAAAATCTGACCAGATTCTTCCAGTGATGGGGAAATTGCTGTTTGGTGAGTTTGGCTTGGGATATGTCGCTGCAGGTGCTTTTGCAGCGATGTTCTCGACAGTCGGTGGTCTCTTGATCGCATCAGCTGCATCTTGGGGACATGACATTTATGAAAACTACGTGAACCCTAATGCTCCTGAATGGAAAAAGGTTCTTGTTGGTAAAGTTGCGGTTATCGCCATGTCGCTCTTCTCTCTCTTGGTAGGTTTAGGTATACCAGCGATTGGTCTCGACAAAGCCTATCCTTCACTGATTGCTATGATGGTAACCTGGGCATTCGCTGTATCAGGGGGAGCTTTCGTTCCAATGCTGCTTAGCTCCATTTGGTGGAAAAAAACGACCAGGAATGGAGCGATTGCGGGTATGATCGTCGGTGGAGGAGGCTCGATTTTCTTCATCATGATGAACATCCTGAAGGAAACAGGAGTGTTTGCTGCCGGAAGCTTCGGTGCAACACTTGGTTCTTTGACCTTCCCGTCCATTTTTATCGTCCCACTTAGCTTCCTGACAATCTACGTGGTGAGCATTACCGATAAAAATAAAATGCCTGTCTATGTCAATAATATCTGGGCGCGCATTCACGGTTCGGATAAACTGTCAGAACGGATCCGCATGCAAATGAAAGAAGCGGACCAACGCGGGTAAGAGCTATAAGATGAAGGGGGCATCCCGATGAAAGTAGGACTACTACTTGAGGGATACCCCTTCTTTGTTTGTGATTGTGAAGGACACCTGTCTATTGACAGCAAGGAATACGAGAAAATACGTCGAAATAAAAAAATGAGCTGCTCGCCTGTAATAGACAGGTAAAGCATGTTATTGGCAAATGCTAAATGGGGGGATGGATATGAGCGGTATTGCTCAAACGCCACAGCCACCGTACTATGCGGTTATCTTCACTTCTGAGCGAACAGAAGGGGATCGTGGCTATGCGGAAATGGCAGACGAAATGGTAAGACTAGCATCCATCCAGCCTGGATTCCTGGGAGTGGAAAGCGCACGAGAAGGTCTGGGCATCACGGTGTCATATTGGGAGTCTCTGGAAGCGATACAAAAATGGAAACAAAATGAAAGGCATCTCATCGCACAAAAAAAAGGGAAGTCGGAGTGGTATCTCACGTATAAAACGAGAATTTGCAAGGTCGAACGAGATTACGAATTTGATTCCGCCAGTACAAGGAACGAAGGCCGATAGTCAGAACAGCCGCCCTCTTTTCATTGGGCGGTTTTATTTCCCCTATGGTCATGACTAAAAGCGGGAAAGGTGGTGTACCAATGAAGCCGGACAATTCGCGACAAGTAGCGTATTCACCATTTTTTGGTCTGCTGCTTCAAAAGAAAAAGCATTTTCTTGTTCCGATGTGTCTGATTTTTCTCATTTTTTATTTCTCTTTGCCAGTGTTGATTACCCTGAAGCCTGATTGGATGAACCGACCGGTAGTAGGAAGCATTTCGATCGCATGGATTTTTGCGACGGCTCAATGTGTAATGACGCTGCTTCTGTCTTCCATCTACATGTGGAGGGCGCGTGAGTTCGATCGGCTGGTCCAAGAGTTAAGGAATGAAGAAAGCGAGGAAGAAAAGTGAATTTGCCCTCTGTCATTTTCTTTCTTGCCGTCATCATAGGCACCTTGGCAATCACCTATTCGGCGGCTAAACGAACCGGCAACACGAGTGAGTTCTATGCAGCGGGCAATCGCTTGACGGGCCTGCAGAACGGGATTGCGATCGCCGGGGATTACATGAGTGCAGCATCCTTTCTGGGGATTGCGGGTACCATTGCGTTCTTCGGATTTGACGGCTTTATTTATGCGATCGGCTTTCTAGTATCCTACCTGATCATGCTGCTTCTCATTGCGGAGCCTCTGCACAATTTAGGTCGCTATACGCTGGCTGATGCGATAGCGGTTCGGTTTGAAAGCCGATTATTAAGGGGAATGATCGCTTGCAGCACCTTATTGATCTGCATTTTGTACATGCTGGCGCAGCTCGTCGGAGCAGGAGCTTTGATTCATCACCTGCTCCACGTAGATTACAAATTGGCGGTCATGTCCGTAGGCTTGTTGATGACGGTTTACGTCGTGTTCGGCGGTATGGTCGCTACCTCCTGGGTGCAGATTATCAAAGCGATCATGCTGTTGACGGGGACTTTTCTACTCAGTCTGATCGTACTTTCCCGTTTTGGCTGGAGCCTGACATCGATGTTTGACTACGTAAAAACGGTGACGCCTTTTCAGGAAAGGTTTTTACAGCCGGGGAATCAGCTGAATGATCCGCTGGAAGCCATTTCCCTCCATTTGGCGCTGATCCTCGGTACTTCCTGTCTGCCTCACATCGTGTCTCGACTTTTTACGGTCAAGGATGCGATCTCGACAAGACGCTCGATCTATACGGCGACATGGATTATTGGCGCTTTTTATTTGATGACGATATTTTTGGGATTCGGGGCCAGCGCTTTTGTCGGCTACGTGGCACTCAAAGAGGTTGGATTTGGCGGGAATCTGACGGTGACGTTGCTGGCAGATGTGTTGGGAGGAGAATTTTTGACTGCCTATATTTCTGCGGTCGCTTTTGCTACGATTTTGGCTGTCGTGACCGGGCTGGTTCTGTCCGCTTCTTCCGCTTTTGCCCATGATGTATACAGCCACTTGATACGCAAAGGATTGGCTTCCGAGAAAGAGCAGGTTTGGGTAGCCAAATGCTCTTCTGTAGTAGTGGGACTCGTCTCAACCTGGCTCGCCATCGGAGCAGAAAAAATGAATGTTGCGATTCTGGTCGGATTGACGTTTGCGGTAGCAGCGTCAGCGAATTTGCCGATGATCTTGTCAACCTTGTACTGGCGTCGTTTTACCGTTCAGGGAGCGATCACGGGAATGGTAAGCGGCCTTCTTGCTTCAATCCTGATGGTTGTTATGGGTCCGATGGTGATGAATCCCGAGGATGGCTTGATCCTGCGCGAGCCTATTTCCGCATTGACCAATCCTGGATTAGTGTCCATCCCGTTCGGTTTCCTGGGGGCAATTGTTGGTACGTTGTGCAGTCGTCCGGCTGAGGGTGCGGACGCGCGATTTCATCAAGTTCTGTATCAGGCGCATACCGGGAAACGAATGACGAAACACAGAGAGCTGGAAAGAAAGGGTGCATAAGGAGGAGAGATTGTTCCCACTCTAACGAGAGAAGGAGGGGGAAAGATGGATTCCAAAAAAGCACTGGACGGCGTCGCTGCGCAGCCTATGGACGTATATGAGCAGACCCGAATGGCCCTTCACGATTTGGTTGCCGAATTGTGTGAGGCGATGGATGAGGATACAACGGACGTGTATAAACGCAAAGGCTATGAAATGATCGGCACTTATTATCGTGAACCTGTCAATACCGGAGAATTGATGCTGACCTTGAGCAGTGTGCTGGAAGATATCTTGTACAAGCTTGAGCTCACCCAGGAAAGCGAGCAGGTCACGATGGTGCGGGATGAATACAGTATGATGAAAAAAGACGAGGAGTAAGCGAAAGACCCTGCGAGTAGGGTCTTTTTTTAGTATGGATGATCCTAAGGATTTGGTTGGATTTGGGAAGAGGACAAAAGAACTAACCAAAAGAAGTTTGGCAAATGGTAAGATGGGGAAAGAGCAACAGGGGAGGATGGAATCAGGAGGAAGACCCCATGAAATATATCAGTGTCGAACAGGTAGAACCGGGCGATATTCTTGCCCGCAGTATTTATACGAGTGAAGGCTTGACTTTACTGCATGCAGGTGTGCAGCTAACGGTAGGAATGATCAATAAGCTTCGACGTTTTGGCGTCACCATGTTGAGCATTAAGGACCCCCTGTTAGATGATGTCAATATGGAAGAAGTCGTTACGGAAACGACTCGAAAAGATGCTATCCGCAACTTGTCAGCGGCGATTCAATGCGTTCAATCAGGTAAAAATATGGACGTGCGCGGGGTTCAAAAGTCAGTCAGCAACATCGTCGAGGAAGTGTTGAAAAACCGACGTGTCCTGTTGAATCTCGGAGAAATCCGGACTACTGACAACGCTCTCTACATCCACTCTCTAAACGTATGCATGATGGCAACTGTGATGGGAGTCGCACTTGGTTACAACAATACTCAGCTGAAGGAGCTTTCGATCGGGGCTCTGCTGCACGATATCGGCAAGCTAAGCGGGATGTCGAAAGAGGATTCAAAGGATTCCGACGAAGAGGAAAATCTTGAGAACCACTTTACGTGGACGGGCTTCAACGTCCTGCGAAAAAAACATGAGATGAGCATTGTATCTGCCCATGTGCCTCTTCAGCATCAGGAGTGGGTGGATGGCAGCGGAGTGCCGCGTGGACTGGCAGGTGAGGATATCCACGAGTTCGCGAAAATCGTAGCGATTTGCAATTACTATGATGATCTCATTTCTCCGTTTTCCGAGGAAGAGGCGACACTGCCGCCTTATGAAGCTTGCGAACGTATCATGGGCTTGGCGGAAAAGCGCTTTGACCTGCAGATGGTCATTCTCTTTTTGCGATCTATTGCCCTCTATCCGACTGGTAGCTCGCTGAAATTGAGTACAGGGGAAATCGGTGTAGTGATTGATCAGAATCGCGGTTTGCCGTCCCGCCCTGTCGTCCGAGTGATCCGTCGGGAACAAAATGCAAGTGAATTAATGTCAGAGCAGCACGACATCCGGGATATTGATTTGAGCGAGAAGCCGACGATCTTTATCACAGGTATTATGGACTAAGGGTTTTTCCCAATAAAGATCAGGGTAGTTCCCTATAGTGGAAAATTTTTCTCTCAGCTACAATAGAGACGTAAAAAGAAAAGTGACTATCTCATACGTTCATGAGGTGAGAGGGAGTGTTTTGAATGTCCTGCATTTTGGTACCTGTTGATCATACGGAACAATCACTGCAAGCACTGCGTTTTGCTCTGTCTTATGCCAAAGATAAGCATGAGCTGACTCTGCTCCATGTTATACCATTCTTTCCTTCTAAAAATGTCATCAACCGAATTGGACAAAAGCAGCTCCAGGATTTTCAACTGGAGGACGCACACGAAGAATTGAAAGAAATCAAAGAATTGGTAGAACAGTCGGGCGTGCCATATACGCTTGAAATCAAGTTTGGTGATGTGCAGCAGGTGATAAATGAGTTCGCCAAATCTGGATTTGAAGCGATCATTATGGGTACACATGGATACGGGCGATTTACCGGATTCCTGATGCAAAGTGTTAGCTATCCGACAGTGCATGATGTGAACATTCCGGTATTTTTGATTTCTGAGGATACCAAACAGGAGCGGTTCCCTTGGAGTAAAGTGCTGATTGCTGTAGATGGTTCCGACCAAGCAAAAGAAGCCATCGAAAAAGCGGTCGCGCTGAGCCAGAATATGGAAGTTACATACTCTTTGGTTACCGTGGTACCTCCGCCAGTCACGTATGCAGGGGCTTACGGACCTGGTTGGCAGGATGTCAATACGCTGGAGGAGTGGGGCAAAGCAACCTTGCTGCCCTATGAAGAATTGCTGCAAGAAAAAGGGATCAAGTTTGAAAGCAAGCTGCTGATCGGCGATCCGGCAACCTCAATCCGTCAAGCCGCCAAGGAACAGGGATGCGACCTGATTGTTTTGGGGCACCACGGAATGGGGGGCGTAGCTGGGACCATGATGGGAAGCGTAACGTTCAAGATGATCCATCGCACAGAAACTCCACTACTGATCGTAAAGAAATAGAATTTCCTAAGCTGTCCGTTATTGATACGGGCAGTTTTTTTTTTGCACGTATGTACGAAGAAAAATCCATAAAATATAGGGTACTAGGGTATTGTAAAAATAGGATTGACTAATATACCACATGGGGGTATATTGTAAAGGTGATCATTTGGAAAAAAATCAAAAGCTTACCTGCGTCCAATACAGAATGGAGAGATTGACAATATGAAGAAAAGCTTCTTACCCGCAGTAGTTTTGTCTTTGACTATCTTGGCAGGTTGCGGAAATACCGACAATTCGGCACACCAAACGAATAACGAGCATGGGGAAAGCCATGCGGGGCATAGTGCAGGGACGGAACAGCATTCCTCTGATCAGGGGTATCTAAACGCAGCTTTTACTTTCCCTGCCGGATCTGCAACAGCAAATAATGAGACAGAGCTGAGTGTGCAAATCACCGACCAGAAAGGGGTACCAGTCAACGATTTCGAGGTTAATCATGAAAAGCTGCTGCACTTGATCATCGTCAACCATGATCTGTCATATTTTTCCCACATTCATCCTGATTTCAAGGGGGAGGGCAGATTCAGTATAAACACCCAATTTCCCGCGGGTGGAGATTACAAGCTTTTTGCAGATTTCAAACCCGCTGGAGGCTCGAGTACGACTTTAAGCGAATGGGTGAAAATAGAAGGAGAACCAGCAGCACATACAGATCTGAAAGCAGATACGAAGCTGGTAAAAGAAGTAGGGGACAAAGAGGTTGAACTGGCTGTGAGCAATACCTTTGCGAAGGAAGAAACGATCCTGACCTTTCACCTGCGCGACGCCAGGACAAAGGCAGGCATCGACAACCTAGAGCCTTATCTTGGATCTGTTGGCCATGTGGTAATCCTGTCCCAGGATGCCAGTCAATATCTGCATGTGCACCCACTCGATGAAAAGGCGACGGGGCCTGAAGCGCAATTCGCAACCACGTTTCCTCAAGCTGGTATCTATAAAATCTGGGGACAATTTCAGCACCGGGGAGAGGTCATCACCGTTCCGTACGTCGTCGAAGTGAAAGAAAGATAGACGGGAGAGGAGAACCGCTATGGGAGAGAAAATGAAAATCACAGTGAATCCTGCGGTTCAAGTAGGGGGAAGCAAGGGAAAGAGAAATTCAGTAGATTCGTAGAACGCGTATCTGTGGATACACTGAAAATGATTTAGCCTGTAGGATCGAGAGGGTGCAGCCGGGTTCGCTGCATCCTTTTACGTTTTATCCGATCTAGCGCATACTTGAAGTGAGATGCTCCCAAACTAAGCAGAATGATTTGCGGACGTATTAAAGGGGAGGGGGCAAGGAATGCAAATTGGTTGTCATGTAAGCATCCGTGACGGTTATTTGAGCGCGGCTAAAAACGCTTATCAACAGGGCGCTTCCGCCTATCAATACTTTCCGAAAAATCCACGAAGCTTATCTGTAAAAGCGTTCGACGAGCGAGATGCACAAGAATGCAAGCGTTATTGTCAGCAGCATGCGCTACAGTCGGTTGCCCACACCCCGTATCCTACCAACCTCTCCGCTGATGACCAGGCATTGTATCAGCTGACCGTCGAATCTTTGCGCAATGATTTGGAGATCGCAGAGGCGTGCGGTTCCATAGGAGTTGTTGTGCATTTCGGACAGTTCAAAGGAAAGCATCAGGATCCTCTCTACGGCTATCTCCGCATGATTGAGATGCTCAATGAAGTATTGGCAAAATGGGACGGAGATGCCTTGCTCCTGATTGAGAACAATGCGGGACAGGGTAGCAGGATGGGAACGACGCTGGAGGAATTGACGCAGGTCAGGAGCCTGATCCATGCACCACATAAAATTGGCTTTTGTCTGGACACCTGTCATGCTTTTGCCAGCGCCCTCTGGCAGGGAGAGAATTGGGAGGAGGTTGCAGAGCAGGCTCGCAAACTGGACTATCTGTCACATGTGAAAGCCATTCATCTCAACGATTCGATGTACCCACACCAGTCCTTTCGCGACCGCCATGCCAATCTGGGCCAAGGGTATATTCCGGAAGTGGGACTCAGAGCATTGTTCGCTACACCTGAGTTTCAGGAACTGCCATTCATTCTGGAGACCCCGCATCCCGCAGGAAAATCTCATCGGGAAGAGATCGCTTATGTAAAGGAGCGATTCGTTCCAACTACGGCAAGGAACAGGTGATGGACAGTCGCCGTGCGGAAGTGCGGGCCATTGGCAGGGGTGTCCACTCTGTGTTACAGTGTGAGTTGGGTGTTGAATCAGGGAGGTTGCAAGCAGATGAAAAAGCGAATCAAAGTGACGATTGCGGATTTTACGGTACTAAAGGAGAACCTGAACGATCTACAGGAGCTAGAGCTTTACGAAAAAGCCAATGGACATACATACGATGCGGAAATCGAACATGATGGGTATGCGATTGTGGACGTGTCCGAAGACGATTACATTGAGCTGGCTCCAGGCGAGTACCAGCTGATGATCGAGGAATGGACGCATGCAGGTAACATCGGGGAGTGGATGGTGCAGACCAAATCAGATCCCCAGGACGATACAGCTCTTTTATACCGGAAAGTGGACGCAAACGGCAACGAGCTGGAAGCGCCCGTATCCTTGCCCAAGCAAGTCGTTGAGCTGGTAGCCAAAACTTGGTTTGGCAAAAAAAATAAAACGCAATCAGACGAAGCATAAATGGAAAGCCGCTGCTCCCGAACGGGGACAGCGGCTTTCGTTTTCAATAGCAACCTTACATTTCTTCCGGAGCTGCCAGTCCCAGGAGGCGCAGACCTTCCTTGAGAACGGTTGTGACGGCGGCAACCAGCTGGAGACGAGAAGCTTTGATTTCTTCTTCTTCCGCGAGAATACGGATGTTGGCATAAAATTTGTTGAAGACCTGTGCCAGATCAATCACGTATTTGCCGATCAGAGACGGGTCAAAGTTGTCTCCTGCACGCTCGACGATGTCTGGGAATGCATTCAGCAGTGTGACGACTGCCCAGGCTTCCTTGCTGTCCAATGCCCCTGGAGCGAGGGAGGTCTGCGACTCAGGCTGGTAGTTGCCCTTGCGCAGCAGCGAGCAGGCACGAGCGTGCGTATATTGAACGTACGGCCCGGTCTCTCCTTCAAAGGTAAGCATCTCTTCCCAGGAGAAGTTGATGTCGTTGAGACGATAGTTTTTCAAATCGTGGAAGATCACGGCACCTACGCCCACCTGACGAGATACTTCTTCCTTGTTGGCTAGCGATGGATTTTTTTCTTCAATCACTTTCTGCACATCAGCAATCGCCTGAGCCAATACCTCTTCCAGCAAGACGACTTTCCCTTTACGGGTGGACATTTTCTTTCCATCCTTGAGCATCATCCCGAATGGAATGTGGTACATGTTTGCTGCCCACGGATAGCCCATTTTTTCCAGCACCTTGTACAGCTGCTGGAAGTGGAGGCGTTGTTCATTTCCGACCACGTAAACTGCTTTGGCAAAATCGTAGGTTTCATGGCGGTACAAGGCAGCAGCTAGGTCACGGGTCGCGTAAAGGGTCGCCCCATCTGATTTTTTGATCAGAGAAGGTGGCATGTCGTACTCATCCAGTGTAACGACCTGTGCGCCATCGGACTCGGTCAGCAGTCCTTTTTCCTCCAATAGCTGAACGACCCGGTCCATCTTGTCGTTGTAGAAGGCTTCGCCATTGGTGGAGTCGAAGGATACGTTCATCAAGTCGTAGATCTTCATGAATTCCTTCAGGGACTCGTCACGGAACCAGGTCCACAGATGCTTTGCTTCTGTGTCACCGTCTTCCAGCTTTTTGAACCATTCACGGCCTTGATCTTCCAGGGATGGATCGTTTTCTGCTTCTTCATGGAAACGGATATAGAGACTGAGCAGTTCTTTGATTGGCTCTGCTTTTACCTTTTCTTCGTCTCCCCATAGCTTGTAAGCTACGATCAATTTTCCGAACTGGGTGCCCCAGTCACCCAAGTGATTAATGCGCACCGGTTTGTAGCCTTGCTTTTCCATGATGTTGGCGATGGCGTTACCAATTACGGTTGAACGCAGATGTCCCATCGAGAACGGTTTTGCGATGTTGGGGGAGGAGAGATCAATGGGGACATTGCGTCCCTGTCCCAGATCGCTGTCTCCATAAGCTTTTCCTTGAGAAAGAACAGTGCTGATCACTTGCTGGGCAACCATTTCCTGATCCAAAAAGAGGTTGACGTATGGGCCGACAGCCTTTACTTCCTTCAATGGTGCGCCACTGATTTGTTCAGTCAGCTCTGCAGCGATCATGGGAGGTGCTTTGCGCAGTGCTTTCGCTAATTGAAAGCAAGGGAAGGCGATATCGCCCATCGCCGGATTTGGTGGGGTTTCCAGCATGTTATAAACGTTTTCTTTGGTCAGCGAGTCCACGCCGAGGTGAACCAGGGCGGAAGCAATTTTCTCCGCCACTTGATGCTTGTAGCTCATTTTTTGATACTCCTTTCACTTGTGAAGGTGTGATCCGCAAATAAAAAAACCCCTGCGTCTCCTGAAAAAAGAGACGAGAGGTTATGCTCCCGCGGTGCCACTCTTGTTGTTTTTGCTATCCTGTCAGAGGCCAGCAAAAACCGCTTGATCTGCGATAACGGGCAGTACCGGCATGTCCCTACGCGATCTGCGTAAGGAACGCAGATTTTCAGGCAGCATCTCCAAGGGGCGTTTCCTCACATGGTCCGCATCGGGCTTGCACCTTCCCCGACTCGCTTCAGCTTCACACATGGAGTACTTTCCTTATCAACGATTCATCCTTATCTATGCATTATAGCCAAAAAAGACGAGCATGTGCAACTTACTCTTCTGGCTTTTTAAGGATTTGATCCAATTTTTGAAAATACTCGCGCGTCAGCTTTTCTTTTTCTTCAGCGCTCAGGTTTTCCGTGTTCATCCATTGATTCTTGAACGTTTCCAGCTGCTCCAGCATCGCAAGCTCAGCCCTGGCCTCTTCCTCCAGATCGTAATTCTCGGAGGGATCGAAGGGAATCAAGCGGTTGTCATTACCACTGCGCAAATAAGGTTTGCGCCAGTTGTCGGGAAAATGATAAGATTGCTCACCGAATAACAGTCCGAGAACGTCGTCGGATTCGACAGGCAGGAAGTGGTCGTGCTCGTTGCGTCGACCTCCCTCAACCAGGTTGATATGGACAAGGAAGTAGCGCAAATAATGCTGCTGGGTCTCACGATGCTTCACAATGCTATAAGTCTCGAATTCACTTTGTTCGAGTACTTTAATATTTTCCAATGCAGAGATAAATGCATCCTTTTCTTGGGGAAGTAGTGTATCCACTTAGGGTTCGCTCCTTTGTTGTCCTTCGTTCCCCATCATAGCAAATCACGATAACACTGACAATCAAGCGGGTGCTTGACGTTACATGTGAAAAAAGAGCCTGAAGAAGTCTTCAGGCTCTTTTAGCTATTCTGTCTGATGGCCTAGCAGTCGTCAGAGCACCCAACGATGACCAGCAGGATAAACAGAACGAGCACGATTGCGAAGGCTTCACCAAAAAAGCCGCTGCTGTAAGAAGTACTCATGTTTGTTTTCCCTCCTTTCCGTTATGCTCTAGTCTATACACGAACGCGGAGGTTGGCGTGGGCGAATGACCAGTTGCCGGAAATTTGGGCGCGATCTTGAAGCGTCAATGAAAATAGACAAATTGTTGATTGACGCCATGCAAGGGGGGTGATAAGATACTTTCAAACGTCATACAAAATTCCAAATAATTGAATAGCATGTACAACTCTTATCCAGAGAGGCAGAGGGACTGGCCTGATGAAGCCTCGGCAACCGGTAAAACCGGTGCCAATTCCAGCAAAGCTTTTTGCTTTGAAAGATAAGAGGATGGTTCAAGCGCATAAGCTATCTCGCGGACAAATCCTCTCCTTTCACAAGAAGAGGATTTTTTTATTTGCATGTAAAATCGTTCGTCAAAAAGAACTACCGATACAGGGGAGAAGGAGCAAGCCAAATGAAACCTACTTTTCGCGAACAGCTTTCCCAGAAAATTTTGATACTGGACGGTGCTATGGGCACGATGCTGCAGCAGGCCAATCTGTCTGCAGAAGATTTTGGCGGGGATGAGTACGAGGGCTGTAATGAATTGCTGAATTTGACCAGACCGGATGTGATTCGATCCATCCACGAAACGTATCTGGAGGCAGGAGCAGATATCGTCGAGACAAATACCTTTGGTGCTACTTCGGTGGTGCTCGCTGAATATGACGTAGCGGATAAAGATCTGGAGATCAACATCGAGGCTGCCAGACTGGCAAAAGAAGCGGTCGATCGCTATTCCACTCCTGAGTGGCCCCGTTATGTGGCAGGGTCCATGGGGCCAACGACGAAGACGCTCTCGCTGACCGGAGGGGTAACCTTCGATGATTTGGTCGAATCGTATTATCGCCAGGCAAAAGGATTGCTGCTGGGTGGAGTCGACGTGCTTTTGCTTGAGACCTCGCAGGATACTCTCAACGTCAAAGCGGGCGGTATCGGGATTCGTCAGGCCTTTGCGGAGCTGGGTCAAGAAGTGCCGGTGATGCTGTCCGGGACGATCGAGCCGATGGGTACTACCTTGGCTGGACAAAACATCGAAGCCTTTTACTTCTCTCTGGAGCATCTGAAGCCAGTCTCCGTAGGTCTTAATTGTGCGACTGGTCCTGAATTCATGCGCGATCATTTGCGTACACTCTCTGGCTTGGCTCAATGCGGCGTGAGCTGTTATCCCAATGCCGGGCTGCCAGATGAAAACGGACATTACCACGAGACACCACAAGGACTCGCTGCCAAAATGCGGGCTTTTGCCGAGCAGGGCTGGCTCAACATCGCAGGTGGCTGCTGCGGAACGACCCCCGATCACATCCGGGCCATGGCAGACGCGCTGAAGGACTGCAAGCCTCGTACGCAAGTAAGCGAACCTGTCAGTGCTGTATCCGGTATTGACGTCGTTTACGTAGAAGACGATAACCGTCCGTTGCTCGTCGGAGAACGTACCAACGTGATTGGTTCCAAGAAATTCCGCGATCTGATCGCGGCAGGGCAGTATGAAGAAGCATCTGATATTGCCCGAGCCCAGGTGAAGCGTGGAGCTCACGTAATCGATATTTGTCTCGCAGATCCGGACCGGGATGAATACGCCGATATGGAAAAATTCCTCCAATATATTATGAAAAAAGTGAAAGCGCCATTGATGATCGACTCCACAGATGCCAAGGTCATGGAGCTGGGATTGCGTTATTCGCAAGGAAAGGCCATTCTCAACTCCATCAATCTGGAGGATGGACTGGAGAGATTTGAAGAGGTTGCTCCCCTGATTCATAAATACGGTGCAGCCGTTGTCGTTGGGACCATCGAGGAAGCTGGAATGGCTGTTACACGCGAAAAAAAGCTGGAGGTAGCCAAGCGCTCGTACGACCTGCTGGTAAATCAATATGGGGTCAACCCTCAAGATATCATATTTGATCCGCTTGTCTTTCCGGTAGGTACCGGAGATGAGCAGTACATCGGTTCAGCGAAAGAGACCGTGGAAGGCATCCGTCTCATCAAGGAAGCGATGCCTCATTGCAAAACCATTCTGGGTGTGAGCAACGTGTCTTTTGGATTGCCTGCGGCGGGAAGGGAAGTACTCAACGCGGTATTCCTCTATCATACGACGCTCGCCGGTCTCGATTACGCGATCGTGAATACCGAGAAGCTGGAGCGTTACGCTTCGATTCCGGAAAATGAAAGGAAGCTGGCAGAAGCGCTTTTGTTCGAAACCAATGACGAAACGCTGGCCGCATTCACAGAGTTTTATCGCCAAAAGAAAAAAGAAGATAAGATTGAGGTCTCCTCGTTGACGCTGGAGGAAAGACTTGCACGCTATGTTGTAGAGGGTTCCAAGGATGGCTTGACTGAAGACCTGAAGCTGGCTTTGGAAAAGTACCAGCCGTTGGATATAATCAACGGGCCATTGATGCGCGGGATGGAAGAGGTTGGCCGCCTGTTTAACGGAAACCAGCTGATTGTGGCAGAGGTTTTGCAAAGTGCTGAGGTCATGAAGGCATCGGTCTCGTTCCTCGAGCCTTTCATGGAAAAATCGGATGCAGCTGCAAAAGGGAAGATTCTATTGGCTACGGTCAAAGGGGACGTGCATGACATCGGAAAGAATCTGGTGGAAATCATTCTTTCCAACAACGGCTATGAGGTCGTCAATCTGGGAATCAAAGTACCACCTGAACAGCTGATTGCCGCATGCCGCGAAGAAAAGCCGGATGCGATTGGACTTTCAGGCCTGCTGGTTAAATCGGCTCAGCAAATGGTGATTACAGCGCAGGATTTGCGGGCTGCCGGTATCGATGTACCGATGATGGTCGGAGGTGCGGCGCTGACTCGTAAATTCACCTCCAATCGCATTGCCCCTGAGTATCGGGGAATCGTGCTTTACGCCAAGGATGCGATGGACGGACTGGATCTGGTAAATCGTCTGCAAAATCCCCAGGAACGGGAGCGGCTGGTAGTCGAGCAACAACAAATGCAAGAAGCTGCGTCGGCAGTCGAAACGGTCGTTGTGGAAAAGAAACCTGCACTGCCTGCACGTTCTGCCATCAGCCGTACCGCTCCGATTCAGTTACCGCCAGATTGTCAGCCTCATGTCCTGCGTCAGTACCCGATCAGCCACCTGCAGCCCTATCTGAACTTGCGAATGCTGCTAGGCAAACATTTGGGCGTACGCGGCAACGTGGAGAAGCTGATCGAAGCGGGAGACGAGAAAGTGCTACAGCTGTACGGGCTCGTTGAAGAGCTCCTGACAGAAGCGAAGCAGAAGGGGACGATCACCGCTCATGGGGTGTATCAATTTTTCCCTGCCCAAGCAGATGGCAACGATATCGTCGTCTACGACCCGCAGGATCACAGCAAAGTACTGGAACGCTTCAGCTTTCCGCGTCAGCCGGAAGAACCGTACCTGTGCCTCTCTGACTTCCTGCGTCCGATTGAGAGCAAGGAAATGGATTACGTAGGCTTCCTGACCGTAACCGCAGGTGGAGGAATTCGGGAATTGTCTACTGAGCTGAAGGATCGGGGCGATTACTTGCGTTCCCACGTCTTGCAAGCCTTGGCACTGGAACTCGCTGAGGCGTTTGCAGAGCGTGTTCACCACATGATGCGCGACAGCTGGGGAATTCCTGACCCTGCAGAGATGACGATGCTGGAGCGTTTCGGTGCTCGTTATCAGGGAATCCGCGTATCGTTCGGATATCCGGCGTGTCCGAATCTGGAGGATCAGCAGCAGTTGTTTAGGCTGATTAAACCTGAAAATATCGGCGTTCACTTGACCGAAGGCTGCATGATGGAACCGGAAGCATCCGTCTCCGCGATGGTATTTGCCCATCCGGAAGCGCGTTATTTCAATGCGGGACCATCCGTGTTCGAAGTTTAGAAGATAGAGATGATTGAACGGAGAGAAGGGATCAGGTTGACGACGAGCAAGCAAGATTTAAGAGAATACTTGCAAGATCATTTGCTGGTTGGAGACGGAGCGATGGCGACCCAGTTGCATAGACTGGGCGTCCCCGTGGGTGTCAGCTTTGAGGAACTGTGTTTGTCCAATCCCAGATTGGTGCATGAAGTACACGACTCATACTATCAGGCTGGAGCGCGCCTTCTGGAAACCAACACGTATTCTGCAAATCGAGATTCATTGTCACGCTATGGAATGGAGCATAAAGTGACGCGTATTAACCGTCAAGCCGTTTCACTTGCACGTGAAGCGGCGCAGGGAGATGCTTATGTAGCCGGAAGCATTGGTTCGATCTTGGCTGGTCGGGTGCGCAAAAAAGTGCTGGACGAATATCGGGATCAGTATGAAGAGCAGGCGATTGCTTTACTGCATGCAGGGGTAGATGGATTGATTCTGGAAACCTTTCTGGATCTGGAGGAGCTGCTGCTTGCCATTGAAGTGATTCGACCTTTGACCCCACTCCCGCTGATCACCCAGCTCGCTACGCTGGAAGTGGGAAGAACGCGTGATGGCTACTCGCTGACAGAAGCATTTGCCCAACTGAAAACAGCGGGAGCAGATATTATCGGACTCAACTGTCGTCTCGGCCCAGCGGAGATTCTTCGTTCCTTTGAAACCGTACAGGCACCCCAGGATGCACTCCTGTCTGCCTTTCCAAACGCAGGTCGTCTGGGCATGACAGACGGGGAGTACGCGTACAAATCGACGGCGGAGTATTTTGGCCAAAGTGCGTTGCGCTTAAGAGAGCAAGGAATCCGACTGATTGGGGGTTGTTGCGGGACGACTCCTGAGCATGTCAAAGCGATGGCAGATGCGTTGGAATCCCTTGAGCCGCAAGCACGTACCAATCCAGACGTAGTTCCGGGTGAAAGACCATTGATTTCTGTGACCAGTGTACGCGATCAGGATCGGCCGAGTATCGTAGACAAGGTAAAGTCCGGTACGACGATTATCGTTGAGTTCGACCCGCCTCGTGATCTGGATGCGGATTCGTTTCTCGAAGGATGCTGTGAGCTGCACAAGGCTGGTGCAGACGCTATTACTCTCGCCGACAATTCCCTGGCGACGGTAAGGATGAGCAATATGGCCTTGGGAGCGATGATGAAGAGCAGGTACGGAATCGACCCGTTGTTGCATCTGGCTTGCCGCGACCGCAATCTGATCGGACAGCAATCCCACCTGATGGGTCTGCACGCATTAGGCATCGACCAGATTCTGGTCATCACCGGAGATCCTTCTCGTTTTGGCGACCTGCCAGGGGCGAGCTCCGTATTTGATGTGACGTCCTTTGATCTGATTCGCATGGTGAAGCAGTTGAATGAAGGAATCTCCTTCTCCGGAAGACCTTTGAAGCAGAAGGCGCAGTTCATTGTGGGTGCGGCTTTTAATCCAAACGTCAGGCAAATCGATGCGGCAATCGCACGTTTGGAGAAAAAGGTAGAGGCAGGAGCGGATTACATCATGACACAGCCTGTCTACGATGCTGAGTCGATCAAGGTCGTCTATGAAGCGACGAAGCATATCGGAATTCCTGTATTTATCGGCATCATGCCATTGACCAGCTCCCGAAATGCGGAATTCCTGCACAACGAAGTGCCGGGTATCAAGCTTTCTCCTGAAGCCTTGGAACGAATGAAGCGGGTACAGGGGGAGGATGCGAGACGGGAAGGAATTCAGATCGCCAAAGAATTGCTGGATACGGCTGTCCGCTACTTCCAGGGAATCTATCTGATTACGCCGTTTAACTACTATTCGATGGCAACAGAGCTGATCCAATATGTTCGTCAGCAAAGTGCGCAGTTGAAGGTGCCTGTGCAAGGGTAATCGAAAAAGATAGTAACAAGAGGTCCGGCACTCATTCAGACGCTGGACCTCTTTTAATTCGTCTGTGCATGTAGGGGATGCCAGCCCTGTTCTCGTAGGAAGAGACTGAGCTGTCCAAACATCGCCAGTCGCTCCTCACGGGTAAAAGAGGCATTGGCTCCACTGGTTGATGGAATGACAAAAACATAACTGCCAGCCCAGTCCTGCGTTGAAAAATAACGTTGGGGCTGTATACCTAGAATAACGTCGCCCTTCTTTTGACCACTTGCATGGCGGAAGGCAGTAATGCCGTTGAAGCAGATGACACGAGGACGGTAGGTTTGGACCATCTGAACGAATTGCTCGGCACCAAGGGAATAATCTTCCTCACACAAGTCAACGGATGAGCGGGTAGGGCGTGAAACCAGATCGGTAATGCCGTAATGGTAGTCCAGCAGAAAAGCCGTTTCCTCGGGCAAAAGCTTGCGAGGAGTCAGGCCACCCTCATATAAACCGCGCCAAAAAGGTTGGCTGGATTGGCATAATGAAAGCCAGCCGTAGCTGACACACGTCCAGGGTTGATTCCGCAAAACAAGACGGCAAGATCGCGGCGAATGTAGGTAGGCAACCATTTATCTGTGAAATCGACCAAGTGAACACCTCCTGTTCTGACATTGTAGCACATCCGATAACGTCTGCTGGAAGCAGCAAAAAAAGCTGCCGTATCGGGCAGCTTTTTCATATGATCATTTCGAATTTTTGGCTCGCTTACTAGCTCTCTTACAGCTGAGGGTAAGGAAGCATTTGCTCGGGTTCATGCAGATGGAATTGCTCCATTTCATTTCGGACGTATTTTTTCGATTCAAAAGGAACGACTTCCTGTTCTTCTTTGCCCCATAGCCAGCGTGACAACGATTGGATCATAAGGATTCCCCTCACTTGGTGGAAATGTTTTACATACTCATCATACTCCTAAATGGAATGTATTTGGTTAGGGAGGTGTGAATAAGGCGTGAAGAAATGGTGGAGAGAACGTGAACAAAAAGGAAGCGATTTCAGGCGAAAGAAAAATGGATAGAGGCTCAGGTATTCTCCGAGATCTCTATCCATTCTACATTTAAGGCTGTGCACGGTGTTCGCTGAATTACAGTTTGTAGATGTCGCTGTATTTTTTGACGAGGTAATCCACGAGGTAGGTTGCATTTGTACCTTCACCCGTGATGGCTTCCACCAGTTCGCGAGGGCTCTTCATCTTGCCGTGCTGATGGATTTTTTCTTTGAGCCATTCACGGATTGGCGCAAAATCCCCGCTCTCGATCAATTCTTCGTAGTCCTTGATTTCCTGCTGCATCACATGGGCAAACTGAGCAGCATAGACGTTGCCGAGTGAATACGTTGGGAAGTAGCCGAAGCTGCCGCCAGCCCAGTGGACATCCTGCAAAACGCCCAAGGTATCCGTAGGAGGGACGACGCCCAGATATTCCTCCATTTTTTCGTTCCAGATGGTCGGCAGGTCAGCGACCTTCAAAGTACCATTGATCAGACCTTTTTCAATTTCATAGCGAATCATCACATGCAGATTATAGGTGACTTCGTCGGATTCGGTGCGGATGAAGGATGGAGTGACCTCGTTGATCGCCCGATAAAAGCTGTCTAAGCTGACTCCCTCAAATTGGGCAGGGAATGCGCTGAGAAGCTCACTGTACATGCCTTTCCAGAAAGGAAGACTACGTCCGACCATGTTCTCCCAATAACGAGACTGCGACTCATGGATGCCCATCGAGGTACCATCACATAGCGGTGTGAACAGAAGTTCTGGATCGATGTTCTGCTCGTACATGGCGTGACCCGCTTCATGAATACAGCTGAACAAGGCGTTGTTGAAATCATTTTCGTCAAAACGGGTGGTAATCCGTACGTCTCCAGGGTTAAACGAAGTGCAGAAAGGATGTACGCTGCGATCCATCCGACCTGCCTGGAAGTCGTAACCGATTTTCTTTAGCACAAAACGGCTAAAAGCATCCTGCTCGGCGATCGGGAAGTGCTTGGTTAAAGCAGAAGTATCCGGTTTGTTCGGCGACTGTGCGATTGCCGCTACCAGATCAACAGTTTTTTCCCGCAGGGTAGCAAAAATGGCATCCAGCTGTTCGACTGTCATCCCTGGTTCATACAGATCCAGCAGTGTATTGTATTTGTTCTTCCCGTCATTGCCCCAGAACTCAATGAACTTGAGCTGGAAATCCACGATTTTCTCCAGATAAGGCTGGAACATGCTGAAATCGTTTTTTTCACGTGCTTCTTCCCAGATGGTTTCTGCCTGGGAGGTGAGGACGACGAATTGCTGATACGTTTCAGCCGGTATCAGCTTGTTGCGATCAAATTCCTTTTTGCATTCAAGGACGGTATGGCGAGTGACCGGATCTAGGGAAGCAAGCGTATCACTTGCACCGAGTTCATCCAGAAAGGCTTCCATTTCTTTCGAGGTAGCCAATTTGAACTGTTCAGCGGAAAGTGTACCAATCACTTCGGAACGAGCTTCCATACCTTTGCGTGGAGCCTGTGTCCGCATATCCCAATGAAGGACAGCAAGAGCCTGGTTGTAGCTCGATATTTTTTTGACGAAATCGCGAAAAGCCGAAACACGGTTTTCCAAACTTGTAGTCATGAGTTCCCTCCTTGTTAAAATGGATGCGTATGTAGTCTTAGCTGCGTTCAAAAAATTTTTACTACTATCATTATAACGGTTTGCTAAAAAATTACTAGGTAGATGCATGGAGCATTTGTCGGTATAATCGGTAAGGGAATAAAATGAGGCTGCGAATACGAATGACGATGACAGGAGAATGAAGATGAGTCAAACCAATCCACTATGGGGAAATGAGATTGCAAAGCGGCGTACCTTCGCCATTATTTCCCACCCGGACGCGGGTAAAACGACCATGACAGAAAAACTGCTCTACTACGGTGGAGCCATCCGTGAAGCGGGTGTGGTGAAAGGACGTAAAAACTCCAAGCATGCCACCTCTGACTGGATGGATATCGAGAAAAAACGTGGAATCTCCGTCACCTCCAGTGCGATGGATTTTGAATACAAGGGTCACCATATCAATATATTGGATACACCTGGTCACCAGGACTTTAGTGAGGATACGTATCGGACTTTGACTGCTGCTGATGCGGCGGTAATGATCATCGACGTAGCCAAAGGGGTGGAGGCCCAGACGATCAAGCTGTTCAAGGTTTGTCGGATGCGTGGTATCCCGATCTTTACCTTTGTCAACAAATTGGATCGTCACGGGAAGGATCCGTTTGAGCTCTTGGAGGAGCTGGAAAACGTCTTGGGCATTCGTTCATACCCGATGAATTGGCCGATTGGCATGGGGAACTACTTCAGTGGCGTATACGATCGCCACAAATCTCGCGTGGAGCTGTACCAAAACAACTCCGAGCATGACGAGATTTCCTTCTTTCCAGTAGAAGGAGCAGAAGACCCGCTTATTGGCGAGCGTGTCGGGGCAGACCTCTGGCAGCAGCTTCAGGATGAGATTTCTTTGCTCGATGTGGCTGGAGACGAGTTCAACATGGAGCTGATCAACAAAGGAGAGCTGACCCCTGTATTCTTCGGCAGTGCGATCAACAACTTTGGTGTACAGACCTTTCTGGACAACTTTTTGCAAATGGCGCCGCCGCCATCACCGAAGAAGAGCACGGCCGGCTTGATTGATCCAGAGTCTAATTTCTTTTCCGGCTTTATTTTTAAAATCCAGGCGAACATGAATCCTGCTCACCGTGACCGTATCGCGTTCCTGCGGATTTGTTCCGGCAAATTTGAGCGGGGGATGTCGGTGAAGCACGTACGGCTCGGCAAGGATATCAAGCTGGCTCAGCCTGTGCAGTTTATGGCACAAGACCGGGAGATTGTCGATGAATCCTACGCTGGCGACGTGATCGGCTTGTTTGACCCGGGCATTTTCCAGATCGGAGACACCTTGTGTGTGGGGCAAACCTTTGAATACGAAGAAATGCCCCACTTCTCTCCGGAGTTTTTCTCCAAGGTCATGGTGAAGGATGCCATGAAGCACAAGCAGTTCCAAAAAGGAATCATGCAGCTGACAGAAGAAGGGACGGTACAGCTGTTCCGTACCTATCCGATGGAAGAACTGATTTTGGGCGTAGTCGGGGTCTTGCAGTTCGAGGTTCTTGAATACCGGCTGAAGGCAGAGTACGGTGTAGATATCATGCTGACCCGGATGCCATTCCAGATCGCTCGTTGGCTGGAAGGGGAAAAATCGGCTCTGGACGCCCTCAAAAACAAGATCGTGTCCGACCGATATGGCCGTCCGGTCATGCTGTTTGAAAGTGAATATCAGCTGCGCGTGGCGGTGGATAAATATCCAAACGTCAAGTTCCACGAAAGCTCACTTGGTTTGAAACCCAATATGTCCTAAAGTGGACTTACCATGCTATGAAAAGAGGGTCTCGCACTTGTCTGCGAGGCTCTTTTTGTTTTTTTGACGTGTAGGAATCTATAAGCACTAAGCTTGTGAAAGGTTTTTTATCCTACTTGGACGACTCTCTTCATATACTGGGACAAAGATCGGTCGATCATGGAGAGGAGGGGGATACCATGAGGGTTCTCCTGTTTGTCGTGCTGTTCGTCGTAGCCTTTGACATGCATGCCCAGACGCCGTTGCTGGCGCCGTATTTGAATATTCTCGGGGTATCTGCCGCCGTGATCGGCTTTGTCCTGGGCGCATATGCCATAAGCAACCTGACAGGCAACCTGTTGGCCGGGCCGTTTCTGGACCGTTTTCCGAAAAAGTGGTTCATCGGTGGCGGTTTGATACTGGCTGGATTTATGCTGATCGGCCAAGGGGTCGTCAAAAGCACGGAAGGTTTTTTTGCTTTTCGCCTGATGCTCGGCTTCTTGATGGCTTTTGTATCACCTGCCTGTTCAGCGATGCTGGGAGAGACAGGCAGGACTGAGCTGGAGCAGGGAAAATTGATGGGGCAAAAAGGATTGGTGCTGACTTCAGCCGGAATCATTTCTCCAGCGGTCGGAAGCTTTTTGGCCGTACAGTTTGGCTATGGACAGTCCTTCGTCATCCTTGGCTATCTGATGATTGCTGTCGGCGTATTCGCATGGCTGGTGTTGCCCAAGCGAGTGGAGGGCGGGATGGCGTATCAGCCAAAAGCGCAAATGACCGGAAACAAGGGTCTGGTTGCCGTGTTTGAGAACAGAATGCTGTATCCCGCATTTTTAGGCGGCTTCGCCGTTCTGTATGCGCAAGGGACGATTATTTACGAGGTTCCGTTGTTGATCCAGCGGCAAGGACTCTCTCCAGCAGTTACAGGAATTTTGTTCAGTCTGAAGGGTCTGGGTACGTTGGCCATTCTGAGCCAGTTCTGGCTGTACCGAGTATCGGTCGAGAATCGAATTTTTGCTTCTTTCGGGGTTCTTAGCCTCTTGCTGTATGTATTAGCCATTGGCCTGCCAGTGCCGATCCAGGTGATGATGTTTTTCATGGGGGGATGCTTCGGTATCTTGTTTCCAGCCCTTGCCACAATCTTGACGGTCCACTCGCCCAGAGAATTGTACGGGAGTGTCTTCAGCGTCTATTCAGCCGTCCTTTCCTTGGGAGCTGTTATTAGCCCGATTATTGCAGGATTGCTTGGCAACTGGCATCACTCCTACTTCATCGCATTTTTTGTGACAGCTGGGGCGTGCCTGATTGGAGGTATTCATCGCTGGCTTGTTAGCAGCGTGCCGAGGTAGTAGCAGGGTGAAGCTCACTTCCTTCCTATTGTTTCAACGCCTTATCGACTTTATAATGGCGATATGAAGACGGGAAAAACGACCAATGCATGGAAACGAATGAGGCGAATAACGGCTTGTCTGATCCTGCTCATCCTCTGTCTCAATTTTCCGACCTGGACACCTGCTTTGACGGATGAGAATGGAGGGGCGCTGCCTGAGTATTCCTGGGCAGATGGAATCAGGCTTGCCTTGGGGGATGCATTTTCAAGAAATGCCATTCTTCCTCAGACAAAAGGTGTCAAGCTGGCAGATACCGTTCCGAAGCTGGACGTCCCAGCTTACTTTTGTATGGGAAGACATGATTACATGACACCGTCAGAGGTGGCCTACAGCTAATCAAATCGGATTCAGGGATGCGTCGTGCTGTATTGCAGCTGGGGAAACCATAACACGCGAAGCGATGCTCCAGATCAAGAGCAGGATGGATTCCATGGAATGGGCTGTGAAAAATTAAAATGTACGGAGGAAACCCGATGATAAAAGAAAGAATCCCCTGGTAATCTCGTGCTCCACCTCCTCTCGTTTCAGAAAACAAAAGGATTATTCTATGAAAACGAGAGGATGTTCGACATGTGGCCAAAATCGATCGATTGGAAAAAGATAAGGTTTGGGGTGGAAATGGAGTTTGTGGGTGGTGACCCCGAAAGTCTGGAGTTGTTGCCTGGTTGGGTGGTCTCGTTGGATGAACGGCAGATCGACGAAACAGGAGAAGAATCTGGCAGTGAGTTAAAGCCGCCACCGCTATTGTGGGAGGAACGTGACCAAATTCGAGTCATGCTTGACCGGCTTCATGCTCAAGGGGCATGGGTGAATTGGAGCTGCGGGCTTCATGTCCACATTGATTTGGAAGCATGGGGACAAGAAATGATTCTCCCCTTACTAGAAGCAGCGCTCTTGTACCAAGAAACCATGCAGTCGTTGTTGCAAACCAGCCCGCATCGAACGATCTATTGCCCGCCGGTAACAGAGGACATACGAAAGCGCTATGTCGACAAACCATCTGAAAGAGCGGTTCTTCGTCCAGGACGTCCTCAATCCCACAGGTGCGGAATCAACACAGCTGCCTGGTTTGACATTGGGACAGTAGAGATTCGTTATGCAAATGGATCGCTGATCGAAGCAGAAATCATGAATACCATTGAGTTTTGCCTTCGCTTTGTTGCCGCAATCGGCGAGGGGCGCAAGCTTTCCTGCGACCCGCGAAAAATGGCGATCGAACTAGGGGCTCCGGTTGGAGGATATCCAGCTCCCATCCCCATACCACGCTGGTATCAGGAAAGGCTTTGGTTGGAAGATGGCCTGATTCCGGCTGTCAAACAATTGGCGGGTGAGCTTGTAAAGGATGGGGAAATCCTTCAAATTTTACCGGTGCCAGATGGTATCTTGATCGCGATTGAGGATCAGGAGGGGAAGCCCTTCAAATATGTGGTTCAACCACCTTCTGAAGGATGGAAAATGGTTCGGCAGGTTAAGGAGTAGAGGTATTAAGGTATAGCTACAAGCCTTTCGTCTAAAGGGACGGAAGGCTTTTATTATACTATCGGAAAGTTTAAGTGCGCTAAAGCGCTAAAAAGATTAGCGGAAGATAGTATAAGTGCAACTAAGGCTCCGCCAAAAGCTTGGCCGTAGCCAAGTTTTCTAATAAAATTGGCACATGGTTAACACAAATCGTTAAGATTCCCGAGTTCCTGTAGCTTTTTTCTCCGGCTTCAGGTTTGCAAGCTATGGAAGGGAAAGCTCAAAAAGGACTGCAACAGCCTGCCAGCCGGCAACCTGTCGTAGCCCTCTGATCCATGTCTGACGAAATTTCTCGGCTCTTACTCTTCCCCCGTTGCTACCGGATTGTCCGCATACGATACCCAGTCACTCCAGCTTCCTGCGTACAGCTTGGCATCCGTTCTCCCAGCCGAGTGCAGCGCGAGCAGGTTGGAGCATGCGGTCACGCCAGAGCCGCAGTAGACGATGATTTCCTTGTCGGCAAAAGGCGCGATCCGATCTTGAAGCTTGTCCACCGCTTGCATGGTTTGCTCAGGAGTGAGGTTGTCCTTGTAAAAGAAGTTGAGCGCTCCTGGAATGTGGCCGGCTTTGGGATCGAGCGGTTCCTGTTCGCCGCGATAGCGTTCACCAGCACGAGAATCGAGCAGAATCGTCTGTTCACCGCGTTCTTTTACCCCTTGGACGCCGACAAGCATTTCTGTTTGTACATCTGCAACAAAGGCAGAAGCGGTCGCTGTAGGAAGTTCTGCAGTGACTTCATAGCCAGCCTTTTTCCAAGCGGCATAGCCACCGTCGAGGACAGCCGTGTTGTCGTGTCCGAGATAGCGCAAGAGCCACCATAGACGACCTGCCATTGCCATTTCCTGATCGTCGTACGCGATGACCGTTTTGGTCTTGTCGATCCCTACGCTTGAAAACAGGGAGACCAGGTCATCGATATCCGGCAAAGGATGACGTCCCCCGTGTTCCTGTTTCTTGCCAGACAGATCGCGGTTCAAATGAAAATAGAAAGCTCCCGGAATGTGATTTTCTCTGTATGCTTTTTCTCCCGCATCCCCATCCGCATCAGCCAGAACAAAGCGGCAATCTACAATAATCAGTTGCTCGTCCTGCAGATGCGCGCGCAGCCACTCAGGGCTAACCATAGCTTGCATAAATCTCCCACCTTTCGTTTTTCTTCATCATAGCAGATGCGTATTCAATCAGGTACAATAATTGAAGCAGCTATAGAAAAAGGAGAGAGACAAATGAAGCGCGCCATCCGATATTTTTTAGAAGGATTGCTCTATGTCATCCCGCTTGCGGTTACGGTCTTCATCCTTTACAAAATTTTTGTTACCGTAGACAGCTGGCTGAACCTGCCGATTCCCGGAGTAGGTTTTCTTTTGACGATTGTCGGAATTTTTGTGATCGGCTTCCTGGCGTCCAATGTGCTCACACAAGGCTTGATGTCGCTGATTTCGCAACTGTTTGAAAAGGTTCCTTTTATCAAGCTGATTTACACTTCCATCAAGGACTTGATCGGCGCTTTTGTAGGGGAGAAAAAGAGCTTTGATAAACCAGTTCTCGTGACTTTGTCCCAGGAAGGGTTTCCCAAGGCCATCGGATTCATTACGAAAGAAGACTTGGAAGCCTTTGGGCTTACCGATCACGTGGCGGTATATCTGCCACAATCGTATAATTTTGCAGGCAATCTGCTGATCTTTCCCGTGGAACAGGTTCAAATCCTGGACGTAGACAGCTCCGAGGTCATGGCGTTTCTCGTATCCGGAGGGGTATCTGGAAAATAAAAGAAAGAGGGTTGGGAGATGTTTCCCAGCCCTCTTATGATTCTGTCGAGCTTTTTTTATGTTTCGCGTTTGTGAACCAACGACGCACATCACCATTGAGAATCAGGTTGGTGACAACACCTGCGACCAAGCCCCAGAACGCTGCTCCAATACCTGCGATGGACATGCCAGAAATCGTGACGAGAAAGGTAATCAGCGCACTTTCACGATGAGAAGGCTCGCTCATGGCTGAAGTCAGACTGGAGATCAGGGATGCAAATAGCGCGAGTCCGGCGATAACCGCTGTCAGCTCTTTCGGAAATGCAGAAAAGACCGAAGCAATCGTCGCTCCAAACATCCCGAATACGAGATAGAACAAGCCAGAGGATATGCCGGCAATATATCGCTTATCCGGATCGGGATGTGCTTCTTTACCTGTACAGATGGCAGCTGTTATGGCTGCCAGGTTGATCCCGTGCGAGCCGAAGGGAGCCATCAGAAAGGAAGCGAGTCCGGTCGTCGCAATGAGAGGACTGGCGGGTGTATCGTAGCCATCTGCTTTAAGCACGCTCATGCCAGGGGCATTTTGCGAAGCCATCGTGACGATAAACAAGGGGATGCCCAGTCCGATGATCGCATCCAGTGAAAAGGTGGGCATGGTAAAGATCGGCTCTGCCAGTTTTACCTGGATGTGATCCAGATGCATACGTCCAAAGCCAAACGCAATCGCTACACCGACGAGCAAGGAAAAAACGACAGCATAGCGAGGCGTCCAACGCTTGGCGAGCAGATAGGTGAGAAGCATCGCGATGGCGAGTGCAGGGAAATCTTGCATGGAGACGAATACCTGGACTCCAAAAGAGAGCAGGATCCCCGCCAGCATCGCTGTGGTAATAGACTGGGGTACATGCTTCATGATTTTAGTAAAGAGACCGGATATGCCGAGCAGGGTAATGGCGAGTCCTGCGAACAAAAACGCCCCGATTGCGTCGGAAAAGGAATAGGCGGACCAGCTCGCCACAAGAAGCACAACCCCTGGAGTAGACCAAGCTGTAATGATTGGAGCCTTGAACCAGATGCTCAGCACGATGGCAGTAAGGCCCGTCCCAAAGGAGATGGCCCATATCCAGGAGGAAAGATGCGCTTCGCTGAGTCCAGCTACTTTGGCAGCCTGAAAGACGATCAGTAACGGGCCTGCATAGGAGACCATGGTCGCGATGAGCCCGACAATAAAGGCGGATAGTGAAAAATCATTATGAAGTTGGCGCAGGCGTGAAGACAAGAGAGGTTCCCCTTTCGCAAATTTGATCGACAATTCTGGATGATTGCCTTTCATTATACCTGCATGTTGATGGGTTTGCTTGAAGAATTCTAGGCTTTTTCGTTCAATATATAACGGATCGTGCGCTTGGTGATATTCAGCTTCTTGCTCAGCAGCTGTCTGTCGCCTTTCGTCTCCGCCAGTCCTTTTTCGATGATGGTCCTTCCTACTTCTGTCTCCAGCTGTTTAATCCGTTTGATCAGGTAATCAAAATCGATTTCCTCAATAGATTTCACATGTCGGGTAATCGACTCGACAAATCGTGTACACTCCAGATCGATATGCTGGATGGTCTCAGACAACTGTGATGCAGCCTGGCTCTGACCAATAGCCTGCTCACGTATGCTGGCCGGCAGATGCTCTAATCGCAGTACCTGACATTCGTGCAAGGCCATCGTCTGATTCAATACATTGATGAGCTGCCTGACGTTGCCGGGCCAAGCGTATTGCTGCAAAAGCTCCATGGCCTCCGAATCAATCTCACAATCCTCGCGGCTTCGCTTCTCCAAAAAAGCATGAGCGATTGCCGGGATATCCTGGACTCGTTCACGCAGGGGAGGAATCGTCAGCTTGATGCCTTCCAGACGGTAGAGCAGATCTCGGCGAAAGCGGTTCATGTCTACTTCGTGCTCCAGATTGCGGTTTGTCGCAGAAATAAAACGGATGTTGCTTTGCGCGACCTGCTCGCCGCCCACTCGCATGTATTCTCCTGTTTCCAGCGTACGTAAGAGCTTGACCTGAATCGAGGTCGGGGCTTCCCCGATCTCATCCAAAAAGAGTGTCCCATTGTGTGCCAGCTCAAAAAAGCCCTTTCGCGACTTCAAAGCACCGGTAAACGCACCTTTTTCATAGCCGAACAGTTCACTTTCCAACAGGGATTCAGGTACCGCCCCACAGTTGAATGCAACGAAAGGCTGCTGTGATCGCGAACTGGCTCCGTGGAGAAAGCGGGCCATGAGTTCCTTGCCTGTTCCGGTTTCTCCTTCGATCAAGACATGGATGGCTTTTGGCGCCAATTTTTTTGCAATCGCAGCGACCTTGGCCATCGGACTGCTTGGAGCGTATACAATGCCAAATGAAGCGGCTTCGCGGACAAGCTCATTCTCCTGATGGACCGATGCTTCCAGCAGCGAGTCGATGATCCGCTCCAGACTATCGAGGTCATCAAACGGCTTTTCCAGGTAGTCCTTGGCTCCCCACTGAATCGCCGTTACGGCTGTTTTGATGGTGCTGTAGCCCGTCATGATCAGGATTTCGCAGGATGGGTATACGGCTTTGATCCGCCTCAATAAATCTAAACCCGTGGCATCGGGCAGCTTCAGGTCGAGCAGGGCAGCGTGGAATCCGGTGGACGGTTCATGCAGCAGCCGATCCACCTCCTTGCCCGTATGAGCGACGGTCACCTCGCAGTTTTTCTGCCGGAGAAAATAGGTGAAAAAGGACGTAACCTCGTGTTCGTCATCGACGATCAGGATTCGTTTCTTCGTCATCATGTACCTCCTCATCCGATAACTGTGGCAACAACAACGTGAACCTGCTGTAGTGGCTGCTTTCGCTCTCAGCCGTGAGTTTTCCTCCGTGGGCAAGCGCAATGCCCAGACTGACGGACAGGCCCAGACCGGTTCCTTTTGAGCGCTCCTTGGTAGAAAAGAAAGGCTGAAAGATTTGCGGAAGATGATCAGGCGAGATGCCGCTGCCATTATCGTGAACGAAAAGGCCGACGTACGAACGATCATCTTCCTGGTGATGAAAGGAGCGAATCGTGATTTGCGGGTCTTCCTTGCCAGCGAGCGCATCTCTTGCATTTAGCAGCAGATTGATGATAATTTGCTCGATCTGATGGCGGCTGCCGTAGAAAGAAAGAGGAGATGGGGATGCCTCGAAGTGTACGGCTAATCCCGAGACGGTAAGCTGGTAGCCAATCAGCCCCAGCGCATCTTCCACCACATCATCAATCGAGACGATTTCAAACTGATATTCTTCCTGACGCGAAAAGGTCAGGAGGTTCTGAATGATTTTTTTGCACCGAACGCCGCAGCGGTAGATGTCATTCATCAGGGGAGTGGCAGAGCTAGTCCCCATTTCCCGCAACAGAAGCTGAGAATTGCCGAGAATGGCCGTCAAGGGACTGTTCAATTCATGAGCAATGCCTGCTGCGATTTCACCGATGGCAGCCATCTTAGCGGATTGAACCAGCTGGGCCTCGATTTTGACTTTCTCATGGACATCCTGAAAGAGCAGGATATTTTCCACGCAAACGCTGATGTGGCTTGCTGTCAGGAGAAACAATTCGTATTCTTCTCCGGACAACTGCTCCTCCTTCTGATGGAGAATCGTCAGAAAGCCGAAATTTTGCTGGCGTGGGCTGTGCAAGGGAACAGAAGTAGCGGCGTGATCGATGAGAACCTCCTGCAGCGATGCATGCAGCCTAGTCTGGTTCAGCGACATATCCGCAGATGCGGCTTCGATCAAGGTTTGGCACTGCCATTCGGTTCCATTCCAGCGGGAAAGATAGGTAGAACGCGTGCCTCCTTTCACCAGGGAAAGGGCAAAATGCTTAAAGGGAAGAATCTGCTTCAGCTGGGAAGCGATGTAGATGCTTGTCTCAGGCCAGGAAGCATTGATCTGGATTTGCGTCAACTGGTTGATCACAGCGAGCTGGCTATTCTTCTTTTTCATTTCTTCAACCAGATAGTTCAGCTCTGTGTAGTAGCTTTTGCGAGAGGATTGGATGCCGGTCAGCTTCTCTAGCATTTCTTGTTTGTCAAACATGAATGGCCTCCTAGAGTGCTTGTTGAAAGAGAGCGGCAACATCATTCGCACTCATGTCGCGGGGATTGGTCGTCATGCATACGTCGAGAATGGCGTGTTCACTCAAAAGCGGAATCTGCTCAGGCTGCAGGCCAATGGCAGAGAGGGACTCCGGGATATCCAGATCACGCGCCAAGTCCTTTACAGCTTTTAAGGTAAGGCGAGAAGCGTCATGGGAACTGAGGCCAGCCGTGCTTTCGCCCAGACACTCGGCGATTTGCCGGTACTTTTCAGGGGCAGCGATATAGTTGTACTCCAGCACGTACGGCAAAAGAATCGCATTCACTTCCCCGTGAGGCGCGTCGAGAAACCCGCCAAGCTGATGAGACATCGCATGGACGGCTCCGAGGATGGCGTTGGAAAAGGCAATCCCTGCTTGCAAGCTGGCCATGGCCATTGCTTGCTTGGCTTCTGCGTTGTAGCAGCTCGCCACAGATGGTCGCAAATGATTGGCGATCAAACGCATGGCCTGCAGCGAATGAACCTCGGTGAGAGGCGTGGCTGCGAGTGAAATGTAGGATTCGATTGCGTGGGTGAGGACGTCCATGCCTGTGTTCGCCGTCAATTGCTTGTCCTTGGTCATCAAAGTCTGCGGATCAATAATCGCGATATCGGGAATAAGCGACTTGGAGATGATCGCCATTTTTACTTTTCGTTCACTATCTACGATGATCGAAAATTGCGACACCTCTGAGCCGGAACCGGCTGTGGTAGGTACCATCACCATAGGCGGCAAAGGATGCTCAATTTTATCGACGCCCTCATATTGGACGATACTTCCATCATTGGTACCCAGCAAGGCAATCGCTTTTGCTGCGTCTACGGCACTGCCTCCTCCAACACCCAGGATCGCATTGCATTCACGGGCACGATATTCGGCTACTCCTGCGTGAACCTCGTGGTCTTTGGGATTGGCAGTGATCTGGGTCCACAGGCAATAGTCCAGGTTTTGCTGGCCGAGATAGTGGATAATACGCTCGATCCAGCCTGCGTTCTCTACCCCTGGATCGCTGACAATGAACACACGCGTCGCACCCAGCCTGCGCAAACTTTCCCCCACCTGGCGAAGAGATTGATTTCCAAAGATGATTTCAGGTGTCATAAATTTAGAAATCTGCATACATTGCTCCTCCTTCCTCCATTTCATAGTAATACCGCACGATAGCGTCGATTTCCTTTATCAGCCAAAAGGTCGGCAGTCGGGCCGTTTTTTTGGCCATTCAGCCAAAAAATTGGCTGGAAAGAGCGATGAAATGCACACTAAATTCGAAATATAAAGCGTTTTCATTTTGGCACGCTGTTTGCAAAAGCATAGGAGTGTCGGATATTCCAAAAAGAAAAGAGGAGGAAGCAGCGATGAAAGCAGCGGTTGTCAACGGTTTCAATCAGAAGCTCGAGGTAAAGGAAGTAGAAGTGCCAGAGGTAGGGTATGGTCAGGTATTGGTTCGCATCAAAACCTGCGGAGTCTGCCATACAGATCTGCATGCAGCCCAGGGTGATTGGCCTGTCAAACCAAAACTGCCTTTGATTCCAGGACATGAAGGTGTCGGTGTGGTAGAAAAGCTCGGCGATGGGGTGACCTCACTGAAAATCGGAGATCGTGTAGGGATTCCCTGGCTGTTCTCTGCTTGCGGAGAATGTGACTATTGCCTCACTGGCTGGGAAACTTTGTGTCAGCAGCAGCTAAACGGCGGCTACTCGGCAGACGGCGCCTATGCGCAGTATTGTGTGGCACCTGCTGCGTACGTAGCACGGATTCCGGATGAACTGAACGACGTCGATGCTGCCCCTATTCTGTGCGCGGGTGTCACGACTTACAAAGCGTTGAAGGTGGCAAACATCAAGCCAGGTGAGTGGGTGGCCATCTACGGAATCGGCGGGCTGGGACACGTTGCCCTGCAATATGCCAAAGCGATGGGCTACAATGTGGTAGCGGTCGACATCCATCAGGAAAAACTGGAGCTGGCGAAAGAACTGGGAGCAGACGTAACGGTGAACGGCAGTGAAACAGACCCGATTCAAGCCATTCAGGAGCAAGTCGGTGGCGTTCATGCTGCGATCAGTGTCGCTGTCACGAAAAAGGCTTTTGAGCAGGCGTACAAGTCGGTGAGACGCGGAGGTTCGTTGGTCGTCGTGGGCTTGCCGAATGCTGACCTGCCAATCCCGATCTTTGATACCGTTCTTAACGGAGTAACGGTAAAAGGCTCCATCGTGGGCACTAGAAAAGACATGCAGGAGGCGTTGGATTTTGCAGCGCGTGGAAAAGTGAGAGCAATCATCGAGACTCAGCCATTGGAGAAGATCAACGAAATCTTTGAGCGTATGGAAAAAGGGCAAATCAACGGTCGCGTCGTTCTGACTCTGGATTAAAGAGATTATAAAAAAGCTGCCATCTTGCTGGTCTGTTACAGAACCAGGATGGCAGCTTTTTCGTCAGGTTTTCTAAGATTCAGCATTCAAATACTTCTCATAAGGCGTGTAATCGATTTGCTTGGATTCCAGATGGGCAATGAGCCATTTATGATCTCTTTTCGGTGTAGCGACGATGTACCCTTTGACAATCAAATCGGTTGTAATGGTGTGTGCTTTCTCTTCCAGAGCAAGCTGTCCGATCTTGGCCGCGATAGAGCGCCGCGCAACGTCACGAAAAAGCTGTGGCACGGGGGAGACCAGTTCGTTCAACAGCTCAAGCCCTTCCTCCGTCCAAAGCGAGCGCGTCTTATCAATATAATGATCCTGCCAATCGAGATCAGACTTGCCATCCTGTTTGGGCATCGATTTCAAAAATTTGCGGAACATGAAGTATCCGCCAATAAACATCAGACTGACCAGAACAATCGTCCAACCCACGATAAAGAAGGAGAACCCTGCGGTCATTTGCATGCTCGTACACCTCGTTTACCAGACACTTTATATAAAAAAATGCATGTACATCAAAGTGTAACGCATTTTGCTTCACACAACAAACTTTTTGTGTGCAAGCCCTTCCCGAGGGTTTTCTCTTCCCAAGCGCACATATAATTTAGTATGATAAGAATTAATCTTATTTAGGAGTTGACGCTCATGTTCAAGCTTGGACAACGTGTCGTCATCGTGGCCGACTCCTTTGAGCAAGGTTTGCCAATTAGCGAATACGGTTACCTGATCGCTCGTGACCGTAATCCCGACAGTGCATTTGCGTGGATAGTGCGAATCCCTAAAATAGATAAGCAATTCCCCGTTATTGAAGAGGATATCGCTCTGGAAGAGCAGCTTCTGGAAGAGGAGGCTGAGAGAGTATCCCGCGAGGCTTTGCTCGATTACGCGCTGGCAAAACGCAACGAAGCATTATTTCGTCAACTGCTGGGCATGCAGGAGGCGGAAACGGCTAATGACGAACCCGTCAAGGAATCAATGGAAGAATTTATCCGCAAAGTAAACATGAAAGCCTGGATTTGAGACGGGAGACGCGGATCTGAACGGTTTTCCTCATGGGAAAATCGTTCTTCTTTGCTGGATTCGTCCATTCTCTTGATACAATTTGTGTAGGAAATGAAAGCGAGGCTGTTTCATGTCTGATTTTGTGACGTTTACCAATGAGTTGGGCCAATCCGTACAGATGTCGCGTGAAGATTATCAAAAAAAAGTGATTCCCGGCAACCTGGATAAATACTGGGACAACAAGGAGAAGCTGCGAGAGTACGCCATGGAGCTGGCGAAGGATCAGTTCAACGAACAGGCTGCGATCGCTGCGGACAGGCTTTTGGAGCTGTACGGGCCCATCGAGTCAGCACTGATTTTTCGCGCTGTCGTCCACATGCAAGCCAGAGAATTTGAACGAGCCAAAACGATTTTGATCAATTGTCTGGATCGTTTTCCGGCTTCAGGAGCCGCATGTACCAACCTGGCCAAAATCTATGGAGCTGAGGGTGACGAAGCTAAAGCCTTTGAAATGCTGGAAACAGCTTTGTTCAAAGATCCGAACCAGGAAAATGCTTTGAATTTATACGCGCAAGCTTTCATTGCTGGCGGAAAAAAGGATGAGCTCAGACGCAGATTGGAAACGCTTGCTGCCAAAGAAGGGGCGTGGCGTCCAAAGCTGCACTTGGCGCGAGTCGCACTGAGTGAGGAAAACCTCCTGAAAGCGATGCACTGGTACAAGCAAGCCATTGAAGGGTCTTCAGATCGCTTCGAGGTAGTCATGACTGTAACAGGGGAGTTAGGACAAGCCGGATACGTCTACCAGCTGATTCAGATTTGTGAAGAGTATTGGCAGCCCGATTTCCCGTTTCCATATGCAGGATTTAATTACGCCAACGCGTTGCTCGCTACCGATCAAAAGGAAAAGGCGATTGCGATATTGCGTCATATGCAAGATCACTTGGCTGATAACTTTAAACCGATGGTCGATCAATTTCTCGCCCGTATCCCAGGCGCGGCAGAGGTAGAAGCAGCAGCGGAACAAAAAGTGGCTCAAGAACAGGCTGGCGATTCCGCACAGAAAAAGAGCTGGTGGAAGTTCTGGAAATAAAGCTATACCGGTATGAAATATGAAAAGAAGCTATCCCTTGTCACGAGACGATGGGATAGCTTCTTTCTTCGTATGTGGCTATTGGTAATGAAAATCACTTGTATGATCCATAAAACGTTCATTGGATTAAATCGTAAAGATGGAGTATGATTAAATTAATTATTAGATAATAGTTATTATTTTTAAATGAGAGGAAGCATTCCTATGAAGAATATTGATTATCATCACCTAAACCATGTGAAAGAGCAGCATAGATCAAAGAAAACACTTTGGATTACTTTGATGCTGACGCTATTTTTTACGATTGTGGAGGTTGTTGGAGGGCTGCTTTCCAATTCACTCGCCCTCTTATCGGATTCGGCGCACATGATCTCCGACGTCATCGCATTGGGGTTGAGCATGACTGCCATTTACTTGGCAACGCGCAAGCCTAATAAGAAGTACACCTTTGGCTTCTTGCGCTTCGAGATTATCGCTTCGTTTTTGAATGGATTAGCTCTGTCGATTATTGCAATCGGAATCTTTGTCGAAGGTATTAAACGAATGATCCATCCACAGGATGTAGATCTGCAGCTGATGCTGATCATTGCTTCCATCGGCTTGATTGTAAACATCGTCCTGACCATCGTCTTAAGCCGCAGTATAAAAGATGAAGAAAACCTCAACGTGAAAAGCGCGCTCTGGCACTTTATCGGAGATTTGCTCAGCTCGATCGGAGTCATTGCTTCCGCTGTATTGATTTACTTTACGGGTATTTACATCTTTGACCCGTTGATCAGTATGGTGATTGGAGGAATTATCTTCATCGGAGGGGCGAAGATCATTCGCGAGTCGTTCGCTGTATTGATGGAATCTGTACCTGAGAAATTCGACCTGGATAAAATCCGCGAAGATATCAGTATGGTCGAAGGGGTAGAGGACGTCCATGAGCTTCATTTGTGGGCAGTGACTACGGATCATTACTCGTTGACCGCTCACGTCTTTGTGAGAGAAAATATTCAACCATATTGCGTGATTATGGCCATCAACCATCTGCTCAAGACCAAGTACGGTATCAAGCATTCTACAATTCAAATCGAAGATCCGGCCATTCTGGACCACGGGGAATATGGTAAAAAGTTTTTACTTCAGCAAGCTTAATCTGAATCGTATCGGGTGAAAGGGAACGGTGCTGTCCGTATGTGAGTACGAGACAGCACCGTTTTTGTGAATCAATCTATTTAAACTGGCTGGTGAGCCGCCGTTCTAAATACGCTACGCCTTGGTACATCAAGGTTGCGACGACAGCGATGATGGCGAGGCTCATCATGACCAGGGTAAAATTGAAAACCTGGAAGCCATAAATAATCAGGTAGCCCAATCCAATTTGCGATACAAGGAATTCTCCGACGATCACACCTACCCAGGAAAGACCGACATTTACCTTCAAGGTCGCCAAAATGGTAGGAATCGTAGCAGGCAGGATCACGGACGTGAAGATTTGCCGTTTGTTGCCGCCTAGCGTTTGGACGACCTTTACGAAGTTCGGGTTGACCTCCCGAAAGCTGGTGTAGATATTGATGGTTGTAATAATCACGGAGATGGCTAACCCCATCGCGATGACCGAGACCAGGCCAGGGCCGAACAGGACGATAAAGACGGGGCCAAGGGCAACCTTTGGCATACTGTTGGCGATGACCAGATAGGGCTCTAGTACGCGAGACAAGAAGGGGGACCACCAGATCACGGTTGCGATCACGGTACCAATCAAAGTGCCGAGTACAAAGCCTACGACCGTTTCCCACACCGTCATGCCGACATGAGGGAGCAGACTGCCCTCTGCCAGCTGCGTCCATAGGAGAGCGATGATTTTGGACGGATAGCTAAAGATTAGGGAGTTGATTATATTTGTTCGCGACAGCACTTCCCAAAGCCCTATGAATACCAGAAAGAGAAGGATTTGCGTAATGAAAACCCAGGAGCGTGTTCTCCCTTCTTTTTTCAGGTAGCGTTGATGGACGGCTTCAATCTCCTTTGACTGCATCGGACAACACCTCCATCTCTTTCCACACGTATTGGAACAGATCTGAAAAGCCCTCTTGGTTTCGTGCTTCAAAAGGCAGTGCATGGCGAATCGGAGCTGGAATCGTGAGTTCCGTTCGCACTTGACCGGGATTTTTGGAAAAAATCAGCACCCGATCACCAAGCGCAATCGATTCAGACAGATCATGTGTTACCAAAATCGCGGTTTTTTTATGCCGCCGCAGTGTGGTAAACACCAGGTCTTCCAGCTTTAATTTGGTGTGGTAGTCGAGAGCGGAGAATGGCTCGTCGAGTAGCAGAATTTGCGGCTGACAGGCGAGGGTGCGAACGAGAGCGACGCGCTGTCTCATTCCTCCTGACAACTGCGTCGGAGATGACTTGCGGACATCAATCAATTCCATTTCATCGAGCAAGTGCAAGGCGTACTCCTCGGTTTCTTTGTTCCGTATTCCCTTGATCTCCAGGCCGAGGAATACGTTATCCTCGATACTGCGCCAGTTGAATAAGTAATCCTGCTGAAGCATATAGCCTACTTGTGAGGATGTCCCGGTGACCCTGTTGCCATCAATGAGAATCTTGCCGGATGTAGGCTGCTCCAATCCGGCAATCAAGGAGAGCAGCGTGGTTTTACCACAACCACTGGGACCGACCAGACAAATGAACTCGCCTTCCTCCACGCGTAGGTTAATGTCCTTGACCGCCATGAATGCCCTGTTCGAGGATAGATAGAGATGGGTCACGTGGCCGAGTTCAATTTTGGCCGGCGTAGAAGGAGTCTTGTTCATCATGGTCTACTTCCCTTCTATAGCAGCTTTGGCAAAGGTCGTATTCACCAGTTTGGCGTAATCGGCGGGGCCTTTCAGCTCTCCTGCGGAATCCATGATGTCCTGGAGCTGCTTCCATTCTGCTTCATCCAAAATCGGATCTGTGGCATAGGAGCCTTGCTCCAGATAGCGTTTAACGGCACTTTCCATGATTTCCGGTTTGATCTGCTCGAAGTACTTGGCGATGGTATCCGCGGTTTCCTTGGGTGAATGGCTGGCAACCCATTGTTGCCCTTTGTAAACGGCATTGGTAAACTTTTGGATAGCAGTCGGGTTTTTGTCGATTGTGCTTTGCTTGGTCATAAACACGGTATACGGCACTGTGCCGCTTTCCTTGCCAAACGAAGCGACGACATGACCGATGCCTTCCTGCTCAAAACGAGAGGCTTCCGGTTCGAACAACTGTACGTACTTTCCGGTACCAGATGCAAAGGAAGCGGCAATGTTTTTAAATTCGATGTTCTGGATCAGCTCCAGATCGCTTTGCGGGTTGATTTGGTGCTTTTTCAGCACGTATTCGCCAACCATCTGAGGCATGCCGCCTTTGCGCTGGCCGAGGAAGACCGTGCCTTTCAGTTGATCAAACGAAAAGGAATCGGTTTTTTCACGTGCGACGAGGAACGTGCCGTCTGTCTGTGTCAATTGCGCGAAGTTGATGACTGGATCAGCCGCTCCTTGCTGTGCGACGTATATACTCGTTTCGGAACCAACGAGCGCCACATCGATGCCATCCGAGAGTAAGGCGGACATGACTTTGTCTCCGCCAGGAATGGTGGACAGCTCTACATCCAATCCCTCTTCTTGAAAGAAGCCCTTTTCCAAGGCTACATACAAGGGCGCGTAGAACAGGGAGCGAGTCACTTCACCGATACGAATTTTTTCTGGGGCACTTGAGCAACCACTCAAGATGGCCATTCCCACAAGGCCGATAGCCATACCCAGAGAGAGAAGACGTTTCATCATCCAAAGTCCCTCCTTGCTAGGTTTGTTGTCTGTGGTAAGGTATGCGATGATGGAAAAAAGGGTGAATGCCCAGATGAAGGGACAGGCGCCTGAACAAACGACAGTGTGGACGCATTGAAGCAAAAGGAGACAAGAAGTCGTGATACTTACTTTTTTGGGAACAGGTTCCGGAGCACCCACAACCAAGCGGAATGTGAGCGCGATTGGACTTCGCTTTATGCAAGCAGGAAAATGGTGGCTTTTTGACTGCGGAGAAGGGACCCAGCATCAATTGCTTCGGGCGCCGATGAAAATCAGTCAGTTGGAAAAAATCTTCATTACGCATCTGCACGGTGACCATCTGTATGGCCTGATTGGATTGTTGGCCAGCCGATCGCTGCGCAACGGGGAAGCATCGCAGCTCGATCTGTACGGACCCCCAGGCTTGGATCGTTATTATCGCACGATCATGGAGGTCAGTCCTGTCCATCTGCACTATCCTTTGCAGATCCATATCGTGAGCGAGGGTGTTGTCTATGAGGATGACGAGGTTATCGTGACCTGCAGTCCGGCCAAGCATCGGGTGCAGTCCTTTGCTTATGCCGTGCAAGAAAAAGAGAAGCCGGGCGCATTCCAGGTTGAGCTTGCCAAACAGATGGGGGTGCCTTCTGGGCCTCTTTATGGTGCATTGAAACGAGGAGAGCAGGTCGTGCTGCCCGATGGTCGGATGCTTGACGGGAAGGATTTTGTAGGGGAAGCACAGCCAGGACGAAAAATCGTGATTAGCGGGGATACCGAGCCTTGTCAATCCGTTCTTGAACTTGCTCAGGATGCTGATTTGCTGGTTCATGAGGCGACGTATGCGCAGCGGGATAAGGATTTGGCTGTTCGCAGCGGTCATTCGACAGCCCAGGAAGCCGCCAAGCTGGCGAGCAAAGCAGGCGTGAAAATGCTCTGCTTGACCCACTTTAGTCCGCGTTATGAGGATGAAGAAGGGGACTTTACGATGGAAGATCTGTTGGCTGAGGCGAGAGAGCGTTTTCCTGCTACGACCCTGGCAGCGGATTTCTATAGTCTGCCAGTCAAGAGAGTGCGAAAAACGATGGGAGAAAGGAACGATCCCTGTTATAATGAATGATCATTAACAGGACGTAAGAAAGGAAAGAGGGGTATGAAACGGATTACCTTCACAACACCGGAAGAGCTGGTGGCACACTGCCTGCAAGAAGAAGTGAATCTGGTTATTGAATACAGGGACGCTGCCAATAAGCAGCGCCAAGTGATTTTGTCGGGTGATCGCCTCCAGGAGGCAGCGACCTACCTGGATTACGACAAGCCTGAGGCGTATTACCGCAAGGATGGAATTTTCTTTGAGGTCATCGCAGGCTGGAAGAGCATTTAGTAGAGATAGAGGGGTTTAAGAGGAGAGGAAAGGTGAAAGGCAGTGTCCGGTATACGGATCAGCAGGTCCATTGTGATACGCTATGGCATGTTTATGCTGGGGCTCTTTATCGGAGCCTTCGGGTGCGTTCTGACCATTCAGGCAAACATGGGAGTAGCGCCTTGGGATACTTTTCATATTGGTCTGCAGAAAACGTTTGGTCTAACGATTGGAATATGGTCGCAAATTGTTGGGGTTGTCGTTATCTTGTCCTCTTATTTGCTCGCCAAGATAAAGCCTACATTTGGCATGTTTCTGAATATGGTCTGTTTCGGCAGTTTTCTGGATTTGATTTTGTGGTGGGATATCGTGCCGCAAATCGAGGGTTTGTTCGAACGCACCGTGATGTTTTTAATGGGGATGATGATCATGGGCGTAGGCATCGGCATGTATCTCTCTCCACGTCTTGGAGCTGGCCCCCGAGACAGCTTCATGCTGGCGATGAATGAGCGCCTGGGATGGAGCATCCAAAAAGTAAGATTGATCATCGAGGTTACTGTTCTAATCGCGGGAGCCGCATTAGGTGGACCTGTTTCTGTCGGTACGGTCTTGATCGCGTTGTTGACTGGACCGATGATTCAAAGAACCATTCCGTTTTGGCAAATGGTGATGAAAAAACAATACGCGCTGCCAGAGCGGGTAGAGCGTCGAGCCAGCTAATTCCATGACTTTCTTTGGTCGATAGGAATTTAAATTTTTGCCTATCGACATAAGTGCAACTAAGGCCCCGCCAAAAGCTTGGCGGGGCCAAGTTTTCTAATCGGCACTGAGGGTATGCGTCCAAAAACGGGCACGCATGTAGGCGGGAGTCCAATCAGGATTGACGATCCGCACATACAGTATGACTAGTTGCCGATAAAGGAGGGAAAGCGAATGAGTAGTGTATTTAACGGATTTGGATTCGACGATTTTGCTTTGGTGTTGGTGTTGTTCGTATTGCTCGTGATCGTTGCATGTGCGTGTGATTAAGACATACCAGCGATCTGGTTGACAATACTGCAAAAATGGAGAGCTGAGAGGCTCTCCATTTTTGTATGTATCGCGCGAAAAGGGGATGCAACACAGTGTGGTTGCATCCCCATGATAAACAATCTTATCCGAGTCGATCTTGCACTTGTTTTTTAACGGAAGACATTTGTTTGTCACTCAATTTTACACCTACAGCTTTGCTTACCTTTTTGATCAGTTCATCCAACTTCTTACCGTTCTTGAGGTCTTTTTTGGTATATCCCTTGCCAAGTGCCTTGATATCGTCCATTTTCCATTTTTTCTTGCTCTTTTTGTTGATTTTCTTCAATATGTCATTGGCTTTTTCTTTTCCCATGCTCATTCGCTCCTCTCATGCTGGTGGCTGGTCTCCATGCAGTTATATGGAAGAAGCTGCTGTCTTGTCTGGACACATGCACCGGTTTTCTCGCCTATTTTGGCAGGCATGTGTAAATGCCCAACCCTCCAAGGTCAAAAGCACATAGGATGAGGCAGAAAGAAGCATGACAGGAGGCTAATGAGTTGAAGATTATCAGCTTTCATCAGGAAACGCCATTTGGCGAGATATTACGTGACTTGCAGGGAAAAATCAGGTCCCAAAAGGAAAAAAAGCCGTGGCGCAGCTTCGATGACATGTCCTGTATGTGCGTGAATCAACAGGTGTATCGGTTGATTCAAAAGCACTGTGAACGCTACAAGGCGACTGTGGAAGAAAATTTGACAATAAAGCTGCATGCGGAAGAAGAGATCCCATGGGGTGTGAAGTATGTTGGTGCACAACGGCGCTGGAAAAAGGGAAAGGGTGCGGGAGTCAAGATCGGTGTCATCGATACAGGGATCTCACGCGATCATTTTGAATTAAAGAACCGAGTCAAAGGTGGTGTCGACTTTGTTCGCGGCAGGCAAAATGGTCACGGCACACACGTGGCTGGAATTATCGTAGCCGAGATGAATCAAAGAGGAATCGTTGGCGTTTCTCCAGAGTCCCATATCTATGACATACGTGCCTTCGACGAGGAAGGAAAGTCATCCCTCGCTACGATTCTGCGGGCCATCAACTGGTCGATCGAGAATGGAATGGACATCGTCAACATGAGCTTTGGAATGCCGCAGTACAGTGAGGCACTCGCACGCGTCATTAAAAAGGCAAATGACCGTGGCGTTGTGATGGTGGCTTCAGCGGGGAACAATGGCGGAGAAGTCGAATATCCCGCCAGATACGATGGGGTAGTGGGAGTTAGTGCGATCGATCAGAACGGCAATCTGGCATCGTTCAGCTCAAGGGGCAAGGGAGCCGATCGAAGGGCCCCTGGGGTAGACATATTATCTACGTGGCCTGGTAATCAATTCCGAAAGCTGAATGGGACGTCAATGGCAGCCCCACACGTCACTGGCCTGATGGCACTGCAAATGGCTCGACGGATAAAAGTGAAGGCGACAACTGTATAAAATCGTGTGACGTGGTCGAGGGACCAAAGCGAAAAAGACATTCAAACGTTGTTTGAATGTCTTTTTCAATTCGCCAACTGCTGGTTCATAGGAAGATCATTGGTGCACTTTGGTGTCGTGATCTTGCTGTACTCGGAACCATATATTAAGATCATTTATGAGACTGGCCAATTCATGGATTTCGCTGTTTAATTCGCAAGAGCGTAGGAAATTTTCCTCTTCTGACATTTGCTTGGTTTTTTCAATGATGATCACTTCCAATTGGAGGATGCGATCTGGAATGGTTGCTCGAATTTCCTCCCACTCCAAGAGTATGTCAGCTCGCTCTTCGCTCGAATAGTCGTCCCAGTCCAAATGGAGCATGGGCAGCGAAATGCCAAGTCGTTCATCTTGTATAAATTGGTAACGCAATGGTTCGTTCACTCCTCTCCATTCCCATCATATCAAAAATGGAGACGGATTGGGGAGAGAAAAGCGCAGGAAAGGGTGGATGCCCATGAAAGAACGTCGCATCTTGATCGATGCAGATGCTTGCCCTCGCCAGGCACTGGCGATCGCACAAGCACTGAGTGCGGAATTGAACTGGAGATGTTTGACATACGCGAGCTTCAATCATCAATTGCATGGGGAAAACCATACGGTAGTAGACGCTGGTCCGCAGGCGGTCGACATGAAGGTAGCGAACGAGACCAGAGTAGGGGATATCGTCGTCACGCAGGATATCGGTCTTGCTGCACTCATTTTGGGTAAAAAGGCGTTTTCTCTGACACCGCACGGCATGATTTTTGATCCAGACCGAATCGAGTTCCATCTGGAGGAGCGCAATGAAAAAGCCCGATATCGCAGAGGGGGAGGAAGAACACGTGGGCCTGCTGCCCGTACGCGTGAGGATGATCAGCGTTTTGCAGCATCCCTGCGTTCATTGATGGAGAAAGAGGTTTGTTTATGAGCGAAACTAAAAATTTTGTGCAGCCGTTACAGCTCGGTATCTTTGCTGTTTTATCTATTTTGATGCTTGGTTTACATATCAGCAGTGCACTAACCGCAGCAGACCGCCTCGCATTTGAATGGATGGAAGTCATACGTGCGGATTGGATCACGACTTTTCTGAGTGCACTCACCTTTTTGGGAGGTGCGAGTGCACTGGCTCCTCTGGGAATCATCGTGGTGATCGTTTGCTTTCTCAAGGGGTATCGGTCAGAAGCGCTTACGATCTTTCTCACTCTGCTGGTACAAGGAAAAAAGCTGGTCGTCGCTCATTCAGCCTGTTGCGTTCGCGCTGGTCTTCTTATTGGCTGCGAGCCGTGTGTATCTGGGGGTTCATTACCTGAGTGATATACTGACTGGCTTTTGTCTTTCCATGGTTCTCTATTTTGGAGCTAGTATCACTTACCAGCGATGGGAAAAGAGACGACCAGCGATCGTCTCTCCACTAGAAACAACTCGGTAGATCATGGCTATGTGTGATAGCCGAATTCTTTCATCAAGCCCAGCCATTTTTCTACGCTGGGCTTGTTCTTTTTATCGCGAGGCAATACGATGTAGGCAGAACGTTTTGGCGGTTTGTTGCCCGTGATGATCAGTTCCTTGAGTGTCCCGGCGGCAAGATCAGCCTTGACGGTAGAACGAGTCAAGAGGCTCACACCCAACCCTTCCTTGACCAGATCGATCGCCAGCTCCGCTTTGTCTACATTGAGGCGTGGGACGTAATTGCGCGGCAGGGTTTGTCGGATCCATTCATTAAATGGAGGCCCCCAGCTCATGTACAGGATGGGCAGGTGGCGAAGCTCGCTCGCGTCGACGGTATTGGTCTCGGCAAAAGTACTCTTCGGGTCGCACACCAGGACCACTTCGTCTTCCCACGTGGGAATAACGTCGAAGTTCGGCAAGGACGGCGGGACATAGACGATGCCGATCTGGATGACATTATCGAGCAGGTATTGAATCACATCGGAAGATCGGCCCGTTTTTGTGCTGAGAGCGATCGACGGATAGCGGAAGTGATATTCCTTTAAAATCGGTTCGAGAATGGAGGTCCAGATTGAATTCAGGCTGCCTACGGACAAGTAGTCTTCATAAGGATGCAAGGATGCGACCTCATTTAAGGCTTCATGCGATAATTGCAGGATGCGTTCGGCATACGGCAATAGTGTTAAGCCCGCTTGTGTGATTTCGACACTTCGTTTATCACGAACAAAGAGGGGTTTTCCCACTTTTTCCTCTAATTGTTTGATACGCATCGTGACCGTTGATTGTACGAGATGCAGGATTTCTGCTGCTTTCGTGAAGTTTTTGGTTTGAGCCAATGTATAAAAAGCGCGTAGTTGTTCGAAGTCCATACTGGAAAATCCCTCTTATCTAAATATTTGATAACCATAACCAATTTTGTTCGTTTCTCAAAGTATACCTTGTTCTTTAAGCTGGGAGTATCCCTAAATCAATCGGGAGATATGAGAGAGAGGCGTACAGGACATGAAGCGCGAAACATGGAGGGAGACACCGCTAGCTGTAAAGCTGCTGTTATCCACCTCCTTCATGATGAATCTAGGCTTTTATGCGTTAATCCCGTATCTCACATTACATTTGACCGGGAGCATCGGTTGGACCTTGGCAATGGCTGCCTTGGTATTAAGTGTCAGGCAATTTTCACAGCAAGGATTCGCCTTTTTGGGCGGAGCGATGGCAGATTTATTTGGCTACAAGGGCACGATGGTCATCGGCATGCTTGTACGTGCCGCTGGTTTTGCCATGTTTGCGTATTGCACCGAGACGTGGCATTTCTTTGTCGCTGCTATTTTATCAGGTCTTGGGGGTTCTCTCTTTGACCCGGCAGTATCGGCCGCATTTGCTGTGCATACACCTGATTCCGTGCGCAAGGAAGTATTCGCTTTCCGCAATGTATTGGGTAATATCGGTGTCGTCGGCTCCCAACTGGTGGGTACTGCGCTGGCAGCGGTCGACTTTACGTACCTTTCTTTGTTTGCAGGGGGTATTTTCGCCCTTTGCGGACTCGTGTTGTTCTTTCTACTGCCACCGATTGCAGCGAAGAACACCCGATACAGCGTTTGGGAGAGCATGTCGCATGTCATCAAAGACAAACGCTTTGTACGCTTTACGATTATTTTGATGGGCTACTATTATCTGAACATGCAGATCTTCCTGACGATCCCTCGATTTGTCGAGGATGTGATGCATGATAAATTTTACGTAGGTGTCGTCCTGTCGACGGTTTCCATTTCCGTCATCGTGCTGCAAATGCAGGTCACGCGGTGGCTGGACGGCTATCAGCAAAGACTTACCTTGATTGGGATCGGTACACTGGTCATGGGTATCGGACTGTTCATGCTTACTTTTACCCAATCACTATGGCTCATGCTCATCAATGTGTTCCTTTACGCATTAGGCACGATGATTTCTGTTCCCAACCTGGTGGAGATGGTACCGAGATTTGCCCCAAAAGAGCTGGTAGGTGCCTACTATGGCTTTAATGGTTACTCGGTTGCCATTGGAGGTTCCGTCGGACAGATTGTCGGCGGCTGGGTATACGACCTGGGCAGAGAGATGGCCATGCCGTGGATGCCATGGAGCATTTGTCTCTTGGTCGGTCTGATTGTTGCCTGGAAGCTGTATCAGATGGAGCAGGATACCAATCAGATGGAAAAGGATTGTACAAAGATGGCAAATTTATGAAAACTTGAGCGATCTGAAACATTTTTCTGTAGTCAAACGTATATAACGGTATAGACGCTTGGCGCAGGAAAGAGAGGAACCATTTCATGGAAGATATGAAAAAACTGAAGCTCATGCTGCTAGTTACGAGTTCCCTGGGATTTGCCGTATTTGCGATGGTTGTAGTCACAGAAATTGTAAGTATCTCCATATAGGACTCAACATGATGAAAAGAAAGAAAAGCTTGTGCGCTCCTCGAAGGGCGTCACAAGCTTTTCTATTTTACCTTTACACTAATCGTTGGGATTGCGGATTCCCAATTTTTTCAATCGGTACTGCAAGCTTTGTCTGCTGATTTGCAGCTCCTTTGCCGCTCTGGAGATATTGCCATTGTGCTTGGCAACAGTCTGTTGGATGTAGGAGGATTCAAAATCCTCCATGACCTCCTTGAGTGGCTGTCCGGAAGGCGGAGTTGAAATAGATGGGGTGTGACTGACAGTGTTGTTCACGTTTACGGCTGGTGATCGACCCAAAAAGTGCAAGGGTAAATGCTCGAGCGTAATCAGCGTCTCCTCACCCATCAAATTCATCGCACCCTCGATCAAGTGCTGCAGCTCACGGATGTTGCCCGGCCAGTCGTGCTGCATGAAAAAGGCCATCGCATCTTCACTGACACCCGTGACTTCCATTTGAAACAACGGATTGTACTTTTGAATAAAATGCTCCACAAGAACCGGAACATCCTCCAACCGTTCGCGAAGCGGTGGGATGAACAAGGTGACCACGCCCAGGCGGTAGTAAAGATCTTTGCGCAAATGCTGATTGGCGATGGCCTCGATCGGATCTTCGTTCAATGCTGCTATGATCCGGACATCGATCGCGCGGTCTTTGGTATCGCCGATGCGTCGAATGGTCTTCTCCTGCAAAGCACGTAACAATTTGGCCTGGAGAGGCATACTAAGCGCGTTGATCTCATCCAAGAAAAGTGTGCCACCTTCTGCCTGTTCAAAAAGACCGGGACGCTCTATAGCTCCTGTAAACGCACCACGTGCAGTCCCGAATAGCAGTCCCTCGATCAGGGTGTCCGGCAGGGCAGCACAGTTTTGCGAGATAAAAGGTCGGGAAGAACGGTGGCTGGCATTATGGATGCTTTGCACAAACAATTCCTTGCCCGCTCCTGTCTCGCCGACCACCAGAACAGAGGATGAGGTACGGGCTGCACGGCTGGCATTTGCCACTACTTCTCGCAGTGACAAACTGTCGCCAACGATATCAGCAAATGTATAGCGTGCGCCGTTTTTTTCTTGGAGATTTTCACGAATCAACCGTTCCATTTTCGTGATGTCGTTGGCGATTTCGACAGCTCCGATCACCTGCCCATTCTCGACGATGGGGAGGGTATGGTTGATTGTCGTGATTTCTTTGCGCTTTCCATTGAAGTACGTTTGTTTGGTATTGCGGATACTCTTGCCCGTTTGCAAGCAAGTGAGCAATGTACTCGCTTGACCCTCAGGAAAGACGAATACCTCTGACAAGGGTTTATTCAACACATCCTGAGCCGTCATCGCTTCCAGCTCCATCATTTTGCGGTTGTAAAGGATCGTTGTGCCGTTACGATCGATAATATGGACACCCTCGTTGATTTCATTCAGGATATGCTCGTACATCCGAAGCAACGTATCCGGTCCGTGGTGTTGCAGGGGAGATGACATGGGAATCACCAGCTTTCTACCTCAAAAGTTACGGGGGAGTGGCCTGACGAAGGCCTCGATAGATAGAGGTTTTCTTATTGCTTAATCATAGCATAGTTACGAAATGTGCCAAGGATTTTTGCAGCAAAAAATGGCAGCATGGATAGAAGCAAAAAAATTTTGCGTTTTTGTAGGGGATTCCTATTGCAGCACTGGTTGTCGTGTTGGCATCATTCTTGCTCTACTCAGTAAGGAAAGTGTCCATTTTGAAGGAGGTCGTCAATATGACACATACAAAAGCAGTGATTGAGCAAACGGAAAAATTCGGAGCGCATAACTATCATCCACTCCCGATCGTGATTAATCGTGCCGAGGGAGTATGGGTATACGATCCGGAAGGCAACAAATATCTGGACATGCTAAGCGCATACTCTGCACTGAACCAGGGACATCGTCACCCGCGCATCATCGCTGCACTGAAGGATCAAGCGGACAAGGTGACACTCACTTCGCGTGCCTTCTACAACGATCAGCTGGGTATCTTTTACGAAAAACTGTCAGCCTTAACCGGCAAAGACATGATTTTGCCGATGAACACAGGGGCTGAAGCGGTAGAGACCGCGATAAAAGCAGTGCGGCGATGGGCCTATGACGTGAAGAAGGTAGAGGCGGATAAAGCTGAAATCATTGTCTGCGAAGGTAACTTTCACGGTCGTACGGTCACGGTCACTTCCTTCTCTTCAGCGGAAGAATATCGCCGCGGCTTTGGTCCCTTTACTCCAGGATTCAAGATCATTCCATACGGAGACATTGATGCACTGAAACAAGCCATTACTCCAAATACCGCTGCCTTTATGCTTGAACCCATCCAAGGAGAAGCAGGGATCATCATGCCTCCTGAGGGCTTCCTGAAAGCAGCGTATGATGTATGTAAAGAAAACAATGTCCTTCTGGTAAGCGACGAGATCCAAACCGGATTTGGACGAACAGGAAAGCTGTTTGCCAGCGACTGGGAAGGTGTCAAGCCTGATATGTACATCATGGGCAAGGCCCTGGGTGGCGGCGTGCTCCCGATTTCTGCTGTTGCGGCTGACAAGGAAGTTCTCAATGTTTTCGAACCAGGCTCGCACGGTTCCACATTTGGCGGTAATCCGTTGGCATGTGCGGTTGCTGTGGCGGCGATGGACGTATTGGAAGACGAGGGCTTGGTACAACGATCTCTGGAGCTTGGGGCTTATTTCAAGGAGAAATTGGAGGAAATTCAAAATCCACTGATTCAGGATATTCGTGGTCGGGGATTATTCATTGGCCTGGAATTGTCGACAGCTGCGCGACCATACTGCGAAAAGCTGAAAGAGCTGGGTCTGCTCTGCAAGGAAACCCATGAAACGACCATTCGTTTTGCTCCACCACTTGTCATCAGCAAAGAAGAGCTGGACTGGGCAATCGAGCGGATCAAACAAATTTTGCATGTTACCGAGATTGCACAACCGTAAATAGGAGTGAGAAATGAAAAAAGGCCTTCTTTTGGGAAGGCCTTTTTTCATTTTTGTACGAAAAACCGTAGTGAGGAATATTTTTCTTTCGACAAAAATCGAGTAATTGTGGATATCTTCGATTTGGATATTCACATAGAGGCAAATGGGTTTTCGGAACTTGCGCACAGTTTGCCCACAAGATACCCACACGATGTCCACAAGGCTTGTGGATAGAGGAACGATTGTTCGATGTACAAGCTTTTGATAAAATGGGTTCATCAGAAAGCTGGAGGTGAGCAAGGGTGAAATACATGAGCGATCAAATGTTGATAGAGGTATATCATCGTGCTATCGACCTTCAACTAGATGCTGCTTTTATTGAACTACTGAGCCAGGAATTGAAACAACGTAACATACGAATTTCCAAAGCGAGTGCTTGATTGTTCATAGAAAGCGGAAAATGAGACGTAAAAAAGCCATCCGATTGAATCAAAAGGATGGCTTTTTTCCATACTGTATTGGCAATTAGCTCTCAGGATTTTGGACGAACTCGATGATCGTGATCCCTTCGATTGGAGCTTCCTTGGCAAGCAGCATTTCAGGCAGATAAAAATAGACGGGTCCGTTCTCACGGATTGGTTTCCCGTCACGTGAAAATTGCAGGATTGCGTTTCTCGCTTCTGCAATTGTCAACGTAATAGGCTCCTGGTTTTCTCGATGAAGACGGACATGCGTAGCTTCAGGCAACGGTTGAGCGTTCGTGATGAACGGATCAAGACGCATCCCGTAGTCACCTTCCAGCGCTTTTCGTGCTTCTACCAGACTGGTTGGCCTCTCTGACGGCAGCTGGGCGCCTTCTGCAAGCTCTTTATCCCACTGGGCTCCGGTGCCCTTCAGGTACTTGGCTTTTCCGGAATCAGCAGAATCGCCTTCACCTGTATAGGTGCTCAAGTCAATTTTCCGATCGTCAAAAATCCAGACGGTAGGATCCAGGGTAATGGGGAAGGAGACAGCTCCTTTGAACACAATCACTTCAGACATGAGGTATTCCTCCGAATGTAGAATCATTTTTTCCCTTTCATTGTACCCTAGGAAAAGAAGTGCAGGCAAATTGGGAATCTACTTGTGAAAATACCAATAGAAGGTATATTCTGTTAACAGAAAAATCAGAAATGGGGATGGCAATATGAAGTACGTTTTTGATGCGGTAGTAGATCGCAAGGGAACGGACAGTCTGAAGTGGGAATCTAATCAACCGGAATATAACCGGGAAGGGATGATTCCTCTGTGGGTAGCGGATATGGACTTCACCTGCCTACCTGCAATTACGGAGGCTCTTTCCAAACGTGCGGCACACCCCATTTACGGGTATGGCATCAAGCCAGATGCTTTTTTCGGTTCGTTAAAAGAATGGATTCATCGGCGCTTCGCTGTAGAAGTGGAGACGAGCTGGATGACCAGTATCGCGGGTGTCATTCCAGCCATGCATGTAGCCATCGATGCCTTTACCTCCCCAGGGGATAAAATAGTCGTACAGCCGCCGGTCTACCATCCCTTTTTCTCGGCAGTGGAACATCGCGGACGCCAGGTGGTGGAGAATCTGCTACTGGAGAAGGATGGTCGCTACGAAATCGATTGGGACGATCTGGAAGCCAAGCTGCGGGATCCCCAAGCCAAGCTGCTGCTGCTTTGCAGTCCGCACAATCCGGTGGGACGAGTGTGGACGCGTGACGAACTCATTCGTATGGGCGAGCTGTGCGTGAAATATGGTGTTCTGGTCATCTCCGACGAGATTCACGCCGATCTCGTGTATGAAAAAGGCAGCCACACCCCTTACTACGCTTTACCATCCGAGCTTGCCAACCAAAGTGTGACATTGCTGGCGGCAAGTAAGACTTTTAATATAGCAGGCTTGTTCACTTCCTTTGTGTTGACGCAAAACAGTGAATTGCTAAGAGCTTTTAAGACAACAGCAGCCTGTATGGGTCACGAGCTCGTCAATATTTTTGGAATCGAAGCGACCATCGCTGCGTACCAGCATGGGGAAGAATGGCTCGATCAGCTGCTTCCGTATCTGCATGAAAATGCGAAGTTCATCCATCAGTTTCTGCAAGAAAGGCTGCCGCAGGTTTCCATGCGTGTACCTGAAGCGACGTATTTGGGCTGGATAGACTTTCGCAAGCTGAACTTGCCACAGAAAGACTTGCTCCAATTGCTGCAGCAAAAAGCTCGCATCGGCATGCAGGACGGCGAGATTTTTGGACAAGCAGGCAATGGGTTTTGCCGAATCAACTACGCATGTCCTCGTGCCTTGCTTCAAGAGGCGCTGGAACGATTGGAAAAGGCTGTACTTGAGCATGTAGAGCTCTCAAGGTAGAACATCGTTTGACAGGGGGATTTTACATCTTTACAATCAATTTCACAAACTAGTCGTCGATTGAGAGGTTCTGTGATGAACAACCAGTATGATCAAAAACAGTTGGAAGCAGCATGGAGCACAGGCAAAGCGTTTGTGGATCGTGGGCGGGTGGCTGCCTACATACCGGAATTAGCCAAACAGGACCCGGGGCAATTAGGGGTTAGTGTATGCTTGCCGGACGGGACGTTTCTGAATACGGGTGATACGGATGTATGCTTTACCTTGCAAAGCATTTCCAAACTTTTTTCATTAATTGTTGCCTTGTGCCAGAACGGGCCGAATGAAGTGTTTTCGCGCGTGGGAAAAGAGCCGACTGGCGATCCGTTCAACTCCATCATCAAATTGGAGACGATCAAGCCACACAAGCCTCTCAATCCTATGATCAATGCAGGAGCTATTGCCGTAGCGGGAATGATTCAGGGGAAGGACGTGGAGGCACGTCTAGACTGCATCCTGGATTTGCTGCGTAAAATGACAGGAAATCCTGAAATCCGGGTGAACGAAGAAGTTTACAGCTCTGAGAAAAAAACAGCGGATCGCAATCGGGCCTTGGCCTGGTTTTTAAAAGACAGTGGCGTCCTTACCGCTGATGTAGATGAGACCCTTGATCTATACTTTCGGCATTGTGCAATAGAGGTGACCGCCCAAGAGGTGGCTCGCATGGGAATGGTTTTGGCTGCTGATGGATTTGACCGCTGTACAGGCGAACAACTATTTCCTCAAGCAATTGCGAGAATTTGCAAGACCTTCATGGTTACTTGCGGCATGTACAACGCTTCGGGGGAGTTTGCGATCGATGTAGGTATTCCGGCCAAAAGTGGTGTAGCAGGCGGGATTTTGGCTACAGTTCCTCATCGTATGGGCATCGGAGTCTTCGGTCCAGCCCTCGACGACAAGGGAAATTCGGTTGCAGGGGTCAAGCTGCTGGAGCAGTTGTCGCGAGAGTGGAAACTTGGTATCTTTTAGCTAGTTGCAATTCATCCTTCTTCTCCCCTTTTCAAATCGCCCAGAATCGCGTACTATGGATGATAAGGATGGAGGCAAACGGAGGGATAGGTTTTGACAGAATTAAAGGTAATCGATCTGGAACAAAAAGCGCTAGCGTTGCTACAAGCAGACGCCGACAAGATTTTTAAACTGATCGACGTACAGATGGAAAACCTGACCATGCCGCAGTGCCCACTTTATGAGGAAGTACTGGATACGCAAATGTTCGGGCTCTCAAGAGAAGTAGAGTACGCGGTACGACTCGGTTTGATAGAAGAAGAGATTGGTCGCGAAATCATGGGCTCACTGGAGCGCAAGCTGGCCGACCTTCATGAAATGTTTAACAACAAGTAAAAACGAGGAAGCAGCATGCATCCTCGTTTTTCATTTGGACAAAAATAAGCATTGTAATCCCTTACAAAATCCACTACAGTAGATTTGTTTTATTGGTCAACCGCGAGATTAGAACTCGTTCCCTTGTGGAGCGAGTTTTTCATTTTTCAATACCAACCTAGAATCAACAGAGGAGTGCACAATTCAATGAATCAAAAGGAGCAGTGGACGAACAGATTAGGCTTTATCCTGGCAGCTGCCGGCTCGGCAATCGGTTTGGGGGCCATCTGGAAATTTCCGTACGTAGCAGGAACGAGCGGGGGAGGTGCGTTTTTCCTTTTGTTTCTGCTGTTTACCATCGTGATTGGGCTGCCGCTGCTGCTGGCGGAGTTTACCATTGGCCGAAGTACCCAAAAAGAGGCAATTTCAGCGTACAAAGCGATTGCGCCGGGGACGCTTTGGCCTTGGGTTGGACGTCTTGGAGTAGCCACGTCGTTTATTCTACTCTCCTTCTATAGTGTAGTGGGCGGATGGATCCTCATCTATCTGATTCGCGCTTTTACAGGCCAATTGATGGGTCAGCCGTATGAAGCTTTGTTTAGAGAAGTGATTGGCCATCCGGCAGGAGCTGTTTCGGCACAATTTGCTTTTATGCTGATCACTTCATGGGTGGTCGCCCGTGGCGTGCAAAACGGGATTGAGTCCGCGAACAAATACATGATGCCGTCTTTGTTTATTCTTTTTCTGGTTCTCATGATTCGCTCCCTGACGCTGGAGGGTGCGATGGAAGGGGTCGCCTTTTTCCTGCTGCCGGACTTCTCCAAGCTGAATGCAGAAGCGATTCTCTACGCGATGGGCCAGTCGTTTTTCTCCTTGAGTGTGGGGGTATCCGTAATGGTGACGTACAGCTCCTACCTCGCGAAAAATGAAAATCTGGTGCGATCGGCAGGTTCTATTGTCGGATTGAATCTGTTGGTCTCCCTCTTTGCCGGTCTAGCGATATTTCCTGCCGTGTTCTCTTTGGGGGTGGAACCAACGGCGGGGCCAGGCTTGCTATTTATTGTCTTGCCCTCCGTCTTTGAACAAATTCCGCTCGGCAGCTTGTTTCTCCTGATCTTTTTAGCGCTGTTCCTGTTTGCGACCTTGACTTCTGCCTTTTCGCTACTGGAAATCATCGTTGCGTCCATAGCCAAAGGAGACGAGCAGAAGCGGAAGAAGCTATCCTGGGTCATTGGATTCCTGATCTTTCTGGCGGGTATCCCGTCGGCTCTTTCCTATGGACTGCTCGCTGATATCCAGCTTTTTGGCAAGTCCATCTTCGACGCGGCGGATTACCTCGTAAGCAATATTCTACTGCCGCTGGGGGCTCTTTTAATCGCGATCTTCGTACCGTTCAAAATGAAGAGAGCCGTACTGATCGAGGAACTGCAGGCTACAACCTCCATCGGGAAAAAGATGTTCCTTCTTTGGCTCATGCTGCTCAAATATGTAGCCCCAATCGCTATTATCCTTGTGTTCCTGCATATGCTGGGTGTATTTTAACCGTGAAAAGGACTGCCAACGGAGCAGTCCTTTTTTCATGAGCGAGTCTATGGCTTGATCCGAAACTAGACGAAGAAAAAGGCTGTACCCAGGATGATGTAGACAGTAAGCAAAAGCATACCTTCAAACCAGTTGGTAGCACCGTCACGAGTGATAGAGATCGTGATCAGACTGCCTGCAGCAATGGCAGCCAGTTCAAAAGGAGTAAAGACGAAATCCATCGGTCTCCCGATCAGGAGGCTGACCAAGACGAGTGTAGGTGCTACGAACAAGGCAATCTGCAGGCTGGAGCCGATGGCGATCTCTACAGAACCCCCGATCCGGCCTTTCAGAGCCAAGAGGACGGCAGCGCTGTGCTCTGCGGCATTTCCGATGATCGCAATCACGAAGGCACCAAGGAACAGATCAGACCAGCCAAACGAGCTGGAGAGGTGTTCAACACCGTGTACGAGCCATTCGGACACAATCGCGACAAACACGGTGGACAAGGCCAGCATGAGGATCGAAACTCCTTTGGACCATACGGGCTCACTCTCTTGCGGATCAAGGTCCGCCAAAAAATCGCTGTGAGTCACCATCGAAAAGACCAACCAAAGCAAATAGGCAATGATCAGCACAACAGCAATCACGATACTCAGCGTCTCAATTTTGACGGGGGGAAGCTCACGCATAAAGATTGCCGGGATAAACAGGGCGGCAATGGCCAGTGTCATCAAGGAGGCGTTGTGACCAGCAAGCTTGGCATTAAACTTCTGCTCCTTGTACTTGATGCCCCCGAGCAGCACGCTGAGGCCAAGCACCAGGAGCATATTCCCGATGATCGCTCCGGTGATCGATGCTTTCACCATGTCGAACAATCCTTCCCGCACGAGGAAAAAAGAAATGATCAACTCCGCAGCATTGCCAAAGGTCGCATTGAGAAAACCTCCAATCCGGTCCCCAGCGTAATGAGCGACGCTCTCTGTCGCTTTCCCCAGCCAGGCTGCAAGCACGACGATAGCTATAGAAGCCGTGACAAACTGAAAGATCTCATTTTCCGTCAAATAGTGGGCGAACGCAGCGAGCAGCAAGCTTGCGGCGATCAGCGAGAAAAATAGGCGTGGATTCATCCGTTCTCCTCCAGGCAGATCTTTGTTTTCCAATCGGGTTGGCAGTCGAATAGGTATAGCTTTCCTCTTTTGGAAGGAAACTAATCGGTGAATAAATCTGGAGGTGGAACCCTTGACAAGACCATTGCTCTGTCCAACTTGCAAATCCAATCGCATGAGGTTTACGGTGATCGAGCAAATGCCTCGCTACATGCGCCTCGATCCGCAGTCAGGAGAGGTCGTGGCGGAGTTGTCCTCCGATCAGTTGGATGCTTTTCACCAACCGTACAAAGGGGAAAATTTCATGATTCAGTGTGGGGTGTGCGGTACCACAGAACCGGAAGAACGTTTTGCCAAGATGGCCCAGCATATGCAGGGTCAGCGTTCGTAAGTGAATGAAAAACAGGCACTACAGTCGAGATGATGACTGAGTGCCTGTTTGATTTTGGAGCATTCTGTGTACGTGCTTAGCGGCAGAAGATATGCTTGCCGATTTTTTTAATTTGTGGCCGTGTCCAGATCCATCCTGAGGTAGCGGTGTCCGGATTGAAGTAGTACAAGGCACCGCCTGTCGGGTCCCAACCCTTCAATGCATCGTTGACCGCTTTTTTAGATGTTTCATTAGGGGTCAGCCAAATTTGCCCGTCGGCTACTGCAGTAAAGGCACGCGGCTCAAAAATAACCGCAGCAGGGGTGTTGGGAAAAGAAGAGCTCTTGGTTCGGTTCAAAATAACCGCAGCGACGGCTACTTGTCCGATGTAAGGTTCCCCTCGCGCTTCACCGTAGACTGCGTTGGCCATCAATCTCAGGTCGTTGCTCGAGACGTTTGTAGCGTGATAGGTCTTATTGGCTGAAGGCGCAGGAGAAGGAGCGGGCTGAGCGGTTTGTGGCACGCCAAGGTCAGCAGCAGACGGCTTGTAGTTCTTGGTGGCATTGTACAGTTTTAATTTCGTTTTAGGTCCGAGCACGCCATCTACGGGCAATCCAAACTCGTACTGGAAGTTGCGCAATGCCCAGTAAGAGCGCCAGCCGAAAATACCATCCACTTTTCCCGTATAGAAGCCAATAAATTTGAGTCGTCCTTGCATTTCCCGTACATCTTTGCCTTGAGCCCCTACTTTGACGATCTGTTTGCTGAAAGCATCAGAACGTACAGGTGAAATCGTAGCTACTGTCGTCAATAGACCTGCGACAAGCAAGAAAGCAATCAGCCATTTTACAGGCCGCTTCATGGTAAATCCTCTCCTTATCATGACCACACCTGGGTACAGCTTGCTCGTTCGTACATCCAGGCAGGCATCATTTGTCCTTGGTTGATAGGTTCCCCAGTTTTCGTAAGTCTTGCATAGTAAAATACTGGAGATAATGAGGACAGGAGCCTAGAATTTTTCTTTCAAGCCCAAGCTGTGATTGATTATAATGGAAGAAAAATCAGATAAAAAGGAACTGACAAGTGGGCTCGACGCGGGTGAAAGGAGGACGTCCAGATGTCGGAGAGAATCGGTGAGATCAGGGTAGCTGATAATGTCGTGGCTGTTGTGGCTGGAGTGGCCGTTGAAGAAGTGTTGGATGTTACGATACGTTCCGGAGGCTTGTACCAGGATTTCGCAAAGAAGATCAATGGCGGCACCAAAGGCATCAATGTGTCCATCCTGGAGGGCAGGGTCACGATTGATATGCGAGTATCCGTTCGTTATGGAGCGCCGATTCATCACGTTTGTCAACTGGTACAGGAAAAAGTGAAGGAAACAGTAGAGGATATTACCGGGCTAGAGGTTGAGTCCATCAACGTCCGGGTGGAAACGATTGAAATCAAGTAAAAACGACCTGCTTGCGTGCAGGTCGTTTGTTTTGGTTCCTTCTAGGCGGAGAAAGGATGCTGCTGTTGCTGCTTGTTCAGTTGTTCCTCCACCTTTTGCCGGCTAACCTCCCGAGAAACGGAAAGCAAAATCCCTGTGGAGATGAGACAGACCAAGAGGGACGAGCCACCGTAGCTGATAAACGGCAAGGGAACACCAGTCAAAGGAATCAATCCTGTGACACCGCCGATATTGATCAGCGCTTGCAAACCAATCATAGTGACGACCCCGATGCCGACCAGACTGGCAAAGGTATCTTTGACCTTCAGGCAGATGTGAATCCCACGCAGCAGGTAAATCAGATACACCAGCAAAAACAGGGACGCGCCAATAAAACCTAACTCTTCCGAAATGATCGCAAAAATAAAATCTGTGTGTGCTTCCGGAAGGTACAAATATTTTTGAATGCTTCTGCCAAATCCGGTACCCGACATCCCGCCATGTGCAATAGCAATCCAGGATTGGATAATATTGTATCCGGTGTGGAGAGGATCGCTCCATGGGTCCATATAGGAATTAATCCGGTTGAGCGCGTACTCTTTTGTACTGATGTACGCGAACAAGGCGAGGGATACGGTAGGCAAACCAATTACGATTAGCTGGATGATCCTGGCTCCACCGCACACCATGACGATCAAAGCAGTCCCCAGAAGAATCGCTGCGGAACCCAGGTCTGGTTGAAGTGCAATCAACATAAAAAATAGACCCGTTATCAGCAATGGAGGCATCAATCCTGACTTCATTTTGCGAATTCCGTCGCCTTTTTTGCTGATAATGGCTGCCAGATACAAAATCAAGCCCAATTTGGCAAACTCCGCAGGCTGCAAATTACCAATTCCCAAGCGAAACCAGGAGCGCGCTCCGTTGACCTCCGTTCCAATACCAGGAATCAATACCAGAAACAAGCCAATGAAGCTGATGAAGGCAATCCCTAAAAAATTGCGCTTGTAAAAAGAGAAGGGAATGTTCATCGCGATTAACATACCTAAAATACCCAGCAATAAGAAAGTTACTTGCCGTTTTACAAAATACAGCTCATCACCGTTGCAATAACTACAGCCATGTGCTGTAAAACTGGTCAGGGCAAAAATTGAACTAGCGCTAAGTACCATAAGCAAGCCAAAACCGACGAGCAGGGCGGTTAAAAACAGGAGCAAGAAGTCGGGAACGCCCCGTGTCTTCATAGTGAAAACCCCCTTCTACGTGAAACAGAGAGGGGTTACCTCTCTGCACCTGTAGCGCTTGTGAAATTACTTAGTGCGAAGAAATTTTTTCGTTCAGCATTTGCAGTTTGCGTTTTGCGGTTTGAACAACGCTGTCTGGCATGTTGCAATCATAATCGATTCCATGCGGGAAGAGGTGTTTGCCGATTAGTGGCTCTTCCAATTTCAGCTCTGCATGCGAATCTTCCAACTTTCCTTTCGTCACGTTGGCTTCGATACGCAGATAGTAGGTATTGCCTTTATCATCGATTTTATAATCGTATGTAGCGTGTTTGTAATCCCAGGCACCGCGGTCAAATCCGAGATCACTCATGTAGTGCTCCAGATCGGCGAAAAAGACTTCTTTGCTGCCAATCCCTGTTTCCTTGATAACCATTCTTTTTCCTCCTACAAATGGTGAGTTTTTCACTTCTTAATATAGTATCTTTTTGGAAGAAGCGCAATGCATAAGTACGGGATGTCAAGAGATCTTCAAGCTTTCACCTTTGAATGAGACTCTAAGGAGCTGGACACACTACAATCGTCTCATAGCAAAAGGAGGAGAAGTGGATGGCAAAAGTGGAAGATCGTACGTTGCGTGAAATCATGACCAAAGATGTCGCGACGGTGACACTTAAGGATAATGTGTACGAGGTTGCTTGCAAAATGCGAGACTGGAATGTTGGCGTTATCCCGGTGGTAGATGAGAAAAATGACGTGATCGGCGTGATTACAGACCGTGATATTGTCATTCGTGGACTTGCAGAGAAGCATGAGGGCTCTACTGCAACCGAGAAAGTCATGACGCGTGACATCATTCTCGGACAGCCAGGCATGACTGTCGACGAGGCTGCCAAGATCATGGCGCAGCATCAAATTCGCCGCCTTCCTGTGGTGGAGAATGGAAAGCTGGTCGGAATAGTGGCGATTGCTGACATGGCTGTCCGCCAGGTTCACCACGACGAAGCGAGCGATGCTATCCAAGAGATTTCCCAACCTAATACACACTGAGACTGTCAAGAGTGTGGCAGAGGTAGAACAAAAGGCTGTCGGACTATCCGACAGTCTATTTCTCGTTGGCCAAAAAAGATAGGGGAACCCACCTATACGTCAAGTTCTCAGCAAGGCCTATCATAAAGGTGACAAAGAGAGAAGTACCAGCTGGTAACGTAGGGAGGGAACCAAATTGGAAAGCGTCATGTATGCCCGTATTTTGACGTCCCTTACATTGGGATTTCACATTATTTTCGCGGTGCTTGGAGTAGGAATTCCTGTGCTGATCTCGATAGCAGAGTGGCTGGGTATTCGAAATAAAGATTCTCGATATACACAAATGGCAAAGCGCTGGAGCAAGGGCTTTACAGTGACAGTCGCGGTAGGTGTCGTAACCGGGACCTGTATCGGCTTGCAGCTGAGCTTATTGTGGCCAAGCTTTATGAAAACCGCAGGTGAGGCCATTGCCTTGCCGCTATTCCTGGAGACGTTTGCCTTTTTCTTTGAAGCGATTTTTCTCGGCGTCTACCTGTACACCTGGGATCAGCGCAGTCCAGGTGTTTTTCGTCACGTTAGCTGGGGTCTGGGCGCTACGCAAAGACAAACTCATCCATCGTCAGTTGGTAGTCTCGATGGGTAGCGCCATTATCGTCGGTTTGGCATCCGGCATTGTAGGGGCTGCCGGGGCATTCATTCTGGTGCCAATCATGCTAATTGTTCTTAAGATTCCAACCCGAGTTACGATTGCGTCTTCGCTTGCCATCACGTTTATATCCTCAATCGGATCGACGGTCGGAAAAGTGATGGCAGGAAATGTCTTGCTGTGGCCATCCGTTGTCATGGTGATAGCCAGTGTTTTGGCTGCTCCGCTCGGAACCATGGTCAGCAAAAAATTGAACACGAAAATACTTCAAGCCATTTTGGCGGTATTGATTCTGGGATCTACCATAAAAATTTGGACGGATCTGATGTGGTAAACAGGCAGAAGGGTTCACCAGAAGTCACCCGAGTGGTGGCTTTTGGTGCTTTTGGCATGTTCGAATCGGCATGCAAAGTGTAAAGGAGTCGTCAAGGAAACTTGAAATGTGCGAAGAAAAGTCTTAAATTAAAGATATCTATTTTTGAAATAGAGAATATCACGCCCAAATGGGTATGAGAATAGACGGTAGAAGGGGGAAGACCCAGTGGAAATAGGATTGAGCACTTTTGTAGAAACAACGCCAGATGTTGAAACGGGTGAGGTAATCACTCACGCGCAGCGTTTGCGCGAAGTCGTCGAGGAAATCATACTGGCAGATCACGTAGGGTTGGATGTCTTTGGAGTAGGGGAGCATCATCGCAAGGACTATGCTGCATCCTCACCAGCCGTTGTCCTCGCTGCTGCAGCACCGCAGACCAAAAGAATCCGTTTAACCAGTGCGGTAACCGTACTTTCTTCAGCAGACCCCGTTCGCGTATTCCAGGACTTTGCCACATTGGATGCGGTATCGAATGGACGTGCGGAGATTATGGCAGGCAGGGGTTCGTTCATTGAATCATTTCCGCTCTTTGGCTATGATTTGCAAGATTATGACGAACTGTTCGAAGAAAAGCTGGAGCTGCTGCTCAGAATACGCGATTCTGAGAAAGTGACCTGGCGTGGAGGACATCGTCCAGCGATACAAAATCTGGGGGTGTATCCGCGACCTGTTCAAAATCCTTTGCCTGTCTGGATCGGCAGCGGCGGTAGTACGGATTCGGTCATTCGTGCTGGTCTATTAGGTTTGCCCCTAGTGCTAGCGATTATTGGCGGTCGTCCCGTACAATTTGCGCCGCTAGTGGAACTGTATAAGAGGGCGGCAGCCAAAGCAGGTCATGATCCATCCAAGCTGTCAGTCGCGTCGCACTCTCATGGTTTCGTGGCGGAGGACACCAAGACGGCAGCGAATCAATTCTTCCCATCTACACAGCAAGCCATGAACGTACTGGGGCGAGAACGAGGCTGGGGTGAGTACACACGAGCCAGCTTTGATGCAGCGAGAAGCTTTGAAGGAGCGCTGTATGTAGGCGATCCCCAGACGGTTGCCGAGAAGATCATACACCTTCGCAAGCATGTCGGTATTACACGCTTTATGCTGCACGTTCCGGTCGGCACTATGCCGCATGATCAGGTCATGAAGGCGATTGAACTGCTGGGTACAGAAGTGGCTCCACGGGTACGTGAAGAAATCGCGGATTGGGAAGCGAAGCAGTAAGCATTCTCTTGAAAGCCAGAAATAAATTTTTGCATTCATACATTTAGGTATGTACATTCCCGTTACGGCAAGGTTTATGATAGGAACAGGATAAATTTTGCAAGGGAACACGGGAGGAAAAGATGCTGATCAAGGACATGGCGGCTCGCCTGCAAATCACTCCGCGAGCGATACGATATTACGAAGAAAAAGGGCTGATCAAACCAAACAAAGCCGATGAATCCGGATATCGCCATTTTACCGAAGAAGATGTCTGGAGATTGCAGACAATCATTACCTTGCGCGAAGTCGGCATGCAAATCGAAGAAATACATGATTTGATGAACAAGGTGGGGGATGAGCAAGGTAGTCTCCTTCACCATTTGGAGCTCCAGCGATCTTTTCTGTACAGTCGATGGGTCGAAATGAGCAAGCTGATCCAAACAACCGAGAAAATGATCGAACGGGTAAAAAATGATGGTGTGATGGATGCGGCTGCCTTGTACGAGCTGGCTGAAGGGAACAAACGACTGAGACAAACGAGGGACAACTGGGAAGATCGGTGGAATTTTAATGAGATGGCGGATCAGTACGACGAGATGGTCACCCGTGATCAGGAAGGCTTCAACCCGCATGAATCCTATGACGAGGTGCTGAATGCCGTCGTGGAGGGCGTGAATCCGCAGCCTGGAGAGTTGGGGTTGGAGGCAGGAATCGGAACCGGGAACCTGGCAAGTCGTTTTGTTTCAAAGGGTGTTGAGATGAGTGGATTTGATCAATCACTTCAGATGCTAAAGCGGTGCAGACAAAAACATCCGACTATCGCAACCAAGCTAGGCACTTTTTTCGCCTTCCCCTTTATGGAAAATGGTTTTGATTTTGTAGTGAGCAGCTACGCCTTGCATCATCTGACGGACGATCAAAAATGTTTGGCTCTCGCCGAATGTCGTCGCGTGTTGAAGCCAGGGGGACGTATTGTGATCGCTGACCTGATGTTCATGGACGAGTCGCATCGGGAAACGCACCTGCAGGCCTTGCGAGCGGCAAAGGACGAGGAGTCCATTCACTGCATTGAGGATGAATGGTATGCAGATCGTTCCCGATTGCTGACAGAACTTATGGCTATGGGTTTTGAGACGGAGGCAAAAGAGCTGACCCGATACGTCCATTTAATCGTGGCAAGACTCAAGTAAACATCCAACTTTTCTTTTTTGGGCTCTTCCATGCAATGACACGCGTCTAAGTTCTTGCATAGGCTGTAGCGAGAAGGGAAAGGAGGACTCCGTTATGGGTCTGTTCGACGGCTTTTTTGATCGAGATAACGAAGAGTTTCTGTGGATAATCGTAGTCGTGGTTGTGCTGCTCTTCTTCTTTAATTCCGACCGGGACTAACTGCATCGCGCATAGACAAAACGACCTCGATGTCAGGTCGTTTTTATCGTTTCTAAGTATTGACCTCGTCACTTTCTTCAACTACCCTTAAAAACAGTGCAACGCAGAGGAAGGGGTAGAATGTAGGAATGAAGCGATACCTGCTGTCATTTCTCCTGCTGGCTTTGATGACCCTGGGCGCATGCTCCAGCGACAATCAGCCAAAGCCAAACGGAGAGATTGAAGCGACGGTGAAACGAGTCATTGATGGTGATACGTTTGAACTAAGCGATGGAGAAAGAGTCCGAATGATTGGTGTAGATACGCCTGAGACGGTAAAGCCTAACTCTCCTGTAGAGCCATATGGCAAGGAGGCCAGCGACTTTACGAAAAAGCTGCTCACCGATCAAAAAGTGACGTTAATATTTGATGTGGAGCCCAGGGACAAGTACGAGCGTTTACTCGCCTATGTCTATTTGTCCGACGGTACCTTTGTGAATGAAAAATTGGTTCGAGATGGCTATGCCAGAATCATGACCATTCCCCCGAACGTCGCTTTTGCCGATCTTTTCTTGGAGGCGGAAAGGGAAGCAAGAGAGCATGATCGCGGACTATGGGGACTCGAAGACAGCAAGTCGAAAGCAAAGCCTGCCAAGGAAAAGGATGAAGCTTCGGCGGGTTCCAACCAGACTCCACAGGAACAAGCTCCGCCTGAGGGCAAGCTGATCAAAGGAAATATAAACTCCAAGGGAGAGAAAATCTATCACGTGCCAGGATCGGCCAATTACGATCGCACGCAGCCGGAAGAGTGGTTTGCCACCGAGGAAGAGGCACAGGCAGCCGGATATAGAGCTCCCAAAAGATAAATGCAGACCTTGACTTCGAATGGACGAAGCTCAAGGTTTTTTTTTTAGATAATCGCCCATCACCAGTAGGCGTAAGCAAACATATGGTAGTGTGACTGGTCAAATACCTAGTAGTTTGGAGGAGGATTTCGCCTTGTACTCACAAACCCGTGTGTACTTTCCGTATGTAAGTCCGTTCGATCCTTGTCCGCCGATCCGTGTCAAGACATTTCAGGTAAATCCGCAATTGTTTATCGGGTTTCAGCCGGAAAATCTCCCGCAATTTTCGCCGATGGAAGCCTTGAGGCATGGAGTCCTATGGCCTGCTTTGTACAGTCCATATTCAGGCCGTGGCGATCAGGAAGGATTGGAGGGTTAAGATGACAAATACACCTCAGCCCATCGATAATCGCTTTTATGAAATGCTGGAGCGACTTCAAGCCGTGGATTTCGTGCTGGTCGAACTCAATCTGTATCTGGACACACATCCAAATGATATGCAAGCGATCAACCAATACAATGAACAGGCAGAACAGCGCTGGGCGATCGCGCATGAGTTCGAAGCTCTGTACGGCCCGCTTACCAACTTTGGTCATAGCTATTCCGGATATCCTTGGCAGTGGAACCAGGTTCCCTGGCCTTGGCAAGTTTAGAAAAGAGGGTGTAGTGAGGTATGTGGATATACGAAAAAAAACTGCAATACCCGGTTCGTGTCAGCAAGTGTGACCCTCAGATGGCGAAGTTTTTGATGGAGCAGTACGGTGGAGCGGACGGGGAATTGGCAGCAGCGCTTCGCTACCTGAATCAGCGTTATACCATACCGGATAAAGTGATCGGCTTGTTGACGGATATCGGAACCGAAGAGTTTGCCCACTTGGAAATGATCGCGACGATGGTTTACAAATTGACCAAGGATGCAACCGTGGAACAGCTAGAGGCAGCAGGACTCGGTGCCCATTATGCAGCCCACGATAAAGCTCTGTTTTATGAAAATGCAGCTGGAGTACCTTGGACGGCTGCGTATATTCAAGCAAAAGGCGATCCCATTGCCGATCTTTATGAGGATATTGCCGCGGAAGAAAAGGCGCGTGCCACCTACCAGTGGCTAATCGATATGACCGACGACGTCGATTTGCAGGATAGTCTCCGATTTTTGCGGGAACGTGAAATTGTTCATTCCCTACGGTTTCGAGAAGCTGTCGAGATTTTAAAAGAAGAGCAGGATCGGAAGAAGTTTTTTTAATCAGCCAGTAGGCGCTTGCTGAACCTGGACCTCTGCTACGAATGAAGGGCTGTCAACTGGGGAAAACTGTGGGATGACTGATTTTGGAAAGGGGTCTCCCATGAAAGCCAAACGTTTTGTATTCCGGTTGATGATCTTGGTCGCTTTTGCTGCTTGTGTTGAACTGCTTCTCTATCTGAACAAGGACACGTCAGAAACAAACTCTCCTGTTCAGGCAGTAGAGGAAGCAGCTGTTCAACAGCAAACTCCCTCCTTAGACGTGAAGTATACTCTGCAACAGGATGATCTGCACCTGCAGCTTGCTGTCACCCATTTCTCCTTTTCTTTGGAGCAGATGGGAAAGGAGAATAAGGATGGACAGGGACATGTCCACTTGTATCTCGATGGCAAGAAGGTGGCGAAAATATTCGAACCGACATTTGTGCTCAAGGACATTGCTGCTGGCAAGCATGAGGTGATGGTGGAATTGGCTCATAATAACCACGAATCGTATGGCGTTTCGCAACGGTTTCAGATTGAGGTCAAACCGTAAGCGAAAAAAGCTTTCCACTGATTCCTACGTACAAAAGCCGACATCCGAAGTGCCAGATGGCGCTGCGAATGTCGGCTTTTTCTTGCTGGTTGATTATCTCATTTGAACCTTAACCTGTGCTTGCTGATCCGGTATCGCCACGACGAGCGTAGGATACGAAATCACTTGTGTTTTCATGGTACCAGATGCAGGTGCTTGAACACGAACCTTCAAGGTGTAGCTGTGCGGACCTGTCTTTTTGACCGGGTCTGCGACGAGCGAGTACCCACCGGTCGGTCTTTGGCCGGCTCCGATCACGACATAGGCTTTGCCGTGGGCACGAACGACTGTATGCCCGCCGTTCTTGCGCACTTTTTTCAAAGCTTCTTTTACAGCTGGCGGATAGGACGCAGCAGCCGTTTCATCGAAAACCATTTCAGAGGCACTCTCTTTCATCACTGGTGCAGATGGGGTAGGATGAGAAAGAGACAGGGCCGAATCTCCGACAGGTAGGGTGAGTGCAGCGGCGAGCAACAAACCGGGCAACATGGACAACATGAACATCCCTCCATTTGTTGATATTGATATTTATACGTAAAGTCGAGGTGACAGGCGTGCGCCTACAGGATACGCTGGAAAACTTGTCCGAGTCGACGCGGCAGGCCATCTTGAAAGAGCAGTCGCGTCGCTTTGACTGGACAGACAATCAGGAGCTTTTAGCTAGACTGAGCGATCCCGTGTGTATCCATCATGTGTGGGAACGTTCAAGTGAGCTGGAACGACAAGTGATCCGATTGTTTGTTCAAACAGCGACTAGAGGATTTTTTAGCAGAAAAGACTGGGAAAAGAATACAGCAGGTGAACACCGCCCTCTGCAAGCAGCTTTGACCAAGCTGCGAAGGCTTGGGCTTGTGGTGACTGTGAGAAAAATGTGGAGCGAGATTGGCTATTTGATGCCACAAGAAATTCGGGACCAGTTCACAACCTACCTGCTTCCCGACTCCGATTCGGCTCATATTACACTTTCGAAAACGCTCCCTTATTATATAACGGCTGGCAGGGGGATACAGCTGGATCTTATTGGATTGTTGCTCGCCATCCGTGACCAGGAAATTCCATTGACCCAAAAAGGCAGCGTACACCGCCGCTATCAACAAAAATTGACCGCTTCGCTTTCGCTTGGAAGTGAGCATGTGAACGGCTTGGATATACCGATTTTGCACGAAGAAGGACAAACCGGAAGAGCTTTGCTCGTCGTCCTTGACCTTGCCTGGAAGCTCGGACTTGTTCGGGAAAGCGATCGACGTCTGGTCCTGGATCAAATCAGAGTCAAACAATGGCTGAACGCAGAGCCGGCCTCGCGTTGGAAAGAGATGTACCAGATTGTCCACGATCTGTATGTGCCGACTGGAAAGTGGTGGGACACTCTGACTTACATCATGGGGAAAGTTCCCGTAGATCAGTGGTGTTCGTTGGACGAACAACTGCGCATGCTAGAAAAAGCAGGCTTTGTAATAACAGAGGATGCCGTGGATCGGATAACCAAAGAATGGCTACATTTGCTGTTGGGATTTGGCTGGATTCAGTTAGGGGTGGACGAAGAGAAGCATGTGTATTGGCGCTGGAATGCCATATCGCGTGCCGCAGAAGAGGAAGGCTGGTACGTAGATCCCGCAGGAGTCATAACCATACCGCCACTCGTTCCGATCAAAGCAATTTGGGAGGCGAGCCGTTATTGTAGCTTGCAATTCGACGGCACTTTGATCCGGGGAGACCTCCAGGAGAAAAAATTGCAAAGCTATCTGGCATCAGGCGGGAGTGAAGCACAGGTCTTGAGCTTTTTGCAGGATTATTGTGTACATCCGCTGCCAGATAGCATTGGTGAGCTGATTACGTTGTGGGCACAATCCGCTCGGCAAATTCAGCTCGAACCTTGTTATCGGGTGAGGACGGCACACGCCGGTTTTCTGACAGAATGGTTGGAGCTTGCCGATTTCAAGCCTTACCTGACCCAAATGATTTCTTCCACGGAATTTCTCGTGTCCAGAGAAGAGTACGAAGAATTGGTGGCCCTGCTTCGCCAATATGGCTATGAGCCGCATGTACTCGCTACCCATACCCATCCGGCAGCAAAAAATGGTTCGCCACAGGTAGAAGACGCACGACTTGGAATGGTTCGTGTGGAACGTCCCTGGGATGGGTACGCTGTGGAGAACACCTTTCCCGAGCAGGAAGGACAGGCACAGATATCGGCTTTGCCCAAAGTCTGGACAGGGCATCTGCAATCCTACCATTCCCAATCCTTGCGTGATTTGTTGAAGCGTGCAGCAGAATTGCAGCTGGAAGTAGAGTACCAACTGGCTGATCAGATGAAGAAGAGAGGCAAGCCAGCAGAGCTGCGCGTAGAAATGGGGTATTGGATGGTCACTTTTACGGGAGACAGCGGTAAAAATAAGCTCCGACTGGAAGAGATAGACCGAGTGCGCATTGTGGTGCCCGAATATCTGTACGAAGGTAGTTGATCGTGGTACAATCAAGGGGCATTACCTATATGATAGAAGGGAGGTCTCGCTACATGGAGTCATTGTATACAGCGGACATGACTGATCTGATCATGGAGTCCCATGAATTGTCCACGATGATCAACCAGTCTCGCGAGGTCTCGGATTATCTGCAGGCCAAGCGGCAGATGGAAGAAGACGCGGAGGTGCAAAGACTGCTTTCCGTGTTCGAAGCAAAGAAACTGCAATATGAGGATGTACAACGGTTCGGGAAATATCACCCCGATTTCAACCATATATCCAAAGAAGTACGTGAATTGAAACGGACAATCGAGCTGATGGATTCGGTTCAAGCTTTCAAACGGGCTGAAGACAGACTGGATGAACTCCTGTATCAAGTCAGCCGGACCATTGCGGATGCGGTCTCAGGAACGATCAAGGTGCCGAGCAATAACCCGTTTCTGGAAGCCAAAAGCAGTGGGTGTGGCTCGGGTGGCAGCTGCGGCTGCAGTGTGAAAAAGCACTAGCTGGTCGTAGTCTGTGAGGATGGCGATAGCCGGAGTAGGAAGCAATTCTCGCACAGATTTCCGCAGCAAAACTGTTTTTCGTCTGGTACGCGAAAGCGAAAACGATAGACGTGCCAGTGCTCGGCAGAACGGACATAGATGCACTCTGGCTTTAATTTTGTGCCAATGGACAGACGCTCTCCTGTTTCCAGCAGCTGCTGTGTCAGGCTCTGGGCAGGGAGCTGGCTGTTTACATAGAAAAATCGTTGGCCAGCATACGTTCGCCAATCACTGTTTTCGATGATCCCTTCTAGGTGAAGCCATTCCTCAAATTGCCGATAAAACGAAGCGAGCATAGGGCACGATTCCTTTCTTTTCACAGTGTTGAAACCAATTATACCATCGTTTGGGAAGGAGACTGACGACCAAACATGAGAGATCGACGACTGGGGGTTGCCGTGTGGGTTAAAAACACGCGCGCTGCCAAAAATTTACGCAAATTTGGCACCATTCACTACATCTCCAAACGCTTGCAGTACGTTTCGATGTACGTGGACGCGGATCAGATCGATGAGACCATACGGATCATGGAGAAGCTTCATTTTGTAACCAAAGTTGAGCGTTCCCACCGCCATGAAATCCCGGTGGAGTACAATAATGCAAAACCTGACAAGGCAAAGGAATACGATTATAAACAAGAGAAGAGTCAGGTAATGGCTTTGGCAGAGACGTTGATGGCAGAGGAAGATATTCAATCCAGAGTTGCTTCGACATAAGTTGTAGAATGGCTGCCATATTTCGGCAGCTTTTTTGCTTTTGATTGTCCCTGGTACATGATATGCTAAAGAGAGCTAGAAGCTAATAAGAGCGCCGATGTATGCGTTTTCAAATAAGGATATTCGACGATACCAGGAAAGGTGGGGGCTTACATATATGATTCAACTAGACATTAACTGCGATATGGCCGAATGCTTCGGCAGGGGGCGACAATCTGAGGACCTGGGGATCTTGAAATGGATCACTTCGGTCAATATTGCTTGCGGCATGCACGCTGGCGATCCACATATTATTCGACGGACGATCGATGCTGCATTGAAGCACAATGTGAAAATTGGTGCACATCCAGGCTATGCAGACCCTCATGGCTTTGGTCGACGCTCTATAAACCTGTCAGCGAATGAAGTGTACGAATTGGTTCTTTATCAGGTGGCAGCTCTTGCAGGCATGACACGTGCGCTTGGAGGCGAACTCCATCACGTCAAGCTGCACGGTGCCCTGTATAATGAAGCGGCTGAGCGCCCGGAACTGGCTGAAGCCGTTGTATCTGCCGTAGCCGATATCGATGAAGAGCTGATCCTGTACGCTTTGTCCGGCAGCAAGCTGGTGGAAGCGGGGCTGGAGCATGGCTTGCAGGTTGCGGAAGAGGTTTTTGCAGATCGTGCCTATCTTCCGAATGGAAGGCTGGCGCCACGTGAGCTGGAAGGCAGTGTCTTGATCAGCAAGGAAGAGCAGATGGAACAAACCAGACAGCTCGTCCTCCACCAGCGAGTGCTTACTGTGAACGGACAGCACATCGATCTCGCAGCCGATACGCTATGTGTGCATCATGAGAGCCATGATGTGATTTCGTATCTGATCGATTTGCATCGCTGGGCAAAGCAGCATCAAGTCCTGATTGAGCCGATCACTGCACGGTAGAATAAATATCCTACAATAAAAAAGCCGCGTAGCAAGCGATTCCTACAAGGATGGGATCAGCTTTGCTCCACGGCTTTTATTTTGTTGGATGAGCTTTCCATTATCTAGTGTCAAAATGACATCTGCCAGCTTATTGGCCTCATCTCGATCATGGGTGACCAGCAGAAAAGGAATCTTCCAGCGTTCATGCAAGCGAAGAAGCTCGTCCTGGCACTCTCTGCGCGTATCTGCATCCAGAGCGGATAGCGGTTCGTCCAGCAAAAGAATGTCTGGTTCTGTTGCCAGTGCTCTCACGAGGGCAACGCGTTGCTTTTGACCGCCAGAAAGCTGATGAGGATACTTTTGCACCAGATGATCAATTCCCACTGTAGCGAGCAGGGAGGCAAGGTGTAGACCGCTTCCCGGCTTCAATCCGTAGCGGATGTTCTGCTCCACGGTCTTGTGCGGAAAGAGCGCGTAATCCTGGAACAGATAGCCAACATTTCGTTTTTGAACGGGAAGCGGTTTTTTGCCTTGCTCATAAAAGCAGGAATCTCCCAGTTGGATGCGTCCTGAATCTGGGGTGATAAGGCCGGCAATGCTGTTGAGTATCGTCGTTTTCCCGGAACCAGATGGACCAAACAGGACCACAATTTCATCGTTCAAGCAAAATTCAATATCGAGCAGAAAATCGGGAAGTTGTTTTTGAATCGCGACAGTCAGCACCTGTGTTCACCTGCTTTACTTTTGATTTGCAAAACGACGGACATTACGACGGCTCCACCAGTTCAGCCAGAGAGTAGTCCCCATTCCGAGGGCTACGATGATGACGACCCAGAACAAGGCTTTCTCCATTTGACCTGCTTCGACAGCAAAATAGATAGCGACAGGGATTGTATCCGTTCTACCTGGCAGATATCCAGCCAGCATCAAGGTCGCTCCAAATTCGCCCAAGCCACGCGCGAACGAGAGGACGAAGCCTGCCAGCAATCCCGGCCAAGCGAGCGGGAAGACTACTGTCCAAAACAGGCGCCATTCTGAGGCACCCATCGTCCGTGCGGCATCCTCCAGCCGTCGATCCACACCGGTGAAGGCAGCGACTGCACTTTGATACATCAGAGGAAATGAGACGACGATCGAGGCGATCACTGCACCCGTCAGTGTGAAAACGACCGTAATCCCAAACCACTCGTCCAGAAGCTTGCCCAAAGGGCCATTTTTTCCAAACAATAGCAGCAGTCCAAAGCCGACCACTGTAGGCGGCAAGACGAGAGGAAGCAAAAATAAGGACTCCAGCACATGCTTGCCAAAGAAGCTTTTTTTCGTCATGAAGCGTGCAAAGAGCATCCCGAAAACAAAGACGATCAAGGTGGATACCAAAGCAACCTTCAGAGAGAGGAGCAATGGAGTCATATTGGTTTCGAGCATCGTGAAATCCACCTTTCTTCCAACGTGGGATTATTGAAAACCGTATTCACCCAGGACTTTTTTACCTTCTTCACTGGTCAGGTAGGCCAGGAAAGCTTTAGCCGCATCAGCATTCGTAGAAGCGCCAATCACTGCTCCAGGATAAACGATTGGCTTGTGCCATTCAGGCTTTGACGTAGCGAGCACTTTGACGTTCTTAGAGATGGCTGCGTCACTGGCGTAGACGACGCCCACTTCGGCATTTCCTGCTTCGACAAACGTCAATACCTGTCTCACATCACTGCCATACACAAGGCGGTCTGTGAGGGTATCCCACAGCTTCAGGTTCTCCAGTACTTCTTTGGTGTAACGGCCTGCTGGCACTGTTTCCGGAGCTCCGAGTGCAATGTGTTTCAGTGCAGGATCAGTCAGGTCTTCAAAGGAAGAAACCGCAATGGCACTGTCCTTTTCCGTGACGAGGACGAGAGAATTCCCGGAAAAATCGACCCGGGTATCTTTTAGAATCAGTTGTTTTTCATCCAGCTTATTCATGTCCTGTTGACTGGCAGAGAGGAAGAGGTCTGCAGGAGCTCCTTGCTCGATCTGCTGTGCCAATTTTCCGGAACTTCCGAAACTAAAAGTAAGCGTAACACCAGGATGGTCATTTTCATAGGTCGTTTTTAAGGAAGTGAGGGCATCGGTCAGACTGGCTGCTGCCAATACCATGAGCTCAACCTGCTGAGCTGGCGGCTGTTGTTGATTGCCTTGCTTCGCTTCTCCCTCTGGTTTTGCCTGTTGAGCAGAGCAAGCGCTCAAGAGAAGGAAAAGGGACGCAAGTAAGGTAAGTCCTATTTTTTTCAATGCCAAAACCTCCGTATGTAATAATTAGTTATAATTAAATATAACTAGATATAATTAGATTATATTATTTTGTTCACAAGAAGCAATTGCGAATTTGTTTTTAATGAACGAAAATAGAGATAAGAGAGGCGGATGACGGTCATGACACAGGACAAATCCTATACGACAGAAGAAGTCGCCAAATTGTTGCGGATATCCAAACTGACCGTATACGATTTGATAAAAAAAGGCGAGCTGCCGGCTTATCGGGTGGGCAGACAAATGCGGGTAGACGCTTCGGATTTGGATGCGTATAAGGTAAAAGCAAAAGGGGAGTACACCAAACAGGCGGCACCCGTAATGCCAGCCGCGGTTCCCCCTATCGAACAAGTGCAACGGACCGGGCAATCAACCAAGACACGAAACATCATCATCAGCGGACAGGACGTTAGCTTGGATATACTGGCGAACTATCTGGAAAAAGAAGAGAGAACCTACCGTGGGCTCCGCTCCTATGTCGGTAGCATCAACAGCTTGATCGCGATGTACATGGGCGAGGCGGATATTGTCAGCACCCATTTGTATGATGGGGAAACGGAGGAGTACAATCTTCCGTATGTGCGACGTCTTCTGTCAGGACATCGATTCGTGGTGGTCAATCTGATCTCCCGTCAAGCAGGGTTTTACATTCAAAAAGGAAATCCCAAACAGATCAACACCTGGGAAGACCTAAAAAGACCTGGCGTATATATGGTGAACCGCGAAAAAGGCTCTGGAGCTCGGACGTTGATCGAAGAAAAATTCAGGCTGCACGGAATGACCGGGCATGATGTGGCAGGCTACGAGCGGGAAGAGACGAACCACCTCGCTGTGGCAGGTGCTGTAGCACGTAAGGAAGCTGACGTAGGCATCGGCATCGAGAAGGCCTCCATGCTGGTTGGGGTTGATTTTATTCCACTGGTACGCGAGCGTTATGACCTGGTTATTTTGAAAAAAGAAGAGAATGAGCATTTGATTCAAAAAATCCTGCAGATTGTAGGTTCAATAGCATTTCAAAAAGAATTGGAAGCGATTGGCGGTTATGATCTGACGCAGACTGGCCAGATCATGTATGAGACCTGGTAGAAAGAAAGCCGGTGTCAACCCCTATATGGGGGCCACCGGCTTTTGTGTTGCATCCTTAACTGAATTTCTACTCAGTTTGATTCAGATTTGCTACAATGATGAAAGTGTGCACTTCAACATATAGCCAAAATCTCCGATAGTACAATAAGAACGCTTGCAGCCGAGCGATTTTTGGGGGCTGTTATGAAACAAATACATAAAACAAGTTTGCTGGTATGTCTTACCATTTTCGTGATGTTCAGTGCAGTGGGTGTTGTTTTCTACTGGCCTACGATCGTCTCCATGCTTTCAAGTACGACAGAAACCGTAGCCGAACAGACAGGAGTAGATCCGTTCTCCTATGATCCGCCACTGCCTTCCTATGTGAAGGATCTTCATCCCAAATATACCATTAAAGCGGAATTGAACCCTAGCGAAGCCAAAATTACCGGCAGTATGACGGTCCAGTTAGACAATCCGAAGACGGACCAGATCCATTTCTACGTGTACGATTACTTGTGGAACAAGATGACGGTCAAATCGATCCGCTACCAGGAAAAATCACTGACTTTTGAAAGAGGGACGTCCTTAATCAAGCTAGCTAACCCAATGGGGGACGTGGAGCGTGCCGAGTTCCAACTGGAATTTGAACATCCTGTACCGCGTCGAGGTACACGCTACGGGGTCAAGGACGATATTTGGACGCTTACGACCTGGTATCCGATGCTCGGTGCGCAAAATCAGCAGGGAGAATGGTACGATCCGCCGCTTCGTATTACCTTTGGCGACCCATTCGTCTACCATTACGCCGATTACGATGTCTCCTTCATCTCGCCAAAAGGGTACAAGTGGGTTAGCTCATTTGGGCAGGGGACTTCTGTAGAGCTTGATGCCAGCCGACAGGAAACGCATTATCAGGGGCAAAAATTGCTTAACTTTGCTCTAGTCGGCAGCCCTTTGTTCCATATCGAGACGATTACCTTCGAGCCTGGGCTCATGGTGGATATTGCCTCTGTGGACAAAGGCAATGTCGAGCGCATCAAGAGTATTGCAGAATCTGTATTTCCTACATACACAGAGTGGTTTGGCCCGCTGCCATACCAACATGTAGCGATTGCGGAGACAAGTACAGGGACGACTTATGCAATGGAATATGCAAATATGGCCATTTTCAAGCGGGACATGCATCAACGCAATCTGATCGATCATTGGCTGCCGCATGAAGTGGCGCATATGTGGTGGTACAACAGCATCGCAACATTGGAATCGAAGCATGGCTGGATCGATGAGGGACTGGTCGAAATCAGCGTTTTCCATTACTTGCAGGGACGATACGGTGAGCAGTCCGCTAATACTTTATTAGGAGAATATGAGCGGGATTTACAGAAGCTACGCGCTAAATACCCGGATGGAAGCCTGAGCAAAACCTTGCATGAGTTTGCCAAGGAAGAGGAATTTCATTGGACCTGGTATTCCAAAGGAGCGCTGTTGTTTGACAACCTGCGCCGCCAGATTGGTGACGATGACTACAAGAACTTCCTGAAGCGTGTACAACAGAATTATCATGGAAGCGTGATTGGAGCGGAGCATCTCGATCAGGCACTGGGACAAGCGTTGCAGGGAGAGGCCAGCTACTTTGTGCCCAATCGGACTTTGGACAACCGCGCAGCTTTTCAACCCGTGAAGGTAGAGCCATACGTCACCACGATTCTAAACGGCATGAGCTACTATCCTCCGATTCCGGCAAGGCTCAGCGGGGAGACCGTGTATATTCCGCTTCGCGATGTAGGCGAGCAGCTGGGCGTGAATATCGATTGGAGCGAAGAAGAAAAGATGATTCGCGTTCGAGCGAATAGCCGTGAAGTGCTGATCCAGGAAAAAGACCACGTGGCGACTGTCGATGGTGAAAAACTGGATCTGGGCAAGCCCCTGATGGAGATGAAAAAACGTGCGATGGTACCACTCTCCTTTTTCGAGCAGGCTCTTGGGTTTGACGTACAATACAATCCCGAGCAAAAAACAGTCAAAATTTCCAAACCTTCACCGAACAGGCGGGCGGATGCCTCATTGAAGACAGACGGTTGAATTCGAGGGAGTCGGGACAGACTAGGAATGAGGTGTCCATGCTGCAGATCATCGGCACGGGCCCAACGGCAAAGGAGGGACGCAACATGTCCTTTCAAGAGTATCTAAAGTTTTTGACCAGAATGTTTGTACAATATGTGGAGACCCCAAAGGAAGAACGGCGGCAACGGAAAGTCCCGCGGGAATCCTGGTCATCGCGCTGGTTTGGAGCGATACCGATGTCTATCAAGCTTTTGTTGCGTAAATAACGACACATCACGAATTGACGGAGGGATATCATGGCGAGAGTAGCCGTAGAACAATCGCTTTCTCCAATCAGCAAGATGTTGCGTGACAATGGTTATGAAGTGGTACCTCTCGGGAATTGGCAGCAGGAAGTCGATGCGATTGTTATCACTGGTCAGGATGTCAACGTCATGGGGATGCAAGATATTAAGAGCTCTGGCGCCCCGGTGATTAGCGCAGATGGCTTGACGACCAACGAGGTTTTTCATGAGGTCAACATTCGTTTGTCAGAAACCGAGCACCACTAGTTGTGGGCAATGGAAAAAACAAGCTCTCCACAGGTTACTCGGCGGGAGAGCTTGTTTCGTTTACGTGGAATTGTCCGACTTGATCCGCGTAGGAGAACGGAACAAACCGAAGTCCTTCATCCCAAACACCTACGTAAGGATTCTGATCATTCCACAAGTGAAGGGAGCCCACGACATACGGGGCAAGGACCTGCTCGTGGTACAGGGGCACAGTGAACGTAATGCGTGATTGTTCGGCTTGCTGCTGCCAGAGCTGTCCCCAGGTGATGCGTTTGTTTGAATAGAGCTGATGCATCCAGCCGATTTGATCAAAAGGATCTTCACTCGTTGGCTTCAAGATTCGGGTTTGCGTCAGCTGCTCCCCAGGATGGACGACTGCATCAGGGGATAGCTTGCTCATGACAGGCTCGTTGGCGTGAAAAGCTGTCGGATACATCTCACCTGTTTTTGCATTGACCATTTGCGTTGTGGGTGCAGACTGCGCGATCAGCCAATGGGAGGCAAAACCGTCATATACAGGCTCAGCGGCAACTTCTCTGGGAGCGAAGGCATCATCGAATAAAATATAGTCACCAACCCCATACTCCAGCAAAACAAATCTGGCTTGCGGCTTGGGCTCGGGTGTTTCCCCGATCACCATGTAACCAACCTGATGGCCGGACTGTTTGATGCTGACGAGCCACTGGTGTTGATTGGCGCCCAATGTCTGCACCTCGGTACGTGCATTTTGCCACTCTTTAAATTGAGGGTCCCGACTGGCTATTGCATTCATCCACTCCTGGACCTGAGCTTGGAACTGCTTGTCCCAGTTCGCTTCGCCTTGCGCCATAGCAGGATGGACTGCAAGCAATAAAGCAAACCAGGCATACAAGATCGGCAGAAAACATCTGGTCACAATCCATGCACCACCTTTTGTAAAAGGCTATCTTATTCCTATTGTAACCAGATCAGTACAAAAGATTTGTTGCAACTTGTCTTTTATGTCACACATTTTCTCGTTGATCTTTTACAGGATTCGCCCCAATCCGGGGGTGGAGTGGAGATAGAACAAGCCGGCATTGATCAGATTCACTTCAATCCGCGGTTCGTATTGCCAGGTCAGTTCGTCCATTCGACGCTGACGTTCCTCCTGTGGGGTGCTTTTTTTCCACTCTTGCTGATTGATCTCTTCGCGTGGAGTCATCGGAATCCCGTTGGCACGTAAAAAGTCGAGGATTCGTCCGCCAGAGGAACGGTATTCGTCAAAGGACGCCGTCCCGTCTTGTTCTTCGACAGGAGGGGCAGCTTCCACCTGTTCCATGGCTTGCACCGTTTCTTCGATTTCATTTTCCTCTTTCTCGATTTCTTCTTCCGCAGGCTGCTCCCTTAGAGCCAGTTCGTCATAGTAAGCCTGCAATATAGCCAATTCCTCATCCAGCCGCGATCTTGCTTCGCTAGCCCAGCTCTGATCCTCCAAATCCAGTACTCTCGAAACCTCCTGCTGGGTCATGTGGACAGCCTGCGATAGCGTAATGCGCCGATCCAAGGTATAAAAATAATCCGGAATTGCAGGCGATAATGGCAGTCGAAACAGAAAAGAGGTGAAATCATGGACGATCCTGGGCTCATGAAGATTGATCCCGAGGTACATGAGAATGTCTCGTTTCTTATCACAGAGCAGAGAAATTTTCAGGTTCAAACCTAGCCAGGGCACCAGAGGAGTGGATCGGCGAGTACCGGAGGAAGGCCATACACTCTTGGTCTGCTCATACATGCATACGAATTGTCCGTGCTTTTTTGTCGAGGCAAAGATTTGCTGCATTCGTCCTGCTCCCAGATGAATGTACTCGGCACGCATTCCATCCGGCATACGATCTGGGTGAAACGCAAATGTAAGGACCAACGGCTGGTATGCCAGATTCATTTTTTCTACCCAGCTCCAGTAAAAAGGGCGGTTGCCGATATCCTTGTCAATCTCAACAGGCAGCTTCACTGTCAAATAGTCAGGATGGGATTCTACGATATGTGCGGAAAAGGAAGCGAGGTAACGCTCCACAAATTGTCTGACCTGTTCTTGTTGCATAGCGATAACCTCCCTTCAGTTTTTGGATCAGGATCATTGATCTGCTGCTTCTGCAAGAGAGGGACTCGGTTTGGTCTGACGGATCGCCCGGATGGCTTGCCCCATGTTGTCCAGCTTGAGCGCCATCTCCCCAGAGCTTCGGGAATCCATGATAATCTGCACGAGGCTTTCTTCGAGCGACTGGCTTAGACTCAGCCTTTCCACGATGTCATCGAGCTCACCGATCACCATCTCAAATAAATCAATTTTTTCATAGAGCAGGTTCAAGATGTGTTCTTCAATCGTGCCCACTGTTGACAGGTTGTAAATATGAACATCTCTTTTTTGGCCGAGCCTGTGAACACGGCCAATTCGCTGCTCGACACGCATCGGATTCCAGGGCATGTCGTAATTGATGACTTGATTGCAAAATTGCAGGTTGATCCCTTCACCGCCAGCTTCTGTCGCGATCAAAACCTGTGCACGACTTTGGAACAGATCCGTCATCCAGTCTTTTTTGCTTCTTTTGAAGCCTCCTCGAAAGGGAACAGAGGTGATGCCGTGATCATGCAAGTATTTTTGCAAGTAATTTTGTGTGGCACGGTACTCTGTGAAAATGATCACTTTGTCGTTGATCTGCTGGATCAGCTCGACTGTTTTGGCAGCCTTGGAGTGAGTGTCGATACGTTTGATCAGCTCGACCAGCTCCATGATTTCCTGTCTCAGCGGTGAGTCTTCGGGAAGACGTTGATGCATATTATACAGCGTCATGAAGGATGCTTCCTTGCTGGAGCAGACTTCTCTCTGCAGGGTAATGAGTGCGAGAGAGTTAAAGCCGCCCGCGCCGGATCGATACTGGTCGCGAACGAAGCGGGTAACCCCCGCGTACAGGTCCATTTCTTCAGCCGTAAGCGAAATAGGTATGGATTGAACACGACGGCTGGTAAAATGGATGCCTCCATCACTGCGTTTGTTGCGAATCATCACTTTTTCAATCTCTGTTCGCAAAGCGTCGTTGTTTTTCGCCTGGCGTTTTCCTTCTACATAATTGGAGGCAAAAGAAGACGTATGGCCCAAATGCCCAGGCTTGAGCAAATTGATTAAGTTGTACAGCTCGTCCATTTCATTCTGAATAGGTGTAGCAGTCAGGAGCAGGCAGTACTTTTTCCGGACTTCTTTGACGAACTGGTAATTGCGGGTTCGTTTGTTTTTGAGCTTGTGAGCTTCGTCGATGATCAGCATGTCGTACTCGATATCCGTTACGTGCCGACGATGCGGGTCGCGTTTTGCCGTATCGATTGAGGCAACGACGACATCGTGCTGGCGCCACATGTATTCTTTTTTTTGTGCAACGGCAGGAATGCCAAATTTCTGATTCAATTCCTTGGTCCATTGGATGACCAGCGAGGCAGGGACCAGGATCAATATTTTTTTTGCCAACCCGCGCACCATGTATTCTTTCATGATCAGGCCGGCTTCGATGGTTTTGCCCAACCCTACTTCGTCAGCGAGGATGGCACGTCCGCGCATGTCGTTGAGGACACGCTCTGCCGTCTCCATTTGATGAGGGTAAGGGGTGAGCTGTGGCAAGTACTTCAAGCATTGCAGCTGGTCAAAGTCTCGTACAGCCATGGCTTCTTCAGCTTCCAAAGCGAGCTTGAACAGTTCCAACTTGTCCCAAGGCCCGTCCTCATGCATCCGCTCTGTCAGGGGATTGATCCAGTGGGTATCGAATGAAACAGGAACATTCGGCATAATGGTTTCTCCTTTTTGCAGCTTTGCCATATCTTTCATTTCACCACCATAAAACACAAACGTTTGAAAGGTACTCTATGATTTCGTTAAGATTTTTAATAGTTGATGTGGAAATGTATGTTTTCAAGTGCGAACTCTCATGGTAGGATAAAGGAGAAGTTCATCTCTTAGTATGGAATCATATGAAGAACTTATGTATGGCCAAATATCCAACGCGAATGATAGTAGCAGGGAGAGACTGCTTGCACAGCAGCGCCGAAGGAGCAAGCCGGAAACGGTGAATCTCTCAGGCAAAAGTACCTCTACTGGACGCAACTCTGGAGAGAGCTCGAATGAGCCACCAAAGGGGAAACTTGCAGGCGGACAATAGCTGTTCGCCATGCATGCAAGGTAACTCTCAGGTACCAAGGACAGGGGAGGAGAAATGGGCGCCAGCTTTTTGGTGTTCCCATTTCTTCTTCCCTGTCTTTCTTTCTTTATTTTTTTGAAGTAATGAAGGTATAACTCACGGAGGTGCCATTCATGTCTGATTTGAAACGAACGCCGCTATTCGCCAGCTATACCAAGTACGGTGGCAAAACGATCGACTTCGGTGGTTGGGAGCTGCCAGTACAGTTTTCAAGCATTACACAAGAGCACGAGGCAGTTCGAACAAAGGCAGGTCTGTTTGACGTTTCCCACATGGGAGAAGTCGAAGTAAGAGGAGACAAGGCACTCGACTATCTCCAGTACATGACGACCAACGACGTATCCAAGCTGGCTGTTGGCCAAGCGCAATACAGCGTGCTGTGCTACCCCGATGGCGGCACCGTAGACGATCTGCTGGTGTACAAATATGCAGACGACCATTATTTGTTGGTGATTAACGCAGGGAATATTGACAAGGATGTCGCCTGGATGCAGGAGCACCTGATGGAAGGTGTAACCCTTCAAAACATTTCACAGGAGACCGCGCAGCTGGCAATACAGGGTCCGCTCGCAGAATCCATTTTGCAAAAACTGACAGAGACAGATCTATCGCAAATCGGCTTCTTCCGTTTTGAACGGGACGTGCTCGTAGATGGCGTACCAGCATTGGTTTCCCGCAGCGGTTATACCGGTGAGGACGGATTTGAGATCTACATGCAGGCAGACAAAGTCGCACAGCTGTGGGATCGCCTGCTGGAAGTAGGAAAAGAAGACGGATTGATCCCGTGCGGATTGGGAGCGCGCGACACCTTGCGCTTTGAAGCCAAACTGCCCCTCTACGGTCAGGAGCTGAGCCAAGGGATTACGCCAATCGAAGCGGGAATCGGCTTTGCGGTCAAGGTAGACAAGGCAGTGCCTTTCATCGGTCAGGAAGTATTGAAGGCGCAAAAAGAAAACGGTCCAGCACGCAAGCTGGTAGGCATCGAGATGATCGATCGAGGAATCCCGCGCAGTCATTACCCAGTGTTTTCAGGGGATGAACAGATCGGGGAAGTCACGACAGGGACGCAATCGCCGACACTGAAAAAGAATGTGGGTCTCGCGCTGGTGAAGAGTGAATATGCTGCGCTTGGCACATCATTGGATGTAGAGATTCGTGGCAAACGCCTCAAGGCGGAAGTTGTTCCAGCGCCATTTTACAAACGCCCCAAAAACGGATAGCACTCAAACTACCATCCTATTAAGGAGGACAATACACGTGAAATACCGCTACCTGCCCCAAACCGATCAGGACAAGCGCGAAATGCTGGAGACGCTAGGGATCTCCAGTATTGAAGAGCTTTTTGCCGACATCCCGGAGGAAGTCCGCTCCAAGGGTCCCATTCAGATTCCAGAGGCACTATCTGAACCGGAGCTGGTCAAATACTTTACCGGTCTCTCCAGCAAAAACGTCAACTTTAGCACGCATGTCAACTTTCTTGGAGCTGGCGTGTATCAGCATTACATTCCAAGCACCGTCAACCATATGCTTTTGCGCGGCGAGTTCTTCACCGCTTATACGCCGTACCAGCCTGAGATCAGCCAAGGAGAGCTGCAGGCGATCTTTGAATACCAGACGATGGTTAGTGAACTGACTGGTATGGAAGTAGCCAACTCCTCCATGTACGATGGAGCGACATCTCTTGCAGAAGCAGCGATGATGGCATCCGGTCAGACAGGCAAGAAAAAAGTGATCGTATCCCGTGCCGTACATCCGGAATCTCGCGCCGTGTTGAAATCCTACGCGTATGGTCAAGGTGTAGAGCTGGTAGAGGTAGGCATCAACAGCGAGGGCGTGACGGATCCGGCCGCACTCGAAGCGATCATCGATGACTCAACTGCAGCTGTCATCCTGCAATACCCGAACTTCCTGGGCAACGTCGAAGATCTGGCGACATTTGAACCGATTGTACATGGCAATAGCGCCTTGATGGTCGTATCCTCCAATCCGCTAGCTCTAGGTGTTCTGGAAGCGCCAGGCAAACTGGGTGCAGACATTGTCGTCGGTGACATGCAGCCGTTCGGGATTCCTGCTTCATTTGGCGGACCGCATTGTGGTTATTTTGCTACTACAACCAAGCTGATGCGCAAAATGCCGGGCCGCATTGTGGGTCAAACCAAGGATGAAAACGGAAAACGAGGTTTTGTTCTGACCCTGCAAGCGCGTGAACAGCATATTCGTCGTGAAAAGGCGACTTCCAATATTTGTTCCAACCAGGCACTTCTAGCTTTGGCAGCCTCCATTACACTGACTGCATTGGGGAAACAAGGGGTTCAGGAAATGGCAATGATCAACCTGCAAAAAGCGCATTATGCCAAGCAAGCCTTGCAGGCAAAAGGATTGGAGATCGTCTATAGCGCTCCTTCCTTCAACGAGTTTGTCGTGAAGCTGTCCAAACCGGTGGCTGACGTAAACAAGCAGCTGTTGAATGCAGGCATCATCGGTGGTTACGATCTGGGATTGGACTATCCAGAGCTGGCAGGGCATACGCTCTTGGCCGTGACCGAGCTGAGAACAAAAGAAGAAATCGACACATTGGTGCAGGAATTGGAGGCGATCACTCGTGCGTAACGACCAGGAGAAAGCACTGATTTTTGAAATGAGCAAGCCAGGACGGGTTGCCTACAATCTGCCGGAGCTGGATGTACCCGAAGTGGACGTCGCCAGTCTCTTGCCGAAGCATTTGATTCGTGAAACGCCAGCCGAACTGCCGGAGGTATCCGAGCTCCAGCTGGTTCGTCACTATACGGAGCTGTCTCGCCGCAATCACGGGGTAGACAACGGATTCTATCCGCTCGGCTCCTGCACGATGAAGTACAATCCGAAGATCAACGAGGATATTGCACGCTATCCTGGCTTTGCACAGACGCATCCGTACCAGCCTGAAGAGACCGTACAAGGCGCATTGGAGCTGTTGTACAACCTGCAGGAGGAGCTGGCGGAAATCACGGGTATGGATTCCGTCACCTTGCAGCCTGCGGCAGGTGCAGCGGGCGAATGGACAGGTTTGATGATGATCCGTGCGTACCATGAAAGCCGCGGAGAAGGTCATCGCACCAAAGTAATCGTGCCGAACTCCGCTCACGGCACCAATCCGGCATCTGCTGCTGTAGCAGGTCTGGAAACGGTAACGATCCCATCTGATGAGCGCGGACTGGTAGATATTCAGGCTTTGCGCGAAGCGGTAGGATCTGACACGGCTGCATTGATGCTCACGAATCCAAATACACTGGGCCTGTTTGAAGAGGATATCGTGGAAATGGCGCAGATCGTCCATGAAGCAGGCGGCCTGCTCTATTACGACGGAGCCAATGCCAACGCGATTCTGGGCATCGCTCGACCAGGAGACATGGGATTTGACGTCGTTCACCTCAACTTGCATAAAACCTTCACGGGGCCACACGGTGGCGGTGGACCGGGAGCTGGTCCTGTCGGTGTGAAAAAAATTCTGGAGCCATTCCTGCCTAAGCCGATCGTTGCCAAGAACACAGAAGGCATGTTCTACTGGGATAACGACCGTCCACAATCGATGGGACGGGTAAAAGGCTACAACGGGAACTTCGGCATTCTCGTCCGTGCATACAGCTATATTCGTACAATGGGTCCAGAAGGCTTGCTGCAGGTATCTCAAAATGCAGTTCTCAATGCCAACTACATGATGCGTCGCTTGGCAACCGCCTATCAATTACCGTATGACCGTGTGTGCAAGCACGAATTCGTTCTCTCCGGTGTTCTGCAAAAGAAACTGGGTGTGCGCACGCTCGATATCGCAAAGCGCTTGCTGGACTTCGGCTACCATCCGCCAACCATCTACTTCCCACTGATTGTAGATGAGTGCATGATGATCGAGCCGACCGAGACGGAGACCAAAGAGACGTTGGATGAATTCATCGATGTTATGCTGCAAATTGCACGTGAATGTGAAGAGAATCCGGAAATCGTCCAGGAAGCTCCACATACGACAGTGGTCAAGCGACTGGATGAAGCAACTGCGGCACGTAAGCCCGTTCTTCGCTACCAGGCACAATAATGCTTTGCTTCTGCTAGCAACCGCCCATTTTCGTTTCGGGCGGTTTTTTCCTTTTCGTGATACGATGGATGGTAGGATACTCGTCGGGAAGGAAGAGTGGGATGAAAAAACGCATCGTATTTACAGGGGGAGGGTCCGCTGGCCATGTGACGGTCAATCTCGCCTGTATCCCTCATTTTTTGGAGGAGGGCTGGGAAGTTGCCTATATCGGTTCAGCTGCAGGTATCGAGCGAGAGCTGACCAAAGATCTGCCAGGTGTTCGATACGTTGCGATTTCTACAGGTAAACTACGTCGGTATTTCGACTGGAAAAATGTGACCGATCCGCTCCGTGTCAGCAAAGGGGTCTGGGAGGCAGCCCGCTTTTTGCGAACGTGGAAACCAGATGTCATTTTCTCCAAGGGTGGTTTTGTTTCTGTACCCGTCGTAATGGGTGGATGGATCAATCGAATTCCCGTTGTGCTCCATGAGTCCGATCTCCCACCTGGACTGGCGAATCGTATCTCCATCCCGTTCGCAAGTAAGGTATGCGCGACGTTTCCCGAAACGCTTAGCCACATCCCCAAACACAAAGGGGTTTACGTCGGAGCGATTGTGCGGGAGGAGCTGAAGCGAGGAGATCGGCAGGAAGGCTTCATTACCTGTGGGTTTTCTCATCACAAACCTGTGCTGATGGTGATGGGGGGAAGCCTAGGAGCCAAGCGGATCAATGATGCGATTCGTGCAAATTTGCCTACACTGCTGGAGAAATTCCAAATCGTTCATATTTGCGGAAAAGGACAGATGGAGGAGAGTCTGCAATATGACGGCTATCGTCAATTTGAGTATGTACAGGAAGAGCTGCCCAATTTGCTTGCCATATCCGATCTGGTAGTGTCCAGAGCGGGCTCCAATGCCATTTTCGAGTTTCTGGCGCTAGCCAAGCCTATGCTCTTGATTCCGTTATCGAAAGCGGCAAGTCGGGGCGATCAGATTTTGAATGCCCGTTCGTTTGAAAAACAGGGCTTTTGCCAGGTGCTGCAGGAGGAAGAGCTCAGCAACGAGCGGTTTCTGCAAGACCTTTTGCAGGTATGGGAGCGTCGAACAGGTTATGCTGCTGCCATGAGGCAGATTCGACAAGAGGATGCCTTGAAGCAGGTACTGGAGCTGATCGAGCAAACTGCAAGGTGAACGCCCTGAGGGTTGTGGATGCTTCGATCTTCTGCGTACAATGAAAGGGTTAAGAGGAGGCGTAAATGATGGAAAAATGGCGCTTTATTGTGACAGAACCGATGTCACCAGCGATGAATATGGCAGTGGATGAGGCTATTTTGCAGCTCCATGGAGAAGGGAAAGTACCACCTACCGTCCGCTTTTACACGTGGGACCCGGCTACTCTGTCCATCGGCTATTTTCAAAAAGCTGTTAAAGAGATCAATCTGGAAGAAGTACATAGACAAGGTCTGGGGTTCGTTCGTCGCCCTACAGGGGGCAGAGCGGTGCTCCACGACAAGGAACTAACGTATAGCGTGATTGTATCGGAGGAGCATCCCAAGATGCCATCCAGTGTGACAGAGGCCTACAAAATTATCAGCATGGGTCTGTTGCATGGATTTCAGAATCTGGGCTTGAGTGCTGAAATGGTGTCGCTCGCCAGTGAAGAGGAAAAAGAAAAATATACTTCTCCAGGGTCATCTGCCTGCTTCGATTCACCATCCTGGTACGAACTGGTGGTAGAAGGAAAAAAAGTGGCGGGGAGCGCCCAGACCAGACAAAAAGGGGTCATCCTGCAGCACGGGTCTATCCTGCTCGATATGGACGTCGAGCTCTTGTTCTCCCTGTTGAATTTTCCGTCCGAACGAGTCAAGCAGCGCATGATGGAGAGCTTTCGCCAAAAAGCAGTGACCATCAATGAAGTGAGTACACGCCCGATCGGCTTGCAGGAATCCATCGAGGCATTTGGACGCGGCTTTGCTTCGGGCTTGGACGTCGAGCTGGTGGCATCCGATCTGACAGCAGAAGAGCAGGAGCTGGCTCATGAGCTGGCTCAAACGAGGTACGGAACAGAAGAGTGGAATATGCGTCGGTGAAAAAACGAAGCTCTCCGATAGGTCGCAGTGGACCAGGAGAGCTTCGTTCTTTTTATACGAGGACTGCTGCCTCAATATGCTGTTCGAACAAGGCTTGCAGCTTTTTCGTTACAGCTCCTACTTGGCCATCCGCAATCGCCTGGCCGTCTACAGAGATGAGAGGCATGACTTCAGCAGTCGTACTGCTCAGGAAGAGCTCATCGGCTTGCATCAGGAAAGTTGTATCGAACGGCTCTTCGTGTACAGCGATGCCATTGTTTTTCGCCAGTTCAATCACGATTTCACGGGTAATCCCACGCAAGATCAGATTGTTGGCAGGATGTGTATAGAGGGCGCCGTTTTTCACTGCGAACAGATTGGCAGCACTGCACTCGGTTACGATGCCATCTCGATGCAGAATCGCATCCTGTGCGCCTGCGTCCTTGGCGTATTGCTTGACGAGTACTGCGCCCAAAAGGCTCAACGATTTGATGTCGCAACGCAGCCAACGGATATCGTCAATCAGTTTGGTGGTCAACCCTTTTTTATGATCAGCGAGTGGACGGTCCTTGAGTCTGACAAAGCCCATCAGGACAGGCTTGGAACTGCCGGGAATATCGTGAGCGCGCGGTGAGATTCCACGCGACACCTGCATGTACAGGATGGCATCGTCATTGGATGTAATCTTATTTTTTTCCAGCAGCTGCTGGGCGATGTCGAGAAGCTCCTTCTCGGTCCAGGTCATGTCCAGCTTGATTTCTTTTGCACAGCGAAACAGGCGTGCGATATGGCCATCCCATTGGTACAGCTTTCCTTTGTAAATACGAATGACTTCATAGATGCCGTCTCCGAAGTTGTAACCTCGATCTTCGGGATCAACGGCTGCAGATCCTGATTCAACCCATTTTCCATCCACATATAGCATGGTTAATCCTCCTCTAATCGTGCGTTCCTGAACCACTGATTTCACCTTAGCATCTCGTCAGATCATGGTCAATTTCAAAATAGCAAAACAAGTATCAATCATTTTTCAGATAGCAAGGGGTCTCCATAAAGAATCTTCATACTCGAAAACGTAGGCCCAACATGAATTCGACAAAGGAATTAGATCGATAGAGGAATAAACGGGAGAAAAGCTGTCGTTCACTGACGGTGAATGCTGGTATTTGACTAACTATTCTGACTAGACGCTGCCAGTTTTCCCGGCTCATAATAAGACGTACAAACGGGTGAAGGGGGAGATTGACTTGCAGATCATACGCCATTACGCCTTGAAAACAGCACTTGCAAGCGTGCTATTGCTAACGCCTTTGCTTGCCTTCTCACCAACAGTAGTGAACAGCCAGGTGTCAGCACAGGTCGATCCAGACCTTCTTTATGAGCATGTGGAATATCTGGCAAAAATCCCGCGCCCACCAGCAACCGAGACGGAATTTGCCGCAGGTGTGTACATAGAAATTACTTTGCGTTCGTACGGCTATCAAACCAAGCTGCAGCCCTTTACTTACTACTCCTATCGAAAGCCTACGACCCTTTCCTTACAGGTAGAGGGGGTGCCTGGGGTAACCTGGAGTCTGCATGGGTTTACATACGCTCCGAACGGAATTGCCAGTGGAATGGTCGTAGCATGCGGGGAAGGGACGGCAGCCGATTTTCAACAGACAGATGTTCAAGGAAAGATCGCCCTGGTGAAACGGGGGAGTCTTCCATACAGTGAAAAAGTGAGACAGGCGGCAGCCGCAGGAGCAGCTGGACTCATCATTCAAAATGACCGGGATCAGATGTGGAAGGGCTCATTGGGTGCTCCGCTCGATATGGCGGTACCGGTAGTGGGGATTTCCAAAAGTCAGGGAGAACTGTTGCGTGCCAAAATGAATCAGGGGGGCGCTATGGCCACCATGAAGGTGGATGGAGCCTTGACCCTTCGGCATACGTCGTATTCGATTTTGGCCAATCGTCCAGCCACGTCAGACAATCGAGGTCAAGTGGTACTTCTGGCCGCGCGTCACGACTCCTTGGCAAATTCGCAGGGAGCGGACCAGGGGGCATCGGGAGTCGCAGTCATGCTGGAGGCAGCGAGAATCCTCGCGGAGCAACCATCTGATACAGACATTCAGCTGGTCAGCTTTGGTGCCTCGACGGCTGGCAATCAGGGAGCACGCAGCTTTGTCAAAAGCCTGGGAGAACGAGAAAAAAGCAAAATCGTAGCCGCTATAGTGCTGGATGCCTTGGGGAAAAAGGACGCGGGGCAGTTGGTGGCAACGTCGAATGGGGGAGCAGAGAGGCTTCCCGTCAAGCTGATTCAAGAGGCAGGGGTACAGGTGATCTCAGGTTCCGACACGGCGGTATTCGGGAGTACTCAAATCCTGTTTGGTTCCGATGTACCGACAGCTTTCTTGACAAGACAGCCGGGAAAAGGTCAGCAGCCAGATACACCAGAGAGCGTCAGTCGCGAGCATTTGGCAGAAGCCACACAGGCTCTGCTGGATGCAGTCAGCCCCATCACCGATCCTCAGTCACCAGCCTATCCGAAGCCTGTGCATGACAACCTGCCTGAATGGAAAGATAGCTTGGATGAAGAGGTTCAATAATGCCAAAAAGCGTCCTGAGACATGGACGCTTTTTTCTGTGCACAATAGCAGTTCTGATATCAGGTTTGCTTTCGTTTGATCCAGTACATGCGAAGCAGCAAGAGTATTCCGCAGTACGTTGCACCTGTTGCCAAAAGGGAAGCACTCCTCGGGAAGATCAGGGATATCAATGCGACGATGAACATCGTTCCTACCATAACCAAGACGAGCGGCTTCAGTTGAAGATCGTGACGGACGGATACCGGTAAAGCAAGAGAGGAGATCAGAATAGCCAGCCAGATGCCGATATGGAACAAGGACAGCAGAACGTGTAGCCAATCGCCAAAAGGGATGAGCTGTGACAGGATGAACCTGATTGGCATCGGCGACGCGTGTACGTCATGCCAATAAGCCAGAAGAATGGCTTGACCGAGCATGGCAAGCACAAAGAACGAAAGACTGCCCAGTCCTACTCCCCATCGTATCGTGCCTTCATCGGGTATGCGGCTGATCAAGGGCAAACAAAAGACGAGGCACAATAAATAATGAAGAGCTAAATACAAAAATGCGTGGATCAGCCAGTACAGGTTTAATTGATAGCTGAGCGAGGGAATCGGTACATGCAGCTGTTCCATGAAAATCAACAGGAATAAGAGAAAGCCAGTTGACAGAATCACGGAAGCACCGGTAATCATTCTTTTTCGGCCGCCTATCAGAAAAAACACGGCGATCAATGACGGTATGACGATCATGATCCATGCTACCGTTCCTGTAGCGAAAGAGCCAGCGTATTGACTTGCTATGACTCCGGCATACGTGAGCAGAAAAAAATGGGTCAATGCCGATAAGGTAGGAGCGATCGACTCGCCAAAGCAATGCAGATACAAATCATGCAAGGAGCGGATTCCATGCCGATGACAGACGATCAGCACGTGATAGCCAAACCAACCCAGGCCGACACTGGCGCATACGATCCCGAGTGTTCCCCAAGAACCGAAGTAGGCGAAAAAACGTAACCATTCATATCCGCCCAGGTACGTCCCTCCGAGTGCAGCTCCTGCGAAAAGTGCAGCGATCTGCCAAGCGTATTTGTCCATAGGCATCATCCTTATTTCCAACTTGGTACAAGTGTATGAGCGAATAGGGCATGTTCAGAACTGAGACATTAAACAAACATATATGTTTACAAAATATAGCAAGTTGCGTATACTGTACAAAGAAATACTCACGAGATTATGCGATGAGGTGAAGTCATGAAAATTATCGGAATTGCTGGCAGCATGAGAGCTGATTCCACAACTCAAAAAGCCGTATCGATTGTACTAAAGGCTGCCGAGCGAGCAGGAGCTGATACCCAACTCATCCATCTGGCAGAATGGCAGCTCCCGATTTATGATGGTCGCAGCGACACTTCTACCTACCCGGACGTGGTGCACCGCTTCATCCAGGCTGTCGAGGATGCGGATGGCTTGGTCATCGGTTCGCCGGAGTATCACGGCTCGCTGACAGGCGCACTTAAAAACAGTCTTGATTTTTTGGAAGGACGTCACTTAAAGGATAAACAGGTAGCGCTTTTAGGAGTGGCAGGGGGCAGTTTGGGGGCGACGAATACAGTCAATACGCTGAACCAAATCATGCGAAATTTGCATGCATGGCCGCTACCATCCAGTCCGACTATACCTTCCGCATACAACGCTTTTACTTCTGATGGCAGGCTAAAGGATGAAGCCTTGCAGGCCAGATTGGAAATACTTGGTACGAAACTGGTGGAATTCGTACAATTCATGAACGCAAGCAAAGAAAAACAGCTGTTATAGGTCAGGTAAATCTTGCAAATCATTCTCATTCCAAGGTATGATATTTTTACGTGCCTTTTTTGGCCGTCCGAAATACGGTTTGGAAATGAGGGGTTCGCATGCCGACGCCGAGCATGGAAGACTATTTAGAACGCATTTACAGCTTAATTGAAGAAAAGGGCTATGCTCGAGTCTCTGATATTGCTGAAGCGTTGGAAGTACATCCCTCTTCGGTCACGAAGATGGTTCAAAAGCTCGACAAAGACAAATATCTTATTTATGAAAAATATCGTGGCCTGGTGCTGACGCCAAAAGGGAAGAAGATCGGGAAGAGATTGGTGGATCGCCACAGCCTGCTCGAAGAGTTCATGCGGATCATCGGAGTAGATGAGAGCCACATTTATCAGGATGTCGAGGGAATTGAACATCATCTCAGCTGGGAATCGATAACCTGTATCGAGTATTTGGTGCAGTACTTTCAGGGTGATCCATCCCGCATGGATGAACTGCATCGTATCAGACTAGAGGATGAACAAAAAGAAGAATAGGAAATCAGTCAAAAACGCAAGCCGGATACGGTTTGCGTTTTTCGCTTTCGCATGAGATAAGCCATTTCCTTATATGGATATAGAGAGCAACGACAGGAGGTGGCTGGATGAGGGCGGATGCCGTGTTTGAGGGCGGCGGGGTAAAAGGGATAGCCTTTGTAGGAGCTTTGGAGGTCATGGAGCAGAATGGATACACCTGGGAAAAGCTGGCAGGAACATCAGCAGGCTCCATCGTCGCGGCTTTACTGAGTGCGGGTTATACGGGTCGTGAATTGAAGCCCATATTTGAAGAGCTGGACTATCTCTATTTTCTTAAAAAAACAGGGCTGGGACATCTGCCGTATGTGGGACCCGTAATCGAATTGATCATGCATCAGGGCATGTATCGCGGGGACAGGATCGAGCTTTTTGTCGAGGAGCTGCTACGGCGCAAGGGAGTGCGAACCTTCGGTGATCTGCCGCCTGGCAAGTTGAGAATTATCGCATCGGATATCAGCAGAGGAAAGATGCTCGTCCTGCCTGATGACCTGGTGGAGTACGATTTGATGCCGGAGAATTTTTCGGTCGCTCGTGCCGTACGGATGTCATCCTCGATCCCATTCTTCTTTCAGCCGGTTCGGATCAAGAAGGACGGCAAGCCGAACTACATTGTGGATGGGGCATTGCTCAGCAACTATCCGGTTTGGTTGTTTGATGTCCCAGGTGTGCCGGAATGGCCGACTATTGGCTTTCGATTAACTGACAAGCAGTCGAAATCTGAGGAAGCCAACGTGAGCGGACTGTTTACCTTTACACGAAGCCTATTGATGACGATGCTGGATGCCCACGATCGCCTTTTTGTGGATAAAGCGCATGCGGTTCGCACGATTTTCATCAATACGCTGGGTGTGCGTGCTACTCAATTTCAATTATCCCCAGAGATGAGAAAGGAATTGTTTTTGTCAGGGGAAGAGTCAGCGAGGAGGTTCCTGAACCATTGGAACTTTCAGAATTATGTAGAAGTGTTTCGAAGTCAAACACCGAAGCGCTTGGTTTAATAGAAAACAGGCTGCCATGTTGAATGGCAACCTGTTTTTTGCAATTTCCGTGTTCGTCATTCATTGGAAGAGATTGTTCTGAGAATCCTGGTCAGATTGCTTGTCGTTTGCTTTTCCTTTTCCTTTTCCCTTTTTTCCATCGATTACGCGGAATGGGTGGTTTTTCCTTGGCGGAGGTTGGGCTGGCTTTTTCCCAGCCGAACGCACGGAGTTGGTCTTTGGCTTGGGTTGATAGGGTTTGCGCGGCACAGCGGGTCGGGAAAAAAATTTACCCGTCCGCAGGAAGTGACGGACACCCAGAAAAAGCAAGACCGATAAACCCAACACAATCAAGGTGTTGATTGGATCTGAAATGAACGTAACTAAGAAACCGTAAATCGCAAGCAGTATCACAATCAGAATCACAGGTGGAATTCGGCGTAACATAGGGCCTCACCTCAAAGGGAATAAAAAGATTGCCGCACGTTAAGACGTTATCCAGTAGTCACCAAACGTTCCTGTCCTTGTTTTTGGTCCAGCTCACGCATTTTTTGAAAAGAGGCGATGGCCACTTCTACTTGGCTGTCATCTGGTTCGCGCGTTGTGATCTTTTGCAGCCACAGACCGGGATATCCCAAATAGCGCAGAACAGGTGTATCGCGCAGCATGTTCGTCCATTGAAGAACTTCGTACGAGACACCGATTACAAGTGGCAACAGAACGATCCGCTGTACGACCCGTTCAGTGAGCGATTGGTAATCAAACAAGGAGTATATGACGACTCCAACAAACACAGTGAAGATCAAAAAGCTGCTACCACAACGGTAATGGAGTGTGGAAAATTTTTGTACATTCTTTACCGTTAATTCTACCCCAGACTCAAAGGCGTTAATCACTTTATGTTCTGCCCCGTGATACTGAAACAGCCTTTTGATAATAGGGGCTTTGGCGATTGCTGTGATGTAGCCGAGCAGCAGGAGAATCTTGAAGCCACCCTCTGCCAAGGTTTGCGGAACGCCGTCCGGAACCCATTTGCCCAAAAGAAAATCGGCTAGAAAAACGGGTACTAACGTAAAGACAAACTTTCCGAACAAGAAGGATAAGACGCCGACGAGTGCCACACCCAAAATCATGGTCAGTTTCGACGGGCCTTCGGAGACTTCTTCTCCCGAATCCAAACTGTATCGCTCAGATGCAAAGTTGAGATGCTTGGCTCCATTTGCACTTGCTTCGATCAATCCTACCAGTCCACGTAGAAATGGAATCTTTTTTAAGGGCTTTATCCATGTATATTCCGTTCGCGGAGCTTCAAAATACTCGATTTCTTGATTTTTTGTACGTACAGCTGTTACGGTTACGGTTTTGCCGCCGAACATGACACCTTCAATTACAGCCTGGCCACCGTAGTTTGGCACTTTTTGTTGCGTCAACTGCTATCACCTTCCTCACTTTTTATTCTAACGGAAATGGAGCGTTGAATCTACATGCAGTTGATTGGCGTGTAAAGAATTGGAATGGCGTAGGGAGAACCGCGCATACTAATTGCGAGGTGATGGGAAGTGGATTTGACAAAATCACGAAAAGGAACAGGCGAAGCCACGGCTGAACAAAACCGTTCACAGACACGCAATCGGATATCGATCAGCAAGTTTTTGGAGGTAGCCTTCTGGGGCACGATATTCTGGGGAATCATGCGCATGGGCTTACATTTCTTTCATTTTACCCCGTACGGATTGTCTACTTTTGCTCGTCCGTTTATGGGAATTACCGGAGAAAAAACATTTGCGGGAGCAGCGATGGGGGCGCTCGTTCTTTTCGTTTGTTCCCTGCTTGCTTCGTTTCTGTATATGCTGTTGTTTTCCAGGTCACGGATCTGGTGGAATGGACTGCTCTACGGTGTGCTGCTTTTGCTTGCGGTAGGTTTTTTCTTCCGCATCGGAAAATGGGAAATTTCTACATTGAGCACGGAAGCGGCGTGGTTTCTGTCCTATGGCCTTTTCATCGGAATGACCTTGAGCTTGGAGCAAGCTGATCATTAAAGGATGGACGAATATCCATCCTTTGCACAAATTAGTCGCAATCTTTGCAAAGGTAGACAGGAGATGTGAATCCTTTGTTGAAGTTTGTATTGCTTATGGTAGAATATTTTCATTAATAAAAACTTTTTTACCGGACGTAGGGGAGGCAGAACAGATGATTTCCGTGTTGTTGTTAAACGGACCCAACCTGAACATGTTGGGGAAGCGGGAGCCGGAGGTATACGGAAGCCAGACACTTGATGATATTGTCGGGCATCTGGAGAAGACAATGGTGGAGGAGTTTGGTGGTTCGCTGACTCATTTTCAGTCCAACCATGAAGGCGACATCATTGACGCCATTCATCAGGCAATGGGCGTACACGATGGCATCATTATCAATCCAGGGGCGTTCACGCATTACAGCTACGCCATACGGGATGCTCTTTCCAGCGTCGTTCTGCCGACTATCGAAATACATATGTCCAACGTTCATGCAAGGGAAAAATTCCGCCACCATTCCGTGATAGCACCGATCGTGATCGGGCAGATCGTAGGCCTGGGTGCAGACGGATATGAGTGGGCACTACGGGCTTTGGTGCGAAAAATCCAGAGCTCTCGACTGGGTTAAGAAAAGAAAGGGGAGTATAGACAATGAGCAAACGCATAAACAAGCTTCGCGAGGAACTGGCTCAATTGGGAGCAGATGCATTTATTACGGAAAAGGCAGAAAACCGCTTTTATTTGAGCGGCTTTACAGGCTCGACTGCATGGGTGATTGTGACTGCCAAGGATTCCTTTCTCGTAACGGATTTCCGCTATGTAGAACAAGCACAGGAGCAAGCGCCTGATTTCAAGGTGATCAACAATGAACGCAAAGCTGTCGATTGCATGGCTCGTCTGTTAAAAGAAAACGGCGTGAATCGACTCGCTTTTGAAGCTGGTAGCGTGTCTTTCCAGACCTATTCAGACTGGAGCCAGGCATTTGACTCTGTGGAAATGGTTCCGACCAACGGCTTGGTAGAGAAAATCCGCATGTTCAAGGACGAGTCGGAAATGGTTATCATCCGTGAAGCAGTTCGTATTGCAGAAGCGGCTTTCGAACACATCCAAGGGTTCATCAGACCGGGAGTACGTGAAGTGGATGTCGCTTTGGAGCTGGAATATTTCATGCGCAAGCAAGGCGCCAGCGGATCTGCTTTCGACATGATCGTCGCTTCCGGTGCACGCGGTGCTTTGCCACATGGTCGAGCTTCAGAAAAAGTGATTCAGGCGGGCGAGATGGTGACGCTGGATTTTGGTGCAGCGTACAAAGGCTATAACTCCGATATTACACGTACTCTTTCTGTCGGTGAGCCAGACCCCAAGTTGAAAGAGATCTACGATATCGTGTTGCGTGCACAATTAGCTGGTTTGGAGGCGCTGAAGCCGGGTGTAAGCTGCAAGGATGCGGACGCGGCTACTCGGGACATCATTACGGCGGCAGGATACGGCGATGCTTACGGACACAGTGCCGGTCACGGCTTGGGGTTGGAAGTGCATGAGATACCGGGCTTGTCCACCGTCAGCACGTATGTACTGGAGCCAGGAATGCTGGTAACGATGGAGCCGGGCATTTACGTAAGTGGTCTGGGCGGAGTGCGCATCGAGGACGATGTGTGGATTACAGCAGATGGACATGAGAATCTAAACAAGTCCACGAAAGAGTTGCTCATTTTGCCGGTGTAATTTATACTATTTCTGTTACTGTATCGGAAGGATCGAGCCTCATGCTGGGAGACATTCCGGTGCAGCAAGAAGCACCTACCTCCGTATCGCAGTCGCCACTTTAGGAGGAAAAAGATTCCTTGGGCAGACTTCGATAGAGGTTGTTTATTGATTGATTTGGGAGGACTACCATGATCTCTGTTAACGATTTTCGGACTGGCTTGACGATTGAAGTGGACGGCAACATCTTTCAGGTGCTTGAATTCCAACATGTTAAACCAGGAAAAGGTGCGGCTTTTGTTCGCTCCAAACTGCGCAACATGCGCAATGGCAACACAACGGAAATGACTTTCCGCGGCGGTGAAAAAGTAAACCCTGCCCGCATCGAGTCCAGCACCATGCAATACCTGTATGCGAGTGGCGACGATTACACTTTCATGAATACCGAGACATACGAGCAATTGACGTTCACGCGTAACCAGATTGAGCGTGAGCTTCGTTTCCTCAAGGAAAACATGAACGTGCAAATCATGCAGTACAACGGAGAAACGATTGGAATTCAACTTCCAAACACCGTTGAGCTGGTTGTTACTGAATGTGAACCGGGTGTAAAAGGCGATACTGCTTCCAACGTAACCAAAAAAGCGACGCTGGAAACCGGTTTTGTGGTTAACGTTCCTCTGTTCGTAGAAGAAGGCGAACGCCTGATCATCGATACACGTACAGAAGCATACGTATCCCGCGCTTAATAGAGCGGTGCCTAAGACAGAAAAGGGCTGTACCCCAGGGGTGCAGCTCTTTTTTGTCTTAGGCTCAGCGGCCACCCAGCCACTCCCACAGCTTGAGAATGAATGCTGTAATGCCTGCAGCCATTAGTGGACCGACGGGAATGCCGCGCAATAAGACAATCCCGATAATCGAACCAATGACAAGGCCGACGATCATGTGGGGTTCGGTCCTAAGCAGGTCGAGCCCTTTCCCGTTCATCCAGGTAGCCATTGCGCCACCTGCCAGTGCCATCAAACCGATAGCCGTCGTAAACAATGGCGTAATGTCACGCCAGGAGATTTTTTCACTCGCAAATGGCACCAAGACGGAAATGGTTAAAAAGAGCAGACCCAATTCCAGTCCACGGCGTTCTACCGTCGGAAAAAAGCGTTCCAGTGCCGTCAGCTTCAGTACCAACAGGATACTCGCAGCTGTCGCTATTATGGGTGAACGGCCGATCAAACCGATCACAATCAGGATGACAAGCATCACTTCTCCAGACATCATCGGAATCAAAACCCCTGTCCCTGTTCTCCTTTCACTTTATGAGACAAGGTAGGGGAGTATGCGTCTCTCCTTGACGTAGGGGACCAACTGATAGTGATCCAGCTGGGCGCAGTAAGCGATATCATCGGTGAACAGATGCTGTACTAGCCTTTTACCCGTTGTAGTGAGTGGCATTACGTCCGCAATCGAATCAGCCAGATGCAAATAACTCGCCATGAGAGCTTTGCCCAGATCGCATACCTGGAGCATCGGGTATTTGGCTTGCGCAAGACTGATCATGTAGCCGGCGGCCAAACCATCCTCCAGGGCAAATTCAGAGCGTGTGCCTGCGCAGTATAAAGTGATGTCGAGCTTTTGGTGAAAAGCGTAAGACATGCATGCGGTGGCATTTAAAAAACAACCGATGAGTAGCGCAGGTGCCCTTTCTGCCTTTTGGATCGCGCGTGTTCCGTTGGTTGTCGTCAGGATGAGCTGTCCGCCTTTTTGTGGATGTCGAGCTAGCTGTGTAGGAGAATTGTTGTAATCGAACTCGGGAATTTTTTTGCAGTGGCGTTCGCCGGCGAGCGTGCAGGTAGGCGTACGCAATGATTGAGCCTGACCAATCGTTTCCACTGGCAGTACAGAAGCAAATCCATTTCCCAAAGCCGTCACTATGGTACTGGAGGCACGGAGCACATCGATGACAATGACGACATGGTTGCTGATTTGTTCAAAGCGTATTTCCTCGACAGTAGGGACGACTTCTATTCGCACGGAGCGACGCTCCTTTTCTCCAGACTGACTGCTGTGTCTCCCCGCAAGCCTCTTCGAAGTGTCTCGACGGACAAAACGTCATGATAGGCAATGTTTCCAAGATGTACGTTGCTACCCAGGGTCTGAATCAGACTCACCTGCTTCTCTTTTTGAGGAGCCTCCCAAATCAGCCGATCTCGATTTGCCTTCGCAGCTTCGACGATATCCAGGACGAAATGCTCGTCGAATTTACCTTCCTGATCAAACACACCCACCGTACCGCTTTCTCGCGCTTCCACGATGACATGGCTTGCGCCTGCGGCTAAATCGAGCGAAAGCGTCTCCAGCAGCTCTTCTCGCTCTGCACGATAAAGGGCTGTTTTTTTTCCGAATTCCGTATACACCGTTAGTCCGGCTTCGACTCCAGCCACGATTGCTTCTCTACGCAGCTGTGCTGACAGTGGAAAGGTGCCATCCGATATTTCTACAGCATTGAAACCAAGCTTTGCGATCGTTTTCATGTATGAGAGGGAGGTTGATTTGCGCAGGGCGATCTCAAAGAAGGTTCCGCCAGGCATGATATGCAAGTCGTACACTTTGGCGAGCTGGAGCTTATGCTGGAGGACGTCGGGAGGGTAGAGGGCAGTAGTGCCAAAGCCAAGCTTGCAAATGTCGATATAGGGAGCCGCTAGCTCAAGTGTGTCCCGGAACGCAGAAAGTCCGGTGCCTTTGTCGATGACCATGGTGAGTCCTGACTTATGCGTTTTTGCACAACGGTAACCCGAGGGGTCGCTCCAATCAGCAGGAATCGCATGATTGGGATGGTTGAAGCACTCTAGCATAGGTGATTTCCTCATTTCTCTGCGCATTTAGTGCAGTCTATGCCCAGCGGAAAGAAGGAGTGAACCTCTGCCAGCCTTTGGGCTATTGCCCAGGAAGAGTGCTGAAATCGATAGGTACAGGCATAGAGTGGGAACGAGGGGGGACGAGTAGCGATGTGGGAAAAAGCGATCATGGGCATGGCGGCACTCCGCGTCTTTTCAGGCAGTCTCGAAATTCTCGCTGCTTTGCTCATTTTAAAAGTGAATCAAGTGGAGAAAGCACTTCTGATCAATTCGGGGTTGGCCATTGTTGGTCCGCTGGTATTGCTTACTTCTACTGCGATCGGTCTGATCGGCATCTCTGATCGCATTAGTTTTGCGAAGATTGCCTGGATTATGGTTGGCATCTCCTGCATTCTGATCGGTGTGCGAAAGTAGCGTGACCAAGAGATTCCATTGGTAATCTTCTGCTTGTCTGGGAAGGATAGCTTTGGGTACCAGATGACAAGGAGGGGTTTGCGTTGATGGAAGCCTTGGAGAACCGGATTGCTTACTTGCGTGGATTGGCTGACGGACTTGATGTAGGCACGCAGAGTGCAGAGGGTAAAATGCTAGCGGAAATGATTGAAATCCTCGATGATATGCAGGCGGAAATTCACGTGCTACATACGCGGTTGGAGGAAACCGAGGATTACGTCGAAGCGATCGATGAAGATCTGGGAGAAATGGAGCTTTTTTTGTTCGATGATGATGAGCTTCTTTATGAGACTGTGGACGACGATGAAGATGAGTTTGCTGATCTCGATGATGATGAAGCTGCGTACATGTATGAGTCGATAGACGAAGACGAGTTTGATACCTCCTATGAATTTACTTGTCCGAGCTGTCAAAAAGGAATCAAATTCCACGAAGGTATGGATGAAGAAGGATATCTGCATTATGTGATCGAGCCCTTCCAGGAAAAGGCCGGATTCGAACCAATCAATCCGACTTGACCTTATCTCCTTCTCCTCCAAGCTAGACTTTGCTTAGCCTGCCCTGAAACGTGCCATACGCCGGGGCAGGTTTTTTCTGTGAAAAACGGTCATGACCGTTTTGTATATCGTTCCTGAGCCGCTCTCTTTTTGGCATAAACCTCGTCCAGCTCTGCATAGGATGGAGGTAAGTCAATATGGACAAAGGCATCAATGAAAGCGGCATACGTTTCAGACACGTGCAAAGGAGGGCTTCTTTCATGCAAGAGATTTTGGCGATATTGCCATCGTCCGTACGCAGTGTCTTGACCGCGCTTCCCTCCACGGTCCTAGAAGTACTGGAAGAGATACGTCTTCGGCAAAATCAGCCGTTGGAAATTCGATACGGTCAGCAAACCAGCTATGTAACTCCTTCTGGTCAGATTACCTCCCATGCAAGGCAGGGCTGGGTGTTTACAGCTGAGCAAGTGGTCAAGCTGTTGAACAAGGTAAGTCAGCATTCCTTATATGCACTGGAGGAAGAGCTGAAGCGGGGTTACATCACGGTGGTAGGAGGACATCGCATCGGAATCGCAGGCAAGGTCGTGCTGGAGCGTGGAGAAGTAAAAGGCATCCGCGAAGTGACCAGCTTCAATGTACGGATTGCAAGGGAGAAAAAAGGGGTAGCACAAAAGGTAATGCGCTACCTTTTCGAAAAAGGAAATCTCCAAAACACGCTCGTCATTTCTCCGCCGATGTGCGGGAAAACCACACTGTTGCGTGATATCGCTCGCTCCATCAGCTATGGAAGCGAATGGTCCTCCAGTCGAAAGGTAGGCATCGTGGATGAGCGCTCTGAACTGGCAGGATGTCTCTTGGGAGTACCCCAACGCGATGTCGGACCGCGTACCGATGTGCTGGATGCTTGTCCCAAAGCAATCGGCATGATGATGCTGATTCGCTCCATGTCCCCTGATGTGCTGATTGTGGACGAGGTGGGGCGCCCGGAGGATGGTGAAGCTGTCTGGGAGGCGATTCACGCTGGGGTCTCGGTCATTTGTTCGGCTCACGGAGCAGAAGTTCACGAGGTGGCACAGCGCCCCATGCTGGGCAAGCTGATCAAGCACGCTACCTTTACTCGTTATATTGTGCTGAGTCGTTCGAATGGGGTTGGCACGATCCAGGCGATCTACGACCAGAACTTGAATCCGTTGAAAAAGGAGAAGGTCGTATGGTCAAGCTGATCGGTGCCGTGCTGATTCTCTTTTCAGCTTCCATGGTCGGGTGGCAAATAAGCCGATTTTACTCACAACGTCCAGCCCATATTCGAGCCTTGCTGGTTGCCTTGCAGATGCTGGAGACAGAAATCGTGTACGGCTTGACTCCCCTGCATCGCGCTTTTGTCAAAGTGGGGCAGCGGGTGAACCAGGAGGTCGGCAAAATCTTTCTTCTGGCAGCCGAAATGCTGGGAAGTGAGCAGGCTCAATCGGCAGAGGAAGCTCTGCAAAAGGCTGTAAGGCGCCAGTGGTCTCAGACTGCTATGCGAAAACAGGAGAAGGACGTGATGGCCAGTTTGGGACAGGTACTTGGTTCAACAGACCGAGAAGATCAGCAAAAGCATCTGCGCCTTGCTGTCACCCACCTTCGCGGGCTTGAGGAAGAAGCTCGGGCTGAGCAGGGGAAGTACGAAAAAATGTACAAGAGTCTCGGATTTTTGGGTGGGCTATTGGTCGTCATCCTGATGTTCTAAAGGCGAGGTGTTCACAAGTGGATTTTGATTTGACACCTGTTTTCCAAATCGGGGCGGTAGGCTTTATTACGGCCATCCTTCATACGGTCCTGAAGCAGGCAGGCAAGGAGGATATCGCACACTGGGCGACGCTTGTCGGGTTTATTATCGTTCTGTACATGGTGGCTCACTACGTAGGCGACCTGTTTAACGAGGTAAAACGCGTCTTCCTGTTCAAATAGGGAGGGTGTGCAGATGGAAATCGTCCAAATCGTCGGTCTAGGACTCGTCGCAACCATTCTCGCGTTGGTCATCAAAGAGCAAAAGCCCATGTTCGCCTTTCTGATCGCCATCGCGAGTGGCGTCATCATCTTTTACTTTCTCATCGGCAAGATTGCAGAGGTCATCCAAATATTGGAAAAACTAGCCGTTCAGGCAGATCTCAATCTCGTTTTTCTCGAAACCATTTTGAAAATCATCGGAATTGCGTACATTGCTGAATTCGGTGCACAAATGACGAGAGATGCCGGACAAGGTGCCATCGCTTCTAAAATCGAGATGGCCGGAAAAGTCTTGATTCTGGTCATGGCGGTGCCGATCATCCAGATCATTATTGAGACGGTTATCGATTTGTTGCCGGCATGAGGGGAGGGGATGAAAGTTGTCGCGACTGAAATGGTACATGGCGCTCTTCCTACTCCTCCTGCTTGTCCCGGTACAAGCTCCTGTGTCGGCGAACACGCCAGCAGCACCTTCCTCAGGCCCGATCAATGAACTTGTCGAACAGCAGGTAAGTCACATGCAACTGGACGGAGTGGAGCAATATTGGAGAAAGCTGCAAAGCGAATACCAGGGCTACCTTCCTGACCTCAAGTCGCAGGGGTTCGTGCAGCTTTTGATGCAGGAAGGGGATTTTAGTCTATCGGGATTCTTAAAAGGGCTGGCGAAGTTCGCCTTCCACGAAATCCTGATGAACGGCAAGCTGCTCAGCTCCATTATCATCATCACTGTGTTCGCCATGATCCTGGAAACCATGCAAAATGCTTTTGAACGAAATACAGTGTCCACGGTAGCTTACTCCATCGCTTATCTCGTCCTGATGGTGCTCGCCATCAATAGCTTTCACGTCGCTATTACGTACGCCAAAGATGCAATCAGCAGTATGACCGACTTCATGCTAGCCATGATCCCGCTGGTAATCGCGCTTTTGGCATCAGTGGGAAATCTGGCTACGGCGACGATGTTTCATCCTCTGATTATCTTCATGATCAATATCAGCGGCATGATGATCACGTACGTGGTTTTTCCTTTACTCTTTCTTTCGGCCATGCTCTCGATCGTCAGCATGTTCTCGGAAAGATACAAAGTGACTCAGCTGGCTACACTGCTCCGAAACATAGCGATGGGCGTACTGGGGTCGTTCTTGACCATTTTTCTGGCCGTCATATCGATCCAGGGAGCGACTTCTGCCGTCACGGACGGTGTCACCTTGCGCACAGCAAAATACATTACGGGTAACTTTGTCCCGGTGGTCGGGCGCGTGTTCTCGGATGCTGCTGACACCGTACTGAACGCATCGCTCCTCGTAAAAAATGCAGTTGGACTAGCTGGTGTCATTCTGCTGATCATCATGTGTGCTTTTCCCGCGATGAAAATTCTGATTCTAGCGTTGATCTACAATCTTTCGTCAGCGATCCTGCAGCCGCTCGGGAACAGTCCGATCATCAGTGCACTTGGGACGATCGGAAAAAGTCTCTTGTTCGTATTTGCTGCGCTGGCGACAGTAGGCTTGATGTTTTTTCTGGCAATCACGATCATTATCGCAGCAGGCAACATCTCCATGATGGTTCGGTAGGTGAAGAAGATGACCTGGTTAACTCTGTGGCTTAAAAAGATCATTCTGCTCGTATTGCTTGCAGCCTTTCTCGATCTGATTCTTCCCAATACGACCTTGCAGCGCTACGTCAAGATGGTGATGGGTTTGATCCTGCTGCTGACGATCATCTCGCCGCTGTTCTCTCTCTTCAACCTCTCACAGGAGGATTTGGCCTTGCGCCTGGATCGCTACCAGGAGGAGCTGAACAAGCCATCTGATGAAGAGTGGAAGCGAATCACTAGCAAATTGTTAAGTCACCAGAACGACCAGACCACATCGTACGTGCAAGCCCAGGTAACATCCGCAATCAAAACCAGAGTGAAACAAGTATATGGAAGGGATGTCCAGCATATAGAAATTCAGATGGACAAATCCAATCCAGACCAGCCTGCCATACAACGGATCGAACTCGTACTCGGCGAAGGTGCGCAAGAGCAAAAGACAGAAACAACGCGGATCCAGCCTGTTCAGCCGATCCAGCCCGTAGACATCCAGATAGGTCCACCAGCTGATGATGTAGACCACGAGCTTGCACCGCCCGACATGGAGGTTGCCGTGCAGCAGAAAAATCTCATGCACGCACGGATTGCCACCGATATCGCCCTTCAATGGGGACTTGCTGACGATCAGGTGATGGTCACGGACGAGTCCCACCAGAGTGAAAAACAATGACGGATGTATCCACAAAAGCGAGGTGAGAGGGATGCTGGCAAAATGGAAAAAACTTTGGGAAGGCGATGAGGGCGGGGCGAAAAAGCTAAAGCCGATGCATTACTTTATCGTCATCCTGGGAATTGGAATTGCAATCATGATCTTGACCGACTTTATGCGTGTGGAAAAGGATCAACCATTGGGCATTGGCTCGATCAACAACGATTCTACGGGGCCACCGACAAGTGAACAGGTCAGTCCGGCAATGGGGAGTTCTCCAGCACCGGATATTATCGCAGAATACGAGAACATCTACGAAACGCAGCTGCGCGATATTTTGTCAACGGTGGTAGGAGTAGGGGATGTTGAGGTCATGGTCAATCTAGAGTCGACTCCTGAGCTGATCGTTGAAAAAAACACCAACACGCGATCCTCGACCAATCAGGAGACGGACAAGGAAAAGGCGACCCGCAATCAAAACGACCAGAGCAGGGATGAAGAAGTGGTCATCGTGCAAGGCGGCAAACAGGATCAGCCTGTCGTAATCAAGACCATGAAGCCAAGGGTTCGAGGGGTTTTGGTTGTGGCGAAGGGTGCAGACAACATCCAGGTCAAAGCGTGGATGACAGAAGCCGTGCAAAAGGTTCTGGACGTCCCTGCTTACAAGATATCCATTTTACCTAAAAAAGGGTAGGAGGTAATGGGCAATGATTCTGAGAAGACAAACAGTATGGTTGTTGACGATGTTGGCGGTCATGGTGGTTCTTTCCGGCTACTATTTGGCCAAAGGACCACAAGAACAGGTGCCTACTTCTGGGCAGCAGCAAGCCGTTCAGAAGCAAGAGCAAATTTCCGGAGTCGTCGTGGAGTCGAAGCAGGTAGATCAAGCGCCTGATGCTACACCTGTCGGCACCAAAAACGAACAGCCGGCAGCTCAAGCTGGCAAGACAAATACTCCTCAGACCAACGCACCTGCGGTCGTACCAGTCTCCGAGACGGCAAGTGAAATCTTCCAGGGCTACAAAATGAAGCGGGAAGCTCAAGTTCAACAGCAAAAAGACGAGCAGCTGGCGATCATGGGCAATACAGAATCTTCGCCGCAAGCTGTTGCAGAAGCGAAAGCGAAATACGAAGAACTGTCCAACCAGGACAACGCGATCATGAATGTGGAGGAACTGTTGAAGGCGAGCGGGTATCAGGATGCTGTCGTCTTCATGCAGGATGACAAAGTGACCGTCGTCGTGCAAAAAAACGAGCTGAGCTCCAATGAAGCTGTAGAAATTATCGCCCACATCAGACAGCATCTGAACGTTCCGGCGACCCACGTATCGGTCAAATTCCAGGCTTCATAAAGCTCGCTGCTTAGATTGAGCTGAAGCAAAGAAATCACTTATAAGAGCAGCCCAAATCGGGCATGATTGTAAGGATTTCCTCACTTTTCTGGCTGGAAAAGAGGGGAAATCCTTTCTTGACGTGCTTCTGGCGACAAGCTACCATGTGTTTATGGTCTGTCTGCCTAATCGTTACATATATAACTCCCTGAAACATTTACTGAAGTGAAGGAGTGCTTATTCGTGTTGAAAATCCATGAAATTCGAGAAATTATCAAGTTGATCGATCAATCCTCCATTGATGAATTCAAGCTGGAGGCTGAAGGTACAAAAATCAAGCTGAAAAAAACTTCTGGTACAGAAACCGTGGTTGTGGCACAGCCTGTAGCACAAGCGCCAGTCGTGCAGGCAGTAGCTGCTCCTATGCCAAGTGTTCCAGCAGTAGCAGCTGCCCCGCTAGTCGCAGAAGCGCCTAAAGCAGCAGCTCCGGTAGCTCCAGCAGCAGATGATGCCAACTTGCACAAGATCGTGTCGCCAATGGTAGGAACGTTCTACAGCGCTCCAGAGCCGGGCAAGCCACCGTATGTCCAAGCTGGCGACAAGGTAAGCTCCAACAAGGTTGTATGCATCGTAGAAGCGATGAAGCTATTCAATGAAATCGAGGCAGAAGTAAATGGCGAGATCGTAAAAGTGCTGGTTCAAGATGGTCAACTGGTAGAATACGGTCAGCCGTTGTTTTTGGTGAAGCCAGAATAAGGTGGGGGAGAGCGGAATGTTTCAAAAAGTATTGATTGCCAACCGCGGAGAAATTGCTGTGCGGGTCATCCGCGCATGCCGCGAGCTGGGCATTCGTACGGTCGCTGTCTACTCCGAAGCGGATCGTGACGCGCTTCATGTCAAATTGGCCGACGAAGCCTACTGTATTGGTCCCAAAGCATCCAAGGAGAGTTATTTGAATGTAACGAGCATCATGAGTGTAGCGACCAAGGTGGGGGCAGATGCGATCCATCCGGGATACGGCTTTCTGGCAGAGAATGCAGACTTCGCTGAGATTTGTGCAGCGTGCAACATCACCTTTATCGGACCTGATCCGGAAGCGATTGTCAAAATGGGTGACAAGTCTACAGCCAAGGACACGATGAAATCAGCTGGTGTTCCGACGGTTCCGGGGACAGAGGGTTTGATCGAAGACGTGCAGGATGCTGTTCAGACTGCCAACGAAATCGGCTATCCCGTCATGGTTAAGGCAACAGCAGGTGGCGGTGGACGTGGCATGCGTGTTGCTGTCGATGATGAAGACCTGGAAAAAGCGATTCGTCAAGCTCAGAACGAAGCGAAGACTGCCTTTGGCAATCCGGGTGTCTACCTGGAGAAGTTTGTGGAAGGGCCGCGTCACGTGGAGATTCAAATCATGGCTGACAAGCATGGCAATGCCGTGTATCTGGGAGAGCGTGATTGCTCGATCCAGCGCCGTCACCAAAAATTGATTGAAGAAGCGCCTTCTCCAGCTCTTAGCGAAGAGCTTCGCAAAGAGATGGGCGAAGCAGCAGTCGCGGCAGCAAAGGCCGTTTCCTATCACGGAGCGGGAACAGTAGAGTTTTTGCTGGATAAACACGGCAAATTCTACTTTATGGAAATGAATACGAGGATTCAGGTTGAGCATCCGGTCACAGAGCTGGTTACCGGCTTTGATTTGATCAAGGAACAACTGACAGTAGCTGCGGGAGCTCCGCTGTCCTTTACCCAAGAGGATATCAAAATGAACGGCTGGTCCATCGAATGCAGGATCAATGCAGAGAATCCAGCCAAGAACTTCATGCCGTCACCTGGACGCATTACCGAGTATCTGCCTCCAGGAGGCTTTGGAGTTCGAGTCGATAGTGCGGCATATGCAGGCTATTCGATTCCTCCCTATTACGATTCCATGATTGCCAAATTGATCGTATGGGGCAAAGATCGCGAAGAAGCGATCGAACGGATGAAGCGGGCACTGGACGAGTTTGTCGTGGATGGCATTTCTACCACAATTCCGTTCCACTTGAAAGTTCTCGACCACGAGGTATTCGTCAGTGGTCACTTTGATACGAAATTCCTAGAGACCTATGATCTCCAGCTCGAAGACGAATAAGAGCTAATTTGTAAAAAGACTGTCTACTTGGTATAATGGAATACAAATCCAAAGGGAGGTGCGAAGTGTGGAAGAGTTTACTCCAGATTTAGAGAGAACAGAACTTGGTAAGGTCCAGATCGCTCCCGAAGTCTTGGAAGTGATTGCCGGTATGTCGGCGTCTGAAGTGGAAGGCGTGGCATCGATGAGCGGCGGTTTCGTTGGTGACATAGCGGAACGTTTAGGCCGTAAAAATATAGCTCGCGGGGTACGTGTCGAAGTTGGTTCCCGTGAAGCGGCTGTAGATGTATCGATTATTGTAAAATATGGACACCGCATCCCGGATGTCGCTCGAAATATTCAAGATAGTGTACGCAATGCCATTGAGACCATGACAGGGCTTTCGGTAGTTGAAGTAAATGTACATATCGTTGACGTAGAGCTGAAAGCCGAAGAAAAAGCGCCTGCAGCAGCAGCTACTGTGGTGGAAGAATATCAGCGTGTGCGCTAAGCAGCAGCGGACAGATGCCCCCTACTAACAGGGGGCATTTTTCCTCATACATACCTTGGTAACACCACGAATCGCGCCTTGTCCCGGATAGTTAACCATGACAGGGCTGAAGGAGTGATGCAAGTGAATTTGTTTGATCGGTTTATCTTAGCGATTTACAGCTTGGCTTTGATCGTTTTATCCTGCGTGATGATTGCCGTGACCAGCGGATGGTTCTCCCCGGATCTCTTCCGGCCTTATATGGATCAAATTCTAGCGGGCACTAATATCGCCTACTTGATCGTCGCGATCATTTTCCTCATTGTCAGTCTCCGTTTCTTTTTCAGCTCCTTCCGTTTCAAGAAAACCAAAGAAGATCGCGGCATTCGCCAGAAGAGCGATTTGGGTGAAATTAACATTACAGTCCAGACGATCCAGACGATTGTGGAACGCGCAGCCAGACGAGTAAAGGGAGTGCGTGATTTGCGCACCTCGGTCAAGGTACTGGAAAGCGGCACAATGATTACGCTGAGAGTCTCTGTAGATGGGGAAACCCCTTTTCCTGAACTGACTAATAAGCTTCAGACAGACGTCAAGGAACACGTCGAGACCATTACAGGAATCTTGATTTCTGAGGTTGCGGTTGTCGTGACGGAAGTGGCTCAGCAGGAAAACTACGCGGCTCGTAAGCGTGTGGAATAGAAGGTGAACACCATGATCTGGGAGTTGTTATGGGAGCATAAGGGGAAGCTATTGGGGATCTTGGCCGGAATTTTTTTCGGTATCATCTACCTAATCGTCGGGTTTTGGGATACACTGGTCTTTGTCGTGTTTATCGGAACCGGATATTATATTGGCCGCAAGCTGGATCACAAGGAAGATCTGCGAGAAATTCTCGATCGTATCCTACCAGGAAAGTTTCGGTAGCATTGGCGTGGGAGTAAGTCCGCTCCCGTACTCACTTTAATTAGTAGGTGAATGGAATGAAACGAAGAACAGCACGAGAAAAAGCAGTCCAGTGCCTGTTTCAGATCGACATGGCAGAAGTTCCGCTGAACGAGGCAGTTGCCCTTGTCATGGAAGACTCCGAAGAGGATACGACATTTTTGCGTTATTTGCTGGACGGCGTTCTGCAGAACAAGAACGAAATCGATAATGAGATCAAGAAATACCTGCGTGGGTGGCAGTTGGAGCGGATTGCCAATGTAGACCGCGCCATTCTCCGTCTTGCTTTCTATGAGATCATGTTTGAAGCAGGGACACCTGACAAGGTAGTCATGAACGAAGCGATTGAGATCGCGAAGCTCTTTAGTGATGAGCAATCCCATCGTTACATCAATGGCGTGTTGTCCAGCTTCCTGCAAGCTCGTGAAACGGCACAGGCATAAAAGGCAGGGGACAAGCATGACTAAGGTATTGTTGGGCATTGATACGAGCAATTACCGGACATCACTCTGCTTGGCTCGGGAAGACGGCCAGATTGTGGCGGAAGCGAAGCGCCTCCTGAAGGTAAAGGAGGGGAAGCGCGGCCTGCAGCAATCTGAGGCCGTCTTTCAGCATGTGATGAACTTGCCGGAGCTAAGCGAACAAATGAAATGGGATGCCTATGAGATCGTTGCTGTCTGCGTCAGTGAGAAACCGCGTCCGGTCGATCAATCCTATATGCCGGTATTCAAGGTAGGGGAAGGCTTGGCCAAATCTCTGTCCATCTATTTGCAGGTACCTCTTTATCTGACGACTCATCAGGAAGGACATATCGCAGCGGGGGAGTACACAGCAGAACGACGTCCTGCGAATGATCGTTTTCTTGCCGTGCACCTGTCAGGAGGAACGAGTGAGATCCTTCTGTGTGATCGTCAAGAATCCGGATATGCGATCGAAAAAGTCGGCGGAACGATCGATCTGCACGCCGGCCAACTGGTGGATCGGATTGGTGTGGCGATGGGAATGTCTTTTCCAGCAGGACCTCAACTGGAGCAGCTCGCGAAAAACGCGGCTGGAGACTTCCGTATTTCTTCAGCAGTAGACGGGCTGAACTTCAGTTTCTCAGGTCCGGAAGCATCGCTATTGCGAGCGATTGAAGCGGGGCAAGTGAATCAGGAAGATATCGCGCGAGCAACCGAACAGTGCATTGCCAACACACTGGAGAAGGCATTGCGCCATGCTCTCGAAAAAGGGATGCCGCGTGACATTCTGATCGTCGGGGGAGTAGCGGCCAATCAGTACATGCGTGAACGGCTGATCAATCGCCTGGAGCATCCAGCCGTGAAAGCCAAGCTATACTTTTGTGATCCTGTTTACTCCGGAGACAATGCATACGGTGTTGCGATGTTAGGCTGGATGAAGCAAAAGGCGAACATTATATAATGATGAACATTTTATGATTCGCCTTTACATGAGCTTTTCAAATCGGTACACTATGAGTATCGACGTTATGAAGGAGGCTATTTCTCCATGCCAGCAACTATTCTTCAAGGAAAAGAAGTAGCGAAAAGTATTCGTGCCGAATTGGCAGAGGAAGTTCTTGAACTGAAAAAACAAGGGATAGTGCCAGGTTTGACGGTTATACTGGTGGGCGATGATCCCGCTTCTCATTCGTATGTGCGAGGAAAATCCAAAGGCTGTGAGGAAGTAGGGATTCGTTCCGAGCTGATATTGAAAGAGGCTTCCACCACAGAAGCTGAATTGTTGGCTATCATCCAGCAATTGAATCAAAATCCGAACGTTAATGGGATATTGGTTCAATTGCCACTTCCTTCTCACATCTCCGAGGAGGCCGTGCTGGATGCCATTGATCCGAAAAAAGATGTGGATGGCTTTCATCCGATCAATGTTGGGAACATGGTCATCGGCAATGAAACGCTTTTGCCATGCACACCGCACGGAGTCATTGAACTGATCAAACGGACCGGAACTCAAATCGCGGGCAAGCATGCTGTTGTGATCGGGCGTAGCAATATCGTAGGCAAACCCGTATCGCTTCTGCTTCAAAGAGAAAATGCGACCGTTACGATGTGTCATTCACGCACCCAGGATCTTCCGTCGTTCACTAAAATGGCGGATATTCTGGTCGTAGCAGCAGGCAAGGCGCACATGATCGGAAAAGAGCACGTGAAGCCAGGAGCTGTTGTGATCGATGTAGGTGTCAACCGCAATGAGGAAGGCAAGCTTGTGGGAGATGTCAAATTTGACGAAGTAAAGGATTCCGCTAGCTACCTGACGCCGGTACCAGGCGGAGTCGGACCGATGACGATCACTATGCTTTTGAAAAATACCGTACAAGCTGCGAGACAACAAGCAAGCAAATCATTCGACATGAATGGATAACGCAAGCATCTGGGAAATGGGAGAAACAAGCCTGTTTCCCATTTCTGTCTACGGGGAGGGAAACATGGCCATTCAAGATGTCTTATCCGTCAGTCAACTGAACCGCAGCATCAAGATGCTGCTGGAAAGGGATTCACAATTGCAGGATGTTTGGGTCAGGGGAGAAATCTCCAACTTCACTCACCATTCCAGCGGGCATATGTACTTCACGCTGAAGGATGATCAATCACGTCTCAAGGTTGTCATGTTTGCCAGCTACAACCGTTTTCTTCGCTTCCTGCCCAAAAATGGAACCAAAGCCATTGTGCGGGGTTCCATTTCTGCGTTTGAACGAGATGGAGCCTATCAGCTGTATGCAAGGGAAATGCAGCCAGATGGAATCGGATCGCTGTATCTCGCATTCGAACAGTTAAAAGAGAAGCTGGCGGCAGAAGGCTTGTTTGCCACAGAACGAAAGCGCACCTTGCCGAGATTCCCCAAAAGAGTCGGAGTGGTTACATCACCGACCGGTGCCGCTATCCGAGATATTTGTACAACGATCAGAAGGCGTTATCCCCAGGCTGATATCGTGCTGGCACCCGCCATCGTCCAAGGGGTCGAGGCTCCACTCTCCATCGTAAGAGCGATCCACAACATCAATAGAGAGACTGGGATCGACGTGCTGATCGTCGGGCGGGGTGGCGGTTCCATCGAGGAATTATGGGCATTTAATGATGAACAGGTAGCGAGAGCCATTGCCAGTTCACTCATACCGGTCATCTCAGCGGTAGGTCACGAGACAGATGTGACCATTGCTGATTTCGTGGCTGATGTGCGGGCAGCTACTCCTACGGCAGCAGCCGAGTTGGCGGTACCCCACTATTTGGAATGGCTGGAGCGAGTCTCGCAGCTCGATACACGGATGCAAAGAGCAATGCGTCAGCGCACGATTCAGGAACGAAAGCGTTTGGACGGGCTCTCCCAATCCTATGCCATGCGCCAACCACAGCGGAGGCTGGAGGAGGCTGCACAGCGACTGGACAGTGTTCAGCTGCGTATGAAGCAGTCGATGAAGCAGCTCATGCGTTTAAGGCGTGAGCAGTACAGCAGGCTGTCTGAGCAAATGAAGCGATATCGAATTAGTGAGCAGTTGAATGAGCGTCATGCAAAGGTGATGACCCTGCGCTCACGGCTGGATGCACGTATGCGGCAACAATGGCAGCAAAAACAGCTGCAATTCGGATCGCGGCTGGCACAGCTGGATGCACTAAGTCCACTGAAAGTCATGCAGCGCGGATTCTCACTCGTCTATTCAGGGGATCAGCTCGTCAAATCCGTGAATCAGTTTGCGAGTGGAGACGAGCTCGTGGTACGATTAAGCGATGGAAGCGCGACTGCGCGTGTGGAACGAATTGAGCGGGAGGAGAAGCAAAATGGCTCGCAAGAAGACGGACCAGGAAACACTAGAAAATGACATGCAGTTTGAGGAAGCCATGAAACGGCTGGAAGAGGTCGTGCAACGTTTGGAAGAAGGAGATATTCCACTGGAAGAATCGATCCACCTTTATCAAGAAGGGGTTACGCTCTCCCGGATATGCGGACAAAAACTCGAGGCTATAGAAGCGAAAATTACCCAACTGGTTGAAGAGGATGGGCAATTGAAACAAAAGGCATTTCGGGTGGAAGGAGAGGCATAATGACAGGTACCATGCATACATACCTCGAAGAGAAGACAGCGTACATCGAGAATCATCTGGTGCCTGCATTGGAAAAGGAAGGTGTTCCCTCCAATCTGTATGAATCCATGAAGTATTCGCTGATGGCTGGCGGCAAACGCTTGCGGCCGATGCTTGTACTAGCTGTACTGGAGGCATTGGAAAAGCCCCTTGAACGGGGTGTTCCTTTTGCTTGCGCGTTGGAAATGATCCATACCTATTCACTCGTTCACGACGATTTGCCGGCGATGGATGATGATGATCTGCGTCGTGGAAAACCGACCAATCACAAGGTTTTTGGAGAAGCAACTGCGATCTTGGCAGGTGACGCCCTGTTGACTCGTGCGTTTTCCCTGATTGCGGAATCCTATCAGACGCATCCGGATGTAAAGCCGATTACCACTGTTAACCTGATTGCCGAGCTGGGCAAACGGGCAGGAGCAACAGGCATGGTGGGTGGTCAGATGGCCGATATTGAAGGAGAAGGACAACAGCTTTCCTTACAGGAGCTGGAGTTTATCCATCGACACAAAACAGGAGATCTCTTGATCGCTGCATTGCGCGGAGGCGGTTATTTGGCAGAGGCGAATGAAGAGCAGATGGAGGCTCTTACTCAATATGGGATTTGCATCGGTCTGGCTTTTCAGATTCAAGACGACATTCTGAACGTCGAAGGTAATGCTGAACAGCTGGGCAAGGCTGTAGGTAGTGATGAAGAACGGCAGAAGGCTACGTATCCTTCCTTGCTTGGACTCGCAGAATCCAAAGATCGCTTGCAAGCATTGATCGAGGAAGCCAAATCCGTTCTGACGAAAGTGGGTCTGGAGAATTCTGCGCTGATCCCACTGGCGGATTACGTGCGTACTCGAAATAAGTAAGGTGAAAAAAGCTGGCTTCCCAAAAAGAAGCCAGCTTTTTGTATTCAGGGGATCGCTTACAGCGCTTTGTCATCGATCTGATCTAACCAACGCTCCACATCTTTCATGACAGATTGGATACCGCCAGCTTCGAACGGGGAGTCCAATTTCGCAACAGCAATCAGCTCAGTAAATGATTTGCTGCCTCCCTCACGACACAATGCCAAGTTATCGGTCCAAGCCTGTGTCCTATTTTCCTCCGCCCTCTTCCAGATAAGGCATTTCGTCGTAATTACGGAAGGGCACGGCCATGTCAAAAATTCCATGCTCATCGAGTGAATTTCACACGCTTCTGATGTGGGAAAGTGGTATTCCGGCACTTGATAGCCACGGCTCTCATACACTTGAAAGGCGTGCCCAGCCTCATGAGTCAATACGTCAATATCTCCGGAGGTCCCATTGAAGTTGGCAAATATGTAAGGAAGCTGAAAGTGGCTCAGATAGGTGCAGTATCCGCCCGTGTCCTTTCCTTTCTTGCTCAGCAGATCTAAGGATTCGCGGTCCAGCATATAGTCGAAGAATTCCTTGGTCTCGGAGGATAGCTCGCTGTACATGTGCCTGCCTTGCTCGACAATCCACTCAGACGTTCCTTTGGGCGTCGGGTTCCCTGTAACGAATTGAAAGGGCAGATCGTAGTATTTCATGGAATCCAATCCGATTCGTTCACGCTGGCGTTCCACTAGCTTGGAAGCAAGTGGGACGATATGCTCCAGCACCTGTGAGCGAAACTGCGCCACCATTTCCGCATTGTAGTCAGAGCGATTCATTCGGGCGCATCGCTGTGCTCTTGGAAAAACGCGTACTTGGCTTCATTTGCCCTTTTTCGAACTTCTCTGTCTGTAGAAAGCAGGAACGGATCGAGCTGAGGAAGGGTCCGCTCCTCGCCATCAAAAGGAATTTTGGCAGAAGCTTTGAACGCCATGTAGGCTGTCCGCAATCGGTTTTCCTCCTGCAGATCCTCCACCACTTCAGGTGAGAAGGTGCGCAAGGTCATTTCCGCAATGCGGAGAAGCTGTCGACCCCATTTCTCTTCCAACTGGGCTCGTCTTGTTCTTCAAAACTTGCGGATGATCTAAAATCGTTCAAAAGATCAGCGAACTCCTTTTCAACCTGTTGCATATCAAATCGTGTGTATTCCAATTGACTGAACTTCATGAGAGTGTTCACTCCCTCGTTCAAAATATTTTGATCATTACTAATTTTACCAGATTCTGAGCCTGTGTACACCGGGCACGAGGAAGAGTGGTGTTTTTTATAAGAAACCGTTATAATAAATCAAGCTGATACAAGCATAAATCAAAAGGGGCCTTGCCAAAACAGGTGGAGCCTTTTTCTGTGAGAAACGTTTTGAGACGTGATTCGTATACAGGATGGACACTTGTTTTTTTCAAGACTGACATAACCTTTCGCTTGAGATGGATTGGAATGCAGCATGCCCAATCACCGGAGAAGCAACCAGTTGAAAGTGAGGAATACCAATGCTGCTTACTAAAATAAATGATCCCCAGGATTTAAAAAAGCTTACGATACCTCAGTTGTATACGCTGGCAGAGGAGATCAGACAGTTTCTGGTCGAAAACCTGTCCAAGACAGGTGGTCATCTTGCTCCGAACCTTGGAGTGGTGGAGCTGACCCTGACTCTTCATTACGCATTCAACAGTCCTAAGGATAAGCTGATTTGGGACGTGGGGCATCAGGCTTATGTACATAAAATGTTGACTGGTCGTCGGGATATGTTTCCGACATTGCGACAGTATAAAGGCTTGTGCGGTTTTCCTAAGATGATCGAGAGCCCGCACGACGTTTGGGAAACAGGTCACAGCAGTACATCTCTCTCTGCTGCAATGGGGATGGCTACTGCGCGCGACTTGAAAAAGGAAAAAAATCACGTCGTAGCTGTGATCGGTGACGGTGCTCTGACAGGCGGAATGGCCTTGGAGGCGTTGAACCATATCGGCCACGAACAAAAAAATGTAATCGTTGTATTGAATGACAATGAAATGTCGATTGCGCCCAATGTAGGGGCTTTGCATAATTATTTGGGTAAATTGCGTTCTGCAGAGAACTATCAGTGGGCAAAAGACGGACTGGAGCATTGGCTGAAAGCGGTTCCTGCAGTAGGAGGCAAGCTGGCCAATCTCGCGGAACGTTTCAAGGACAGCATGAAGTATCTGCTCGTCTCGGGTGTCTTGTTCGAGGAGTTTGGTTTTACTTATATCGGTCCAATCGACGGCCACAACATGGAGCTGCTTTTGGAGACCATGAAGATAGCGAAGCAGACGAAGGGTCCTGTCCTGATCCATGCGATCACCAAAAAAGGAAAAGGCTACGCTCCTGCTGAGGCGGATTCGGTCAAGTGGCACGGAATTGGTACGTACAAAATCGAATCAGGCGACACACCGAATTCCGCGCCTACGTATACATCTGTTTTTTCGGAAACCATGATTCAATTGGCAGACGAGGACAGTAGACTCGTGGCGGTTACACCTGCCATGCCTGCTGGCTCCGGCCTGATTCCGTTTGGGGAAAAGTTCCCGGATCGGCTTTTTGACGTAGGGATTGCCGAGCAACATGCCTGTACGTTCGCTGCTGCACTGGCCACCCAAGGATTAAAACCGGTTTTTGCCATCTATTCCACCTTCTTGCAACGGGCGTACGACCAGTTGATTCACGATGTTGCCAGACAGAAGCTGAATGTCGTGTTCGCCGTGGATCGCGCCGGACTAGTAGGGGCCGATGGAGAAACTCACCAGGGAATGTACGATACGGCTTTTATGCGTACTGTGCCGAACATGGTTATTATGGCTCCTAAGGACGAAAATGAACTGCGACACATGATGAAAACCGCCGCTGTCTATGATGGCGGGCCGATCTCCTACCGTTATCCACGTCTGCCTGTACGTGGAGTGAAGATGGATGCTGACATGGATGTCCTGCCCATCGGAAAAGCAGAGATTGTTCAGGAAGGGAATCACGTCGCGATCGTATCCTTTGGACATATTTTTGAAATTGCAGAAAAAGCCGTCAATCAGCTACAAGAAGAAGGTCTGCAGCCGATGCTGATCAATGCGCGTTTCTGTAAGCCTTTAGATGAAGAACTGTTGATCCGTTTGGCCAAACAGGGTTATAAAATCATCACAGTCGAAGAGGGCGCAGCGATGGGCGGCTTTGGAAGCGCGGTTCTCGAGTTTTACGCGAACACAGGCTACCACGACGTGCCTGTCGAGATCGTAGCGGTTGCGGATTACTTTGTAGAGCATGGAAGCGTGAAGGAACAGCGGCAAGAGGTTGGACTTACAGCGCAGAACCTTGTTGACCGCGTGCGCGCCTGGATGCCAGTGACGAAGGGCGTAGTGGAAGCATGAGTGTACGAAAAGAACGATTAGATGTCCTGCTCGTGGAAAGAGGGCATTACGAAACGCGAGAAAAAGCCAAATCTGCAGTGATGGCAGGTTTGGTGCTGGTAGCAGGCGAGCGCTGCGACAAGCCGGGAACCAAGCTGGCAGAAGATGTAGCCATTAGTGTAAAAGGGGAAGTCCATCCTTACGTCAGTAGGGGGGGACTCAAACTGGAGAAAGCATTGCGCGTGTTTGGCATTGATATGACTGACCGCGTCATGATGGATATTGGAGCATCTACTGGTGGCTTTACCGATTGCGCCCTGCAGAATGGGGCGCGTCGTGTGTACGCCATCGATGTCGGCTATGGACAGCTGGCATGGAGCTTGAGGCAGGATGAACGGGTAGTCGTCATGGAGAGGACCAATTTTCGCCATTTGGACCCGGACGCTTTTCCGTATGACAAGCCAGATTCGGCGTCGATCGACGTCTCGTTTATCTCGCTGAAGATCATCCTGCCTGTCCTATACCGCTTTTTGGAGCAGGACGGCGATGTGGTGGCATTGGTCAAGCCACAGTTTGAGGCTGGAAAAGAAAAAGTGGGTAAAAACGGAATTGTGCGTGATCCGGATGTCCATGAGTCTGTTCTGACGGATATCGGTCAATTTGCCAGCTCATTAGGCTTTTCCTTGCGCGGACTGGATTACTCACCCATTACCGGCGGTGAAGGAAACATCGAGTTTGTCCTGCATATGCAAAAAAATGAGGGCGGCTACGATGCTGAGGCCTGGCTCAAATGTGTGGCTGATGTGGTCGCAACCGCTCATGCAGCTTTAAAATAATCACCATGAAACCAAAGCCTCGAGTTTTTTGTCTCAATCGAGGCTTTTTATTTATGCATGAAAAGTTGTATACTTGTATAAGGATTTCCAACCAGTTTGGGGTGGGCCATGTGAAGAAAATCGGAATTATCGTAAATAAAGGAAAGCCCGAGGCCCGGATCGTCGCCAGAGAACTTCTTTATTTGCTCGAAGTGAGAGGGGCGCATGTATTGCTCGATGAAAACGTCGCCTCCGATGTGGGACGGACGGAGCTTGGGGCACGTGTAGAAGAAATGGGCAAGCAGGCAGATCTGATCTGTGTGCTTGGCGGAGATGGTACCCTTTTGGGCATTGCCCGCAAGCTCGCAGGAAGATCCGTGCCGATACTGGGGATCAATCTCGGCACGCTAGGCTTCTTGTCAGAGGCCGAGCCGGATAACCTGCCGCATGCGGTAGATAATCTTTTGTCAGGTCAATATGATCTGGAAGAGCGTACGATGCTGGAAGCCACGCTGATTCGTAAAGGCGTGACCCTTGGTGTTTACACGGCGATGAATGATATTGGTATTGCAAAAGGATCGTTTTGCCGTATTATTCAATGTGCCGTCTATTCGGACGACGCGTACGTGGCCACCTTTAGCGGCGATGGGGTCATTGTTTCGACACCGACTGGTTCGACAGCCTATTCACTGTCTGCTGGAGGGCCGATCGTTGCGCCCAATGTGGACATGTTGTTGCTTACGCCAGTAGCACCGCATTCCTTGACAGCTCGTCCGATGGTGCTCGGTGGCAACCAAACAATTCGAGTGGAGGTAGACGCCATTCACAAGGAGATGGGCCTCTCCATTGATGGTCAGCTCGGCTACAGGCTCGAAGGGGGAGACCAGATCTTTATCAGAAAGTCTCCGTATGTAACACCGCTGATCAAGTTGAAAAAGGGTGGCTTTTTTGAAGCAATTCGCACGAAATTTCAAGGAGAATGGGAGTAATCCAGTATGAATAAAGGGCAACGACATATCCGAATTCGAGACATTATCAGCAATCAGGAAGTGGAAACACAGGATGAACTGGTAGACCGTTTGCGTGAGGCAGGCTATTCTGTTACGCAGGCAACGGTGTCTCGGGACATCAAGGAACTTCATTTGGTGAAGGTACCGCTGCCCGACGGACGGTATAAATATTCAATGCCTACCGAGCAAAAATTTAATCCCCTGCAAAAACTCAAGCGAATGCTGGTCGATTCGTTTGTCAGTATCGATCATGCCGATCATTTTATTGTATTGAAGACTTTGTCTGGTCACGCCAACGCTGTTGCAGAGCTGATCGATAATCTCCCATGGGAAGAAATTATGGGAACCATCAGTGGCGACAACACCATCATGATTATTTGTCGTTCCAAAGAGAAAACAGAAGAAGTGACACAGCGTTTACTGAAAATGCTGTAAAGGTGGTACCTGAAGATGCTAGTCGAACTATCGATCAGAAATTTTGCGATCATTAAATCCGTTACCGTTTCCTTTCAAAAGGGCTTAAACATCCTGACGGGTGAAACGGGAGCGGGAAAATCCATCATCATCGACTCACTGGGACTTTTGCTCGGCGGAAGGGCGTCTGCTGACTTCGTTCGCTACGGAGAATCGCGGGCTGAGGTAGAGGGGCTATTTGAACTGCCGAGCGGTCATCCTGCCTTTGCTGTTTGCGAGAGCATGGGTGTGCAGATCGAACAGGACGGCATGCTGGTCGTGCGCAGAGATATTTCCAGTCAAGGAAAAAGCATCATACGCTTGAACGGGCAGTTGATTACACTGGCTATGCTGCGAGAGCTCGGGCCTTGGCTGGTAACGGTGCACGGACAGCATGACACACACATGCTGATGCAGGCGGACAAGCATATCAACTGGCTGGACGCCTATGGAGAACACGCGCTCGGCTCTGCGAAAACAGAATACAGCAAGCTGTACGCGGCATATCGCAGAACCAGGCAGGATCTGGAGCGGATGGCGCGCAATGACAGAGAGCTTGCCCAACGAATGGATCTTCTGCAGTATCAGCTGGATGAAATCGAGGCGGCGGCTCTAACGCCCGGCGAGGATGATAAACTGCTGCAGCAGCGCAAAAAGTGGATGAACATCGAAAAGGTGTATTCCTCTATTCAGGATGCATATCGTTCCCTGTATGGCGATCAAAAAGGGATGGACTGGCTCGGTCACGCCATGAGTGAACTCGAACGTGTCGCTGCTTTTGACGAGCAATTGGCCCCTATCGTAGAGAGCGTTCAGAGCGCTTATTACCAGATAGAGGACGCCGTTCACCAATTGCGCAATCTTTCGTATCAGATGGATTTTGAACCGGAGCAGCTGGCAGAGGTAGAACGTCGTTTGGATCTGATTCAATCCTTGAAGCGAAAATACGGAAAAAGCGTGGATGATATTTTGGAGTATGCAGCAACCATTCAGGACGAGCTGGATGATATGCACCACTACGAAGATCGTCTGCAACAAGCCCAAGAGCGTCTTTCCGAGCTAGCGGCTGACATGGCTGTCGAAGCCCTGGAATTGTCCGGAATTCGGCAGGATTGTGCGACCAAGCTGGCCCAGGAGATCGAACAGCAATTGCGGGAGCTACATATGGAGCGAGCCCGTTTTGCGATTACCGTCCGCCAAATGATGGACGAGGACGGTGTGGAGATCGATGGCTTCCACCGTTATGTGGATGCAAATGGGATGGATCAAGTGGAGTTTCTCATCTCGCCTAACCCTGGTGAACCACTTCGACCACTGGCGAAGATCGCTTCTGGGGGTGAACTGTCCCGTGTTATGCTTGCCATTAAGACGATTTTAGCGGGTACAGACCAAGTGGAAACCTTGATTTTTGATGAAGTCGATACGGGAGTAAGTGGCAGGGCAGCCCAAGCGATTGCAGAAAAGCTAGCCCGTGTGGCAAGCAAGCGGCAGGTTCTGTGTATCACACACTTGCCTCAAGTGGCTTCTTTGGCCGACGCTCATTTTCTGATTAAAAAAGAAATGAGTGAAGATGAGACCATGACCCGAGTCGAGCGTTTGAACGATGATGACCGGGTGATCGAGCTGGCAAGAATGCTCGGTGGCGCTGAAGTAACGACGAAAACAAAAGAACACGCGCGTGAAATGATTTTGCTCGGTCGCGGAAGAAAGGCTGTCAACTAAGTTGGCAGTCTTTTTTCTTTGCGTTCTCGGCAAGGCCTTTTTGCCCTGCACCAACAAATTCGGTTTTTTACCTTTACTATACAAAGCAAGTTGAGCAAGTGGGTTATTTTCCTGACATAATCCGCGTGGCATGAGGCAACATTATAAGTACACAAGGTGGAGGTGTTTGATGTAGGTGTAGGTAGGGAACGGTAGGAGTGATTGCTGGTGATCCGACAGAACAAAAGAAAATGGATTGGAAGTCTCCTTCTTCTCCTCACGGCGCTTGTCGTCTGTTCCACCCCATTCCGCGATCTGTCCTCCTTTCCCCGCGAGCTGCGACTGATGGAAGGGTCCCTCGAACAATTGCGTGTATCCATGCCTGTCATGGGAACATTGGTCAACAGCAACCCGGACATCTTGCATGTGAATGGGACAGAGGCGCGTGAAGTGTCCGTGGATCTGAGCAAGCCCATGTCTGTTGAGCCCAGACGTGCCGGTGAAGCCAACTTGCAGGTGAAATGGCGAAACATTCCGCTGAAGGCTGTAAAAGTGAATGTACTGCCTGATTTGCGTCTCTACCCGGGCGGCCAGTCTATCGGGGTAAAGCTGCAAACTGCGGGTGTTCTGGTTGTCGGGCATCATCTGGTGAACAACGGAAAAGAGAAGGTTTCCCCCGGTGAGCAGGCAGGTATTCACGTCGGTGACATGATCGTAAAAATCAATGACATGTACATCAACGACATGAACGATGTGAAAAAGCTCATCAATGAAGCAGGTAAAAAGAACAGCCCTGTTCAGCTGCTGGTGGTGCGTGGCAAAGAAAAGCTGTCACTGACCTTGCATCCTGCCAAAGATCAGAAAGACGAGGAATACCGGATGGGTCTGTACATTCGGGACTCGGCAGCAGGTGTAGGTACGCTCACGTTCTTTGATCCCAATTCCAGGGCCTACGGCGCTTTGGGGCACGTCATTTCGGATGTGGATACGGGACAGGCCATCGTCGTAGGGGATGGACAGATTGTACAGGCCAGTGTAACATCGATTGAAAAAGGACAAAGCGGAAACCCAGGAGAGAAATTTGCCCGTTTTTACAATGAAAGCGAAGTCTTGGGCAACATCACCAAAAACACGCAGTTTGGTATTTTTGGCAAGATGAAGGATGAGCCAAAACGCAGCTACTACAATGAACCGTTGCCTGTAGCTTTGGCAGAACAGGTAGAAGAAGGGCCAGCTAAAATTTTGACGGTCGTGAACGGGCAAAAAGTGGAAGAATTTGATATAGAGATAGCCAATGTCGTCAAACAGCATTTTCCCGCTACCAAAGGAATGATCATCAAGGTTACAGACAAGCGGCTATTAGAAAAGACGGGTGGCATCGTACAGGGCATGAGCGGAAGCCCGATCATCCAAAAAGGAAAGATTGTGGGGGCTGTCACACACGTATTTGTGAATGACCCGACCTCTGGTTACGGCTGTTACATTGAATGGATGCTGCAGGACGCTGGAATCAATGTCCGGCAAACTCCTCAGTCACAAGGAAACAACCCTACAACCGATGCAGCCTAACACACGACGAGAGCCGTCACGCACCTGAGCGAGGCGGCTTTTCCCATAAACTGTTTTGAAACGAATGAAGGGAAGAAAACGTCTAAATTTGATGAGCAAATATGCTTGTACATGACGGGTTAAAGAGTTCTTTGTCGAAATTACAGGTAATTCATTCAAACTTTCGTCATTGGCAGGAACGGATATGGGTTTGTCGAATATTTTTCATAGAGAAAAGATGGTTGGGACTCATCCGGATATTATGCCTCTTAGAATGTCACCTTCTTTCCCAAAAGACCGTCCATTGTTAGGAGGAACGACCTTGAGCAAGATTGAAGTGTTATTAGCAGATGATAATCGTGAATTTGTAAGCTTATTGGAAGAGTACATCAGCAGCCAGCATGACATGGATGTCATAGGCGTGGCGTACAACGGCAATGAGGTAGTCAGAATTCTTCAAGACCGCGTACCTGATGTGTTGATTTTGGATATTATCATGCCACACCTGGATGGATTGGCTGTGCTTGAACAGATTCAAGCCATGCGACTTAGTCCACAGCCAAAGATTATTATGCTTACAGCATTTGGCCAGGAAGAAATTACGAAAAAGGCAGTGGAACTGGGTGCGGCTTATTATATTCTCAAGCCATTTGATATGGAGGTATTGGCGCAGCGCATTCGCCAGATCACCAATACAAAGCCAGCATCTTCCTTTGTCTCGGCAAGCAAGCCACAATCCCCTCTTGCAGTCAGAGGAAGAAATCTGGATGCAAGCATTACGAGCATTATCCATGAGATTGGTGTCCCAGCTCACATCAAAGGTTATTTATATTTGCGTGAAGCGATTACCATGGTCTATAACGACGTGGAACTGCTGGGTTCCATCACCAAAGTTCTGTATCCTGACATCGCCAAAAAGTTTAATACTACAGCCAGCCGTGTAGAACGTGCCATTCGCCATGCGATCGAGGTGGCCTGGTCGCGAGGTAATCTGGACTCCATCTCTAGCCTGTTCGGATACACCATCTCCAATACCAAGGCAAAACCTACCAATAGCGAGTTCATCGCGATGGTGGCGGACAAGCTGCGGATTGAGGCGAAGATTAGCTGAGAGTAGGTTAGGCAAGGGTTTTAGGGTGTGGATTACATGCTGTATTGCACTTCAAAGAAGCCTTCACCGATAACGTTGGCGAAACACTAGAATATTCTGATCCAATACACAAGGACATTAGCTCATCAAAAAAAGCTAGTGTCTTTTTGTATTGGTTGTATGCCTGCCAGAAACGCTGGTACGAATTCGGGAATACTTGGTATTATTGGAAGTGTTGAATGAATAATAACACGGTGATAATAAACTTCATCACTCCAAATGAATTACCTCATGCGAAAACTGGTAGTAGCTGCCCACGAACCCGTTTCTCCCGCCCAAGTCGAAGGAGGTTTCATTCTAAGAGATCCTTTCATCATATAGTGCCTCATGTTGATCGTGGGTTCGTCAAACGATGATAATTGACCAACGTATGTTGCGAAAGGGGTTTCAAATTGAATTTGTTTCGCAGCTTCATCCCAGACGCCTTCAATAGGAAGAGGAGTGCCGCGAAAATTAACGGTGCCATTTACCCGGTTATTCATAACCGAGTTGATGACAAGCTTTGCAGAACGCATTGGCCTTCTTCCAACACCTGCTTGTAGATCCCAGGTCGAAGGAAAAGGCAGAGTAACCTGCTGAATCTTTCCAATTGCCAAAGCATGACCCTCCTTCATTAATGAACCATAGCATCATTTACTATATGCACAAGAGCACAGTCATTCATTAGGCAAACGTTTAATTCTGCATAGGAATGCGATGAATTGGGTTGCCTTCTTAAGATACTGGAAAAGGGGTTATAATAATTGGGAGAGAAAACAAAGCATTCTGCCAAAAAAAATTCTCTCATCTGTCCCATTGAGAGTTCCTTTCTTAAATATCAGGGCCAAACGAATCGATACTCTGATACGTCAATGTAAAATACACATTGTTCAGCAAATGGTAAAAGCTACTTTTCAAGATAAAGACCGCTAGAAAAATGAGCGAAGGGAGAAAACATGAGTGATCCAAAATTTGCTCCAATCTCGCGCGAAACGTTTCTCAGAAAAGGGATAAAATGGTTAGGTGGTTTCGTAGGGTTGAGTGTGGCGACAAGCGCCTACGCCTACGGATGGGAACGGACATGGCTGGATGTGGTGCGAATCCCGCTCGCGATACCTGGCTTGTCTGAAAGCTTTAGAGGAACGAAAGTGGTTCATTTCAGTGACGTTCATCTCGGGCATCACATGGAAGCAAATGATCTGAAGCGGATTGTCTCTGTGATCCAGAATGAACAACCGGATCTGATCTGTTTTACCGGTGACATGGTGGATGAGTCGATTGCACCTTTGGTGGATGCTGTTCCGATACTGAGTCAGCTGCAGGCGCCATTAGGAAAATTCGCTGTATTGGGAAATCACGATTATGCTTTAGGGCAACAAAATGCCGTGACGGAAGCTTTGACCGCATCACGTTTTGAAGTTTTGGATAATCGGCATATTTCCATTAACAAAAATGACGACTCCTTATACATAGCAGGTGTCGAGGATGTCTTGCACGGGTCACCTGATTTGGCACGCGCAACCGCCAACATTCCGGAAGGGCAGACGGTCATTTTATTGGCCCACGAACCGGATTATGCAGATAGGGCTGCACAATATCCGATACATGTGCAATTGTCTGGTCACAGTCATGGAGGGCAGGTGCGATTACCATGGATTGGCCATATTTTGACCCCGCCGCTTGCAAGAAAATATGTGCAGGGGCTATATCGGGTAGGCGAAAACAACCACTTACAGGTCTATATCAACAGAGGTCTGGGAACGACTATTTTGCCTGTGCGCTTTTTTTGCCGTCCGGAGATTACGGTGTTTACTTTGCAAGGAAAGGCTTAGGAGAGTGAGGAATTATCCTATGCTCTACGTCACGCCCCTCACGAATATGAGTTGGAGTTGGATGAGTATGGAAGAAGGTGACGATATGAACTGGCAACTCCCAGTATCCGTAAAAGGAATTCTTCTCCATCAGAATGAAGTCATCTTATTAAAAAATGACAGACTGGAATGGGAATTGCCTGGTGGGAGACTCGAACCAGGTGAAATACCTGAAGACTGTTTACGAAGAGAAATCCGTGAAGAATTGGGGATAGCTTGCTCCGTCATCCATTGCGTTGACGTTTGGGTATATGAAGTCTTAGCCGGCAGGCATGTACTGATAGTTACCTATCTTTGCGAATCGAATGAAATCGATCGTGTGAAAGTGAGCGAAGAACATTCCGAATGGAAGGGGTTCGACGTTGACTGCATCGATGATGTTCCGATGCCTGAAGGCTATAAAAATTCCATTAAAAAAGTGGTTAGGCAAGAAAGGTGAGGAATCTAATGGATAAATGGGAGTATCGCACGGTCAAATTCCAAACAGGCGGTTTCTTCGGCGGCAAGCTGGATGATGGAAAAGGGGGAACTGAATGAGTCAACCATTTGCGGATATACCGGGTTCCAACGATTGGGACGTCGTAAAGGAAATAAAAAAAGGATGGTCTACAGACAAAAAATACTTTGTCCAAACGCGAAATAGAGATCAATGGCTGTTGAGAGTATCGGACATCTCGTTATTTGAGAGCAAGAAATCGGAATTTGAGACTGTTAAACAAATAAACGGGAAAAACATCTTGATGTCCAGACCGATTGCTTTTGGAATATGCAATAACGGACAGACGGTATATGCCTTGTATACATGGATCGATGGCGAGGATGCAGGGGATGTGCTCCCTGCCTTAACCAAGAAGCAACAATATCTTTTAGGTATTCAGTCAGGAGATTATTTGCGAAGCTTGCATCAAGTGCCATTTGATGGAAACGAACGGACATGGGCAGAACGATATCATGACAAAATCAACAGATATTTGAATAACTATCGGTCTTGTGGGATTCATCTTGAGGGAGCCGAGCGGATGATCGATTTCATGGAACAGAATCGATATTTACTGAAAGACCGTCCGCAAACGTTTCAGCATGGTGACTATCATATCGGGAATATGCTCATTCTCAAGTCTGGTGAACTGGGCATTATTGATTTTAACCGCTTGGACTATGGAGATCCGTGGGAAGAGTTCAATCGCATTACATGGTGTGCCAATGTGAGTGCGCCTTTCGCATCAGGACGCATTCACGGATACTTTAATCATGATGTGCCAGAGCTGTTCTTTCGACTGATGGCTTTATACATTGCCTGCAACCAGTTGTCATCGATACACTGGGCGATTCCTTTTGGTGATGAGGAAGTACAGCAGATGCTGAAGCGTGCCGAGAAAGTATTGGACTGGTATGATGGATTCAAACGCGATGTCCCGAGCTGGTATTTGCAGCCAGATTTTGAGTGCGATGAATAGGGAGGGAAGTGCGGGTGCAGTGAAATTGGCAGAGGGAAGCAAGCGGGTCACGCCGTAGTGTTGCCCTACAATAAATTTTTTTCAGTTGGATCGACATTAATCCATTCCATCTGTACCGATTGTGGGTATGTTATAGACAGCTATGTTGAAAAGCCTGTAAGATTTAAGGAAAAATAAGCTTGTTGCAAGATCTGATTCCGAGTGCTGGCATGCCTGGTCGAAGTTCGCTTTTAACTGCGGATTTGCTTGAAAGTGCCAAAATCAGTTGAACGGCTCGAAAATCCATGTAAAATATATGAAAACACATTTCTGCAAGAGGACGTGGTGCACCATGCGTAATTTGGATGAAATTCTCGCATTCAACCGCGAGTTTGTCGCGAATCGCGATTATGAAAAGTACCAGACAACCAAATTTCCTGACAAAAGGCTCGTAGTCCTGTCCTGCATGGATACACGGTTGGAAGAGCTGCTTCCCAAAGCGATGAACATGCGCAATGGTGATATCAAGCATGTAAAAAGCGCCGGAGCGGTCGTGTCTCATCCCTTCGGTAGTATCATGCGGAGTATCATGGTTGCGATCTATGAATTGAATGCTGCGGAAGTCATGGTGATTGGACACTATGATTGCGGGATGAGTGTCATCGATAGCAAAAGTGTCATGAAAAAGATGGCGGAAACAGGTGTCGGAACGGATACCATTTCCGTACTGGAGAATGCAGGCATTGATTTGAACAAATGGCTGCAAGGCTTTGAGTGTGTAGATGACAGCGTAAAAGAAAGCGTCCAAACCATCAAGAATCACCCTCTGCTACCACGCGACATTCCTGTACACGGATTGTTGATTGATCCGGCTACAGGAAGGTTGGACGTGGTCATTAACGGGTACGATCAGCAAAAACAAGAGGATGCGAACTAATTTAATACACTTCTTTCATCCAACGGACGAACTGGACAACAGGGTCGTCCTCTTTTTTTGGCTGCAAATAGGCCAACAGGGTAGGGCGAGTCAACGTGCCGTCAGCAATATCGAGTGCGACTAATCGTCCCTGCTCCACTTCCTCCTCGACGATGCGCGAGGGAAGCATGGCAATGCCTAACGACTGTTCGACCATTTTTTTGACAGCACTAAAGCTGTCCAATTCCATAATGATATTGGGAAAAACACCTTGTTGAGCCAAAAAGCGGTCAACCCGCTGACGAAAGGGAGCAGTATGGTTGCCAAAGACGATCATGGCTTCTGTTCCCCATTCAGGAAAGCCCGGGAAATGACAGGCCCAGGGATGATCCGGAGAGGTGACGAGCAGGATTTGATCGCTGGGTAAAAACTCCTGGTGAATATGAGGATGATAGATTTCACTGCCTAAAAAGGCAATGTCCGCAGCACCGCTTAACAAAGCAGCGAGGGACTCTTCGTAAAGGGTAGAACGGACGTAACAGGTAAATGCAGGATGAGCTTGGCGATACTTCCCGAGCAATCGAGGAAGCTCCGTGGCAATAAACGACTTGCCAGCGACGATCGTAAGGGACTGACGCTGTTCATGATGCTGGGAAAAAAGACGCATCTGCTCCACGATATTGGCTGCGAGGGGGAGTAGCCTTCTGCCTTCGCTCGACAGCTCCACACCAGTCGAAGTCCGCACGAAAAGTGTAGTGCCAATTTGCTTTTCCAGTTGCTTGAGCCGATGCGTCAAGGTGGATTGGGCGAGAAACAAGACTTGAGCAGCGCGATTGATCGATCCATGTCGGGCAATGGTAAGGAAAACTTCGAGGCTTTGTTGGTCCATTTCAATCACAGTCTCCTTGTTATCGAAATGATTGATATCTGGTTATCGGTATTCTATAACAAAATGGTTTGTTTTGGGAATAAAATAGAGGACAGGAGGTGCTCAACATGGAATATGCAGATGAGCGCAAACAAGCGGTACGTGAACAGTTTGGAAAAAATGCCGAACACTATGTGCAAAGTCAAACCCATGCCAAGGGGGATGACCTGAAGCTGCTGGTCGAGTGGTTGCAGCCACAGCGTGACTGGGTCGTCCTTGATATTGCGACGGGTGGTGGGCATGTGGCTCGTACCCTTTCAGCAGAAGTAGATTTTGTCGTCGCAACAGATTTGACGAGACCCATGCTGGAAGCCGCTGCACGTGCCAATCAACGAGAAAATGCAACGAACATCTTGTATGTTGAGGCAGATGCGGAGAAGCTTCCGTTTTTGGATGGAGCCTTTGACATTGTCACATGCCGGATCGCTGCCCATCACTTTCCCAATCCGGATGCTTTTATCCGAGAGGTAAGCCGTGTGTTGCGAGTCGGTGGTTCATTCTTGTTCATTGACAATGTAGTGCCTGAGATCAAAGAAGTGGCTGATTTCGTCAATACAATCGAAAAAATGCGTGATCTAAGCCATGAGCGATGTCTGTCTCCTCGGGAATGGAAGAAACTGTTTGAGCAAAATCAATTAAAAGCGACAAGAGAAAAGGAGAACAAAAAGAAGTTTGCGTTCCAACAATGGGTGCAGCGCACGTCTGAATCAAAAGAACAGGAAGAGGAAGTCGAGCAATTTATACTCCAAGCCCCCGATTCATTACGCGCATATTTGGAAGTACAAGTGAAGGACCAGCGAGTGATCACGCATCAGATTGATGAGTGGATGGTCCTCTGTCAAAAAGAAGGGAACGATAGAAATGACAAATAGGACACATGAATGGATGGGTTTAGATCACGTACAATTGGCCGCGCCAGTCGGCTGTGAGGAAGAAGCACGCCGCTTTTTCGGCAGTCTGTTAGGGATGGCGGAGGTGGAGAAGCCTGAGAAGCTGCGCGTGCGTGGCGGTGTATGGTTTCAATGTGGAGCGCAAATGATCCACATCGGAGTCGAATCATCCTTTACTCCCGCGAAAAAAGCACATCCTGCTTTTCTGGTACGCAACATCGAGCAACTCATGCAGCATCTGAAGGACAATGACGTTTCCTTTCGTGTAGATGATGATATACCCGGAATCATTCGCTTCTTCGCTGAGGATCCGTTTGGCAATCGATTGGAATTCATGGAGTTACAATAATCATCATGAATATTGATTTCCATGATCAAAAAAACAAAGCCACCTACAGCGGTCGTGCTGTGGATCAGTCATGGAGCCAAGCGATGCTAAAGCTCGTTGACCCTACAGGAAAGCATGTCATCGATGTCGGGAGCGGGGGCGGCATCTACAGTCGCGCATGGCTGGAACTCGGTGCTGCATCTGTCGTCGGGGTGGATTTTTCTCAGGTTATGCTCTCGGCAGCAAGGGAAAATACACAAGATCTGGCTGCGATTACCTTCTTGCATGGCAATGCCCTGAATACGGGTTTGCCTGACTGTAGTGCCGATATCGTATTTGCAAGGGCACTGATTCACCATCTGGACGATTTGGATGCGTTTTTTGCCGAAATGTTCCGGCTGCTTAGGCCAGGTGGTATGTGCATCATACAGGATCGTACCTTGGAGGATATTCAGTTTGCTGGGACTGCAGAGCACATTCGCGGCTACTTTTTTTCCTGTTATCCTCATCTACTGGACACGGAGAAAAACAGACGTCCTGAACGAGAACAAGTCATGCTTGCCCAACAAAGAAACGGATTGTCATGCTTGGAGTTCCACACCTTGTGGGAGGTTCGGCGTACGTATCGAGTATGGGATGAGCTGAAAGCCGACCTTTTAGACCGTACCGGTCGTTCGATCCTCCATGCACTTTCCGATGTAGAATTGGAGGCACTCGTGGACTATATGGGACAAAAGCTGTCAGAGCAGCAGCCAATTGTCGAGAAGGATAGATGGAGCCTTTGGATAGGAACGAAAGAGTGAGGCATACTACCAGAAAAAATAAGCGAAATTGTGAAATCCTTTGTCACAAATAGGTTTCGACTTGTAACGCAATGGGCTAAGCTATATAATGAAAATTGCCATTGTATTCCGGTTAGCTTCATCTCTTTAAAGGAGTTGTTACAACTATGAAGTTTATTTTCTTCGATTTCTTGATGCTGGTATTCACATTCTTTATCGCTTGGGGATTTTTGCGCTCAGTAAAAGCGAAGAACAAATTCGCTAGCGCATTTGGATTTGTCTCTCTTGTCGTATTTTTGTTCTGTGATGGACTGATCCTTTACTACGCTACACAAGGATAGGGATGTAAAAGAATTGGAAAAAAGGGGCTGTGCAATCTGCACAGCTCCTTTTTCGTGTTTGTACGCATGACGACCGGAAATTATTAGCATACTAGTACGGAGGTGGAAACAGGTGCCAAAGTATAAACAGCGTGGTGCTCAGACGTATTCGGCAGTTATTGCGGCCGATCGTAAAACCAAGCACCTTTGCAAACGTATCCTCTCCAATCAGATTGCGTTAATCGATCATGCAGATGTGGACGAAATGGCAGCGATTGCATTGCTTGAAGCTGGTGTGAAGGCTGTAATCAATCTCTCCCCCTTCATGACAGGTCACTATCCGGCAGAAGGAGCACGTTGCCTACTGAAAGCAGGTATGCCTTTATTTGAGTGGCAGTCCTTGGAGCGTAAAATCGATTGGATAGAGCAACTGGACGGTTCCTACGTCAGTATTCGAGACCAAGTCCTATTTAGGCATACTCAGGAAAAATGGGAGTGCATGGCTAGTCTGCGTCCTGTCACGATGGAGACGATTCAGCAGAGATGGCTGGAAGCACATGCTCGATTGGATCATACGCTTTCATTGTTTATTGATAATACCCTGCAATACGCAGGGCGCGAGAAGGATCTGTTTTTGAAGCCGCTGTATCCTCTGAAGCTGGCCACACAAATGAATGGAAGACATGTTGTCGTCGTTGTGCGAGGCAAGCACTATAAGGAGGATCTGAATACACTTACCCCGTATATTCACGAGTGTCGTCCCGTTTTGATTGGGGTCGATGGCGGGGCTGATGCTTTGCTGGAAGCAGGCTATCAACCAGATCTGATCGTGGGGGATATGGACAGTGTAACCGATAAAGCCTTGCGTTGCGGATCGGAAGTAGTCGTTCACGCCTTTCCGAATGGATTTTCGCCAGGCGAGGAACGGTTAAAAAAACTAGGCATTCGCTATTCGCTGTTACCCGCACCTGGTACGAGCGAAGATGTGACGATGCTGCTTGCCTATGAAAATGAAGCGCAATTGATTGTTACAATTGGAACCCACACGAACATGATTGATTTTCTGGAAAAAGGTAGAAAAGGCATGGCAAGTACGCTATTGGTCCGCACCAAGATTGGACCGAAATTGATAGATGCCAAAGGAGTAAGTCAGCTGTATCAGCCGCGCTGGTCCTGGAAGCTGTGGGGCTGGTGTCTGGCTGCCATGATTGCCCCGATCGGAGCAGCGTTAGCGATTAATCCCATCGCTCGTCATGCAGCCCAAATGCTGTGGATGCAGTGGCGAATCTGGGCGTTTTAGGAGGTACGCATGATTCATTTTCGCTATCATCTTCTAACGTTGGTATCGGTTTTTCTAGCTTTGGGCGTAGGAATTCTGTTAGGTGGAACGGCAGGTCATTCCTGGTTTGCTCTCGGGGAACAGGAAGTGCTGACGAGAATGGAAGCGAAGTATGATCAGGCCTTGAAAAGCAACAACGATTTAAAGCAACAGATGAACCGTATGTTAAAGGAAATCGAACAAAGCAATCAAGATGTGATTCATCTGATGGCAATGCGCTACGCCAATGAGCTGCAGGGGAGCAAGATTTACTACTGGCATGCCCCTGAGCTGAATATGGCGCGAATCTCGCAGGTGATGAACTCTGTTGGCATCGAGCTTGTCCCGTATAAGGAAAAAGGGGCGTTGATAGATGGTCCTCTGCTTTTGTTTGCACCGACGAAACCGGAGTGGTTGAGCCAATTGCCTGAGAAGAGCCGATGGCTGCATGTGGAGCAGGTGCCTCTGACCCCAGCCAGCCAATGGGAGTTGTTGGAAAATGTGCAAAAACTGTTAACCGAAATGAGGATCGAGCATGAAAAAAGTTAGTGTCGTGATCCCGGCCTACAACGAAGCAGAGACGATCGGTTCTACACTTCGGGCGATCCGTGAGCGCTTTTTTTGTGATGAAGTCATAGTTGTAGATGATGGCAGTACCGACGAAACGAGCGATTTGGCGAAAAAATGGGCCGATCTCGTCATTCCTACGCCAACGAACCGAGGAAAAGGGGCAGCGCTGCAAACGGGCTGGCAGCAAGCAAGCGGGGACGTCATACTGCTTCTGGATGCGGACCTGCGAGAGAGTGCAGGAGAAGCTATCCACCTGCTAGGGCCAGTAATGGAGGACAGATGCGATCTGGCAGTAGCCGTTTTGCCCAAGCCCAAAGCAAAGGCGGGGATGGGACTGGCAAAGGGGCTGGCGTATCACGGGATCCGGTATCTGACTGGCTTTGAGACGCATGCTCCACTATCTGGCCAAAGAGCGCTGCGTCGTGAGCTGCTCCATCGTTTAAGGCGATTGGATGGGGGATTTGGTGTAGAAGTCGGGATGACCGTCGACGCTTTGCGTGCAGGATATCGTGTAATGGAGGTTCCTGTGGCATTTCACCATCGTGAGACGGGCAACGACTGGTCTGGGTACCGACATCGAGGAAAGGAATTTGTAGCTATCGGTCGTACCCTATGTCGCAAATGGTGGGAGGGACAAGCTTGGACGCGGAATGGATAACGGCCTTGGTGATCGGAATGGGACTTCCCATTCTCATACAGAGGCCGCTTATGCCGGTCATGGAACAAAAGCTGTGGCACAAGGGCATGAGAAGAATCAATTTCAGGGGGACAGAGATTGTGACCGCTGGCGGGCTGGTAATTGTGTTCTCGACCATCATGACTGGAGTGATGCTTCTCTTGTTCTTGTTGTCCAAGCAAACAGCGGGTCGAGTTGTACAGGAAGGCGTATGGTTTCATTTGGGGATCGTGTCTATGGCATTCTGGGGCTGGCTGGATGATGCATCGTTGGAAAAAGAGATCAAAGGGTTTCGCGGACATTTTGGAGCATTATGGCGGGAGCGCAAGATGACGAGCGGGTTGTGGAAGGTATGGGGCGGCGGCAGTACGGCGATGTTGATCGCCTATGGACTCACCGATTCATTCTGGTCATGGTTGCTGGGAGCGTGTGTGATTGCCGTCTCGTCCAATCTGCTCAATCTGTTTGATCTCAGACCCGCTCGGGCAATCAAAGTGTTTTGGCTGATCCTGCTGCTGGGTATGATCATGTCCATGCTGTCCGTGTACCCAGTCAGCTACACAAGTGGATGGCTGTGGCTGCTCCCGATCTTTATCTCGACTATACTGATGTTTCGCCATGATGCAGGCGGCAAAATTATGCTGGGAGATACAGGAGCCAATGTTCTTGGCTTTGCAGCGGGTTTTGCGCTCGTGCAAGGGGTCCCTTGGCAGGGGCAAGCTGTTCTTTTTATCCTGTTTCTATTTTTGCAAGTTGCATCGGAATTCGTTTCGTTTTCGCAGATCATCGCGGAGGTTAAATGGCTGAAGCGAATCGACAGCTGGGGAAGGTCAGCGGAAGCTGAAAAGTAACGAAGAACCAGGCAGTGGATCAGCCTGGTTCTCGTTATGCTGCCCTTAATCCTCATCATCCGGTTCTGGAATCATGAAGCGGGGCTGTACACGATTTTTTTTGCGTTCGTGGTGCAGGATAAAGCCACCGACGAAGGTGATCGGGATAGCAAAACAAAGTACCCCGAGAATCAGCTTTCCCCATAAAAAGCTGGTATCTGGACCGATGGAATAGAAAAATGCGTCTCGGATCAGCTTGATTCCGTACATGGCGATGGCTGCCGGAATGACCATGATCAGGAGCGCGACCAATTTTTGACCGACCAAGGGTGGTTCACACCTTTCTTTCTTATGCCGGACCCTCACCCGGCATGAGCAAACTAGCTCCGTGATTCTTTACCCATCATATCGGATGCCCTCATGCTTGTCTAGAATCTCAAAGCATTGAGCGAGCGCACGTTAGGGAAGATCGCCTGTCCATCGCGGCAGCATTGGAGTACAATGGAATTCGAGTAAGGGTAAAGTGAGGGAGCGTACCATGCACAAGCTGCTGATCGTAGGGGCCGGACGAGGCGGAACAGCCTTGCTGCGGATGCTCAACCAGATGGAGCGGATGAAGATTGTGGCCGTCGTGGACCGCAGTGAGGATGCGCCGGGATTGGAACTAGCGCGATCCTTTGGGATTCAAGTGGATACCGACTACCATTCGTACCTGGAACCTGATCTGGATGTCATCCTGGAAGCGACGGGTGATTTACAGGAATACGAAAGTCTCAGGCGTGTAAAGCCGGAAAAGACAGTGTTGATTCCCGGTACTTTTACGCGTATTGTCATGCGCTTGATTCGCGAGCGTGACAAGCTGATTGCGGTCATGATGCAAAATCAGCGTGAACGGGAGACGATGCTGAACTCTACACACGATGCGATTATCGGCGTGAACCGACATGGCATGATTACGTTGTTTAACAAAGCGGCAGAACGGCTGATGGGTATTGATGCAGCTACGGTTTTGGAAACCAACGTTGCAGAGCGTATACCCAACACACGGTTACATATTGTATTAGAGACAGGCCTGGCAGAATTGAATCAGGAGCAGATTCTGCCGAACAAGACGAGGATCATTACCAATCGTGTTCCTGTGCGCAATGAGCGAGGGGACGTGGTTGGGGCTGTAGCGATATTTCGCGACAGTACAGAAGTGATGGCGCTAGCCGAGGAAATCACTGATCTCAAAGAGCTTCAAAGTATGCTGGAGGCGATCATCCAATGCTCGGATGAGGCGATATCGGTCGTAGACCAGGACGGGAACGGGCTGATGATTAATCCAGCTTATACGAGACTGACGGGACTGACTCCCGAAGAAGTGATCGGAAAGCCTGCTACGGTCGACATTTCCGAGGGAGAAAGTATGCACATGCAGGTGCTCAAAACCCAAAAAGCGGTTCGCGGTGTCCCGATGAAAGTCGGTTCTAAGCGAAAAGACGTTATCGTAAACGTCGCCCCAGTACTCGTGGACGGAACACTCAAGGGCAGTGTCGGTGTCGTTCACGATGTATCCGAATTTAAACGTTTGACAGAAGAGCTGGAGAAGGCGCATCGCATCATTCGCACGTTGGAGGCGAAGTATTCATTTGCCGATATTATCGGACTGAGTGAATCCATGCATGCTGCCATCGAACAAGCGAAAAGGGCTGCGCTGACACCCGCGACGGTTTTGCTCAGAGGTGAGTCAGGGACTGGGAAAGAGCTGTTTGCCCACGCGATTCACAACGAGAGCGTGCGGAAGTACAAGCCATTTATCCGGGTCAACTGCGCTGCTATCTCGGAAAGCTTGCTGGAAAGCGAGCTGTTCGGATACGAAGAGGGGGCATTTACTGGTGCGCGCCGCGGGGGGAAGAGAGGGCTTTTTGAAGAAGCCAATGGAGGAACGATCTTTTTAGATGAGATCGGTGAGCTGTCGATGAGTATGCAGGTCAAACTGCTACGAGTTCTGCAAGAGCGTGAAATCGTTCGGGTCGGCGGGACTAAGCCCATCGAAATTGATGTTCGTGTGATTACCGCGACACATGTGAATTTGGAATCCGCTATTCAATCAGGTCGTTTTCGCGAAGACCTCTACTATCGGCTTCACGTCATTCCCATTTACATTCCACCACTGCGCCAACGCGTGGATGACATCTATCCGTTGACCATGCATTTATTGCGTAAAGACAATCTGGAATACGGGCGAAACGTGGAGGAAATCGATCCGGAGACGATGCAGATCCTGCATTCCTATCAATGGCCAGGCAACGTACGCGAGCTGGAAAATGTCCTGGGCAGAGCGATGATTCATATGCGGCTACATGAGCGAGTCATTTTGCCAGAGCATTTGCCACCGCTGGAACGAAAGGTGGCTAATGCTACGGATGTTCAACATCAGGAGGACGTGAGCAGTACAGGGATCACGCTGAAGGAAGCCGTCGAAGAGGCGGAGAGGAACCACATCCGCAAAGAGCTTCTTGCGGCAAAGGGAAATCGCACACTTGCAGCAAAACGCTTGGGAATTGCCATTCGGAGCTTGTATTACAAAATGGAGAAACTGGGTATAACGGAAGACGAGAGATAATCACCAATGGAAGTGTGCAATAAATTGCATGCATGTTTTTGCTTGATAGTGCAATAAATTGCATGTTCATCTTATCCTGTCGGTATCAATCCCCCTTGAAATAAAGCGCTTTCACGGATGTTGTATTCTTGGCACGACATTTGCAATAGCTAACAGAGGGTAAGATTTCTCATTTGCTAACCACAATGCTTTCATTTACGAATGTAGCGGAGAATGAATGATACTAGGGAGGTTTCTTCATTGAACATCTTTGATTACATGCAAAAATACGACTACGAACAGCTGGTGTTTTGCCAAGACGAGAACTCTGGTCTGAAAGCCATCATTTGTATTCATGATACGACTCTGGGGCCAGCATTGGGTGGTACGCGCATGTGGCCGTATAAAACAGAAGAGGAAGCGATTGTTGACGTGCTGCGATTGGCACGTGGCATGACGTATAAGAACGCAGCGGCAGGATTGAATATCGGTGGAGGGAAAGCAGTCATTATCGGGGACCCTCGCCAACACAAGAGCGAAGAAATGTTCCGGGCGTTTGGTCGATATATTCAAGGCTTGAATGGGCGCTACATCACAGCAGAAGACGTAGGCACTACTGTAGCGGATATGGATCTGATCCATCTGGAGACCGATTACGTCACGGGTGTTTCGCCTGCCTTTGGTTCCAGTGGCAACCCATCCCCTGTTACTGCATACGGCGTGTACAGAGGGATGAAAGCAGCTGCCAAGCTGGCTTACGGTAGCGATGACCTTTCCGGCCGTGTAGTGGCTGTTCAAGGCGTAGGCAACGTAGCCTACAATCTCTGCCGTCACCTGCATGAAGAGGGAGCCCACTTGATCGTGACAGACATCAACGAAGAAAATGTGAATCGCGCCGTGAAAGATTTCGGTGCCAAAGCAGTCGGTGTGAATGAGATTTTCAGTGTGGACTGCGATATTTTCTCTCCTTGTGCTTTGGGAGCCATCATCAATGACGATACGATTCCATTGCTCAAAGCGAAGGTGATTGCGGGAGCTGCCAACAATCAGCTGAAGGAAGAGCGTCATGGAGATGTCATCCACGAAATGGGGCTGATCTATGCTCCGGATTATGTGATCAATGCAGGTGGAGTCATCAATGTCGCGGATGAGCTGCAAGGCTACAACCGTGAACGTGCTTTGAAAAAAGTAGAGACGATCTACGACAATATCCTGCGTGTTTTTGAAATTGCACAGCGCGATGGCATGCCTTCCTACAAGGCGGCAGACCGCATGGCAGAAGAAAGAATTGCACGTGTTGCTAAATCACGTAATACTTTCCTGCAAAATGGCAAGACTGTTTATCATCGTTAATTTTTCGAAGCTTTCATTCCCTGACTGCGAGACCGACCTTTGATTCCGTAGTCAGGGTTTACATACGCTACGTTCTTTGAATATTCATACTAGCTATCCAAAAAAAAGGGACTTCTCAAGCAGCGCCGACGATACCGCTCTGTGGCTCGCATGATGAAAGGGGTTATCGAAATGTCTCAGGAGTTTGATCTAGTTGTCCTCGGTGGAGGGACTGGCGGATATGTAGCAGCGATTCGCGCCTCCCAATTAGGAATGAAGGTCGCGATTGTCGAGAAGGAAAAGCTGGGTGGAACCTGCCTGCATCGAGGCTGCATCCCCTCCAAGGCTCTACTGCGCAGTGCAGAAGTGTTTGCTACCTTGAAGGAAAGTGATAAATACGGGGTACTCGCAGGTCAAGTGAGCTATGACTTCGGGAAGGTGCAAGAGAGAAAACACTCGATTATTGACCAATTGCATAAGGGTGTTCAATACCTGATGAAAAAAGGGAGCATCACGATCTTTGAAGGCTTCGGTCGCGTCATGGGACCGTCGATCTTTTCTCCTCAGGCTGGCGCCGTGCGAATTGAAAAGGAAAATGGCGATCAAGAGATGATCGTTCCACGCTTTCTCATGATTGCGACTGGTTCCCGCCCGCGTACCTTGCCAGGCTTGGTCATCGACGGTTCACAGGTTGTGACGAGCGATGAAGCACTGGAGTGGGGAGAGCTGCCGAAGTCCGTCGTGATTGTGGGCGGCGGCGTGATCGGGATTGAATGGGCTTCCATGCTGGGCGATTTTGGCGTTGAGGTAACCGTCGTTGAGTACGCTGACCGGATTCTGCCTACTGAAGACGAGGAAGTCAGCAGAGAAATGGCTCGCTTGTTGAAAAAACGGAAGATCCAGGTCGTTACTGGTGCCAAGGTGTTGGCTGAATCGGTGGAAAAAAGGGAAGGAATGGTCAAGATTCAAGCAGAGACGGCAAATGGTGTGCAAACCTTTGAAGCTGTCAAAATTCTTGTTTCTGTCGGTCGTCAGGCCAATGTAGAGAACCTTGGATTGGAAGCGACCGAAATCAAGGTAGAAAAAGGCGCTATCGTCGTAAACGAACATTTTCAGACTGCAGAATCCCATATTTATGCGATCGGTGACGTAATCGGTGGATTGCAGCTGGCCCATGTCGCATCCCATGAAGGCATTTTGGCAGTCGAGCATATGGCTGGACTGATGCCGCACCCGATGGACTACTCGCAAGTGCCAAAATGTACGTATAGCCGTCCTCAGGTGGCAAATGTCGGTTGGACGGAAAAAGAAGCCAAGGCCAAGGGCTATGAAGTGAAGGTAGGTAAATTCAGCTTCAAGTCACTGGGAAAAGCGTTGATTGAGGGTGAGAATGACGGCTTCGTCAAATTAGTGGTAGACGCGAATACCAACGATCTACTCGGTGTTCACATGATTGGTCCACATGTGACGGATATGATCTCGGAAGCAGGTCTTGCACGCGTACTTGATGCAACACCGTGGGAGATCGGACAGACGATCCATCCTCACCCGACCCTTTCTGAAGCGATCATGGAAGCGGCTCTCGCCGTTGACGGAAAAGCGATTCACAATTAGCAAAGGAGGAATCCGACGATGACAAGCAAACGCCATGAAGAAGTAGGCTTGACTGACGCACAGGTGCTCGATATGTATTATTACATGCTGCTGGCGCGCAAAATTGATGAGCGCCAATGGCTGTTGAACAGGGCTGGCAAGGTGCCATTCGTCATTTCATGCCAAGGGCAGGAGGCTGCACAGGTGGGAGCTGCTTTCGCTCTTCAGCCAAACAAAGACTTCCTGTGTCCTTACTACCGTGATCTTGGTCTCGTTCTTGTTTTCGGGCAGACCGCACGTGATTGCATGCTGTCCGCCTTTGCCAAAGCAGAAGACCCAAACAGCGGTGGGCGACAGATGCCGGGCCATTTTGGAGGCAAGAAATTCAACATCATGTCGGGGTCCAGTCCTGTGACCACGCAGGTGCCGCATGCAGTAGGTATTGCTTTGGCAGGAAGAATGAGGCAGGAAGACTTCGTCGTGTACACGTCTTTTGGCGAAGGCTCCAGCAACCAGGGCGACTTCCATGAAGGGGCCAACTTTGCGGGCGTTCACAAGCTGCCTGTCATCTTTTTTTGTGAAAATAACAAGTACGCCATCTCTGTTCCTCTGAAAAAACAGCTGGCTTGCGAGAGTGTCGCGGACCGTGCGATTGGGTACGGATTTCCAGGCTACAGCGTGGATGGAAACGATCCAATCGAGGTGTATCGCGTGATGAAGGAAGCGGTCACACGTGCCCGCAATGGGGAAGGGCCTACGTTGATCGAAGCGGTTATGTACCGTCTCGTTCCTCATTCCAGTGACGATGACGACCGCGTATATCGGACTCGCGAGGAAGTGGAAGAAGCGAAAAAGAAAGATCCGTTGATCGTGTTTGCTGCGTATTTGAAAGACATCGGATTGCTGGATGAAGAGACGGAAAAAGATATGCTGGCACGCGTTCAGCTGGAAGTGGATGAAGCGACGGAATATGCAGAACAAGCACCATATCCAACGCCTGAATCGACACTTACTCACGTATACGGGGAATAGGAGGGATTCGGATGGCAGTCATCTCATATATTGATGCGATTACAATGGCGATGCGAGAAGAGATGCGTCGCGATTCCAATGTATTTGTACTCGGTGAAGACGTCGGAGTGCGCGGCGGCGTATTCCGAGCCACTGTGGGGTTGATCGAGGAATTTGGTGAAGAGCGTGTCATTGATACACCGCTTGCTGAATCCGCGATTGTCGGTGTAGGAATCGGTGCTGCTGCTTACGGCATGCGTCCGATTGCCGAGATTCAATTCGCCGATTTCATCATGCCAGCCGTCAATCAGATCGTCAGTGAAGCAGCCAAGATGCGATACCGCTCCAACAATGACTGGACGTGTCCGATAACGATCCGAGCTCCGTTTGGCGGTGGAGTGCACGGGGCGCTCTACCACTCCCAGTCTGTTGAAGCTATGTTTACCAATATTCCAGGGTTAAAGGTTGTTGCTCCATCTACACCTTATGATGCAAAAGGCTTGCTGAAGGCTGCGATTCGGGATGAGGATCCTGTCCTCTTTTTTGAACATAAACGCTGCTATCGTTTGATCAAAGGCGAAGTTCCTGATCATGATTACGTCGTTCCGATCGGAAAAGCAGACGTCAAGCGGGAAGGCAGCGACATTACGGTCATTTCTTACGGTCTTGCCCTGCATTTCTGCCTGCAGGCAGCAGAGAAGCTGGCTCAGGAAGGGATCAGCGCCCATGTGCTGGATCTGCGTACACTCTATCCGCTGGATAAAGAAGCGATTGCACAGGCAGCGTCCAAAACAGGGAAGGTGCTGATCGTTCACGAGGACAACAAGGAAGGTGGCGTAGGCGGTGAAGTTGCCGCGATCATTGCGGAACAGTGCCTCTTTGATCTGGACGCACCAATCAAGCGTCTGTGCGGACCTGATGTGCCAGCGATGCCATACAGCCCGCCAATGGAAAAATTCTTTATGCTCAACCCGGATAAAGTATATGAAGCAATGAAGGAATTGGCCCATTTTTAAAGGCGAGGAGGAGCAAACAGCATGGCGACTAAAGTTCTCATGCCCCAGCTCGGTGAGAGTGTGACCGAGGGTACCATCAGCAAATGGCTGGTGAGTGTGGGCGACACCGTAAACAAATACGATCCGCTGGCAGAAGTCAGCACAGACAAGGTAAATGCCGAGGTGCCCTCTACAGTCGCGGGCCGCGTGACTGAAATTGTAGTGGCAGAAGGCGAGACTGTAGCCATCGGAACCTTGATTCTATATATAGAAGAAAGTGGTTCAGCCGATAGCAACAGTTCGACTGCCAATACCCAACAAAAGGAGACTGCGCCTCAACCTCAGACGGAAAGTAAACCAGCTGCGGTAGAACAGGTAAGTTCGTCACCGATTGCTAAAAAGGGTGAAGATGGATCGAAGCCGCGTTATTCTCCCGCGGTCATGCTTCTTTCCCAACAGCATAGCATCGACTTGACGCGTGTGAGTGGAACTGGAATGGGAGGGCGCGTAACCCGCAAGGACGTGCAAGCCATTATTGATGCAGGTGGGCAGCAACCGGCAGCTACACCACTATCGGACAGTGCTGTGCTTGAGCCGGTTTCAGCTCCAACTCCGGTCTCAAGGCCCGCAAGCCTCGACTTGGCTTCAGCTCCCGGGGACGAGATCATCCCAGTGACATCGGTGCGCAAAACGATTGCCAGCCGCATGGTACAAAGCAAGCACGACGCGCCACATGCCTGGACGATGGTGGAGGTGGATGTAACGAATCTCGTCAACTTCCGAAACCAGGCAAAAGACGATTTCAAACGCAAAGAAGGCCTCAACCTGACTTTCTTGCCGTTCTTCATCAAGGCAGTCGTGGAGTCCCTCAAAGAATTTCCAATGATCAATTCCACCTGGGCAGGCGACAAGATTATCGTCAAGAAAGACATCAACATTTCCATCGCGGTCGCGACCGAGGACGCGCTCTATGTACCGGTCATCAAAAATGCGGATCAGAAGTCCATTCTTGGCATTGCCAAGTCCGTAGACGATCTGGCAGCTCGCAGCCGTGCTGGGAAATTGACCATGGATGACATGTCAGGCGGGACCTTTACCGTCAATAATACCGGATCATTCGGTTCAGTCTTGTCCATGCCGATCATCAATTCACCACAAGCAGCGATCCTCAGTGTAGAAGCGATCGTCAAACGGCCAGTCATCATTGACGATATGATCGCCGTTCGCTCGATGGTCAACCTGTGCCTGTCACTGGATCACCGCGTGCTGGACGGTCTGATCTGCGGTCGCTTCCTGCAAAGCGTCAAGCAACGTCTGGAGAGCATCGGCCCGGATACTAAATTATATTAATCTCCAAGCAAAAAACCAGGTTGGAAGCAGCCTGGTTTTTTTGTTGCAGGTGTAACGGAAAGCCGATCTTCAACGTCCTAGAAATTGGAGCCAATCTGCCCACTATTTTCTGATGAACAGATTTCCTCTATTCTATGAATATGGTAAACTTGTAAAGATCATCGATAGGATGGAAGATTATTGGCAATTTTGGGAGGAAAATCATGAAGAAGAACAAGAAGCCGATTTCGATTGTTATGGCAACCGCACTTATAACTACTTCTTTAGCTGTCGCACCTCAAGCACTGGCTGTCGACGATGTAAGTGTCGAGGCGTTAGATTCAAACGGTGTGGATGAAGACTCCGACTACGAAATCACCTTTACATTGGAAGAGGATTTGGATTCCGGTGAGGATATTATCATTACGTTTGACGAGGAATTTCAGATTAGTAGCATTTCGAAGAGCGATGTAAAAGTTGAAGGGAAAGCACCGAAAAGTGTCAGCTTTGATTCGCGGAAGAACAAAATTACCATTACGGTGAACGCGAGCTATGATGAGGGTGACGAAATTGAGGTTGTCATCAGCGATGTGATTACCAACCCGGATACCAAAGGGGATTATCGCATTGAAGTAGAGACGGAAAATGAAACCTCTGACTACGCAAAGGTTTCCATTGGATCCAAAAGCAGCAGTAGCAGCAAAGATTTCAGCGTGGAACTCGACTCTACAAAAGCGGGAGAAAAAACAGCGATTGAGCTTGGCGATTTTGATCTTAAGGGTAGCGACAAGCTGAAGACCGGAAATGTCATCACGGTTATTTTCCCTGATGCTGACATGCTGCCGCGGAGCTTGGATGAGGCAGACGTCAAAGTGAACGGTTACGTAGCGAAGGACGTATCGATCGACGATGATGAAGTCGAGATCGAAGTTCCGAGTGGTGCAAATAACAAGGATTATATTAACCTGGAATTCCTGAAAGCAGGAGGCATCAAAAATCCTTCCAACGGCGATTACACCTTTAAGATCAAATACGAAGGCGTTACATACCAGTCTGAAAAATTTTCGATCAAAGGAACAGGCTCCAGTAGTTCATCTACTGCCAGCTCCTTCACCGTGAGTCTTTCTGATCCGACAGCGGGAGCTCGCACCAGTTATTCCTTTGAAGCCGATTTCGGTAACAAGCAGTTGAACCCGGACGAGCAGTTCACCATTGAGTTTCCGAGTGCAGATATGATTCCGGGCATTATTTCTGCTGAAGACTTCACCATTAATGGAAAAACAGCCAAGCGGGTTGGAGCGACAGGTAGCAAAGTGTATGTAACAACGCCGAGCAACTTCAGCAAATCCAGCACAGTTAAGGTAAACATTGGCTTCGGAGCATGGATTTCCAATCCGAAGGCAGCGGGTACGTATAACCTGAAAATGACCGTGGATGGACGTACAGCAACTTCCAAGGATTTTACCGTTTCGGGATCAACTGTCAATCCTGCTCCAGTAACGCCGACTTCACCTACAGCACCAACCACACCACAAACCGGCACACCAGCAGCTGTCAATAACAACAGCACGGCAACCATTGCACTCGGAACAACCGCGATGGGTGCAGCAACCGGTCTGACCGTATCAATCAAAAACATGGGTGCAGCCCTGACTAAACAACGTGATTTTATTGAATTAGTTTTCCCGGCTGGCTATACCGTCCCAGCTTATATCGCTCCAGCCAACATCACCGTCAACGGCGCAGCAGCTAATTTTGTTGCTGTGCGTGGCCAGAACGTTTTGGTATACCCTGCACAAGACCTTCCAGCATCAGGAGCAGCGACAGTCGTTATCAGTGCTGGCGCCAACATCATCAACCCAAAGGTGAAAAATACGTATAGCATCAGTGTTTTCACTTCCGAAGAAAAAGGCTTGCTTTTCGCCCGTGCAGTCGGAGTCGGAATGCCAGCTCCAGCACTGCCAGCACAACCAGCGCCTGCCCCAGCACCAGCAACGCCTGCTGCCCCAGCAGCGCAGCCATCAGCCGCTGTACCAGCCAATGCTGCGTTGTTCAAGCTGAATACGAACAGCTACACCTTGCACGGCAAAACCCATCAGCTGCAAGTAGCTCCCTATTTGGCCAATGGCAATACCACGATGGTACCAGCTCAATTCTTCAAGGAAGGTCTGGCGCTGACGACGCAGTGGAACAACCAGACAGTTGCGATCATCAGTGGAACCAAAGTACTTCGCTTCACGGTTGGTTCCAATAAAGCCAAAATCGGCAACGAGGAGCACACCTTGACGGCACCGGTTGCGTTGAAAGATGGCATGCCGATGATTCCGGTTCGTTTTGTAACGGATAATCTGGGTTATAAAGTAGGCTGGGATGCACAAACCTCCAGTGTGTATGTATACCGCTAGAATCAGCGTATAATAAAATGAGAGAACCCCCTTTCTTAGAAGAAGGGGGTTCGTTTTTTTAGATCCTTTTGACTACCATGGAAAGTAGAAAAACATGGGCACCACCAGAGAGATGACCAATATGACGATCATGGCTTTGGCAACGACAGATTGTTTCAAAACGCGTGACCTCCTTATAGGCATAGATGGATAATGGCGTGGAAAAATGGCAAGCGTTCAAGTGGAAATGGTCGTTATATACGCACACGGCTGTGCTAGAATTGATATGGGGAGACTACAAAAAGATTGTACCCAACTGTTTTCATAGTGGCAACCTGTCCAGCGAGTTTTTACAAAATTGTTGATGTTGCTGCGCGGAAATTTGCATAACCTATATGAAAGTGAAAAGGATGAGCATTGATGAAAGCACCGAACAAGATCGCCCATATCGGGATTGCAGTGAAAAGTATTGAAGAAACCCTGCCTTTTTACACGGAACAACTGGGATTGACTCTTCTGGGAATGGAGGAAGTACCGAGCGAGCAAGTGAAAGTGGCTTTTCTGGAGATCGGGGAGAGCCGGATCGAGCTGCTGGAGCCGCTTTCTGTAGAAAGTCCAATCGCCAAATTCATGGAGAAGCGCGGAGAAGGTATTCATCACATCGCACTCGATGTAGACAATGTAGAGGAGCGACTGGAGCGATTGAAGGAGAACGGTATTCCGCTCATTCACGAAAAACCAAAAGAGGGTGCGCACAACGCGCAAATTGCGTTCTTGCATCCGAAGGCAGCGAAAGGAGTTTTGGTGGAGCTCTGTCAATACCCACATTAAGAGCAAAGGGGGAATTCCAGGCATGAGTGAAGGGATGTACAACAAAATCAATGAGATGTACGAGCGGAAAAGAGTGGTAGAGCTTGGCGGTGGCGACGATCGGATTACCGCCCAGCACAACCGTGGCAAACTAACCGCGAGAGAACGTCTGGATCTTTTGTTGGATGAGGAATCATTCGTGGAGCTGCAACCCTTCGTCAAGCATCGGGCTACCCACTTTAACATGGACAGGCTGGAAGCGCCGGGAGAGGGAGTCGTTACCGGCTATGGGAAAATCAACGGTCGACTCGTGTATGTTTTTGCTCAGGATTTCACGGTGTTCGGTGGCGCACTGGGCGAGATGCACGCCAAGAAAATTGCCAACATCATGGATTTAGCGGCGAAAAACGGTGCGCCTGTGATTGGTCTCAATGATTCTGGTGGAGCGCGAATTCAAGAAGGTGTCGTCTCCTTGGATGGATACGGACACATCTTTTATCGAAATGCGATCTATTCCGGGGTCATACCGCAGATATCGGTCATTCTGGGACCCTGCGCGGGAGGAGCCGTATACTCCCCTGCGATAACCGATTTTGTCTTCATGGTAGAAAAAACTTCACAAATGTTTATTACGGGGCCAAAAGTGATTGAAACCGTGACGGGAGAAAAAATTTCAAGCGAGGATCTGGGCGGAGCATCGGTTCATTCCTCGATCAGCGGGAATGCCCACTTCACTGGCGAAACAGAGGTAGAGGTATTGGAGCAAGTGCGTAACCTCCTGAAATATTTACCCCAGAACAACCAGGAAAAGCCGCCGCATCTGTCCTACACGGGCGATGACGGAGAGTGGCTTGAGGAACTTATCGAACTGGTTCCTGTGGCGGGTACGAAAGTATACGATGTCAAAAAGGTGCTGGAAACCATCGTGGACGAAGGCAGCTTCTTGGAGGTTCAACCCCAGTTCGCGCGAAATATTGTAGTGGGATTTGGTCGGATTGACGGGGAGAGCGTCGGGCTGATTGCCAACCAGCCGAAAGTGATGGCGGGAGGCCTGGATATCGATTCCTCTGACAAGCTAGCCCGATTTATTCGCACGTGTGACGCCTTCCAGATTCCATTGATCACCTTTGTGGATGTGACAGGCTTTTTCCCCGGAATCAATCAGGAGCACGGAGGAATCATTCGGCATGGCGCAAAAATCTTGTACGCGTACTCCGAAGCGACTGTGCCCAAAATCAGCGTGATTACGCGCAAAGCCTATGGTGGAGCCTATGTTGCGCTCAACTCGAAAGCAATCGGAGCAGATGTGGTGTATGCTTGGCCGAATGCCGAAATCGCGGTCATGGGACCTGAGGGCGCTGCGAATATTATTTTCTCCCGGGAGATCGAGCAAAGTCCGAATCCTGTAGAAATGAGACAAGCCAAAATTGACGAGTATCGCGAGAAGTTCGCCAATCCATACGTGGCTGCAGAACATGGCATGGTCGATGATGTGATCGATCCGAGAGAAACGCGAAAATACCTGAAGCGTTCGCTGGAAATGCTGCGTACCAAGCAGGAAGAACGTCCTGCAAAAAAACACGGAAATATCCCGCTGTAAGCGAGAGAGCATGGTCGAAAAAATTTTTTTGCTGTATACTGGAACTTGCATGTACATACTAAAAAACGGATTTGAGAACTGGAGGAAGGGCCTGTGATTAATCAGGAGCGTGTGTTGAACGAGTTTTTGGAACTCGTACAAATTGACAGCGAAACAAAAAACGAAGCACAGATTAATAAAGTGCTCAAGGAAAAGCTGATCGAGATGGGCTTTACCGTTGAAGAGGATGATGCAGCTGCAAAAACCGGACACGGTGGGAACAACCTCATCGCTACACTGGAAGGTACAGCCGATGGTCCTGCCATCCTGTTCAGCAGCCACATGGATACGGTCGTTCCGGGTAATGGAATCAAACCGCAAATCCGCGATGGCTACATCTATTCGGATGGAACCACGATCCTCGGTGCAGACGACAAAGCGGGTATTGCAGCGATTTTCGAGGGCATTCGCACCTTGAAAGAACAGAATTTGCCGCATCCAACGATCCAGGTCGTCCTTACGGTAGGGGAAGAATCCGGATTGGTCGGTTCCCGTGCGATGGATTCCAGTCTGCTGAAAGCCGAAATGGGCTTCATTCTGGACTCGGAAGGACCTGTAGGCAAAATTACGGTTGCAGGTGCCGGACAATACCGCATCGTCACCAAAATTCATGGAAAAGCTGCCCACGCTGGTGTGAATCCGGAAGATGGAGTCAGCGCTATTACGGTCGCTAGCAAGGCTATTTCCCGGATGCCATTGGGTCGCATCGATGAAGACACGACGGCAAACATTGGCCGTTTTGAGGGTGGAAAAGCGTATAATATCGTGACGGATTACGTGGAAGTCTGGTCCGAAGCACGAAGCCTCGTCATGGACAAATTGGAAGCGCAAGTGAAAAAAATGACGACTGCATTTGAGGAAGCAGCAGCCGAAATGGGTGCGACTTGCGAAAATGATGTCATCTTCATGTATCACGGATACAAGTACAGTGAAGAAACGCCTGTCGTTCAAAAAGCGATTGCCGCAGTTGAAAGCATCGGACGTAATCCTGAACTGGTTGCGAGCGGTGGTGGAAGTGACGGAAACGTGTTTAACGGCTACAATGTACCGAGTGTAAACTTCGCGATTGGCTATGAAGAAATTCATACCAAAAACGAGCGTATGCCGATCTCGGAATTAAACAAGGCAGCTGAACTGGTTCTGGCTGTGATCCAAGCCGTACAAAAATAAACATAAGGTCGGGATTCTCATAAGGGAATCCCGACTTTTTTTTCAACGCATGTTTGGGTCAAGCATGCCGGTACATACACTAGGGAGAAGAGTAGCGTTATGCAGTCTATATGGCAAAAATCAACCTTTCTAGATGAAGGGGGAACGGGAATGCTTAGTCTTGCTAGGGGAACAGTTATGCGGGTAGTCGAAAAGCGATCAGGCATGCAGATCGTAGAATTGAAAATGGCAGAGGATGGCGAGGTGGCACAGGCGCTCTCCTTCAGCAATGAAGCCTACGAGGCAGGAGAAATCCTGATTGTGAATACTACAGCAGTTCGCCTGCGATTGGGTACAGGCGGTTATCATTTGGTCGTGTCCAAAGCGGAGGAGTGTTCAGAACGAGATGTGGCTCCGGGAATGTGGGGGCATGTGATGAAGATGCGATATGCCCCGTGGCAGCTGGCGGTGGACACGGTCGAAGAGCAGGAGAGTCCGTATCATTCTCTATTTGTACGCGACGATTTGACTTTGGAGGGAACGCCTGTCATTATTGGCGAGCTGCACAGTCTCTTGCCGGTCGTTGCAGCTGCGTTGCGGCAAAATCAACCGGAGGCAAAAGTCGTTTATGTGATGCCGGATGGCGCTTCTTTGCCCGTAGCGATGAGCAGGCATGTCCATCAATGTAAATCGCAGGGACTGCTGAATGCAGTTGTCACGACTGGGCATGCTTGGGGAGGTGACCGTGAAGCGGTAACAATTCACAGTGGTCTATTGGCAGCAAAGCATGTAGAGAAGGCTGATGTGATTCTTTGCATGCTGGGGCCAGGCGTAGCGGGCACGGGCACACCTTACGCATTTTCTGGCGTACAGCTGGCAGAGGTTGTTCATGCCGTATCTATTTTGAATGGTGTTCCTTTTTTTCTGCCGCGTATCAGCTTTGCGGACCCACGCTTGCGTCATCGTGGTGTCAGTCATCATACGATGGCCATTTTGGGTCGCTATGTATTGCGGCCAGTTGTGCTCATTATGCCAAAGCTCGGTGACGATCGAGATAGCATGATGGCTGAACAGATTCAATCACTATACGAGAAAAGTCATGTAGTGGTATGGGGCCACTCGGCTTCTGAAGACCGCTTGTCCAATCTGGAGCAGCAGTATGGGATGGCCTTTTCATCGATGGGGCGAAGCTGGCAGGAAGATCCTGTACCCTTTTTTACAGCTCTGTTGGCGGCAGATCTGACCAAGAAAAGTTTTTCTTTTTCCTGGAAGTCTGTCAGCGCCGATTCAGATTGCTACGCTTCGCCAAATAATCTTGAAGCGTTAGGTCTTTTTTTGACCAGGAACGAAGCGCAGCTCTGATTTCCCAAGCTTTCCCTACCATACGCAAATGCTTTTCCCCGACATAGGTTTTCATCGTCGATTTCCTCCGATACAATAGGTTGGACAAGCTTCATGTTTCCAGCCTATGGAGGAAGCATGAGGAATAGAACCAGATTTCTGACAGAGGAGGCCCATCATGAATCCGAATAAGCCAGAGCATTTATATGAGAAAACGATTTCGAGTCAATCGATCTATGAGGGGCGCATCATTAAAGTAAAAGTGGACGAAGTGCTGTTGCCGAATGGAAATACGGCCAAGCGCGAGATAGTCCATCATCAGGGGGCCGTGGCCATCATTCCGCTTACGGATGACGGAAGGCTGGTCGCGGTGCGTCAGTTCCGCAAGCCGCTGGAAAAGGTCATTGTGGAGATACCAGCCGGCAAGCTGGAGCCGGGCGAGGATCCTTTGTCCTGCGCAAAACGTGAATTGGAGGAAGAGACAGGTTATACAGCGGCTCATTATGAAAAGCTGAGTGCGTTCTACACGTCACCAGGCTTTGCAGATGAATTGCTTCATGTCTACGTGGCTAAAGGATTGGTCAAAGGAGAAAGTCGTCCGGATGAGGATGAATTCGTCGATCTGCTGGAATTGACCCTGGAAGAAGCGCATGAGCTGCACCAGACAGGCGAAATCTGTGATGCCAAGACAGTGGTTGCCCTGTTCCATTGGGAGAACCAAATGCTCCGTGCCCGTGGATAACAAGCACCCCCGTACTTTCTTTTGTGACATGCATATCCATATCGGCGGGACGCGAACCGGACGACCGGTTAAAATAACGGCTTCACGTGCCATGACATTAACGAAAATTCTTGAGGAAGCCTCATGGCGCAAAGGGATGGATATGATCGGTGTGATTGATGCTCATTCCCCGGAAGTTCAGGAGGAACTCCTGGATCTTCTGGAGCGTGGTGATGCCATCGAACAAAGCGACGGTGGAATCCTTTTTCAGCAGACGGTACTCATTCTGGGCTGCGAGGTCGAGATCAAAGAAGAAGGACGGGGAGAAGCTCATTTTCTCGTCTATCTGCCGACGATCAAAGCCATGCAGACTTTTACTCATTGGCTTGGAACTCGCTGCAAAAATGTGCATCTCAGCTCGCAGCGCATACATGCCACCATCCTGGAATTGCAGCAATGCGCACAACATTTAGGTGGCACTGTGATCCCTGCTCACATTTTTACACCGCATAAGGGTCTTTACGGAAGCTGCACCGATTCCATGCAGGAAGTGCTTGATCCTACCTTGATCTACGCCGTGGAGCTGGGACTAAGCGCCAACACGCAAATGGCCGACCAAATCTCGGAGCTTCATTCCAAAACCTTTCTTACGAATTCAGATGCCCATTCCCTGGGCAAAATCGGTCGGGAGTATCAGGAGATTCGAATGGCAGAAGCTTCATTTGCAGAGTGGATAAAAGCGCTGCAACAAAAGGATGGGCGAGGAGTTGTCGTCAACTACGGGTTGACTCCTCAGTTGGGCAAATACCATCAGACCGCTTGCCAGGGTTGCCAAACACCTTTGCCAGAAGACGATTCCCCGAGATGTCCCGTGTGTGGCTTCAAGCGAGTAGTGCGCGGGGTTGCTGCGCGGATTGAACAGCTTGCAGATCTTCCTAAGTCTGCTCATCCTGCACATCGTCCTCCCTACGTAGAACAGGTTCCGCTGGAATTTATCCCGGGTGTTGGGCCAAAGCTACTGCAAAAGCTGTATGATGCATTCGGAACGCAGATGGATATTCTTCATCGGGTTGCGGAAGAGGATTTGATACGCGTGGCAGGAGAAAAAATAGCGAATCGTATCGTCCGTGCCCGGTCGGGGGCATTGAACGTACAGGCTGGAGGAGCGGGAATCTACGGAAGAATCGTGGATGGATAGTGGCATAGGGGAGGACTCGTCCGCATAAGCTGTACAGTAATCAGCGAAGCGGGAGGGGACCAAAGTGCGTTCAAGAATCGGACAAACCATTCAGGCCTATGCCAAGGAGCATCAGTCGCTCTATTGGTTCACGATTGTTCTGTTTACAATGGGGATTATTTTCGGAGCGGTGCTTGTGAATTCTTTGCCCCTTTCGCAAAAACAAGAACTTCACGGTTTCCTCCAGTACTTTTTCAATACCCTCGGGCAACAGGGAATTCCCGACACGCGGCCTCATTTTCAGGAGTCGTTTGGCCATTACGCAAAAACGGTAGGGATTATGTGGGTACTTGGGCTTTCCATTATAGGGTTGCCGATGATTCTGTTGATCCTGTTCTTAAAAGGGGTAGTTGTGGGCTTTACAGTTGGTTTTCTCGTCAACCAAATGCAGTGGCAAGGAGTGACCTTTGCCATGATGGGCGTGCTGCCGCAAAATTTACTGGTTGTTCCTGCCTTATTTATCATAGGCGTGAGTGGAATTTCCTTTTCCCTGAGACTGATAAAAACCAGACTGTTAAGCAAACGCGATGGAATTATGCCGCATTTTGTAGGCTATACGGTTCTGGTGATCTCAATGCTGGCCGTCTTGACCATTGCTTCATTATTTGAGACCTTTGTCTCCCCCAGACTCATGCAGCTCGTACTCAATTAAGAATTATTATCAAGTAAGAACTTATGTATTTGACTTATTCTAGGCCCCTCTACTATAATAGGAGCAGGTTTCAAGCGAGCGGGGGAGGGGCATTAATGTTGGAAGAAAAGTTAGAAAAAATAAAGCAACAGCTGCATGCACAAAACTACAAATTGACGCCACAACGTGAAGCCACTGTTCGCGTATTACTGGAAAATGAAGAAGATCATCTCAGCGCTGAAGATGTGTACCTTTTGGTAAAAGATAAAGCTCCTGAGATCGGGCTTGCTACAGTCTATCGCACACTAGAGCTGCTAAGCGAGCTGAAGATTCTCCACAAGATGAACTTCGGCGACGGTGTAGCCAGATACGACCTGCGCGATGACAATGCTGCGTATCACCATCATCACTTGATCTGTCTGCACTGCGGAACGGTTGATGAAATCTTCGAAGACTTGTTGGTCTCTGCAGAGGAAAAGGTCAAGAATGTTTACAACTTTTACATTACCGACCATCGTTTGACCTTCTACGGTGTGTGCCACCGTTGCATTGATAAAGTGAACGTAGATGATTTCAAATGAGTAAACTTCTCTTTGAACGGAGAAGTTTTTTCTTTTTTGTAATGGCCATCGATTTCCTGAGGAATCCTAAGAAATGTGCGACAAGCCATACCTTTCGATCCTGTATAACAGCAAGAACAAATGAATACATATAGGCCTAGACCGCAAGTGTCATGGGCACTGGGACAAGTGCATATAGTGAGAGGGAATTGGGGAAGGAGGAACCTGCGATGCGCGTCCCGTACCGTCGATTCATGGAAATGCTTCGATTCCTGCTCTTGCTCGTCACTTGCACGCTTTTGTCTTATGGTATTATTCATGTGTTATCCCAAAGCCTTCTGCCATCCAATCCGTATCAAGTGCCGGATGGAGAAGCGGTAAAGGTTGTGAAATTGATCAATGCCCCTGAGCCTCAAGATTGGGAAGGGTATCTGGCACGACTTCAGCTGTTTTATGTTACAGGTGAATAACCTGACATTTTTCAGTTGAAAAGGAGGATTTTTTTCATCCATGTGGAAAGCAATACAAGATACTTAACATCTGAAGGGGACGGCTTCATGGACAGTCTGATTGATCAATTTATCCATTTCCTTGCTGTAGAGAAAGGGCTTTCTCCCAACACATTGGAGTCGTATCAGCGGGATATGGTGGCCTATACCTCCTATCTACAGGATCAAGGCGTTACTCGGATTGAGGATTCTACGCGATCGCATATCATCGGGTACTTGCTGGTGCTGAGGGAAAAAGGCCGTGCCACCGCCACCCTGTCACGGAATATGGCTTCTATCCGTGCATTCTATCAGTTTCTCGTCAGGGACAAGTACTTGGACAAGGACCCTTCTATCCATCTAGAAACGCCGAAGATCGAGAAGCGTCTGCCGAAAGTCCTTTCCATTGAAGAAGTGGAGCGGTTGTTGGATAGTCCTCCGGTCAATCATCCCGCAGGACTGCGCGACAAGGCTATGCTTGAATTGCTGTATGCTACAGGTATCCGGGTCTCTGAGTTAGTGAATTTGGACGCATCTGACGTGAACCTGGATATGGGTTTTGTCAAATGCATGGGAAAAGGGTCCAAGGAAAGAATCATCCCACTTGGTTCCGTAGCCATCCAGATGGTTCGTCACTACTTGCACGCTGGCCGTCCGAAGCTGTTGAAAGGCAGCGATGAATCAGCTCTGTTCCTCAATCATCTGGGCAAGCAGATTACTCGTCAGGGCTTTTGGAAAATCATCAAGCGATACGCCCTGAAGGCGAACATTCGTGCAGAGATTACCCCACATACGTTGCGGCACTCCTTTGCAACTCATCTGCTTGAAAATGGTGCAGACCTGCGCTCTGTTCAGGAGATGCTGGGTCATGCCGATATTTCAACCACTCAGATTTATACACATGTGACGAGAACTCGAATCAAAGACATTTACGCCAAGACACATCCCCGTGCCTAGGTGTCATCCAACTCCGTCGTTTTATAGGCGGAGCCAACTTTTCTTTCATCAGGTCAGACGTCTGACGACCTTGGTGGAAAATGATCCCTACAGAATTGGAGGCGTTACAATTGCGGTTTTCTCGAGTTTTTTTAATCGTTTTGGACAGTGTTGGGATCGGCGAGCTGCCGGATGCTCCTCGCTTTCAAGATGAAGGTGCACATACATTGGGCCACATTGCTGAGCGAGTAGAGGGATTTGCCATGCCCAACATGGAAAAGATGGGTTTGGGCAATATCGCTCCTCTGCGAAATGTACCAGTGGCTGCAGCACCACAGGCCCACTTTGGTAAAATGCAGGAAATCTCCATGGGAAAAGATACGACGACCGGTCATTGGGAGATCATGGGACTCCATGTTTCAGTTCCATTCAATACTTATCCAGATGGATTTCCAACTGCTTTGATTGAGGAATTTGAAAACAGAATCGGTCGCAAGGTATTGGGAAACAAGGTGGCTTCCGGCACGGATATTCTCGATGAGCTCGGAGAAGAACACATGAAAACGGGGAGTGTCATCGTCTACACTTCGGCCGACAGTGTGTTTCAGGTAGCTGCCCACGAAGAAGTCATTCCACTAGAAGAGCTGTACCACATTTGTCAGGTTGCTCGAGAGCTTACCTTGCGTGATGAGTATGCGGTAACACGTGTCATTGCGAGGCCGTTCTTGGGGACCCCCGGAAACTTTACTCGGACGTCCAATCGCCATGACTACTCTGTGAAACCTTTTTCTCCGACTGTGATGAACCATCTGCAAGATGGAGGCTTCGAATCCATTGCGATTGGCAAAATCAGTGATATTTACGCAGAGGAAGGGATAACCCAAGCCATTCGCACGAAGGATAACATGGATGGCGTCGACCAGCTCATCCAGACGATGAAGCAGGACTTCACGGGTCTCAGTTTTGTAAATCTGGTCGATTTCGATGCGAAATTCGGACATCGTCGCGATCCGCAAGGGTATGGACAGGCATTGATGGAATTTGACGCCCGTCTTCCGGAGATCGTCGCGAACCTGCGCAAGGATGACCTGCTGATCATTACCGCAGATCACGGGAATGACCCGGTTCATCATGGAACGGATCATACGCGTGAATACGTTCCGCTCATTGTATACCACCAGGGCATCCAGCAAGGCAGTCACCTCGGTATCCGGGAGACCTTTGCGGATGTAGGGGCAACGATTGCGGAGAACTTTGGGGTAAAGGCACCTGCTATTGGAAAGAGTTTCCTAAGTGATGTATAAAAATTAAATCTCTATAAACATTTATATAGAAGAAACAGAAAAATGGAGGAGTGTTTCACATGACAAAATATCAGGATGCAGTAACATACATCGAGCCTAAGCTCGCAGAAAAACCCACAATCGGCTTGGTTTTAGGTTCTGGTTTAGGTGTTCTGGCTGACGAAATCGAAAATCCGGTCGTCATTCCTTACGATGAGATCCCCGGCTTTACGAAATCGACGGTAGTCGGACATAAGGGACAACTGGTGATTGGTAAGCTGCGGGGTAAGCAGGTAGTCGCGATGCAAGGACGTTTCCATTATTACGAAGGCCACGATCTGGACGCGGTTGTTTTTCCTATTCGCGTCATGAAGCTGCTGGGAGTGGAAACGATGATCATCACCAATGCTGCTGGCGGCATTAACGAAAGCTATGGGGAAGGAAATCTGATGCTGATTCGCGATCACATCAATTTGACCGCACGCAATCCGTTGATTGGCCCGAATGACGATGAAATGGGTACTCGTTTCCCAGACATGTCTGAAGCATACTCCAAGGATTTGCGGAATCTCGCGAAAAACGTAGCCGAAGAGCAGGGCATTAATCTGCAGGAAGGTGTGTACGTAGGTCTCTTGGGACCGAGCTACGAAACGCCAGCAGAGATTCGCATGCTGCGCATTCTCGGAGCAGATGCGGTAGGGATGTCGACAGTACCGGAAGTCATTGTGGCTCGCCACATGAATGTAAAGGTGCTGGGCATCTCCTGCATCAGCAACATGGCGGCAGGGATCCTGGAGCAGCCGTTGTCTCATGAAGAAGTGATGGCTACTACGGAGAGAGTGAAATCTCAATTCCTGACTCTGGTCAAGGAAATCGTATTCAAACTGTAAGAACGACGAAGGGTATTTCCGATTGACACTGTGTTTTCGTACAGTGAAGTGCTAAATACTAAACGCGAGTAATGGGAATGGGGTGTTTTACAATGCGCATGGTTGACATGATCGCCAAGAAAAGGGATGGAGGCGAACTCACAACCGAAGAAATCCGATTCCTTGTAGAAGGCTATACATCAGGAAGCATTCCAGACTATCAAATGTCCGCTTGGGCAATGGCTGTCCTGTTCCGTGGCATGACCGCACGTGAAACAGGCGACCTGACTTTGGCGATGGCGGGTTCTGGTGAGCAGCTGGACCTGTCTTCCCTGTCGGGTGTCAAGGTAGATAAGCACAGTACTGGTGGGGTAGGCGACAAAACTACGCTTGTCGTCGCACCTCTGGTGGCTGCTGCAGGTATTCCCGTTGCCAAAATGTCCGGTAGAGGGCTCGGCTATTCAGGCGGTACCATTGACAAGCTCGAATCCTTTAGTGGCTTCCAGGTCGAGCGTACCCGTGAACAGTTTTTGCAGCAGGTGCGTGATATTGGCGTATCCGTCATCGGACAGTCGGGTAATCTGACTCCTGCGGACAAGAAGCTGTATGCATTGCGGGACGTTACGGCAACCGTAGAAGCCGTTCCATTGATCGCAAGCTCTATCATGTCCAAAAAAATTGCAGCAGGTGCGGATGCCATCCTCCTTGACGTGAAGGTGGGCAAAGGTGCTTTCATGAAAAATCTGGAGCAGGCCGAAACCCTTGCACGCGCAATGGTCGACATCGGAAGTCAGGTAGGGCGCAAAACAGTGGCTGTGATCAGTGACATGAATCAGCCGCTTGGATTTGCTGTGGGCAATGCCCTGGAAGTGAAGGAAGCCATCGAGACTTTAGCCGGCAAAGGACCGCGTGATCTGACTGAGCTTGTCCTGGCGATTGGAGCGCGCATGCTTCTACTTGGCGGACTGGTAGCTACGGTCGAAGAAGGACGGGGCAAGCTGGAAGAGATCATGGCATCAGGTAAAGCAGTAGACAAACTGGCTGAGATGGTAGAAGCGCAAGGCGGAGACAAGGAAGAGGTGTACAACCTGGAAAAGCTTCCGAAAGCGACGCTTTTGCATGCCATTACAGCGAAACAGGATGGATTTATCACCGATATTGATGCTGAAGCAGTAGGCCACGCCTCTGTTGTTTTGGGTGCGGGCAGATTGACCAAGGAAATGGCGATCGATCTGGCAGTTGGTCTTGTGCTGCATAAAAAGCGAGGAGACCAGGTTCAAGCTGGAGAAACGCTGGTGACTGTACATGCGAATCAGGAACAGCTCTTGCAGAGTGCTTTGCAGGAACTGGAGGGTGCCTTCCAGATCTCAGACATTCCTCCTGGCAAACAAACACTGATTTACAAAATAGTTGAATAAATGAGGTAAAACTTTCCAGGCAAGGGATATACAAAAAGTAAAAGTGTATCCCTTCAATGCTGGAAAGTATTTTTTCAAGAAAAAATTATTGATTAAAACTAGCAATTACTATTCATTAGACATATAATTTTTGTATGATGCTATGAAAAATTTTTTTATTGTTCATAAGCTCTTTATAATATTTTATTATTCTACTTGTCAAATTTCGTTGACACCGCTATCATTTCAGATTACTTTTATTGTAACAAACAAAGTATTAATGTTTTTTTCGAAATTCGTAAAAAATGTATGGAGGTTCTCAGAAAATCGTATCTATGAAAAAGCTGGACCATGTTGACAAGCAGATCCTGCAAATCCTCCAAGAAGACGGACGAATCCCGTATACCGAGATCGCCCAGCAGCTTGGAGTAAGCGAAGGTACGATACGCGCTAGAATCACTCGACTGTTGCAAGACGGAGTTTTCCAATTTGTTATTCATCCAGACCCCGAAAAGTTAGGCTTACACGTGCAGGCAATCATCGGGTTGACCACAAAGCTCGGATCGCAGAAATACGTAGCAGAAGAATTAAGTAAGTTTTCTGCCGTTCGTTTTGTGGGCTCGTTTAGCGGTAAGCACGACTTGATCTTACAAGCGTGTTTCCATAGCAATGATGAGCTGATCACGTTCGTCAATGAACGACTCTCTCAAATTGAAGGAATTGTTGCTGCCGATGTCTCTCTCGAACTCAAGCAGTACAAGGATTCCTTCTCTTTCGTTCAGGATGACGACGTGACATTGCAGTGAAAGGGGTTGATGCCTCCCGACTGAAGTCAAGTTTATTTCGCGTATTGTTCTTTTTTTCGTTCGCTGTTTTCAGAAAAGAGACAAATAAAGAAAAACGTACTGGGGGTAATTGTGTTGAAAAAGAGCGTTTTTGCACTCGTGAGTTCTATTGCAGTTTTGGGTACGGCATTGGCTGGTTGCTCAGGTGGCCAACAAACATCTGCACCGCCTGCACAACAACCGGCTGGAGGCACAACTACAGAAACACCTGCGGCTCCTGCTGCTGAAGCGAAGCCACAGGTATTGCGTTTCAATCTCCACTCCGAACCGCCAACAGCGGACCCGGGACTCGCTGAGGATACCACTTCCGGAGCCATCATCCTGGCTACCTTTGATGGTTTGACTCGGATCGTAAAAGATAAGCCAGAAGTTGCTGCTGCTGAAAGCTACACAGTGTCAGAAGATTTGCTGACTTATACTTTCAAGATTCGCGATCACAAATGGAGCAATGGTGAACCGGTAACAGCAAAAGACTTTGAATTTGCTTGGAAGCGCGCACTTGATCCAAAAACAGCTTCCAACTACGCATACCAACTCTATTACATCAAAAATGGTGAAAAAGCGAACAAAGGCGAAGTAAGTCTTGATGAAGTGGGTGTGAAGGCACTCGACGACAAAACGCTGGAAGTGAAACTGGAGAACCCAACTCCGTTCTTCCTGGAGCTGCTCGCATTCCGTACCTACTTCCCAATCAACCAAAAAGTGCATGAGGGCAACGAAAAGTGGGCAGCTGAAGCAGCTACTCACGTAGGTAACGGTCCATTCAAAATGGAAACGTGGGAGCACAAGAGCAAAATTGTTCTCGTGAAAAACGAGAACTATTGGGATAAAGACAGCGTCAAGCTGGATAAAATCGAATTCTCTATGGTAGAAGACGAGAATACAGAATTGTCCATGTTTGAAAACGGTGAATTGGATTGGGCTGGTGCTCCAACAAGCGCCCTGCCAACAGATGCCATCCCAGCTCTGAAGGCTGCTGGTAAAATGACAACTCAACCAATCGCAGGTACTTACTGGTACAAGTTCAACACCGAAAAAGCACCATTCAACAACGTGAAGATCCGTAAAGCGTTCACGTTCTCGATTGATCGCGTATCGCTGATCGACAACATCCTGCAAGCAGGTCAGCTCCCTGCAACAGGCGCTGTTCCACCGTCCATGGCTCTGAAAGCAGACGGATATTTCAAAGACAACGATATCGAAACAGCGAAAACATTGCTGCAAGAGGGTATGCAGGAGCTGGGTATTACATCGCTGCCGCCAATTACCTTGTCCTACAACACTTCGGAAGGCCACAAAAAGATCGCCGAAGCGATTCAGGACCAATGGAAGAAAAATCTCGGCGTAGAGGTAAGACTGGAAAACAAAGAATGGAAAGTTTACCTCGAAGACATGCACGAAGGAAACTTCCAAATTGGCCGTATGGGCTGGCTGGGTGACTTCAACGACCCAATCAACTTCCTGGAGCTGTACAAGGATAAAATGGGCGGAAACAACGATACTCGTTGGGAGCATCCGAAATTCAAAGAGCTCTTGAACCAGTCTGCACTCGAAATGGATACAGCAAAACGTAAGCAAATCCTGGCAGACGCAGAGCAAGTTCTGATGGATGAAATGCCAATTGCCCCAATCTACTTCTATACGCAATCTTGGGTGCAAAACGAAAACGTCAAAGGCGTACAGATCACTGGTCTGGGCGACGTAGACTGGAAATGGGCATACGTTGAGTAATTGAAAAGAAGGAAATGAGTTCGTCTGGGATAAGGTATATGGCCGTCCATATACCTTATCTTATGCAGACTCTTCCGATAGATTATGGCGAAAAGCCAATACAGAGAGAAAAAGTTGTCGCAAGAGATCGAAACTAGGGTTATTTACACAGCCGATTTTTGCACTGTGTCTAAATACGTCCGCAGTGTAAAGATGGGACGTGAAAGCATGCAAAACGGTCTTGACCGTTTTCCCCTATCGTCGGGGGACAAAAGTGTTTGACCGCAAGCGGTCAGGTGTACTTTATGAAAAACTGTTAGGGGGGTAAGTTAGTTGATCCGTTATCTCGGCAAGCGCATCGTATTCATGCTAATCTCGCTTTTCTTGATCGTAACGGCCACCTTCTTCATCATGCAAGCTGTACCAGGTGGCCCATTTACACAAGAGAGGGCAGTACCAGCAGAAATTGAAAAAGCCTTGAAAGCAAAATACAAGCTCGATTTGCCTTTGCATGAGCAGTATTTGAACTATCTTAAAGGGGTTATCACCTGGGACCTGGGTCCATCCTTTACAGAAAAATCATCAACGGTTAACCAGATGATTAATCGTGGTTTCCCAATATCCGCCCACTTGGGGTTGCAGGCTCTGATCATCGCTATTTTTGGCGGTATAATACTTGGGGTCATAGCGGCATTAAAGCATAATAAATGGCAGGATTACACGGCGATGGTCATTGCCGTTCTCGGGTTATCCGTTCCGGGCTTTATTTTGGCATCATTTTTGCAATATTTCTTCGCGATTCAATGGGGTCTGTTCCCGATTGCGAAATGGGAAGATTTCTCCTATACAGTACTTCCATCTCTGGCGCTGGCTGCATCGCCACTCGCGTTTATCGCGCGTCTGACTCGTTCCAACATGATTGAGGTTCTGGGTCAAGACTACATTAAAACAGCGAAAGCAAAAGGTTTGAACACCATTACAATTACAGTAAAACACGCGATCCGGAATGCGCTTTTACCGGTCATTACTTACCTGGTTCCACTGATTGCCAACATTTTGACAGGAGCTTTCGTAATTGAGCGTATCTTCGGTGTTCCAGGACTGGGACGCGAATTCGTACTCTCCATTACGAACCGTGACTACACCGTGATTATGGGAACTACCGTATTCTACTCGATCATCCTTGTTGTGATGATTCTGATCGTAGATATCGCGTACACGCTCATTGATCCACGCATCAAGCTGGCAGACGCAGGAAAGGAGTAATGAACTATGCAATTGAATAAAGAGCATTTTGAGCCGATTTCAGTTGACCTTCGACAATCAGAATCCATCAAGCGTCCAAGCCTTTCTTTCTGGGCTGATGTGTGGCGTCGCCTGAAAATGAATAAGGTAGCGATGGTATCTTTAGTTTTCATCGTTGTACTGATACTCTGCGCGATTTTTGTACCGATGATGACAAATAATGACTACTTTTCGACCAACCTGGCAGGTAAGAATCAAAAGCCTTCTGGTGAGCATTGGTTCGGTACAGACGATCTCGGCCGTGACATGTTCGTCCGTATCTGGTATGGTGCCAGAATTTCCCTTGAGGTTGGGATTATCGCAGCCCTGATCGACTTGATTATCGGTGTCATCTGGGGCGGAATCGCCGGCTTCTACGGCGGTAAAGTAGATGAAGTGATGATGCGTATCGCCGATATTTTGTTTGCAATTCCATATCTTCTCGTTGTTATTTTGCTCATGGTTGTGTTAGAACCAGGAGTGACGACCATTATTATTGCCCTGACGATAACGGGCTGGATTGGGATGGCTAGGATCGTGCGCGGTCAAATGCTTCAATTGAAATCACAGGAATTCGTGCTCGCTGCGCGCTCCCTGGGTGCTGACAGCAACCGCTTGATCTTCAAACACTTGATTCCAAACGCATTGGGTCCTATCATCGTAACCTTGAGCTTGACGATTCCGAACGCGATTTTTGCGGAATCCTTCCTGTCCTTTATCGGATTGGGTGTAGCAGCACCAGTCGCATCATGGGGTACCATGTCTTCTGAGGGCTTGCCTGCCATGAAGTACTTCCCTTGGCGACTCATGTTCCCAGCAGTATTTATCTCGGTTACCATTTTGGCATTTAACTTGCTTGGTGACGGTCTGCGAGATGCTGTAGACCCTCGCTTGCGGAAATAGGAGGGACGATCATTATGGAACGCATACTTGATGTTAAAGACCTACATGTCTCCTTCCATACCTATGCAGGAGAAGTAAAAGCCGTTCGTGGCGTCAACTTCCACGTAAACCGTGGGGAAGCCGTGGCGATCGTAGGAGAGTCCGGATGCGGTAAATCCGTTACGGCCCAATCTCTGATGAAATTGATTCCGATGCCGCCGGGTGAAATTAAAAAAGGAGAAATCCTTTTTAATGGCGAAAATCTTGTAAGTAAATCTAACAAACAAATGGAAGCCATCCGTGGGAAAGAAATCGGGATGATTTTCCAAGATCCAATGACATCCCTCAATCCGACCATGACGATTGGGAACCAGATCACAGAGGGGTTGATCAAACACCAAAACATGTCCCGCACTGATGCGCGTAAACGTGCTATTGAGCTGTTGACGATCGTTGGCATTCCTCAACCTGAAAAACGTGTCGAGCAATATCCGCACGAATTCTCTGGTGGGATGCGCCAGCGCGCCATGATCGCTATCGCATTGGCATGCTCGCCAAAGCTGTTGATCGCGGATGAGCCTACGACAGCCCTGGACGTTACCATTCAGGCGCAAATTTTGGATCTGATGAAAGACCTGCAGAAGAAATTGGGTACGTCCATTATCTTGATCACGCATGACCTGGGTGTCGTTGCCGAAATGTGCGACCGTGTCATCGTCATGTATGCAGGTAAAGTAATTGAAACAGGGACTGTAGATGACATTTTCTACAACCCGCAGCACCCGTATACAAAAGGGTTGCTTCGTTCGGTGCCACGTTTGGACTTGAATCGGGATGAACCGTTGACACCTATCTTCGGCACACCGCCAGATCTCTTGCGTCCACCGACAGGATGCGGATTTACCGCACGTTGCGAATCAGCTATGCGCGTGTGTCAGGAAATGGATCCTGAACTCGTTGAAGTTAGTGGCTCACAGCGTGCAGCTTGTTGGCTACAGCATCCGCTTGCTCAGAACCGCTCAGGATCGTAAGAGGGAGGGTAAACAGTGGAAAATCGCGATACATTGATCGAAGTTCGTAATCTGAAGAAATTTTTCTCTATTGGTGACAATACACTCAAAGCTGTGAACGACATCTCTTTTGAGATCAAGCGCGGCGAAACTCTTGGTGTGGTAGGGGAGTCCGGTTGTGGAAAATCCACAGCTGGTCGTACACTTCTTCGTTTGTATGATGCGACTGCTGGAGATGTTTTGTTCGAAGGCAAAAGCATTATGAACTTGAACAATCATGAAATGAAGGCGATGCGCCGCAATATGCAAATGATTTTCCAAGACCCATATGCTTCGTTGAATCCGCGTATGACCGTAGGGGATATCATTGGCGAGGCGCTCGATATTCACGGTTTGGCTACCGGACAAAAGCGAAAGGAGCGCATTCAAGAGCTTCTTTCCCTGGTAAGCTTGAATCCAGAGCACATGAACAGGTTCCCGCATGAATTCTCCGGTGGTCAGCGTCAGCGGATCGGGATTGCCCGTGCGCTTGCCGTAGAACCGAAATTTATCGTGTGTGACGAGCCGATTTCCGCACTGGACGTATCGGTTCAGGCACAGGTTGTAAACCTGCTCGAACAGCTTCAAGAAAAAATGGGCTTGACGTACATGTTCATTGCCCATGACTTATCCATGGTGAAATACATTTCCGACCGTGTTGCGGTTATGTATTTGGGTAAAATGGTTGAGCTGGCAGACAGTGAGGCGCTGTATGAAAAGCCACTTCATCCTTACACCCAAGCACTTTTGTCTGCTATTCCAATTCCTGATCCGGAAATTGAGCGCAACCGTGAACGCATCGTTCTCGAAGGCGATGTACCAAGCCCAATGAACCCGCCAAGCGGCTGCCATTTCCGTACTCGTTGTCCAAAAGCTATGCCAGAGTGTGCTGCCAAAGAGCCAGTCTGGAAGGAGATCGAAAAGGGACATTTCGCTGCTTGTCATCTGTACAACTAGAATGCATTTCATCAAGCGGGTTTCCAGTAAGTGTTAGGCTGGGAACCCGTTTTTAAATTTTTCAATTTACCACGAGTGATTTTGGGATGTTCAAAAAAATGCTACTTTTCAAATAATATTAGGTTTATTCTTGCTAAAAGTCGGTAATAAGTAGAGTAACACAGTGAGGGGGCAGAATCTTATGAGCAAATTTCGTTTTCCGAAAAAGAAAAATAAACCTGCGACTTCTGCACCAGCAATGTCCTTGGGATCATCCAAGCTGACTCAAATTTCCAATCGTTTCAAAGGTTCCCTGGCTTCAAAAATGATTATCTTTGGTCTTATCCTGGTACTAGTGATTATCGGTGCATTGAATTACATAGCTATCTCGTTTTCAAAATCAACCTTGATCGGGATTACCTCCAACCAGTCCAGAATGCTCGCTGAACAGCATGCTGAGAGCATGAATGACTGGGTAAACGCGATCCTTGAGTCTACAAAGACCATGGCCGCCATGCGCATTATGCAAACGGACATGGAGCCACTGATCTTGGAGCAGTTCCGGTTGCTCGTACAATCCCATAAAGAAATTTCAAAAATTTATCTGGTGGATGCCAATTCCGGGAAAATGCTGTATACGCTGACTGTGAAAAGCGATACGGATTTTACAAAGATTAAATATTTTCAGGATGCTAAAAGCTCCGCTGGTCCAGTAATATCCGATGAAGAAATTGTTCAAGGAAATGAAAAAAGCTATCTACATATTGCAGTTCCAGTAGGAGAAGGAAATAAAGACACCAAGAGAATCTTTATTGTCGGGTTCAATATGAATGACCTGCTGCAAAAAACGCAGGAAATCTCGTTCATGCAAAATGGACATGCGTTCGTCGTCCGTCAAGATGGCTTGGTCGTAGCGCATCAAAAGACGGAGCTGAACAATCAGCTTTCCTTGCAGGGCAACCCCGATTATGAGGATCTGCTGGCGATCGCGAATCAACAGGTGAGCCAAAGTCTCGTTTATGAAGAAAATGGCAACGAGCTGTTCGCGTCTACGGCACCAATTCCATTATTGAAATGGAATGTCGTGCTTACAACAGGGATTGAAGAAGTTTATGGGGAAGTAGATGCGATGGCGTGGTACTTCATCTTGTTTGCTATCCCAGTCATAGCCATTTCGATGTGGTCGATCTGGTGGTTTGCAAAGCGGATTCGGACTTCCTTGTTTGCGATTGCGCAAGATATGGATCGAATCGGTTCCGGAAATTTTGACGTAAACATTGCAGTCAAAGGGAATGACGAGATTGCGATGGTAGGGACCAAAATGAATGAGATGGCCGCAGAATTGCGGAAATTGATTGCCTTGGTTCAAGGCCAAGCTACTCAGCTGAATGTAGCCACAGAAGAAATGTCGCAATTTGCCGAGGAAAACAAGGGTGCTATCGATGTCATCACCAGCAATATCTCGACTATCGCCCAACGCGTCTCCTTGCAGACGGACGAGGTACAAGCCACTGCGCAAACCGTCTCAGAAATTTCCCAAGGCGTGCAGCAGGTGGCGGTTTCAGCTGAATCTACCTCTGTAGCTACGACACGCACCTTTGAAAGAGCTCAGGATGGCATGCAGTTGGTTGGCAATGTCATTGACACGGTGCGTCGCGCTTCGAACGAAGTAGAACGTACGGCAAAACAAATGCATAATCTGCGTGAGCGCGCACGACAAATTACCAGTATTGTAGAAATGATCAGCAGCATCGCTTCCCAGACTAATTTGCTCGCGCTTAATGCAGCGATTGAAGCGGCCAGAGCAGGGGATGCAGGAAGAGGCTTTTCGGTGGTTGCGACCGAGGTCAGAAAGCTGGCGGAGGAAAGTAATTTGTTCTCTGATCGAATCGCAGCGATCGCTCACTCCATCAACGACGAGGCGATGGAGATGAGCCGGCATATGGATGAGATCGTCAGCATGGTAGGAGGCGGGTTGCATTCCGTAGAAGCGGTAGGCGTCTCATTCCAAAACATTGTTTCCGACATTCAATCTGCAGCCGAGCAGAGTGAATCGATGACTGCCACTTCGGAAGAGATGGCAGCGGGTAACCAGGTTGTGACTGATTCCATCCATCGATTGGCTTCGATGTCTGACGAGATCAAGGATTCGATTAACGGAGTTGTGAAAACAGTAGATGAACAGCTGCATTCTATCGCCCGAATCAATGAAAATGTTCAACAGCTGAAAAAAATGGCGGATGACCTGACCCAGAATGTTAGCCGGTTTGTCATCTGATCAAAAAATCCCTTCTGCTCCAAGCGGAAGGGGTATTTTTATGTGAATATTTTCCTTTCTGGTTGGTGAGAATAAAACCATGAATGGAGGGAAGAGACTGTTATGAATCGGAAAAGCTATCTCGCTCTATGCTTCATCATGTGCATCACTATCTTTTCTCCTAAGGCTCTTGCAGCCAGTGAGAAGCCTGCTCCACCATCAGGAGCCATGAATTTTGCGCCCAAAGCGTTGTCGGCAGTGATGATCGAGGCTGACACGGGTACGATTCTGTACGAAAAAAATCCGCACGAAAAGCTGCCGCCAGCAAGCATCACCAAAGTGATGACGCTCCTTTTGATCATGGAAGCGATTGATCGTGGTGAACTTAAGATGACAGACAAGGTGCGTACGAGTGAAAGAGCTGCATCGATGGGTGGATCACAGATCTTTTTGCAGCCGGGTGAAGTGATGACTGTCGAGGATATGATCAAAGGAATTGCAATCGCATCAGGCAATGACGCTTCAGTCGCGATGGCGGAGCATTTAGGAGGGACGGAAGAGGCTTTCGTCAACCGCATGAATGAGCGTGCCCGTGAATTGGGAATGAAGAACACTCATTTTGTGAACTCCAATGGGCTTCCTGCTGCGAATCACGTATCTTCAGCCTATGATATAGCCATTATGTCCAGAGAGTTGCTGAAGCACGAAGATATTACTCGCTTTACAGGAACCTACCAGGATTACCTGCGCAAAGATACCTCCAACCCCTTTTGGTTGGTCAATACCAATCGTCTCGTTCGTTTTTATGAGGGCGTAGACGGCTTGAAAACGGGCTATACAGGGGAAGCCAAATACTGCTTGACGGCAACTGCCAAACGGGACAACATGCGTGTCATTTCGGTCGTGATGGGCGAACCGGATGTGAAGACACGAAACAGTGAGGTCTCGACCATGTTCAACTACGCTTTTACCCACTACCAGGTCATGCCGATGTACAAAAAAGGTGAAACGGTCCAGCAATTAACGGTGGACAAGGGGCAGCAGCCGAATATCAATGTCGTCACTCCACAATCCGTAAGTCTTTTGATGAAAAAAGGAGAGAACGCTGAAGATTATCAGCGCGAGGTGGTCGTGAACAAGACCGTCAATGCTCCAGTGAACAAGGATCAGGTTGTGGGGCATATCTTTATCCGAACCAAAGACGGCAAGGAAGTAAATCGAATCGATTTGTATCCTGAGCAAACCGTCGATGAGGCAGGTATGTGGGAGATTCTCAAGCGAACAACGAAGAAGGTTTTGATTAGCTACTAATCAGACAACAGGAGCGCGAAAAGAATCGAGTTGCCTCGAAAGAACGGTTATGGCTGCTCGATTTTTTTGTTCTTTTGTCGGCTGGCAGGAATTGGATAAGAGAGAGAAGAAAGAGATTGTCACTACGGGATGAAGGAGTGTGTCAGCTATGAGTTTACGAATCGCGATGGAAACCAGACAGGATGTCCTGGTGATCCGTTTGCAGGGGGAATTGGACCATCATACTGCGGAGGAATTGCGCAGCAAGGTGGATGAAGTATTGCGCACCTCTCCTATTCGCCACATTGTTCTCAGTCTAGCGGATTTGGCGTTTATGGACAGTTCCGGTATCGGAGTGATTCTTGGCAGATACAAGCAGATTTCTGCCAGGTCGGGCGATATGTATGTTTGCTCCATCAATCCGACGATCTACCGGATTTTTGAAATGTCGGGATTGTTCAAGGTGATCAAGTTTCGTGAAAACGAGGCAGAAGCACTGCTAATCCTGGGGGTGGCGTAATGAAGGTACAACGTAATTTCATGACCGTGTCGTTCGCTGCGGTAAGCCAGAACGAGGCTTTTGCTCGTGTGGCCGTAGCATCGTTCATTTCTCAATTGGATATCACGATGGATGAATTGGAAGAGATCAAGACGGTAATATCAGAAGCTGTGACAAATGCTATCATCCACGGATATGACGAAAATCCAGAGGGTGTGGTACATATTTCCGTGCAGATCAATGATGGAGTGATTGACGTCGTTGTGGAAGACCAAGGCAAAGGAATCGAGGATGTGGAGCAGGCGATGCAGCCCCTCTACACAACCAAGCCGGAGCTGGAACGTTCCGGAATGGGTTTTACCATTATGGAGAATTTCATGGACTCTTTGGAAGTGGCGACCTCTGTCGGTAAAGGGACAACTGTTCGCCTGACCAAACGCCTGTCGTTTGCCAAAGCCTTGCAAAATTAGGGGTAGTGCCAATGGGTGCCGATATCAAAAATGCGAGTCAACCATTTCTGACCAATGACCAAGTGAAAGACTTGATCGCCAAGAGCCAGGCAGGAGATAGTGATGCCCGAGAGCTATTGGTGAATAGCAATATCAGGCTGGTTTGGTCCGTCGTCCAGCGCTTTATCAACCGTGGCTACGAAGCGGATGATTTGTTTCAGATTGGCTGCATTGGCTTGTTAAAGGCCGTCGACAAGTTTGACCTAACGTATGATGTGCGGTTCTCTACGTATGCTGTGCCTATGATCATCGGAGAAATCCAACGCTTCTTGCGTGACGATGGAACTGTCAAGGTGAGTCGTTCACTCAAGGAAACCGCTAATAAAGTAAGGCGAGTCAAGGATGAATTGTACAAGCAATTCGGTCGAGCTCCGACGATTGCAGAAGTAGCCGATGCAGTGGGTATTACACCGGAGGAAGTCGTCTTTGCACAGGAAGCGAGCCGTTCCCCGTCCTCCATCCATGAGACTGTTTTTGAAAATGATGGAGATCCGATCACGCTGATCGATCAGATTGCGGATGAGGGAGTCAACAAATGGTTTGAGAAAATTGCCCTGAAGGATGCCATCAGCCGCTTGAGTGAAAGAGAGCAGTTGATCGTATACCTGCGCTACTACAAGGACCAGACACAGTCAGAAGTAGCGGAGCGTTTGGGGATTTCACAAGTACAGGTATCGCGCCTAGAGAAGCGAATCCTGCAAACCATCAAGGACCAGATCGAACACTAGCATCAATATAAGAGAAACACCAAGGCATAATGACGCTTTGGTGTTTTTCTTGTTATTCCGAGGGGAGAGCTGGCAAAGAGAAGGGTATGGGTTTTCAGGCAGGGCACATACTAGCGAGTGATAAGGAGTTGGAAATCAAGGAGGGGATCAGATGAAAGATCCGTTGTATCTGCGCCTGCGCAATCGGTTGGCGGTCAAGCCACAATCCGTGATTACGTTGGGTGACATCTGTCAATTTTTCTGGGACGGAAGCAAGGAGGAGGCGATCAGACGAATTCCTGTCTATCAGGTTTCGCCAAAGGACGGGAACCTGGTGATCATTGACATTATGCAAGTCATTGAAAGACTGAGATCTGCCTATCCAGAGGCGGAACTGGAAGTGCAAGGTGCCTCGCAAATCATCGTTGAAGTGATGAATCCGAGAAAAAGGGCGAATCCGTTGTTGGTTGCCTTGGTTTGGATTCTTTTGTTCGTAGGTTCAGGACTGGCCATCATGAACTTCCACACCGATGTGAGTATGAAAGAAGTACATCAACGTATTTTTTACCTGATCACCGGAGATAAAAACCTGCATCCACTCTGGCTGCAAATTCCGTACTCCATCGGGATTGGTCTTGGGATGGTGCTGTTTTTCAATCATATCTTTCAAAAGAAAATTAACGAGGAGCCGAGCCCACTAGAAGTAGAGTTGTTCATGTACCAGCAAAATGTCGATCAATATTACATCCAGCATGAAAATAAGGAAAATCAGCGTACGAAAACGTGAGCATCATTCAAGTCATGCTCGTCGTCCTGGTCGGATTGGGCTGGGGAGTCGCCGTGGGAAGTGGGTTTGTAGCTTTCATAACCGTGCTGGATATCGTTCCGCGACTGACCCAATTGACCAATGCCCATCAACATATTCGCAAGCTGGAGTGGGCTTTGGTAAGTGGAGCGCTGTTTTTTACATTGATTGATTTTTATCAAATTAAGACGAGTCTGCCTGTACTGGTTACGTCCGTCTATGGACTCTTGGCAGGTGTTTTTGTAGGAACTTTGGCGGCAGGACTCACCGAAGCCTTAAATGTCTTTCCCATCATAGCCAAGCGTTTGCATATGGATGGAAGTCTACTTTATCTGCTGATGGCGATGGTTTTTGGCAAAATTACGGGCTCGTTGCTTCAGTGGCTGCTGCATCTGTGAACTGGAAAATACCGCTATTCATAGGATGCAATGAAACAGGAAATATATAGATAGAGTGAAATTTTTACACAGGTATGGACAAGTAAAGGAGTGGAAAGGCATGGCGACCAAGACGAAAGCAAAACCAATCGGATCCATGCAGATGACCAAACAGATGTATCAGCAACAAGCATCCAAGTACAAGCCTAAGCGAAACGTTTTGCTCAATTGTATGCGTGCGTTTTGGGTTGGTGGTACAATCTGCCTTTTTGGTCAAGCCTTGCAAAATATGTACATTCACTTTTTTGGCTTTACGGAAAAAACAGCAAGCAACCCAACGGTCGCTACCTTGATTTTCATTTCCGTCCTTCTTACTGGTATGGGTGTTTACGACAATATTGGTCAGTATGCAGGCGCAGGCTCGGCTGTTCCTGTCACGGGCTTTGCGAATTCCATCGCATCTGCTGCGATTGAACACCGTAGTGAAGGCTTTGTCCTAGGTGTGGGCGGAAACATGTTTAAATTAGCAGGCTCGGTTATCGTCTTCGGTGTCGTTGCAGCCTTTGTCGCAGGTATCCTCAAGAGCCTGTTCAAAATGATTTTCTGAGGAGGGCTAACAATGGATAGCAACAAGCAGACAGCACGCATCAGCCGTCAAACCTGGCATTTTGCCGAGAACGTTCGCTTGCAGGCATCTGCTGTGGCAGTTGGTCCCAAAGAAGGGGAAGGTCCATTGGCTGCCTTGTTTGATAAAATCCATGATGACATGTATGCCGGCCAGCAATCCTGGGAGGATGCGGAACGACAATTGATGGAGGACGCTGTAACAAACGTTTTGAAAAAGGCAGCTATCACCGAGCAAGAAGTCGATTTCATTCTGGCCGGAGATCTGCTCAATCAAAACATCACGACGAACTTCACAGCTGAAAAGCTGGCGATTCCACTTCTCGGTATGTACGGCGCGTGTTCGACCTCCATGTTGACGCTTGCGACCGCCGCTTCCTTGGTAAATGCGGGCTATGCAAACCGGGCGATTGCTGCTTGCAGTAGTCACAATGCAACAGCGGAAAGACAGTATCGCTATCCGACGGAATATGGTGGTCAGAAACCGCCAAGTGCCCAGTGGACGGTTACGGGTGCCGGAGCTGGTCTCGTTGGGATTGGTGGGAAGGGACCGCGCATCACCCATGCAACGATGGGCAAAGTTGTCGATATGGGGATTAAGGATCCGTTTGATATGGGGTCTGCGATGGCTCCCGCTGCGGTCTCTACCTTAGAGGCGCATTTCAAGGATCTTGGGCGTTCACCGAAGGACTATGACCTGATCGTCACAGGAGATCTTGCAGCCGTGGGTTATCCCATCGTAAAGGAACTGATGTTGGCCCAGGGCTATGATATGGATCAGGTTTATAACGACTGTGGCTTGATGATCTATTCACCGGATCAGGATGTCTTTGCGGGAGGAAGTGGTTGTGCGAGCAGTGCAGTCGTGACTTACAGCTACATTATGGATCAACTGAACCGCGGTTTAGTGAAAAAAGTCTTGGTTTGCGCGACGGGAGCTCTGCTAAGCCCTGTCAGCTATCAACAAGGGAATTCCATTCCCTGCATTGCACACGCCGTCGCATTTGAAGGAGGAGCTTAATGGAGTACGTCATTGCATTTGTTGTAGGTGGCTTGGTTTGTGTCGTGGGACAGCTTTTACTGGATGTCGGAAAACTCACTCCTGCCCATGTGATGAGTACATTGGTCGTAGCGGGAGTCTTTCTCGACTTTATTGGGGTTTATGACAAATTTATCGACTTTGCAGGAGCAGGCGCGACCGTGCCGATTACCAGCTTTGGCCATTCCCTCTACCATGGCGCGATTGGAGAAGCGGAGAAAAACGGGTTGATCGGGGTCGTTACGGGGATCTTCGAGGTGACGAGCGCAGGAATTTCGGCAGCTATTGCGTTTGGGTTTCTAGCATCACTTGTATTTAAGCCAAAAGGCTAACGCAATCCTGCAAGGGTGGTGGAACCCTGATGAATGGTCAACCAAGAAAAGTCATTGTGGTCACAGATGGCGACCACATTGCACAGAAGGCAGTCGAAGCTGTAGCCAAAGATCTCGGTGGACGATGCATCTCGCTGTCTGCAGGTAATCCCACGCCGCTCGATGGAAGCCAGATGGTGGAATTGATCCAGATGACTCCTTACGATCCCGTCATCGTCATGTTTGATGACAATGGAGACTTTGGGCGTGGACGGGGGGAACGAGCACTTGAGTACGTGGTCAAGCATCCGGCTATCGAAGTGATCGGGGCGATAGCGGTTGCATCCAACACGAGATGGGTACAGGGAGCCACAGTCCAATATTCCATCGACAAGGATGGTCAGATTGTCGAGGAAGCGGTGGACAAGGAGGGATGTGCCGAGAAAAAGCTCCAAAACAAGATCTACGGGGATACAGTGGATGTGTTGAATTCACTGCATATCCCCAATCTGATTGGAATTGGGGATATCGGAAAAATGGAGGGGCATGACAGTCTCCAGGATGGATGTCCAATTACCAAGAAAGCAGTGCAATGGATATTGGAAAGGAGCGGATCACATGGCGGAAATAACGGAAAAGCGGCGTCCCATCGAGGAACGATTGGAAGAGAACAAGACCTATCTCAATGAAAAGCTCGGTGTAGGAGTCAGCTTTGATATAGGAGTCCATGATTTTTATGTTGGTGGCACACGCCTGTTGCTCTACTACATAAATGGATTTGCCGACAGTGATATCATTACCCAGATCATGCGTGACTTGAACGATCTACGTGATCGCGACATGAAAAACGAATTGTTTGACCATCTGTATTATAAATACATTCCTTTTTTCCAACTGAATAAGGTAAAAACGACAGATGAATTCATCGATAAGCTCTTGGTTGGTCAAGTCGGGTTGATTATTGACGGTTCCCCAGAAGCAATAATCATGGATGCCAAAACCTATCCGGGGCGTAACCCGGAGGAGCCTGATACGGAAAGAATCGTACGCGGCGCTCATGATGGTTTCACGGAAAACCTGGTAACCAATGCGGTGCTGACACGCAGACGGATTCGCGATGAAAGAATACGCTTTGAGATCATGCAGGTAGGGGAAAGAACCAAGACCGATGTGTCCGTCTGCTACATCAAGGATATTGCCAATCCGGATCTGGTAGAAACGCTGCGAAATCGCTTGCAGGACATTCAAATCGACGGTATCCCGATGGCGGAAAAAACGATTGAGGAATTCATCATCGGAAAAACCTTTAATCCTTTTCCGATGGTGCGCTATACAGAACGCCCGGATGTTGCGGCGGTTCATCTTCTGGAAGGACATGTTCTGATCTATGTGGATACCTCGCCGAGTGTCATGATCACACCCGCTACTTATTTTCACCACGTACAGCATGCCGAGGAGTACCGGCAGACGCCAGTCGTGGGTGCTTATCTGCGGTGGGTGCGCTTTTTGGGCATATTCGCATCCGTGTTCATTCTGCCACTCTGGCTGCTTCTGGTGATGAATCCTTCGATGATTCCGGAGTCCCTGGACTTTATCGGCATCAAGAAAACGGGCAGCATACCGCTTTTGGCACAATTCATCCTAGCAGAACTGGGGCTCGACCTGATGAGGATGGCTGCGATTCATACACCAGCACCGTTATCCGTCGCGATGGGCTTGCTGGCTGCCATATTGGTTGGAGAAGTCGCCATCAATGTTGGTTTATTTGCCCCTGAGGTGATCTTGTACTTGGCAGTGGCTGCGGTTGGTATGTTTGCAACTCCCAGCTATGAGCTCGGGTTGGCGAATCGTTTAGTCCGTATTTTTCTGATTCTCATGGCAGGAATTTTTTCCACAACCGGCTTGATGATTGGGCTTTTGCTCGTCTTGATTGCGCTTGTGGCTACACGCTCCCTTGAAACGCCTTATCTCTGGCCTTTTATCCCGTTTGATTACAAAGCCTTCAAGGACATCATGGTCAGAATGGCAGTCCCGATGAAAAACAAACGCCCTAGCATTGTTCGCTCCCAAAATTCCTCTCGTCAATAATATTCTGACAACAGGCTGCAACCACCCATTGTCAAATGCACAGCCATGTAGTAAATTTTATGGTAAGCCTTACGGGCATGGCACGGTACGACAACGAACGGTAGGAGCAAATGCAGCCACTTGCCTGCTGTTTGATTATCCGAGAGTTCAATGAAGGCTCCGCCGACCTGGCGGAGCCAAGTTTTCTAGTCGGTTGTCGTTCTAATATAGAAGAGATGCAGATAGACGGAGATTTGGTACGGTTTGACCAAAGGACTGGGGGAAGCAGGAAGATGTACTTACACGGGACAAGTCGAGTGAATGAGCTAGGGAATTTGGAAATTGGGGGATGCGATGCGACACAGCTGGCAGCTACATACGGTACGCCACTTTACGTGTATGATGAAGCTTTGATTCGTAGCAAGTGCCGTGCTTATGTCGATGCATTCCGCCAATCAGGATTTGCCTTTCAGGTGGCCTATGCCAGCAAGGCGTTTTGTACGATGGCGATGTGCAAGCTGGTCGAAGAAGAGGGCCTGTCTTTAGATGTCGTATCAGGTGGAGAGCTGTATACCGCATTACAAGCAGGTTTTCCGGTGGAACGAATCCATTTTCACGGGAACAACAAGTCCCTTGAGGAAATCAATATGGCCTTGGATGCCAAGATCGGCTGCTTCGTGGTAGACAACTTCTATGAGCTGTACACGCTAGACGAGCTGGCTCGCGAGCGCGATGAAAAAATCAGTGTCTTGCTGCGTGTAACTCCGGGGGTTGAAGCGCATACGCATGAGTATATTTCGACTGGACAAGTCGATTCCAAATTCGGCTTCGACGTGCAAAACGGTCAAGCGATTGAGGCGATTCGATTCTCGCACGAAAGCAGCCATCTGCATCTGCTGGGTGTACACAGTCATATCGGTTCGCAGATTTTCGAAGCAGAAGGCTTTATCGTCGCTATCAAGCGCTTGATCGAGCTTTTGGGAGAGGCAAAAGAAAAGCACGGTTTTATCTCCGAGGTGTTGAATGTGGGTGGAGGCTTCGGCATTCGTTATGTCGAGTCGGACACCCCACTGGCTGCAGCGACCTATATCAAAGCGATCACAGATACGGTTCGTGAAGAGCTGACCGCAAGACAATTGCCATTGCCTGAGCTGTGGATCGAGCCAGGCCGCAGTATTGTCGGAGATGCGGGAACAACCTTGTACAAGATTGGATCACAAAAGGATATTCCAAACGTGCGCAAATACGTCGCAGTAGATGGCGGAATGACGGACAACCTGCGTCCTGCCCTCTATCAAGCTGAATATGAAGCGGCTATTGCAAACAAAATGAATGAACCGGCAAACGAGACGGTTTCGATCGCTGGAAAATGCTGCGAGTCTGGCGACATGCTGATCTGGGATGTTCAGCTTGCAAAGGCAGAAGCAGGCGATATTCTGGCTGTGACGAGTACAGGCGCTTACGGCTACTCGATGTCCAACAACTACAACCGTATTGCTCGCCCAGCTGTTGTATTCGTCAAAGACGGTGAAGCAGAGCTGGTTGTCCAAAGAGAATCCTTTAAAGACGTGGTCAGCCACGACCTGCTGCCACAACGTGCGCAGCTGCAACGCTAATAAAGAGGTGCCTATGAAGCCCGAGAGAAATCGGCTCCGGGCACCTTTTTGATTTGCTTCGCAGTTATCCAGCCCAACAATTGGACGAACGACTTGCATGCATGGTAGAATAGGATGGTTAACTTTATCAGGTCTGGAGGCTTACATATGAAAAAAGCGCAAATCACTATGGAGAATGGCAACCAAATCGAAATTGAGTTGTTCGATCAGGAAGCTCCTGGTACGGTAGGAAACTTTGAAAAATTGGCGAGCGAAGGCTTCTACAACGGCTTGTCTTTCCACCGCGTGATTCCTGGCTTCGTAGCACAAGGCGGATGCCCGCATGGAACTGGTACAGGTGGCCCTGGCTACACGATCAAATGTGAGACAAAAGGCAACCCACACAAGCATCTCCGCGGTGCTCTTTCGATGGCACACGCAGGAAAAGATACAGGTGGAAGCCAGTTTTTCATCTGCTACGATTCCTTCCCGCACCTCGACGGTGTACATACAGTGTTCGGCCGTGTGACTTCTGGCATGGAGCACGTGGATGCGATCAAACAAGGCGACAAAATGAGCAAGGTCGTTGTATCTTAATCGTTGACTTGGGAGAAACACTGGTGACGTGCAAAGTCGCCAGTGTTTTTTTGTCCCATCCAGCATGAGAGTAGAGGCCAACCTTCCTTGGCTTGATGCTTGTAAGCTCATCTGCATGCTGATATGCTAGAAAGTAGACGATTTTTAGAGGAGGAGCCAATGGATCTTTTTCACTTCGATTGGGAGACAGTGCCGTTTCGCTTGATTGCGTTCGTCATTGCCTTCACTTTGCATGAATATGCCCATGCTTTTGTTGCCTGGAAGCTGGGTGACAGCACGGCTAAAGACGAGGGGAGATTGACAGTCAATCCGATCCCTCATATTGATCCGTTCGGGTTGATCCTGATCTTGTTCGGACCGTTCGGTTGGGCCAAGCCGGTGCCGGTCAATCCGCTTCAATTTCGTGGAAACAAGCGCTTGGGCATGGTCTATGTCGCAGGTGCAGGACCATTGGTCAACTTGATACTCGGAGTCTTTTTTGCCGTTATCTATTTGTACGTGCTGCAGGCGGGTATGCTCTCAGACACCAGTGACAAATGGGTATATGCGATCAAGCTAACTTTGGAATACAGTGTGATTATCAACTCGGCACTCTTCGTGTTCAACCTGTTGCCAGTACCACCGCTGGATGGCTACAAGATTCTTCGCTTTCTCTCACCCCGAGGCTGGGACAGGTTTTATTACAACTTTGAAATCTACGGACCATGGATTTTGTTGCTCTTGATCTTTATCCCTGGTGTTCGTTCCGTTATCTTCGGAATTCCGATGTCACTCGTGATCAACTGGGTGCAAGAGATCGCGATTTCCATTCTCAGACCTTTCTTATAGCAGAAACGAGGGAGTAATCTTGGCATACAGTATCAAACTGGACTCCTTTGAGGGGCCGCTCGACCTGCTGCTCCATCTGATCGACAAGGCAGAAGTAGACATCTATGACATCCCCATTGCTGAAATCACGGAGCAATATCTGGCTACGATTGACACGATGCACCAGATGCAACTGGATGTAGCCAGCGAATTTGTAGTCATGGCGGCAACGCTATTGGCTATCAAAAGCAAGATGCTCCTGCCCAAAAAAGAGGAGCAGGTCTTTCAGCCTTACCTCGATATGGACGTGGAAGAGATCGATCCACGAGAAGAATTGGTCCAGCGTCTTCTGGAGTACAAGCGCTACAAAATGCTTGCTGAACAGCTAAGAGAGATGGAGAGTGGGCGTAGTCAGGTGTTTACACGTCCCGCAGAGAATCTGACGCCTTATATCCGCGAAGAGGAAAACACGATCAAGGATGTAACGCTCTACGATCTGATTCAAGCCTTGGAAAAGCTGGTAAAAAAGGTGAAGGATAAAGAACAGCCGCTCACAAAGGTATCCAGGGACGAGGTTTCGATCAAGGATCGAATGAAGGAAATTCGTCAGCTTGTACAGGTTGGTGGCGGTATGGTTCGCTTTTCTCAGCTGTTCTCCAAGGGAGTGACACGCTCAGAGATCGTTACGACCTTTCTCGCTTTGCTGGAGCTGATGAAGTCCAAGCAGGTCCAATGCATCCAAAATCAACTGTTTCAAGATATCATGATTTGTGAAAACGATACGAAAGGGGTCCCCACTGATGGACTATGACAAGCTGAAAGGCGTCATTGAGGGCTTGTTGTTCATCTCGGGCGACGAAGGCATCGATGCCAGGGAGATAAGTGATATCACCCAAGTATCTGAAGATGAAATCGTCGACCTGATCGAGGACATGAAAGCAGATTTTCGCCGAGCTGGCAGAGGGATTCAAATCGTGGAAGTGGCTAGAGCCTATCAGTTGACGACCCTCCCTGAACACGCCGAATACTTTGAGCGGCTTGCCAGTTCTCCCAGTCAATCCACCTTGTCCCAAGCAGCACTGGAAACACTCGCAATCATTGCCTACAAGCAGCCACTCACTCGCTCGGAGATTGAGGAAATTCGCGGTGTGAAATGCGAAAAGGCGCTCAACACCCTGTTGTCCAAGCAACTAATCAAGGAAGCGGGCAGAGCAGAGGGGATTGGACGCCCTATCCTCTATGCGACGACGAAGGACTTTCTCGAACATTTCGGCTTGCGGGAACTCACGGATTTGCCGCCACCGCCTGTCAATCTGGATATTGAAGAAGCGCGCCTGGAAGCATCCGCCTTGTTCGGAAAAGCAGAAGAAACCAAGAACGACTAGACGCTCGTGCACAGTTTTTCGTACTATCACACGACTCGTCCCCATATACATGGTACAAACCTTTGTTACCTGTACTTTTGGAATGGGAGGGTGTGGATGAGAGTGCGGAAAAGTTGGTGCGGCGTACTCGTCGTTTTTCTTTTTATACAGCTTGTTTGGATGCCGGTGCAGGACGCTGCAGCAAGTGCAGGGCCACCGGGCTTGTCAGCTGAAGGAGCTGCATTGATTGACGTCGCCAGTGGACGAATCCTCTACTCCAAGAACGGCTCCAAAAAAATGCGGATTGCCAGCTTGACCAAAACCATGACGGCGATTGTAGCGATTGAAAATGGACAACTCAAGGATCAAGTAACGGTTCCTCCTGAAGCCGTAGGTGTGGAAGGATCCTCAATCTATCTGAAAAAGAATGAGAAGCTTACCTTGGAGGAATTATTGTACGGCTTGATGCTTCGCTCTGGTAATGACGCTGCAGTGACGGTCGCCACTCATGTGGGAGGCTCGGTACCGGGCTTTGTCTATATGATGAACGAAAAAGCGGCCTTGATTGGAATGACACACACCAATTTTAACAACCCCCACGGATTGGATGACAGCAACATGCATTACTCTACAGCGGAAGACATGGCTAAGCTGTCTGCCTACGCATTGCGCAATCCGACATTTCGTCAGATCGTTTCCACCAAGGTAAAAGACATCTCCTGGGAGGGCGAGGAGTACGATAGACGCCTTCTCAACAAAAACAAAATGCTTCATCTGTACAATGGCGCAGATGGCGTAAAAACCGGGTACACAAAGCTGGCAAAGCGATGTCTGGCTGCTTCTGCTACTCGTGATGGCAGACAGTTGGCAACGATTACCTTAAATGCATCTGATGACTGGAATGACTCGGCAAAAATGCTGGATTGGGGCTTTCAGCATTTCTCCACGAAACAGCTCGTCAGCCTGGGACAAAGCATACAGCCTGAATCCTTCGTGAAGGTCGAAGAAGGTACCCATCTCGTCACCACCAATGCATTCACCTATCCCTTGCAGGCAGACGAGGAAGATGATGTGCAAAAACGAGTGGTGATGAGTGAGTCGGTCATCACGGATAAAATGAATGGTCAGCTGATCGGCTTTTTACAATTTCATTTGAAGGATCAAATGATTGGGCAAGTCCCGTTGAAAGTGCAAGTAGACACACCGACTTGGGTACATCAGCAAATGGCTGTAGCTCCGACCTTTTGGCAGCAGTTCTGGAATCTGGTAGCGGGGGGGCTGTTCCGTGCTTAACATTATCTGGCTTGCGCTCATTGTCAGCAGTATAGTCGTCGCAGCCATTACAGGACGGATGGAGGTCGTAAACCAGGCAGCGTTTGCTGGAGCAAAGACCGGAGTCACCGTATGCTTTGGACTTCTTAGTGTGCTGGCCTTTTGGATGGGGATCATGCGGATCGCGGAGAAAGCGGGGTTGATGGAGCTAGTTGCCCGCGCGCTGTCACCCGTGATCTCGCTTCTTTTTCCCGATATTCCGAAAGGGCACCCGGCTATGGCATACATTCTGTCCAACATGAGTGCGAATCTGCTGGGGCTAGGAAATGCAGCGACACCGATGGGACTGAAGGCAATGGAAGAGCTGCAAAAGCTCAATCCCAACAAACAGCAAGCCTCGCCCGCGATGTGCACGCTGCTCGCGATCAACACCGCAAGCATTACCCTGATTCCTACTACTATGATTGCAATCCGCATGCAGTACGGATCAGTCAATCCCGTTGACATCGTGGGAACGACACTGCTCTCATCCTTCGCTGCGACGATTGTGGCTATTCTGATCGACCGCTGGTATCGATATCGTGCGATCAGAAGCATCAGATAAGGAGGGAACCAGATGTATCAATGGGTATCCCTGCTCTCACTATGGGCCATTCCGGTGATGATTGCGTTTGTCCTGCTCTACGGGTGGAGAAAAAAGGTGCCTGTCTATGAAACCTTTGTAGAGGGGGCGAAAGGCGGCCTCGGTACGACGATACGCATCTTGCCTCATCTAATCGCGATGATGGTGGCAGTGTCGATGTTTCGCGAGTCGGGAGCACTGGATTTACTGCTGGGCTTGATCAAGCCAGCGTTGGACTTTTTGCATTTTCCAGAGGAGCTGGTGCCATTAGCACTCCTGCGACCATTGACTGGGACTGGCTCGTTAGCCATAGCGACAGACTTGATCGCCCAATACGGTCCAGATTCCTTTATAGGTAGGTTGGCAGCTACCATGCAAGGCAGTACGGATACGACCTTGTACGTGCTGACTGTCTACTTCGGAGCTGTCGGAATTCGCAATTCCTCGTATGCGCTAAAGGTAGGGCTGTGGTCGGATCTGGCCGGGGTCATTTTCTCACTGCTCGTCGTCTATCTGGTCTTCTCGTGAAGGGGAATGGAATACTCAGGGAAAAACTTCCGTGGAAGGGGAAGTTTTTCCCTTTTTGTTGTCCACACTGGTAAGAATGGGTATGATGTTGTAGAGGTGAACCAAGAATGGAACGTTTACAAAAAGTATTGGCACATGCCGGAGTCGCCTCTCGACGCCATTGTGAAGAATTAATCGTGCAAGGCAAAGTGCAGGTGAATGGCCAGGTGGTTCGTGAGCTGGGAACTCGGGTTGATCCCGGTCAAGACCGCATTGTTGTGAGTGGCCGACCTATTCGCTTGGAGCAGCATGTTTATCTGATGCTCAATAAGCCCACCGGGGTCATTACCAGTGTCTCGGATCCTCGTGGAAGACGTGTCGTGACAGACCTGCTGAAGGGACTAAAAGAGCGCGTGTACCCGGTTGGCAGGCTTGATTTCAATACTTCAGGCTTGCTGCTGCTCACAAATGATGGTGAGCTCGCGAACAAGCTAGCACATCCCAGCTATGAAATAGACAAGGTCTATCGGGCTTGGGTAAAAGGAGTTCCTGCCCCGGACAAGCTGGCCAAGCTGGCAAATGGGATCATGCTGGAAGATGGCATGACCGCCCCTGGAGAAGCGAGAATGGTGAAAAAATCGACAGGAAATGAAAAGGCGCTGCTCGAGATCATGATTCACGAAGGGCGAAACAGACAGGTAAGACGCATGTGCGCCGCGATCGGACATCCCGTTCTCGCATTAGAGCGGATACGATTGGGCTTTCTTACGTTGGAGGGCTTGTCCCAGGGCCAATTCCGTCCCTTGACGAGTGACGAGGTAGAGAGGCTGAAGAAGGGCTTGGTGCAAAATCGGAGGCCAAGGTCGCGTTAAGGTGGATTCGTTCAAAATCTGTTCATAAGTTATGCGCAGTACAAATACAAGCAACGCTATAATAGATAGGAAAGCGTTTTAATATTAAGATGTCGGAGATGGGAGTACGGGTAATGAACAAAAAAAATCGCATTTACGTCCGAGTTGCCATTTTGGGACTTTTACTGGTGGCGCTTGTTTTTGCGCTTTACTCCAGTTTTGTCAAGGACCCGAATGCCGTGAAAGTAGGAAGTACTGCTCCCAACTTTAGTCTGGAGCAGTTGCACGGATCGGAACTCGCTCTCGATGACTTGAAGGGCAAAGGCGTCGTGTTGAACTTCTGGGGCACCTGGTGTGAGCCCTGTAAAGCAGAAATGCCTGCTTTGCAAAAGAAATACGAAACGTACAAAGACAAAGGATTGGTTGTAGTTGGTGTAAATATCGGTGAATCACCCATTACAATCGAACCGTTCATCAATCAATTTGGGATCGACTTTCCCATCCTTTTGGACCGCAAATCGCAAATCACCAAGCTTTATCGCATCGGACCCATTCCAACGACCTTTTTCATCTCTCCAGAGGGAAAAGTAGAGGAAATTTTCATCGGTCAATTGAATGAAGCCATGATTGCATCCAAAGTAGAGAAAATCTTACCGTAAGTGAGGATCGATATGGATCAGCGAAAATGTGAATGTGGACATACCAATCCAGTAGGAACGCTGCTCTGCGAATCTTGCGGTAAACCGTTGGACATTGAATTGGTAGAGCAAAAAGAGTTCCCGGATATGCGCTACGAAGGAATGGCACGTCGTTCCCAGACGTACACGACCCGGATCGTAGACCGAGTATGGAACACTTTTTCTTCCGTAAAGATTGCGATTTGGATCATTGTCGTCATTCTGGTCGCATCAGGACTCGGAACGATTTTTCCGCAGCAACAATTCATACCTGTACCTGTGCCAACAGAGTTGGACGTAGAGCGGTTCTACACGGATACATACGGGGTTTTGGGAACCATCTACTACCAGCTGGGCATGCACAACATGTATTCCTCCTGGTGGTTCGTCACCCTGCTGGTGATGCTGGGAACATCTTTGATTATCTGTAGCTTGGACAGGGTCATTCCTTTGTACAAGGCACTGAATAAGCCGAGGCTGAACCAGCACAAATCCTTCCTGAAAGGTCAAAAGCTCTACGCTGAGGCACCAAAGCCTGCGGACCGGAGTGAACAGGAGCTTCTGGAACAAACGGCTCAAGCCTTGAAGAAAAAAGGCTACTATCTTTTCCAGACAGATCGCGCCTTGCTTGCCGAAAAAGGTCGATTCAGTCGCTGGGGACCATACATTAACCACATCGGGTTGATTCTCTTCCTGATCGGGGTGTTGATGCGCAGCCTGCCCGGCTTCCATTTGGACGAGTATGTATGGGTGCGCGAAGGAGAGACTGTACCGATTCCGGAAACCCCGTACTACGTGAAGAACGTTGCCTATAAGACGGAGTATTACACGGAAGAGGAAATGCCGCAGAAGCTGGATTTGAATGGCGGGGCGATTGCGAAAAGCTACCAGACAGATGCTATTCTGTACCTGAATCGCAACGCAGATATTCCGGGCGCAAAGCCTGACCTGGTCGAAGTAAAAAGCGGCCCGATCATCGTCAATCATCCGATGAAGCACGAGAGTATCTATCTCTACCAGTCTGGTTTTCAAGAAATGCAGCTGGGAGCACTCAACTTTACGTTGCTTGATGTGAAAAACGGCAACAAAGAGATCGGGCCAATCAAGCTGGATCTCTACAACCCGGAAAGAGACATACAAGTAGCGGAAGGCTATAAGGTTCGTGTTCTCGATTATTTCCCGGACTTTGCGATGGGAAAAGACGGGAAGCCGATTACGCAGACCAATTTGCCAAAGAACCCGATGTTTGCGATGGAAATTGTCTCTGAGCGGGATGCGATCAATGAGAAGGTCGTTTACCTCGAGGGATCGATCCTCACACAAAAGAACGATGCGCAATTTGGTCTGAAGATTAGCATGCCTGATCTGATTGATATTACGGGCTTGAATGTGCGCACAGACAAAGCTTTACCTTTGGTCTGGGTTGGGTCGTTTATCTTCATGATCGGAGTTGTGATGGGCTTCTTCTGGCAGCACCGCCGGATCTGGATTCAGTTCCAGGATGGCAATATGCTCATCGCTGGACATACCAATAAAAACTGGTTTGGACTGCGAAAAGAAGTAGAAGGAATGGTACAACAGACGAACCTGTCGGTGACTCTGGAAGATAAATCGAAGGTATAACGCTTCAAGGAGGGAGACCCAACGTGCCGCTTTACCAGGTTAGTGATTGGTTGTTAGACATTGCGTTTATTCTGTACGTGCTCTCGTCCGTAGTATTTATCGTCGCGATGACGGGAAAGAACTGGGCGGGGCGCGACCCCAAGCAACATGAAATGAAGTTTGGTCGAATTGCCTATTGGATGGCCGTTATTGGCTTTATCGCACAAACCGGTTATGTGATTACACGCTGGATCGCGGGGGGCCATAGTCCGACCAGCAACATGTTTGAGTTCATGGCATTCCTGGACTACTGTATTATCTTAGCGTATCTGATTATTTACCGGATTTACAAACTTACCGTGATCGGGGCGTTCGTGCTGCCGCTCGGTGTCATCATGCTAGCCTACTCCTATGTTTTTCCCAAAGAGATTACACCGCTAATTCCATCGCTCCAGAGCTATTGGTTGCATATCCATGTGACCACAGCGGCTTTGGGAGAAGGGATCTTGGCAGTAGGTTTTGCAGCTGGACTGATGTATCTGATATTGACGATTCCCCAAAAAGTAGCTACTAAAAGCACCAGATGGCTGGAAATCGTACTCGCTGTCGTCCTGATGCTCGTTGGATTTATCGCGATGGAATCGACGTTTGCAAGAATGGATCAAAAAACGGTTTTCGAAATGACTCAGCCAAGCACCACACCAACCGGACAGGCGAGTCCGCAAAAGGTCGAGTACACGTTGCCAGCGATTGTGGCACCGGCCAACTCTACCATCATGAAAGAGGGTCCGATGTCTCCTTGGTTTACAGCACCTGAGTGGATGGAAGGAAAAGATGCCGCCAGGAAGCTGAATACGATGATTTGGTCTGTCATTTCTGGTGTCGTCTTGTATGGAGGACTTCGTCTCATTTTCCGCAAGAGACTGGCGGCTGCGATCCAGCCATCACTCGATGGAATTGATCCGGATCTGGTAGATGAGATCAGCTACCGTGCCATCAGTATCGGGTATCCAGTCTTTACGCTGGGGGCGCTAATCTTCGCCATGATTTGGGCGCACGAGGCATGGGGCCGCTTCTGGGGCTGGGATCCGAAAGAAGTTTGGGCATTGATCGTCTGGCTCTTCTACAGTGCTTACCTGCACCTGCGTTTGTCACGGGGCTGGATCGGTGCAAAATCAGCATGGATGTCCGTGATCGGATTTGTTATCATTTTAATCACATTGGTTGTGGTTAACTTGGTCATCGCTGGTTTGCACTCTTATGCGGGAGTGTAATAGAAATGAAAAAAAGCTGGTCTTGCGCCAGCTTTTTGGGCTATTTATCGCCTTTCATAGAATGAAGAAAGACAAGAGGTGTTGATAATGGAAATGAAGGCACGTATTCTTGTTGTGGATGACGAGGAACGGATTCGTCGGTTGTTAAAGATGTATCTGGAAAGAGAAGATTTTCTGATCGATGAAGCCGACAATGGCGAACAAGCCGTTGAAATGGCAATCGGCAGCGACTATGACATCATTTTGCTTGACCTCATGCTTCCTGGCATGGATGGTATTGAAGTTTGCCAGCGCATTCGCGAATTTAAAGCTACACCAATCGTCATGCTGACAGCCAAGGGCGAGGAGACAAATCGCGTCCACGGTTTTGAAGCGGGAGTGGACGATTATGTCGTAAAACCATTCAGTCCACGAGAAGTGGTCTATCGCGTCAAAGCTATCTTACGCAGATCTTCTGCGACTGCATATCTGAAGACGGAAACCGTCAACAGCCATTCTATTCTCGTCTTTCCTGAACTGACGATTGACCACGATGCGCATAAGGTGATTGCCAGTGGTCAAGAGGTGAGTCTGACACCAAAGGAATACGAGCTTCTGCACTACCTCGCCCAATCGCCTGACAAGGTGTTTACGCGTGAGGAACTGTTGAAGGATGTATGGCACTATGAATTTTTCGGTGATTTGCGTACAGTGGATACACATATCAAACGCTTGCGTGAAAAATTAAATCGAGTCTCGCCGCAGGCAGCTGCCATGATTGCCACTGTTTGGGGTGTCGGTTATAAATTAGAGGTGCCGAAGTAAAGTGGACGTTATTTTTCGTAGTGTAGTCGGCAAATTGTGGATGACGATCATCGCCCTTTTTGCTTTGGTCTTAACGGTATTTAGTCTCTTGCTGGTCCAATCCTTTGATAATTTCTACCACAATCGGCAAACGGCAAACCTGCAAGAGCTGGCAGAAGGTTTGACTGAAGGATTGGCCCAAAGTGAGGACAAGCAGAGTGCATTGGAGCTAGCAGCCCGATTTGGATTAGTTCATCACACGGGGTTGGTTGTTGTGGATGAGAATCGGGCCGTAGTGGGTAAAAGTGAAGGCCGTTCCTTGCCGGAAATTCCGATCGATCAATTGCTGGCAGAAAAGAGTTTGAAGCTGACGGAAGCTCTGGAAGGAAAGCATCCGAAAGCGCAGCGCCTTCTTTTAAGCTTCGATGGTACGGAACAGGTGAATTCACCCTCGCGCAATGGATCTGTACCGATCCTGGCAATTGCAGTACCGCTGGAAATCTCGATTGGGCATAAAGGTGCCGTCGTGATGTATCAGACGATAGAAGATTTCGACGACACATTGACTGAGGTGAGACTCCTTATCTTGGTCGTGGGTGTAATCGCGTTTACGGCGACTACATTTTTTGCGTTCTTCTTATCATCGCGGATTACATCCCCACTTCGGCAAATGCAGGAGACAGCACATCGGATTGCGGAAGGGGATTTCCATGCCGAGATTCCGATTCGTACCACAGACGAGATTGGAGAATTGGCTGCTTCCTTGAACTCGATGGCCTCCAGACTCAATCAACTCGTTGACGCCTTGTCCAAGGAAAAAGAACAGCTGTCTAGTGTTCTGCGAAGCATGGTGGACGGGGTAGTCATGATTGATGCAGATGGAAAAATCGTAGTCACCAACCCACCTGCTGAACATTTCCTGCGCGATTGGAAATATGAGCATCCTGAAGAACCATTCCCGCTCAATGGCTACTTCCAGCAAGTGGTGCGTGGCGGATATGAGATGGCAGAAGATATCCCGGTGCAAGGGCGCATCTGGTCGCTCGTCATGGTTCCTTTGATGGATCGAGAACAGATTCGTGGAGCGGTTGTGGTCATTCGTGACATTACACACGAGAGAAAGCTGGACAAGATGCGCAACGATTTTGTAGCCAACGTCTCACACGAGCTGCGTACCCCTTTGTCCATGCTGCAGGGCTATAGCGAAGCGATCGTAGACGATATGGCGTCTACACCTGAAGAGCACAAAGAGCTTGCACAGATCATTTATGACGAATCGGTACGGATGACTAAGCTTGTTAACGAATTGCTCAGTCTGGCCCGCATGGAAGCAGGTCACGTAGAGCTGTTCAAGGAAAATGTGCAGCTCAAGCCGTATCTGGAGCGGATTCACCGCAAGTTTCTCAGCTTGGCCAGGGAGCAGGATATTCAACTCGATATGGATCTGTCTACCACAATCGAGCTGGCAGAAATAGATCCGGATCGGATGGAACAAGTATTGACCAACCTGATCGACAATGCTTTGCGCCATACACCGAGTCATGGCAGTGTATCCATCCGTGCGTATGGGGAGCATGCATTGTGCTTGGAAGTGAGCGACACAGGAAGCGGTATCCCGCAAGAGGACCTGCCATTCGTGTTTGAGCGCTTTTATAAAGCGGACAAAGCGCGTACACGTGGTCGTGCAGGGGGAACTGGCCTTGGACTCGCCATAGCGAAAAACATCATCGATGCGCATGGCGGTACGATCAGCGTGCAAAGCAGACTTGGAGAGGGAACGACGTTTACCATAACGATTCCGGTTGAGACGAAAAACGCCTAGGAGTGTAGAGAGAAAATGATCAAGACAATTCTTTTTGATGTGGATGGGGTAATGCTGAGCGAAGAGCGATATTTTGATGCTTCTGCATTGACGGTCTGGGAGTTGGTGCACAGTCCGCAATATCTGGGTCTGAAGGGGGATGCGTTCACGCCATCCCCGGGGGAGACACAGATCAGGGCGGTACGCGAGAGCGTTTTTGATCGCGATGTGGTGTTGGACCTGATCAAATCCCGTGGAATCAACTCCAACTGGGATATGGTATATCTCACCTTTTCCTACCAGATTATTCGCTTGGTTGAAGCATTGAAAGCAAAGCTGGGTGCTGAAGCGACTGATCTGTTGACCAACCAGATCAACCGCGTACAAGTAGATCAGTTGCGTGAGTGGGCTTGCGCAGAAGCTCCAGATTTTCAGGTAGACTATGCTGCATTCACAGCTGATTTCGCCAAAGGAACGGCGCAAAAAGCAGACATGCTCTTGTACCTGAACCAGATTGCATGGGAGCGCTGCGGTGTGAAGACCGAGATGTTTTCCCGAAGCAGCGAGCTGTGGGAGCTCTGCCAGGAAACATTCCAGGAGTGGTATTTGGGAGATGAACGCGTCCCGTCATCCATCGGCCGTAAGACCGCACAGACGGGGAAAAAAGGGTTCTTAACTGATGAAATTCCGATCGTCCCACCTGCAGAGATGATCGATCTCTTTAGGACCTTGAAGGAGAAGGGATACACCCTCGGTATCGGGACAGGACGGCCTTCCCTCGAAACTCGTGTGCCGCTCAGCGAACTCAATATTCTGGAATGGTTCGATCCTGACCGTATCGTGACAGCATCTCATGTGCTGGAGGTAGAAGAGGAGTTCCCGGAACTTGCGCCCATGTCGAAGCCACACCCCATCTCTTATGTAAAAGGATTGCTTGGCCTATCTACCCCGAATCGGGAAGCGGTCAACTTCTCCTTGCCTATTGCCAATGGCGACGAAGTCCTGATCGTCGGTGACTCGTTAGCAGATTTTCTGGCGGCAAAGTCGATTGGCTGCAAATTTGCTGCTACCTTGACGGGTTTGTCTGGCCAGGAGGCGCGCGCGAAATTTGAAGAAGTGAAGGCTGACTATATTTTTGATGATGTTCGCGGGATCTTAACGATTCTGTAATAAAAAACTCCGTCGTTCCGTGAAGGAAGGCGGAGTTTTTGGCATTCTTAACCTTTTACATCTCGAAGTGGTTTTCCATATCTCAAGGAGTGCTTCAGCGACGCATACCATATTTGGATCAGGTCGATCAGGGTGAAAATGCAGCGCGATTCTAGCATGCGACTTTACTTTGATTATTGCCACGTCATAGGTTTGGCGCGAAATATTCGACATTCCCAGGACATGACGAATAGTTTGCTGCGCCTCCTCTTTGTATTTTTTTGCGTAGTTTGTAATATGCTCCAATGCTAATAATTGAGACCTTGTTAATCTTGATGACATATGAAAGTCCTCCTTTTGTTTCAAAAGGGCATTTTCATTCAGTGTGAGTAAATATGGCATCAAGCGATGAAGGAATCTTGAACAAGACGAAGTCACGAGACCACATTTGCGAGGTGATCACGATTTTTTCTGAACCTTTCTGAAAGAAATAGCCTGCACCCTCCTGCTCGTGGAACGACCAGCCTGCATCCTTTAAAATGGATTTCAGCTGTTCCGCAGCGTTGCTTCCGGTCTTTGCGCCACCCCAGATATACTGCGAATTTTCATCTGGTCCTAGCATGATGAGCTGGTTATCTGCTTGTTTCAACTGAGAAACCACGACTTTCTTTTCTACTGTTTGAAATTGGAGGGGAGGGTACAAAAAGGCAGGACGGTCGTTGTACCACCATGCGCCAAGCAGGAATGCAAAACAGCAGAGGGTGATGAGTGCAAAGACAAGCTTTCGAAGCATGTGGTATTTTCCTCCTGCTTTTATGTAAGGCTACTTTTTCTCCAGTAAAGTGAGATACACGTCTGGTGCGATCTCGATGTCCTTTACTTCCTTAAATTCAAACTGCTTGTAGAGGCGTAATGCTGGCACATTCTTAGCGCCTGTACTAACCTGAATGTGCCTGTTTTGACCGACATGGTTCAGAAAATACTCAAGCAAGGCTTTGGCAATGCCTTTTCGAAAATGAATGGGGTGTACGACCAAGCGGCAAATCGAGTAAGTATGCTCCTCCAGCTCATAGGAGAGAAAGCCGGCTAATACTTCGTCGTGATAGTACCCCAAAAAAACCTCATTGGTCTGCTGTATGCTGTCTACCGTATCTTTCAAAGGCGGGATTCCATCAAAGTCAATCAAGGCTGCTTCGATTTGGTAAGCAGGGATTTGGATGCGGAGAATATCTTGAGAGCTGTTTCCGGGTTATGTGCGTCGATGATGCGTATCACATGAGTGACTTCCTTTTTTTCTCTTATTATATAAACACGCCATAGAGGAAGAATCAACCAATAAAAAAAGAGGACCCGGTAGAAGACCGGATCCTTGGAGTCATGCATGGCATTTATTTTTACAGTTCAATTTGCGTTACACTTTTTACTTCAGGCAATTCACCCATTGTATCCAAGAGCTCGGCGGTCAGAGGCTTATCTACAGACAGCATCATGATTGCGTCGCCCCCGATATCGCGTCGTCCTACCTGCATGGTCGCGATGTTGACATCGTTCGTTCCCAGGATAGAGCCTACACGGCCAATAACACCTGGACGATCGTTGTGGTGAACATAGAGGAGGTAGCCCTCTGGAGCCACGTCGATCGCGTAATCGTCAATCTTCACGATGCGAGCTCCATACCCATTCAAACGAGTTCCAGCGACCGTACGAGTTTCCTGGGAGGTTTTCAGCGACACGGTCAAGAGGTTGGTGAACCCGCGGTTTTGTGTAGCCTTGCGCTCGGTTACGGTGATGTCACGAGCTTTTGCCAGGATTGGTGCATTGACGTAGTTTACTTCTTCACCCAGACGGAAGGAGAGTACGCCTTTTAATACCGTACGAGTCAAAGGCGATGTATCGACATCAGTGAGCTCGCCGCTGTATTTGATCTCGATCTCGGAAATGGAACCAACCGTTACTTGAGCCAGGAAATGCCCAAGTTTTTCTCCTAGTGTGAAGTAAGGCTGTACTTTTTCCATCACGTCAGCCGGAATGGAAGGCAGGTTCACAGCATTTTTGAATGGTTGTCCACGCAGCACCTTCAGGATTTCTTCCGATACGTCAACAGCTACGTTTTCTTGCGCTTCTACAGTAGATGCACCCAGGTGAGGAGTGCTGATGACTTGTGGAAGGCCGATCAGCGGGTTGTCCACTGGTGGTTCTTCTTCATACACGTCAAGGGCCACACCTGCAACTTTGCCCGTCATGATCGCTTCATACAGGGCTTTCTCATCGATGATTCCGCCGCGCGCGCAGTTGATCAGGCGAACGCCATCTTTCATTTTGGCAAATTCACGAGAGCTGATGATATGGCGAGTTTCTTTGGTCAGCGGTGTATGAACGGTGATGAAGTCAGCTTGACGGCAAATATCATCTACGGATGCATTGGTAACACCCAGCTTTTGTGCGCGTTCTTCGGTCAGGAAAGGATCGTAGCCGAGTACGGTCATGCCGAAAGCTTTCGCACGTTTGGCTACTTCAGTACCGATACGGCCCATTCCGATAACACCCAATACTTTTTTGTTCAACTCAACACCTTGGAAGCTTTTGCGATCCCAATTGCCGTCTGTCAGTTTTTTGTGTGCTTGAGGAATGTTACGTGCCACAGCCATCAGCATCGCGAAGGAATGCTCAGCAGTGGAGATGGTGTTACCGTCCGGAGCATTGATGACAGGAACCCCAGCCTGGGTAGCAGCGTTAATGTCGATGTTGTCTACGCCAACTCCGGCGCGTCCAACGGCCTTCAGGTTTTTTCCAGCTGCGAATACGTCCGCTGTTACCTGAGTCTGGCTGCGAACCAGCAAGGCATCATAATCCCCGATAATGTCGAGAAGATCAGAAGGGGAGAGATTCGCTTTGCGTACGACTTCAACGTCAGAAGCATCTAGCAGCTGTTGGATACCAAATTCGCTAAGTGGATCAGTAATAAGAACTTTATACATGTGCGATGTGCACCTCCTGGTAATCTTGAACGCCTTTCCCTGATAGAGAGGAAAGACAGTGTACTTGATAAAGTTTAAAAGAATTTCGGGTGATTCTGGGATACCCATAAGACCGTTGCCGTTTGGAATCCATCAAATCGATGAGGCTTACAAAAGGCATTTGTGCGACCGTAAATGAGGACGACAGCTATTAGCGGCTGGGTAGATCATGCCCAGTTTTGGTGTTTGATAATCGGATGGTCTGATAACTGACTGTCTCTCCTTTCAGGTCATGGTCAAAGAGTATAAATATAAAAAAACCTCCCGTTCTCACACTGCTCCTATTACAGAACAGTGAGGGACGAGAGGCTTGCTTCGCGGTGCCACCCTCATTCGCCCTTCTTTTCTCAAAGAAGAGCCTTGCCAGGTACGTGACCTGTAGAGATAACGGATCTACCGTTCGCGCCTACTGGATTGAAAAATCGGTTCAGCGCAACAACTCTAAAGTGCTTATCTGTGTGTGGAACCGCCGATTCGCAGCTACCATCGGCTCTCTGAGGGTTTCCAAGACACAGCGTATCTTCGTCATCGTTGTTTGTTTATGGATGTTTCGTTTGATGTGACCTTACGATAACACGAGCCATCCAAGGACGTCAAGCATAAAAAAGCGAAAAAATGAACATTGTCAAAAAAAAGTAATCTATCGTTCGTGAATAGAGGGGTATTTTATATAGAGAGAATCCGAAAAAGCACTAAAACACGAACATTAAGAGATTGATCAACTAAAAAACGAAAAAAACGAAATAGAATGTTCGGTTTTTGCTTATTATACCTCTTTGAATTCGAATTGCAAGCAGGGGAGGGCAAAGGAAAACCTCTCAGGCGCAAAGGCTTGAGAGGCGTTGGGTAAGTTGACAACTATTCAACTTTGATGGAGTCAGTTGGGCATCCTTCAGCCGCGTCACGTACATCGTCTTGAAGAATATCCGGGATTTCAACGGAGTTCGCATTGTCATCCAGTTTGTTGAATGCCAGGCCCTCATCGTCGTAATCGAATACGTCAGGAGCCGTCGCGCCACAAGCGCCGCATGCAATACAAGTATCTTTATCAACCCATGTTGTCATCGTGGTTTCACCTCCCATACCAGTGGTACGTCCACTATCATTCACATTGTATGCTCTTGTTGGAAAGATTTCAAGATTGAATCAATCTAAAAATGTACTCTACTTAAAAAGAGGTACTTCAGGAGTTTTCAATTCCGTGTACATACGGGCTTGCAATTGTTTAAAATCCCCTGGATGGGTCGCATCGGTTGCGTACAACAACCGGACGGCACCGTTTACATCTTGAATTCCCAAGGAGGTGGTATCACCTGAAGAAAGCAAGCTATCGAGGCGAGCAGTCAAATCTTCAGGGTTGAACGCCTTCCATTGGTGTTCCTTGGACATCGTTACGGCTGTCACATAAGTCCTATAGTGAAAAGGATATGACTTCCACTGTTCTACCGTGATTTTTTCTGGTAAGGCCTGTGGCAGCGGCTGACGCAGGACGTAAGCAGACTCCCATGTAGCAAACGATTGGTAAACCAATTCCTGAGCCTTCAACCAGCTGTTGTGGAAAGGTGTCATACGAGCGGAAATATCTCCAGGCGTTAAGGCATTACTATTCTGATCAGATCTGACTTGCTCCATACTATCCAAATAAGCCCGCACACTGTCCTTGAACTGGCTTTGTGCTTCAAGCAGCAGAGGAGATCCAGGAATAGGCAAGCCTTTTTCTACGGCTTTTAATGTACCCTCTGCCGTCTTGCTCAACTGCTTGAGAGCTTGTTCTTGCGCTTTCTTCTCCAGCTGATCCCATTGCTCCATCGAGTCGAAATGCGCTTTTTTCAAATCCAGTACGGGAGCGTAAACGGCGTAGTAAAAACGGATGAAGTCCTGCTCGCTGTAAAGTTTTTGCTCCCGCAACAGACGTTCCTTTTCTGCCTCTTGTGCTTTAGCCTCCAGCTCGGCTACTTGTGCAGCTTCCATTTTTGACTTCATATAGTGGGCACCGAAAAAAAATCCACCAATGGTACATGCAAGTGTTATGATGATCATATACGCCATCATAAATTCTGTTTTTTTTAATCGTTTTGTCATAGAAATCCTCCAGCCACATTACAGCGAATAATTGTCGATCTTTGTCCATGCATGCTATCAAGAGTATAGCTAAGTAGGCGCTGATCGCATAGAGAAAAAATAAAGGAGTAACAATGAATAGTCGGAACAATGGAGCACAGGAACAGGATTTTCTTCTTGCTGTTGCGTTGAACGCCATGATTCCTCTCGCCAACGAGCGTACGCTGCAGGCAGCCTATTACATCCTGCGCGGTCGAAAAGCAAATCAAACCCTTCAGGATGTCCATTTGTACAGCCTTTATCCGTATTATCGGATGTTTCCGCAACTTTCAAAAGAGAATTGGGATAAAATTGTTTCGAATTTGTTGCAACGCAAGCTGATCGTGGAAATAGAGGGGGCAGGAGGGGGCAGGAAGCCTACCTTTGCGGTTACTGCTACTGGACTGCACTTTGCCCGTGAGCAGTTTGGCATGTATCAGATGCACCTCTGGTTAGCGCCGTTCAATCAGTCGTCTCTCACGTACAATACAGAGCTATTCTGGCAACGCCTTCATCTATTGGTACAGACGATTTCGCAAATGGCTGCTGCGAGTATGAATTTCATACCAGTTGTGTCGGACAGACGGATTCAGCAATGGGTCAAAATGCAGGTAGGGGATTCGCGTGTCAGATCAGGCTGGAAGAATCATTTAGCTGACGAGCTGTACGCTTTGTGGGCCCCTTTCCCTGCCCAGGTGCAAAGACTGATGGTCGCCCAGTTGTCCGGTGCTGCACAAACTGGTAAAACACTCGGACAGCTTGCCATGCAGCAAGGAGAGTCAAAGTTTTATCTACACGTGCTTTTCCGCTTTGGTTTGGTTTCCTCGATTCAGCGATTGCATCAAGAAAAGGAACAGTTTCCCTATCTACATGCATTGGTTCAGATCCATGACCCGGAAAATGGAGATCCAAGGTTGAGTGAAAGTGCCTCCAGGACCTATGCGCTGATTAAACGAGGGTATCAAAAAGACAAGATCGCCAAGTTGAGGGGAATCAAAGTGAGCACCGTTGAAGACCATCTCGTGGAAATGGCCCTTCGCTGCCGTGAATGGGATTGCTCCGATTACCTGCATGCTAATCAGGCAGCCGAGATCGTCAGTGCGAGCGAAAAGCTGGGGACAAGCAGACTGCGCATGATAAAGGATCATCTGGGAAAAGACGTTTCTTACTTACAAATCCGTCTGGCTTTGGCCCAAAGACAGGGGGAAAGTGCGCCGTGAAAGAAGGATTAGAAGAACAACTGCACAAGCATTTTGGCTACCCGTCATTTCGTCCAGGGCAGCTGGAAGTGATCCAATACGTGATGAGGGGCGAGAGTGTGCTAGGCATGCTTGCTACAGGGGGCGGGAAATCGATCACCTACCAATTGCCAGCCATGTTGTTGCCGGGCATTACAGTGGTGATTTCCCCGTTGATCTCTTTGATGATGGATCAGGTGCAGCAACTACGCGCCATACGACGGATACCGGCTACTTACTTGAACAGTACGCTGGACCAGCGTGATGCACGCGAAATTCTAAGAGAAATAGAACGTGGAACATACAAGCTGCTCTATATATCACCTGAGAAGCTGCAACAGCCTTATATCCAGACGGTCCTAAGACGTGTGGGTGTCGCGCTGATTGCCGTGGATGAAGCCCATTGCATCTCACAGTGGGGACATGACTTCCGAACCGATTACTTGAGGCTGCCTGAGGTGATTGAGAAGCTTGGGAAGCCACCTGTACTTGCGGTGACTGCCACCGCCACCTCGGCCGTACAGAAAGAAATATGCGAACTCCTTGGCATTAAGCCTGAACACATCGTTCAACAGCCTTTAAATCGGGACAATATTGCTATTGAACGCATAGCCGTCCCAGGAGAATCAGAACGGCGCCTACAGGTCCTGCAGCTGATGGATCGACTAACAGGCCCTGGAATCGTTTATTGCAGTACTAGACAAGCTGTAGACGTCCTGGTAGCCTCCTATCAGCTGGAGGGAAAACGTAGCGTTCACGGATACCACGGTGGAATGAACAGTATGGAACGTATGATGATTCAGGCGCAGTTTTTAGCAGGTGAACTGGAGATCATCGTCGCGACCAATGCATTCGGGATGGGGATCGACAAATCGGATATCCGCTTTGTGATTCACTACCAGATGCCCGCGAGTTTGGAAGCGTATGCCCAGGAAATTGGCCGGGTAGGCCGTGACGGAAAACCGGGATATGCGGCCCTTTTTTACGTTTGGGACGATGTCCAGATTCATCAGCACATGATGGAGAGGGAGTATCCGAACCGACAGCAGCTACAGCAGTTTACTGAACTGCTTTTGAAGGGGGAACCCTTTACGACTGAGATGCTTGCTTCCATTGACATGACCCAAGATATGGCGGAGCTTCTGCTTTTTTACGCGGAAAGAGTGGGCATCCCGTCAAGAAGTGAAGCAGCAGCTTCGATGGAACCTGATGCGCTCCGAGATTGTGGGGATGCCATAATGCGGGAGCTGGAGGTACGAAAACGCTTGAAACAGCAAAAGCTGGCAGAGATGCTTGACTACGTCCAGGAGCGGGAAGTGTGTTTGCGCAAACGCATCAATCACTATTTTGGGGACTCGGCGGCTGGCTTTACCCTGCAATGCTGCAGCAGTTGCGGATTGAATCGAAGGGTTTATGAGGCAGAAGAGGTCGCCTGGACGAAAGAATCCCAGGAAAAGAACTGGGATTTGTTGCAGGCGTTGTCCGTGCTTTTGCCGAAGTGAGTAAGGAGGTTTCACTTTGAAGGATCTCAGGCAAGAGATGGATTTAGCCACATTGCTGCTGAATCTCTGGCTGACACAAGGAGTCATCTTGGGGATTGCAGCGACATGCAGCCTTTTTTTACATGGCTGGGAATCCACCCTTGCAATGTTTTCATTGCCGAGTAAGTCAGGATTGGGATGGGCAGCGATTGTGGCAGCCCTTGTGATCGCCTTAAGTATCTTTATGGAACACTGTTTACCTAAGCGCTGGCAAGATGATGGAAACATCAATGAACAGCTGTTTGGTCAACTCTCATTCGTGATGACTGTACTTGTCTGTTTCGTGGTAGGCTTCAGCGAGGAATGGCTGTTTCGAGGTGTCATTCAGCCGTTTGCAGGAAATCTTTGGACGAGTGTCATATTTACAATGGTACACATCCGATATTTGCGTAAGCCACTATTGATAGCCAGTGTGTTTGCAACTAGCTGGCTTTTGGGTGAGCTATTCGATGCGGAAGGCACTCTTTGGCTACCGATTGCGGCACACATCATCATCGATATGACACTTGCCTTCTATCTACAATACATGTTGAGATGCGGAAAGGGGGAGGAAGAGTGAGAGAAGGACAGGATGGATTGCCACCGCGCCGCTCCCGAGCCATTCAGCGAAAAAAGCAGAAGGTTTCGTTGAAGCGGATCATTCAAGGCGGATTAATATTGTTTGGAACTCTTTTTTTCGGATTGATCGGATTGGAATTGTATCAAGCGAAGAATGCGAATCCAATACAATCGGTAGCCTCGAGCATACCGGACAGCTCAAGCGCGGAAACAACCCCAGGAAATCAAGGCCAGACACCCACGACATCTCCGCAACCATCTAATGAAGCACCTCCACCAACGAATGCGGAAAGTACGGAACCAAAGGCAGAAGCAAAACCTGCTGTACCCGTTGTAGCTCCTGCCCCGCAGCCATCTACGCCCGTACTAGCGGTACCAACACCACAGACAGCTACACAGGAGCCGGCAGCTCCGGCTCCGGTTGCATCAGAGACACAAACATCCAGTGAACAACCCAAAACAGTCAGACATGTGGTCGAAAAGGGGGACACGCTGTTCAAGCTGTCTCGGAAATACTACGGCAACAACTCTGGTGTATCCCGTATCGCCCGATATAATGGATTAGCCGCCGATGCCCAGCTTACAACGGGGAACGTCGTCATCATTCCACTGTCGAAGTAATGGATGTCGCCTGTCTCGGAGAAGCTATGGAGAAACCATGGCGACAGGGTGGCGATAAGGGCTCGAACCTGACACCTGCTCAGGTGGCTGAGCTCCCAATATTGCCTATCTGGATGACAGCGTCGAGCAGATGATTCATCAGAATGGCGAGCTGCAAGAGATCCTTCTCGCTTCTCATCGACGTATGCAAGTGAACAGAGCGTTTTTGGCTTTTCCGGGTGCGCAAGTCCAATCACAGCTGCTGCAAGGAACGCGCGTCCGTTTCACTGAAAAAGGTCATGTGCTGGTCAATCCCCGCACCAAAGAAACGGATCATCCACATATCTGGGCGGTGGGAGATCTGGTCAATCATTCGCAGCAAGTGAGCATTGCGATGGGAGATGGCGCACAGGCAGCGATCTGGATTCACAAGCGATTGAAAGAGATGAACTAAGAACTTTTCCTGGGAAAGCGCATAATTTGACAGTGAATAACATTCCTCTCCTTTTCTGTTCGGGAAATCGACAGGCTATGCGAATATGCACGAAGTGGCACGGAAGGTGTCGCTTGGCTATTTTCCGACTACCAAATGTGATATGATAGGACTACCTCTCCATTTTCTAAGCGGTAAAAAATGGGTACATGCCAGCAGGTACTCGTCGGAAAATGCGGAGAACTCTTACAGGCTTACCATCATATTTTGTAGTACGACTGGATGGCGAGGAGGGACAGTCATGCGTGTTGAACGCCTTGGTCAAGATAAGATACGGATCTTTTTAACATTTGACGATCTGTCAGAGCGCGGAATAGAGAAAGAAGACATGTGGCGTGACATTCCTAAAGTACATGAACTGTTCAACGACATGATGGAGCAGGCTTACCATGAATTAGGTTTTGAAGTGTCCGGACCTGTCGCCGTTGAAGTGTTCGCCTTGCCAGCTCAGGGAATGGTCGTAATCGTAACTAGAGGTAAAACAGGCTCAAAAGATGGAAAAGAAGAGGAAGATTTCGAGGATGAAGAAGTATACGAACTTGAGGTTACGCTGGAGGAGAGCGATCTCATCATCTACGCCTTCCGCGACTTTGAGCATCTTGTTGAAGCCTCTCATCGAATAAACGCTCTACTGACCAATGGGGGCACGGCCTACTTCTACAAGGAGAAATATCACCTTGTTTTGGAGGAAATCGATTTGGATCAGGAGCGGTATCATAAGTTGATTGCGATCCTTTCTGAGTACGGAGAAGCGACGCCAACCACGATTTATGTACTTGAGGAATACGGAAAGGTAGTCGTGGCTGACGACGCCGTCAAGGAGATATGCAGGCACTTTACCTAAAGAAGTCCATATCAGGAATGATAAAACAAGCACCTAGTAGACAAACTAGGTGCTTTTACTGTCCATGTTTAAGCTTGCGGGATGCCAGAAAAGAAATCGTGTTCTTTGCCTTCAAGCACATAACCAGTCAAGTTGTTCCATGCAAGAATATAATGATTTTGTACGGGAACTCTGGAAGTGTCGCCAAAAATAGCGCCGGGAAACACTCGATCTACAGACAGGTGCTGGGTACGATGTGCAGCCAAGGCATTAGCCACATTTGAAGCATATGACGGTCCTTCAATCACGGTTGTAATCGACTCGATTGGGTCGGAGTAAACAGGCTTAACAGCGCCAAGAGTGGTATGGGTGGCGCGAGTCGCGTAGTAGAGCTTCCGTACACTGCTGTCCTCGGGAAGCATATGAATTGCTTGCGTAGTGGCTTTGGAAATAGCAATATGATCAGGGTGACCGGAAATTCCATGTGGAGCAAATGTGATGATGATTTCAGGCTGATAGTGGGCGATGGCCTCAAGGATCTTGTCTACTAACTCTTGCAACGGGACTTCATTCAAATGCTTGTCTTCGTAATCCCAGAACTCTACCTGATGTAATCCGAGGATTTCGGCAGCCCTTCTCAGCTCCTTTTCGCGGAAAGAAGCAAGTTCATCGATGGCACAGAGTGGAGGGTCGCCGGCTTTTCCTGCCTGGCCCCTTGTCGCACAGATTAAAGTAAGCTGGTGCGTCGTTTCTGCGGAGTATTTAGATATCGCAATTCCGGAGGTAAAGCTTTCATCGTCCGGATGAGCAAAAATAAAAAGTGCGCTGTGGTTTTTTTTCATAAAAAAACCTCCTAGGATTAACTTCCATTCTACCGTACCATTATGACATAGATCCGAAGAATTGGTAATGAAACAAACAGCATAGGGAACGCTATTTGTATTATCCCCTAGAAGGATTCATGTACCACGGTGGAAGGTAACTGGAATAAAGGTCACAGGTTGTTTGACAAAAAATGGGTGATGGTGGTAGAAAAGGAAGTCTGTGTGTTAAAAAGTTCCCAAATGGAATTTTTGCATCTTCTCATACCTGATACAAGCGTGTATACTTAACGATGGATTTACCGACAACATTTCTGAGGTGGTAAGTAATGGGTAATCAAGAAGTGGTAACCGAAAGCACCCAAGGGAAAAAACCTGAAAGTACAAGTTTGCTCCAATCAACCCAAACGGTGATCAAAGAAGCACTGGAGAAACTAGGTTACCAAGATTCGATGTTCGAACTCTTGAAGGAGCCGCTACGCGTTTTGACTGTACGCATTCCGGTTCGCATGGATAATGGCGAGGTCAAGGTGTTTACAGGGTATCGTGCGCAGCATAACGATGCAGTTGGACCGACCAAGGGGGGCATTCGTTTCCACCCGGCAGTGACAGAGGATGAAGTGAAAGCGCTTTCTGTTTGGATGACGTTGAAGGCTGGTATCGTGGATTTGCCTTACGGTGGTGGTAAAGGCGGTATTATCTGCGATCCGCGTGAAATGTCTTTCCCTGAATTGGAGCGTCTCAGCCGTGGCTATGTGCGTGCGGTGAGCCAGCTCGTGGGACCTACAAAGGATATTCCGGCACCAGACGTATTTACGAACTCTCAAATTATGGCTTGGATGATGGATGAATACAGCATTATCCGCGAGTTCGATTCTCCTGGCTTCATTACAGGAAAACCGATTGCATTGGGTGGATCGCATGGTCGTGAAACAGCTACTGCAAAAGGTGTAACGATTTGCATTCGTGAAGCTGCAAAGCGTCGTGGGATTGACGTTAAAGGCGCTCGCGTTGTGGTACAAGGCTTTGGTAACGCGGGAAGCTACCTTGCGAAGTTCATGCATGACATGGGTGCCAAAGTAGTGGGCATTTCTGATGCATATGGAGCTTTGCACGATCCAGATGGTCTGGATATTGACTATTTGCTGGATCGCCGCGATTCTTTTGGTACTGTGACCAAATTGTTTAAGAACACCATTACCAACAAGGAACTGTTGGAGCTGGATTGCGATATACTTGTACCTGCTGCGATCGAAAATCAGATCACAGGAGAAAACGCAAACAATATCAAAGCGAAGATCGTGGTTGAAGCCGCTAATGGCCCGACGACGTTGGAAGCGACTAAAATTTTGACCGAGCGTGGTATCTTGCTGGTACCTGATGTGCTGGCAAGCGCTGGTGGCGTGACGGTTTCCTACTTTGAGTGGGTTCAAAACAACCAAGGCTACTACTGGACATTGGAAGAAGTGGAAGAGAAGCTGGAACAAGTCATGGTTCGCGCTTTTGAAAACATCTACTCCTTGTCACAATCCAGACGTGTCAACATGCGACTGGCTGCTTACATGGTCGGCGTACGCAAAACGGCAGAAGCATCCCGCTTCCGTGGGTGGGTCTAAGCTGAACAAAAAACCTCCTTAATGGAGGTTTTTTGTTTTTAAGGAATGTCTCTACTTATCAAACCATTTTTGCAGGGTTTTCGCATCGCGTGATTGCTGTAACGCTACGATCAGCTTGAGTCGTGCCTTTTGCCCATTCAGGCCATTGGAGAATACAATTCCCATTTCCTTCAGCTGACGACCGCCGCCTTCGTAATCATAGACATCCTGTACCTGACCGTTGTAGCAGCGGGAGACGAGCACGATGGGGATACCCTTGTTCAAAACCTGTTTGAGCGTCGGAATGATGGCAGGAGGGAGATTTCCCAAGCCAAAAGCTTCTACAACCAATCCATCGATCGGCTGTTCGATTAAAAAGCGAATCCAACTGGGATCCATACCCGCAACCGCCTTAATCAATGGAACATTAGCATCGGCATGCGAGATGGAATAGTGTTCCCGAACTAGTGGTGCGTGGTGATACTGAACATGTTTTTTCGAAACCGTTCCGATTGGGCCGTATTGTGGTGATTGAAACGTAGCGACATTGCTCGTATGTGTTTTGGTAACGTGACATGCTGCGTGAATCTCGTCATTGAAGACGACCAGAACGCCTTTATCTACACTTCCAGGATCGGCAGCTGTTCGGACAGAGGAGATCAAGTTGACTGGACCGTCAGCCCCTAGCTCATTGCTGCTTCGCATAGCTCCGGTCACTACGATAGGCACGGTGTGAGATAACGTCAGATCGAGGAAGTAAGCTGTCTCTTCCAGCGTGTCCGTTCCGTGCGTAATGACAACTCCGTCGCAGGAGTCATGAGCCAGCTCCGCTTCGATTTGCTGCCGCAAGAAATTCATCAACTCAGGAGTCATGTGCGGACTTGGTAAATGCAGGACGTTTTTCATGGTCACATCTGCATAGCGAGTCAGAAAGGGAAGGATCTTTCCCACAGCTTGATCATCAAGTGGCTTGACACCTTCCGAGTCATCCACGGACATCGCGATGGTACCGCCAGTATTTAACACCAGAATTTTTTTAGACATGATCTCTCTCCTGTAGCGGGTTTTCATTAACCATTATTCATGGTACGATGAATAACAGCCTTGTGTAAAGGAGTAATACACGGATGATCGCTTTGATCGGAGCTGCCATAGCCCCCGGTATTGCCATCTTGAGCTATTTTTATCTGCGTGACAGCTTTGAACCGGAACCGATTTCGATGGTGATTCGCTCCTTCATCTTCGGGGTGTTGTTAGTGATACCCATCATGGTGCTCCAATTCATCATGCAAACTGAATGGAACTGGCGGGATGGTATTGTTGCAGAGGTTATACAGTCGGCGGTAGTAGAAGAGTTTTTCAAATGGATGGTTATTTTTTTTACGGCATACAAGCATGTGGAATTCGACGAGCCCTATGACGGGATCGTATACGCGATGGCGGTTTCTCTCGGTTTTGCAACCTTAGAGAACCTGTTCTATCTGATCATTAACGGAACGAATGTTGCATTTTGGCGTGCTCTTTTGCCTGTTTCCAGCCATGCGCTGTTTGCTGTCTGGATGGGATACTATTTGGGTAAAGCAAAGTTTAGTAATCATCGGCAAAAAAAGCGCATTTTTCTATGGGCATCGATCCTTTTGCCAATCACCTTGCACGCTTTGTACAATGCCATTTTTCTGGCCATTCAGAATTGGCTTTTGGTCATTATCCCATTCATGGTCATTTTGTGGTGGCAAGGGATGAAAAAGGTACAGCGAGCACATGATTTTAGTTCTAAAAATCTTTCTTCCCGTCCACAATAGGGTGGAGGAGGAGACGATACGTGCTGAAAAATCAACGAGCAAAAGTGATTATTCGCTGCAATGTATGTGGAGAAACATTCACACTGCGAGGTCGTCGCGAACCTGGCGGGGAGGTCGAAACAGGCTTCAAGCAATGCTTGTGTGACAACGAACAGTTTTTTCTCATTCAGGAATTCTAAATGCGTTTATGACGCAGCAATGAAAAGGACCTGTACACGGACAAACGTGTATGGGTCCTTTTTCTTCGTTCAAGAAGGACATACATGCATAAACCCTCCATCCTCCACCAACACTATGCAAAGATTTCATTACGTGCCAAGGAGGGTACAACCATGCGAAATATTTGGTTCGCTGGTATTGCGTTGGTCTTAGCTATTGCAGGATTTTCAGGATACACCCTTCTGTCGTCTATAGAGAGCGCTGCTGCTACTCAGTAAGTGGAGCAAGCTGTGTCAGGAAACGCTAAGAACAACAGCAAAAAAACATTTCATGCTTCCAGTGTATCTGCAAATGACATCAAGCTGATGGCCAACGCTGTTTATGGAGAAGCCAGAGGCGAGCCTTATGAGGGACAGGTTGCAGTAGCTGCTGTCATCCTAAACCGAGTGAAGAGCTCCTCATTTCCTGATACTCCTTCGGCCGTCATATTTGAGCCACGTGCTTTTACCGCAGTAGCAGATGGACAAATCTGGTTGGAGCCAAACGAAAATGCTCGGAAGGCCGTGAAAAACGCATTGAGCGGGTGGGATCCTACTGGCGGGTGCACCTATTACTTCAATCCAGCAACGGCTACATCCCAATGGATATGGAGTCGACCACAGGTAAAAAAAATTGGAAAGCACATCTTCTGCCGTTAAATACCAGCAAGTGAAAAGGAGGAGTTGCAAGACATGGTGTACGGAGCTCTATCACGCGTTCTTTTTCCCGTCGCAGTAGTCGCACTCGTTGGTGCGGGTGTGTGGGGTTATCAGGAGCACAATGAAAAAAACTCAGTTTTAATCAAGGCAGAGAACTCCTATCAGCGAGCTTTTCACGATCTCACCTATCATGTGGACAAGCTCCATGACGAGCTGGGCAAGTCCTTGGTCGTGAATTCACGCAAGCAGATGACACCAACACTCACGAATGTGTGGCGCTTGGCGTACGCTGCTCAGTCGGATGTAGGACAATTGCCGCTTACGTTGATGCCGTTCAACAACACAGAGGAAATGCTAGCCCGTGTAGCGGACTTTTCCTATCGAGTGGCGGTTCGCGATCTGGACAAGCAGCCACTGACCGAAAAGGAATACCAGACCCTAAAAAGCCTGCACAAGCATGCAGCTGACATCCAAGATCAACTGCGGAATGTACAGAGCAATGTCATTGACAAGCAATTGCGCTGGATGGATGTAGAGACAGCACTCGCCTCAGATGACAAGAAATCAGATAATACGATCGTAGACGGGTTTAAGACGATCGAGAAAAAAGTACAGGAATACCCAGACTTAGACTGGGGCGTAGGCATTCAGAGCTTGGATAAAAAGAAGCAGCAGCGGATCAAAGGAATCGATGGAAAAAAGGTTAGCAAGGAAGATGCAAAACGAATCGCGCTTGATTTTGTAGGTATGAAGGAAGGCAATGTGAAGGTCGATGTAGACGAGAACGGGAAGGGGGAAACCTATTCGGCTTACAGTGTTAGAATTACTTCCCCAAAAGATGCTACAGCGATCAACATGGACGTTACCAAGCGAGGCGGCAAGGTCGTTTGGCTGATGGATGAAAGAAAGGTTGGCAAAGAGAAAATTTCAATTGAAAAAGCGCAAGAAAGCGGTCATAAATTCTTGCGTGCTCACGGTTATGACAATATGAAGGTAGCGGAAATCGATAGCTACGACGGTATGGCCGTATTCACCTTTGTTCCAGAGGTCGACGGAGTACGTTTCTATCCGGATGCTGTGGTATGTGAAGTGGCTCTGGATTCGGGACGCGTAACCGCCTTCAACTCGACAGAGTACCTGTTCAACAACAAGAAGCGGATGGTGCCAAAGCCGAAAGTAAGTAAAGAAGAAGCTAGAGGAAAAGTGAATCCAAGTGTAAAAGTGACAGACCAAAGACTCGCCATGATCGAAGGGAAAAATGATGGCAAAGAGGTTTTAGCCTGGGAGCTGACCGGTAGCTTTGAAGGGAATACCTATATGATCTACATCAATGCACAGACAGGAGAAGAAGAAGAAATCGTTCGGATGGAGACAGGTGGCAATCAACAACCGGGAGTGCAATAGCCTGAGCTTGATTTTCAGAGGGAAAGCCTGATTACAGGGGCTTTCCCTATTTGCTGATTTCAAACAATAGGGTATATAATGGAAGAATGAGAGGGAAAAGGAGGAACGTTGAAAGATGCTGCCGCGAATTGGCCAAACATTAAGACTGAACGTGAATAGTTCCTCTGAAGAAGCACGTGCTCACTCGTTTAAGAGCCGTGTGACAGATAGTAAGGACGGCATAGCCGTAATTGAATTGCCAACGAGTGAAAATACAGGCAGAACCGGCTTGCTAGATGTCGGTACACCCTGTTCCGTCTGGTATGTAGGGGAAGATGGATCACGCTATGAATTTCAATCTTCTATTGTAGGCAGACAGAGTGAACCATTGCCTGTCTTGTTTTTACAGCTGCCTGCCAAAGAGGAAATCGTGCGTACACAGCGCCGCAATTACTTGCGCATTGATTCCTCCTTGGATATTGCCGTAAAACTAATCGATCCGATTCGGAACTACCATTTTCTTACACGAACAGTAGATCTGAGCGGTGGAGGATTATCCTTTACCTGCAAGGATACGTATCACCTGCAGGAAAATGATACTGTGCAAGTGTGGATTGCGTTTCCGAGCAAAACCGGACAAATGCAGCATGCAAGCGCAGAGCTTCAGATCGTTAGAGTAAAACCAGCGGAAGAAAAAGGACTAAATCAGTGGGTTTCAGGGAAATTTATACAAATCAGCGAAGCAGATCGCGTTAAAGTAGTGAGAGCCTGCTATGAACGGCAATTGGATCTGCGTAGAAAAGGCGTTATCGAGTAGCGCCAGACAGGATGGGACCTCATGCGAAGCCATTACAACGAGAGATACCGCCGTTTTTCCATGCGAATAGAAAAAGCAATCATGATCGGAATCGCAGTGTGCATGATCGTGCTTGCGGCAGGTGAATTGTTGATTCAATACGACCCAGTGCGCTCTGTTTTGATCGAGACGGAGAGGCTGGAAGGGGTTTCGGGAGCTCCCTAAGGTTTGCGCATGTTTCCATCCTATGGTACTATGAAAAAGATATATCCGTGAGAGAAGGCTTCGAACGAAGCTTTTTTCCTGTATCAGAATGACGAGGCAACGGGGAACACTTCCTGATGCAGAGAAAAAGGTCTTCGGTTCATCCGAGGTCGTCGCTGCTCTCATTCTGAATGACCCTCGATGGAGGTTTTCTTATTTCTGTTCCCTTTTTGGACTACAGTACATAGCAGGTGAGAGATCATGAATATTGCGATTGATGGCCCAGCGGGAGCGGGAAAGAGCACGGTAGCTAAAAAGGTTGCCGGAGCGCTGGAGTACGTTTACATTGACACGGGCTCAATGTACCGGGCCTTGGCCTGGGCAGTACATCACCATGCTCTACCTATTGAGAATGAAGCAGCCGTATCCCAATTGTTGCAGGATAATGTGATACACCTGCGCCGCGTTCAAGGTGAGCAGCACGTGTATTGGAACGACACCGATGTGACAGCATGGATTCGCACGTCAGAAGTCAGTCAATTTGCGTCCATTGTGGCCAGTTATGGAGCTGTACGGGAGCAGATGCTGGTTCTGCAGCGGAATCTGGCAACACAAGGCAATGTCGTTATGGATGGTCGCGACATTGGCACCCATGTACTTCCTGATGCTGATGTGAAAATCTTCTTGACGGCATCCATCCGTGAACGCGCGGAAAGAAGATGGAAGGAATTGCGTGAAAAAGGTCTTGATCCTGATCTGTCTGAGATGGAAAAGGACATTGCCGAACGTGATCAACGGGATATGAATCGAGAAGTTGCTCCCTTACGTCAGGCAGAGGATGCCGTGCTGGTTGACACCACAGGGATGACGATCGATCAGGTTGTTGATCGAATTCTGGAAATTTGCGAGCGAACGGGAGAATCGAGACAGTGAGTTATTATCGTATATTCCGAGGCTTTTTCCGCACGATTTTTTCGCTTGTCTTTCGTTGGCAAGTGATCGGGCGAGATCATATACCTAAGGAAGGCCCAGTGATCCTTTGTGCCAATCACATTTCACTGTGGGACCCTCCGTTATTGGGCTCAGGGATTGAGCGTCAGGTTTTTTTCATGGCGAAGGAAGAATTATTTCGTATTCCCGTCATATCCTTTTTGATCACCAAGTTTGGTGCTTTTCCTGTCAAACGAGGAGCCGGCGACCGTGCCGCGATCCGTTCTACGCTAAAACTGCTGGAAGATGGGAAAATCTTTGGAATTTTTCCAGAAGGCACGAGAAGCAAGACAGGAGAAATTGGGGAGGGAATGACAGGCGTCGCCATGTTTGCGCTCAAATCACAAGCCGAAGTGATTCCGGTTGCGATTATTGGACCTTATCGTCCTTTTCGCCCGGTCACAATCGTTTACGGCAAGCCGATTGATCTCACGGCATTACGTCAGGCCAAATCCAGCTCCGACACTTTAAAGGAAGCAACGGATCTGATCATGGCCGAGATCAAAAAGCTTTATGATGAGCATCGCTCCAAGCAATCGGTATAGAAACCGTAAAGCGAAGAATACTAACTTTAACTGGAACTAAATGGCTTCGTCAGTTAACTGAATGTCTTTTTGGCATCAGTTAAAAATATACATGCTCCCGCTTCTAGCAAACTGGTTGGAGGAATCCACCACTTTACAGATAGGTTGGGACTGGATGGCATGAAGGAGGTCTTTTGAAGATGGAAGAAACAAACGTAAGCTTAACGGATGCAACTGTCATTTCCGTAGGGGATGTGGTAAAAGCGACCGTTACCAAAGTTGAAGACAAACAAGCACTCGTAGATGTAGGTTACAAATATGACGGATTGATCCCGATCAGCGAACTGTCCCCGCTTCACGTGGAAAAAGTTTCTGATGAAGTAGCTGTAGGCGACAGCTTTGATGTTCGCGTGATCAAGCTCAACGATGAAAAGGAAGAACTGGTCGTATCCAAAAAAGCGGTCGCGATGGAATCCGCATGGTCTGACCTGGAGCAAAAAATGGAGAGCGGCGAAATCATCACGGCAACCGTGAAAGAGATCGTTAAAGGCGGTCTTGTCGTTGACGTGGGCGTTCGTGGATTTATCCCTGCTTCCATGGTGGAGCGCCACTTCGTAGAAGACTTTGCTGACTACAAAGGCAAAGAGCTGACGCTGAAAGTGGTAGAGATGGATAAGGAAAAGAACAAAGTCATCCTCTCTCATAAAGCCGTTTTGGAAGATGAAGTGAAAGTGAAAAAACAATCGATCCTCGATACCATCAAACCTGGTCAGGTACTGGAAGGTACCGTTCAACGTATGACAGATTTTGGTGTATTCGTGGACATCGGTGGCGTGGATGGATTGGTTCACGTGTCCGAATTGGCTTGGAACCGTGTAGAGAAGCCTTCTGATGTTGTAAAGGAAGGCGACAAGGTACAAGTGAAGGTATTGAAAGTCGACAAAGAAAACGAGCGCATCGGCTTGAGCATCAAGGAAACGCAAGCCGGTCCTTGGGCGAATGTGGCAGAAGACTTCAAAGCTGGCTCCATCGTGAATGGTACCGTAAAACGTCTGGTTACCTTCGGTGCATTCGTAGAAGTGGCTCCAGGAATTGAAGGTCTGGTACACATCTCCCAAATCGCTAACCGCCGCGTCAATACACCAGGTGAAGTACTCAAGGAAGGCCAGGAAGTTCAAGTGAAGGTACTGGATGTTGTTCCACAAGAACAACGCATTAGCTTGAGCATTCGCGCTGTTGATGAAGATCGTGTGGAGCAGGCAGAGCGTGCAAGCAAAAAGGAACAACAACAGTTCCAACAAGAAAACAATCAGCCAATGGGCGTTACTTTGGGCGAGCTGTTCGGTGATCTGAAAGACAAGTTCAAGTAAGGTACAGGTGATGAGGGGATACGCTAAAGGCGTGTCCCTTTTTTCATTCAGAAGGTCTACCTTGTCAGAGCGAATCAGGTGCTAGATCAGTTTGCTCTGGCAAAGAGGTTACACAGAGAGGAATGTGAGCGGATGGATCGATCCCAGCGAAAAATGGATCACATTCAACATGCTTTGTCCACGAACGATTTGCAGAGAAACGGATTTGACGATGTACGATTTATCCCTAATAGTTTACCTAATATACATTATGGTAACACTTTGCTTGTTACAGATCTTGGTCCATTCCGATTAACTTCACCGATCTTCATAAATGCGATGACAGGTGGAGCTGCAGCTACCACTGAGATTAATCAAAAGCTCGCGATTATTGCCAAAGAACGAGGGCTGGCAATGGCAGTCGGATCACAAATGGCAGCCCTACGTGATCCAACCGCCCGAGAGAGCTACACGATTGTTCGCAAGGAGAACCCGCATGGAATTCTCTTTGCCAATATTGGAGCGGAAGCAACCGTCGAACAAGCGCAAGCAGCAGTAGAAATGATCGAAGCAAATGCGCTGCAAATTCATCTGAACGTGATGCAAGAGCTGTTGATGCCGGAAGGGGATCGGGATTTTTCCGGTTATCTGGAAAAAATTCAAAGGATCAAGAATAAGTTATCAGTCCCTGTGCTAGTGAAGGAAGTGGGCTTCGGGATGTCCGCTGATACCATACAAAAATTGGTAGACATTGGCATTCAGATGATTGATGTCGGGGGGCGAGGAGGCACTAATTTTGCGAAGGTGGAAAATCTGCGTCGCAGTCAGCCTTTGCCGATGTTTGATGATTGGGGGCTTTCTACGGTGGAAAGCTTGCTGGAGGCCAGTATTCTAGCAAATCGCCATTTGTCGGTGATGGCAACAGGTGGTGTTCGTCATGGATTGGATGTGGCAAAGGCCCTCTCCTTAGGGGCAGAGGCGGTAGGGATAGCAGGGGCTTTGCTGCGTCTAGTCAAAACAGGAACAATCGACGAATGCCTTCAGGCTGTGGATGCGTGGCACCATGAAATTCGCATCGCAATGACCTCGCTTGGAATAGCGAAAACCGATCGATTTCGCGGTCTTCCGTTGGTGATTATGGGACAAACTGCGGATTATGCCCGATTGCGCGGTATCGATCTGGTTGGATTGGCTCAGAGATAGTAGCCATCCCTTCCATCCTATTTGCTCATGAAAGGATGACAGTTGAGGCATACTTTGGGGAGACAACCACATCTTGAGGAGCTGAACATGAACGAAGGGACACTTGCCATTCTCATCCAATGGAGCCTGTTGTGCCTCGTCTGGATGGGAAGTCTGGATCTTCTCTTGCGTGAACTCAAAGTAACCAGAAAGCACTTGTTGGCTGCTCTTACTGTTTTTCTTATCTGTTCATTTGCTTTTTGGCCGCTGTCCTTTGCACCTGTGCAGGTAAGCCTGGCAGGGACGTTATTGCCATTGATCTTGTGTGGATGGTTGTATCGAAAAATGCCGAAGGATCGTCGCCGCATTCACTTGCTTGCCTCCGTGATGATTGCCTGGCTGCTCTTTTGGCTGCGTTGGATGTTCTTTACAGATCCCGTCCTCTTGTTTTGGGAGGAGCAATTGATTTTACCAGTCATTGGTCTGGTGGCTGTAGCGATTGTCAACAGAAAGGGCGTGGCCCAACTTTTTTCACTCCTTTTTTCCTTCATTCTGGCTGACGTCATTCACGCGCTCTATTTCTGGAGGCTGTCCGGAACTTGCTTGCTGGGCGATGAGTATGCCCAGGATCTCATGTGGAGCAGTCTTTCCCTTTGGTGTATTCTTCGTGTCATCTGGTTGTGGGTATGTCGCTTGATAGGTTGGAATCAAATAGAGCCTTCCAATTCCGATGCACGTAGGTGATGACGAGACTGATGAAAGAACTGCTTGCAAATGAATTTGTATTGCCGCTGACTATGGGGTTTGTTTTTGGGATTCTGTGCAGGATCCATCTTTTACGTACAGATTATCGCCAGTACCCGACATATCCGCACGGGAAAATCATTCAGGTTTCGCTTGGCGTGATCGCCGCAGCACTTGGTTCCGTAGCCATACCTGCTTTATTGAAGGAAAACTACACAGCGGTCACTTTTTTGACTGTCGCAGCTCAGCAATTTCGCGATGTACGCAACATGGAACGAACCACCTTGAGCGAGATTGACAAACAAGAGCTGGTACCCAGAGGTGGTCCTTACATCGAGGGCATTGCGATGGTGTTTGAAGGCAGGAATTACCTGGTCATTTTCTGTTCTCTGGTTACGACTTCTGCGGCCATTTTTTTCCACTGGTGGGGAGGGCTTATTGCGGGAATCATCACCTTGCTCCTTGCGCGAAAATGGATGTCCGGAAAGACACTCGCCTTGATTGTCGACATTAAGGAAGCGAGTGTTCGTGTAGAGGGAAAAGATTTGTACGTGGACGATATTTACATCATGAACGTCGGGCTAGAAGATTCCCAAACGCTGATACGTGAGCAAGGGATGGGCTACATTCTCACACCTAAGGATGCCAATGCCACGGTGACGATTGCGCATCCCGGGCAAAGGCAGGCGATTTTGCACGATGTCGCTACACAGCTTGGGGTCTATACGGACACAGGTGAACCGTCCTTGACCCCTTTGGTAAAGCGAGATCTGTCTACCGGGCGATTGGGGGTTTTTCTGCTTCCACAGGTCAAGGATGTCGAGCAGGCAATAGCAGTGATCGGAGCAGTCCCCATTCTGGAAAGCGTTTTTCGCATGCCGCAAAAATCAAAAGCTCCCAAGCAGGAGGTGTAGGGCATGCCTAGTGAAATTCTAGCTGTCATCACAATGGACAGAGAGCGAATAGCGGGTGGTGCCCCTATCTTTTTTTGTGCGGATCACCAAGAAATGCAGCAAATTGCGTTTACCCTGGAAAAGATATTAGATGGTATGGTGCATGAAGTGACGGCTGATTCCCTAATCATTGTTCGGCATAAGTAGTGTATGGTATGATTAGCTAGTCAAAAACAGAAATGAGAGAGAGTGTTGTAAACTATGGGATTGCCAGTGGTAGCCATTGTGGGGAGACCCAACGTGGGCAAGTCCACGATATTTAACAGATTGATTGGCGAGCGAATCGCGATCGTGGAAGATCAGCCGGGAGTAACCCGTGATCGTCTATATGGAAAAGGCGAATGGCTGACGCATAATTTCCACGTCATTGACACCGGCGGTATTGAATTTGGTGAGACCGACGAAATCCTCACGCAAATGCGTTACCAGGCTGAACTGGCTATCGACGAAGCGACTGTCATCGTAATGATTACGGATGGACGAACAGGCGTGACCGATGCGGATTTGGAGCTGGCACGCATGCTGAATCGGACTGGGAAACCAATCGTCCTTGCCGTTAACAAAGTAGATAATCCAGAAATGCGGGCAGATATTTACGATTTCTACACGCTAGGTTTGGGCGAGCCGTTTCCGATATCTGGTAGTCACGGTCTGGGACTCGGTGATATGCTGGAGGAGGTTGTCAAGAGCTTTCCGGCGCCAGACGAAGAGGACACAAGAGATGATATCATTCGCGTATCGATTATCGGTCGTCCCAATGTCGGCAAATCATCCTTGACCAACGCCATTCTGGGTGAAGAGCGTGTCATTGTCAGTGATGTAGCCGGAACAACTCGAGACGCGATTGATACACCTTTTGAACGCGACGGGCAAAATTACATACTGGTGGATACTGCAGGTATGCGCAAGCGTGGAAAGGTGTATGAGAACACCGAGAAGTACAGCGTGATGCGCGCCATGCGGGCCATCGAGGATTCAGATGTTGTGCTCGTTTTGATCAACGGAGAAGAAGGAATTATTGAGCAGGACAAGAAGATTGCCGGTTACGCCCATGAAGCAGGACGAGGTGTCATTATTATCGTCAACAAATGGGATACGGTAGAAAAAGACGATAAAACGATGCAACGTTTTACGGAACTGATCCGGGAAGAATTCAAGTACCTGGATTACGCACCGATCATGTACGTGTCGGCCAAATCCAAGCAGCGTGTACATACCATCCTGCCAAAAGTAAACGAGGTAGCGGAAGCGCACTCCATGCGAGTTCCAACCTCTGTTCTGAACGATCTGGTCACGGATGCCACGATTCGGACTCCACCACCATCTGATCGAGGAAAGCGTTTGAAAATCAACTATGCGACACAAGCAACAGTCAAGCCACCGACATTCATCTTGTTTGTGAATGATCCGGAGCTAATGCATTTCTCCTATGAGCGTTACATAGAGAATAAAATACGTGAGGCGTTTGTTTTCGAGGGGACGCCTGTGCGTATCTGGACGCGGAAAAAAACATAGGGAGAGGGAAAGGGTCATGGTCCTATTAGCCTGGGTGATCAGCTACTTCATTGGATCAATCAGTTTTAGCTATCTCATTACAAAAAAAATAGCGGGAATTGACATTCGTTCGCAGGGGAGTGGCAACATGGGGGCCACGAACACGCTACGCGTACTGGGCAAAGGACCTGGGATCGCCGTCCTGGTGCTGGACGCGACGAAAGGCCTGCTAGCGATGGGAACCACCCACCTGCTTACAGGGGGAGATCCGCTTGCATATGCAGTGTCAGGCTTGTTTGCAATTGCTGGTCACAATTGGCCCATCTTTTTTGGATTTCGCGGGGGAAAAGGTATTGCAACCACCTTGGGTGTGGCGCTTGGCTTTTCACCCCTCGCTTTTTTGATTGGTGGTATTGCCGCTGTGATCACAATCATGATCACCCGCTATGTATCGCTAGGTTCACTTATTCTGGTAACCATTCTTCCCATCGTGATATTTGTGCTGGACAAGCCGATTGCTTTTTGGTGGACCAGCCTGGTTCTCACGGTCTTTGCTTACATTCGCCATCATAACAATATCCGCAATCTTCTTGCAGGGACTGAGCGAAAACTGGGGGATAAAACCAATCGAAAACTAGGATAAACCGGCTAGCACAAGCAAGGTACAAATAAAATGAAATGTTGGAGGGAGCGCTCTTGATTCAAAAGGTAGCCGTTATCGGCGCTGGGAGTTGGGGTACAGCACTTGCTTCTGTTTTGGCGATGAACGGTCATCAGGTGACTTTATGGGTGCGTAACCCCCAAACAGCTGAGGAAATCAACAATACGCATCGGAATGAAAAATACCTTCCTGAAATCACGCTTCCCGAAAATATTGTCGCTACATCGGATATACAGGAAGCTGTTGCGGGGATGCGCATCGTGCTTCTAGCTGTTCCTTCACATTCGATGAGAGACATGTGCAAAAAGCTGGCAGCGCATCTTGAGCCTGATGTCCTGCTGCTGCATGCGACAAAAGGGTTCGAATTGGAGAGCTTAAAACGGATGTCAGAGGTGATTTCCGAGGAGGTTTCGCCGGGGATTGCCGCTCGATTGGCTGTTCTTACAGGTCCGAGTCATGCCGAGGAAGTCGTTCTTCAACAACCAACGACTGTAGTCGTCGCATCTGCCTCTGAAGAAAGCATGCTGAGGGCACAAGATTTGCTGATGAATCCCAATTTTCGCGTCTATACCAACCCCGATCTGGTCGGTGCCGAAATCGCTGGTGCACTCAAGAACATTATTGCACTCGGCGCAGGAATGTCAGATGGTTTAGGTTATGGCGATAATGCGAAGGCAGCACTTATGACGCGAGGGCTTGCTGAAATCAGCCGCTTGGGAAGCAAGCTGGGCGCGATGCCCCTGACTTTCTTGGGACTGGCAGGCGTTGGGGACATGATCGCCACCTGCACCAGCAAGCACAGTCGAAATTGGCGCGCTGGCTACATGCTCGGACAGGGGAACAAGCTGGAGGACGTGCTGGAGCAGATGGGAATGGTTGTCGAAGGAGTTCGGACCACGCACGCTACCCACGCTCTGGCTCAAAGAGAGCAGGTAGAGATGCCGATTACATCAGTCCTATACGGGATTCTGTTTGAAGGCAAAACAGCCAAACAAGGCGTCGAAGAGCTGATGGGTCGCGGAAAAACGTATGAGATGGGGCTGTTAAACCCGGATGCAGATCGTCCAGAGTGAGATCGCCTCACACATTTAGGCTCCTGCACATAAGATAGCGTGAAAGCCTAGATGGCAGGAGGAGGTTTCGCATGAACAGCAATTTCTCACGTCGTTTCATGGATAGTCTGAAGAGCAAAGCCGTAGAGCATGTGGATGAAAGCAAGCTTCGATCACTGGCTAGCACGGTTAAGAAAAGTGATTTTGAAGACGAAACCAAGCTGCGTCAAATGATCCAGTCGCTGGCCGCGATGAGTGGCAAGACGCTTACGCCAGAAAAAGAAGACAAGATCATTCAGATGTTCCGGGATAAAGAAATCAACCTGTCAGATCTCTCATCCTTAGGCAAGCTGCTCAAGTAAGAGAAATGGGCGATTATGACCGTTACATGCTGAGAAAACCGTCATACAGTAAGACTAGGAACAATCATGGCTCTACAGGGACATGGCTGACCTACAGAAACAAGAAAAAAAGAGGGAGATCATCCCTCTTTTTTTCTTTGTTTTCCGCTGTTTGTGACCGTCTGGGTCAGAAGATTTTGAACTAGAGGAGACTGTAACAACCCAAGCAACTGACCGATGTCGATATTGGCCAGTGGATTGCTGCTTGCACCGCCACTGCCAGCTTCCTGCTCGGAGGATTCACTGACTTTTTGGGCAGTCTCTGGTGCCGCCTTGCGCTTGTTGCTTGGTTTTTCGGCTGTCTCTGGCTTGTCGGCATTACGCTTGCCCAGGTTCTCAAAGATCTCCATCGCACCGTACAGGGTGTCCATCGTCTCTTCCACTTGTCGAATCGTTGTGCTTATGCCTTTAATATTATTGCGCATCTTGGACACGGAAGTGCGCAGGTCAGCTGTGGCGGGCACGACTTTTTTGGGTGTGACGGCAAGGGACACCTCGGTTGCCTGGTCGTTTAGTTTCTTGCTAGGAATGGGTGCATATGGATTTCGCCATTTACGATTGCTGCTCATCTGCCATCCCTCCAATGGGCGAATTCATCACGATAGTCTATGCGAACGTCTAGAAGGTGGTTCGCATCCGTCAGGTGCAGGATGGTGAAGTATGGTATAATAAAACCAAAAAAGCAAAGGATGCTGTAGTCTAGATGTATATTGATCCTATTACGAAGATGAACATCTCATTTGTCGCTATCGCATTGATGTTCGTCTGCAATTTCATGATGCTTTTTTCCAGGAAGACCCAAAATGCCTGGCTTCGTTTCGTACTCAGAACGGTGGGCTTTTTGATGTTGCTTGTCATTTTTGTGTTAATCTTAGTGGTTATGTTTGTATAAGGAGAGGGAGTTATGGCGCAGCTAACCTTGCAAAGCCGATCGGGTAGCCATACGTTGCCTGTAGAGACCAACAAGTCGATCGTTGAATTGGCCAAAAAGCATAAAGTCGTCTGGGGATATGCTTGCCAACGAGGCGTATGTGCACAATGTCGCACTTTGGTAATCGAAGGAGCAGAAGCACTGAATGAAGTGACGAAGGAAGAAAAGCTGCGTCTGCGCAAAGCAGAACGAGCTGAAGGATACAGGCTGGGGTGCCAGGTTCAGATCGTCAAGGATGGCGATGTGACGCTCGCTCATCGGCCATATTGATTGGGGCATTGGTTCATGAGTAAAGTAACGTTTTTACCATCAGGCAAAACCGTAAAGGCGAGACAGGGACAGACTCTTGTCAGCGTAGCTGGATCTGCTCGCGTGGTGATACCTCAACGATGCGGTGGACACGCTTCCTGTCTGATGTGCAAGGTCGTGCTGGAGCAGGGAGAATTATCCCCTCCAACCGCTCTGGAGGTACGTAAGCTGGCAGAGAACGATCTGGAACAGGGTATACGTCTAGGGTGTCAAGCCAAGGTCACACAAAAAGACTGTACGGTACGTATACCGGAGAGCCGTTTGAAGTCCGTCGTGCAAGCTGCTTTGCTGCGGCAGCAAGAAGAAAATGAAGATTGAAGCAAGAGGTGTATAGGGAAGATGGAGTATTCGTTGCGTAAATGGCATCCGTTGCTTGTTTGCTTGACGCTTTTGTCTGTGATGCTTTCAGGATGTTTGTATCCGGATGAAAGGCGAGCAGAGAACCAGATGCCGAGCGCATTTTTTCTGGAAGCAACGCAAAAAGCAATTGATCAATTCAGGCAGGATACATCGGTTCTGCCTATTGTCACAAAAGATTTAGACACACCGATCTTCGAAAAGTACGAGATCGATTTTCGCAAACTGATTCCGAAGTACATGCCGGATGTCCCTGGAAACTCCTTTGAAAAAGGCGGCGTATTCAAGTATGTGCTGATTGACGTAGAGACCAACCCGACTGTGAGATTAATTCAATTGAGCTCTATCAGTACGGTAGCCGATGTCCAACGAGCGGTTCATTCGTATCAATACAACAACGACAATGAGCTGCCGATCAAAGAAGACATCGGGGATGGATATTTCTCTATTGATTTTGGAAAAATTGGCATGAAAGAAACACAAGTACCAGGTACAGCAGGTACATACCTTTTACCACTCGTGATGAATGGAAAAGGAGATGTAGGAATTGATTACGCCATCGACATTGCTACCGTTCTGAGAGAGAGCAAGGCGACCGTGCAAGAAAGAACGGATCCGCGATATGTCATGGCGAGGGAATCCAACTTCGTTCCGGCTAAATCGTTCCCATATACGATGGTAGGCGATCAGCCAAAACTCCTGAAATTACATTGATCCGATCAAAACGACTCTAAAAAAGAGTCGTTTTTTTGTTCTAGTTCTCCCATACTCACATATATTTGTACTGTCCACGAAACTAGTACGAGGTTCCCGGGAAAATACTGGCGGTCAGGGATAATTCGGAAAAACGGTCATAGTGTAAAAATAGACAAATAGAAGGAGGTCATCGATGGTGGAACGAGTTGACATCTTTAAAGACATAGCCGAACGGACAGGCGGAGATATCTACCTAGGTGTTGTAGGGCCTGTGCGTACAGGGAAATCCACATTTATCAAGCGATTTATGGAGCAGGTCGTCATCCCCAATATTCAATCAGAGGCCGAACGGATTCGCGCTACGGACGAATTGCCGCAAAGTGCGTCCGGCCGAACAATCATGACGACAGAGCCGAAATTTGTTCCAAACCAGGCTGTCAATGTACACGTAACCGAAGGGCTCAGCATCAACGTCCGCCTCGTTGACTGCGTGGGATATACGGTTCAGGGTGCAAAAGGATTTGAGGATGACAACGGGCCGAGAATGGTGAACACACCTTGGTACGAAGAGCCTGTTCCATTCGAAGAAGCAGCAGAAGTAGGTACCCGCAAAGTCATCCAGGAACACTCCACGATTGGAATTGTGGTTACAACGGATGGCAGCATCGCGGAAATTCCCCGTGTAGGTTACATTGATGCGGAAGAGCGGGTTGTCAACGAGCTCAAGGAAGTTGGGAAGCCTTTTGTGATTGTCGTCAACTCGACGCGTCCACGATCTGATGAAGCCCAAAATCTGCGTGCTCAGCTGCAGGAAAAATACGATGTTCCGGTCGTCGCACTGTCAGTTGATCACATGACCGAACAAGAAATCCTGCTTCTCATGAGGGAAGTTCTGTTTGAATTCCCTGTACATGAAGTAAACGTCAATCTGCCCAGCTGGGTCATGGTGCTTGAGAATGGGCACTGGCTCCGTCAAAACTACGAAGAAGCCGTACGAGAGACTGTGCAGGATATACGCCGGTTACGCGATGTGGACCGTGTCGTCGGTTTCTTCAACGAGTATGACTTCGTGGAGCGAGCGTCCCTTGCAGGCATGCATATGGGCCAAGGGATAGCTGAAATCGATCTTTACGCACCGGATGAGCTCTATGATCGCATCTTGGTGGAGATCGTGGGTGTCGAGATCAGCGGCAAGGATCATTTGCTGAAAATCATGCAGGAATTCTCCCATGCCAAGCGGGAATACGATCAGGTAGCGGAAGCGCTGCATATGGTCCGGAGCACAGGCTATGGCATTGCGGCTCCGTCGTTGCATGAGATGACCTTGGACGAACCTGAACTCATCCGTCAAGGCCCTCGCTTTGGTGTCAGGCTGAAGGCAACCGCTCCATCCATTCATATGATCAGAGTAGATGTGGAATCGGAGTTTGCGCCAATCATCGGTACAGAAAAGCAAAGCGAAGAACTGGTTCGGTACCTGATGCAAGATTTCGACAAAGATCCGTTGTCGATTTGGAATTCCGATATTTTCGGCAGATCCCTGCACTCGATCGTCCGAGAAGGAATTCAAGGAAAAATCACCATGATGCCGGACAATGCGAGATACAAACTGCAGGAAACCTTGGGGCGTATCATCAATGAAGGCTCTGGCGGACTGATCGCGATCATACTGTAAAACGTAGGAAAATGGAACTAGATAACGCAGGAAAGAATGGGGCTCCCGTACTGATGGGGAGCCTTTTTTTCTTGTATTTCGTTCAATTTCGACAGGAGGTACTTGAATTTCAGAAATCTGTGTATTACTATAAGCTTGTCAGATCGGTAAAAACAACCAATCGTGTATAAAACAACGCATTTCGGTTAAGAAAAATAATAGCTAGGACTTGTGGAGTTCTTTGAGGGGAGGTGAACAAGAATGAACAAAACAGAACTGATTGCAAAAGTGGCTGAAACCACTGAACTCACCAAAAAAGATGCGACAAAAGCAGTTGATGCTGTACTGGATGCAATTGCTGACGCACTGAAAACGGGTGACAAAGTCCAACTGATCGGCTTCGGTAACTTCGAAGTTCGTGAGCGTGCGGCTCGTAAAGGTCGTAACCCACAAACAGGAGAAGAGATCGAAATCGCTTCCAGCAAAGTACCTGCGTTCAAACCAGGTAAACAACTCAAAGACTCCATCAAGTAATCGTTATGTATAATAACGAACCACTTACATAAAAAAACCCACATTCTTGTAATGTGGGTTTTTTTCTTATCCATGCAGTTATTTTCAGAATGTCGCTGAAAGTGCGACTTCCTGTACAAGTTGCACACGAGCATTTTGTTTTTTGCAGCGTATTATGGTAAGATTGGCTTGTTTGCTTTTGACAGATCCAACCACTCACACGAATGAAAATAGGGCTAGTGCCGGAACATAGATCGAGTAACTAGGGCCAGTAGGTAGGAGGTTTAATATGAACGTCGATTTGGAAAAAATTCAACAGGCTGTCCGTATGATTTTGGAGGCTGTAGGTGATAACCCGGATCGGGAAGGATTGCTGGATACGCCAAAACGGGTTGCGAAAATGTATGCAGAAGTATTTGAAGGAATGCACATTAACGAAGAGGTATACTTTGAGACTGTTTTTAGCGAGGACCATGAAGAGATGGTTCTCGTCAAGGATATTCCTTTTTATTCGATGTGTGAACATCACCTGGTGCCCTTCTTTGGAAAGGCACATGTGGCCTACATCCCGCGCGGTGGACGTGTCGTTGGCTTGAGTAAACTGGCACGCGCCGTGGATACGGTGGCCAAACGTCCCCAGCTCCAGGAGCGCATCACCGCGACTGTAGCAGACGCCATGATGCGCAAGCTTGACCCTCACGGCGTGGTTGTCGTCGTAGAGGCAGAGCATATGTGCATGACGATGCGAGGGATCAAGAAGCCCGGCTCCAAGACCATAACGTCCGCTGTACGGGGAATCTTTGAAAAAGACGCTGCTGCGAGGGCAGAAGTGTTCAGCCTTATTCGCGTGTAATTGCATAAAACACCAGACTGACATGCAAAAAAACACTTCTCAGGGACATTCGAGCCGTAATGAGAAGTGTTTTTTTGCAGATAAATTATGGTAAAATAAGGAATCTACAAAAGTATCTATTAAACCATTTTCAAAAGGGGGATAACGATGAGGTCATTTTCTACTTCTTGGGTGAAATGGGTCTGTGCCGGCATGCTTCTGGCAGCGCCTTTCACCACATTTTCCGTAGTGCAAGCTGAAAGCCCGCTTGCACCCAAACAGACTGTGATGGAGCAGATCAGCCAATTACCTCCAAAGGCGAAACAACTTGTAGAAGATGCAGTGGAATTTTTCTCGATGGAGGACATTCCGGTGAATGTACAGATCATGAGCGAAGGTGGTGACACCTGGCAGATCCATATTGATCTGAAGTCGGATGAATATTCGCGCAAGACGACCCCACAGACTATCTACCTGAATCTCTCAAAAGGAGGAAAGCTGGAGCAGCTTGACCTCGCATGGAAGGATGAGGGGAAGGACAGCACACCAGATAAAAATCAGGTACTCCGAGTTGCGGCTGATTTTGCCGAAGAAGTACTCGGAGGTACGATGGCTGCAGGAAAGGCCACAACTTCACATACAAGTCGTGTGGTTACAGTTCCCCTCTATTCCATCGTGAATGGAATCACTGTGGAAGACGAAGTAGGCTATGTCATGATCAATTCTTCAGGACAAATTCGCTCATTCCGCTGGGTGGATCACGCTATCAAAATTGACCGTCTGCCGTCCGCTTCAGGGATAATTGCTCTTGAGCAAGCCAAGCGAGCGTTTGCTGACCAGCTCGCATTGGAGCTGGTGCTAGATGACGAAAACGGCGTACTTCAGTATGCTGCATCTCCCTATCGTGGAATTGATGCGAAAACAGGAGAAGCCATAGCGTTGACGTATCACTATAGCGACGAATTGCTGACACTAAAAGAGGACAAAGAACCTAGCTCCTTGACTGTCGAGAAAGTGAAGAAGCTGTCCAGCACTTATGCTGGTCTTCAAGAGGCTGGTTTGAAAGTATCCACTTCACGGACTGTCCATCCGGATGAGGCAGCGAAAACATCTTATACGGCTACGGATGGAGCCAGCACAATCACTCTCTTTTTGGATGAAAAAACGGGCGAACTGCTATCCATTCAGACGGATGAGCGTGAAGAGCCTACCCTTCCGCGATTTACTACTACACGTACCGAGGCCAAAAAGCGAGCACTCCAGTTCCTGGAGGATTTTGTTCACATGAAGAAAGGGGAGTATTTGCTTCGCGAGCGCTATCTCAATGAGGACAACCGAAGATCAGATGACGCTGTAGGGTATCAACTGGATGTGTTTCCAATCCACAACGGGGTGCGCGCAGCAAAGCCAATCTTGAGCATGGAGTTCGAACGAGAAGACAATGTGCTCTCAAAGTTTACTACGCGTTCGTTTGAATGGCATCTCCCAGCTACAGCTGCTGTGGTCGCCAAGGAAGCGGCAAAAGAAAAGTGGCTGGAAGCGATGCCGATCGAATTGCACTATATTTTCCCGGAAGTCGATTCACCAAAAGCTGAGCAGGCAAAACTCGTCTTCGTCCCTGCTTTTCATGCGGAAAGCCGCTCTATGAATGCTGCATCGGGGGAATGGCTGGAAACCTCAGATTGGTAAACAATATCACGATCGTCCTGGTAGCTCATGGGTGATCGTGATTTCAATATGGTGAAAAAATACGCCATAATTTCACTCTTTGTCTTGCAGGGTGTGCTGCTCTACGGTATAATAATCCATGTAAGCTAAGTGATAGTAAGCAACTTCGGGATGTGGCGCAGCCCGGTAGCGCGCACCCTTGGGGTGGGTGAGGTCCAGGGTTCGAATCCCTGCATTCCGACCATAAGCATGAAGATCGAGAAGCCTGCTGTATTGCAGGCTTCTTTTCTTGCCACGACGGATCACAGTCATAAAAAAATACACTATTGGCTTCCTGAAATTTCTTTTTTATAATAGAAGGATGATACAAGTAGGAAGGGATTGTTTGTAGTGATGAAGATGCCGGTATCGTTGCAGCCATATTTGTACCAGCTACAAAATTTTGATTCTACCGCGTCCCAAGCCGACGCATCTACTTCCGATGATGTTTTGTTTGCCGATATCTTGCAAGCAGAAGTGGCAGCTGGACAGCGAGTGATTTCCGCCCAAGAAATCGAATTCAGGCTTGATGGTACGAATCAATGGTCCTTTTTGCAGGGTGATTCCGAATATGATACATATACTTCGTACCCGACATCTGCGGGGAAGGATCATGATATTCCCGTACAGACAATCCTTGAGAAAATCAGACGTATGGCAAGCTCTCATGGCGTGGATGAAGATTTGATTCGTGAAGTGGTTAGAGCGGAGTCGAATTTTAATCCCAATGCTGTTTCTGGTGCGGGAGCCAAAGGTTTGATGCAGCTCATGGACAGAACAGCACAAGCTATGCACGTCCGCAATGTATACGATCCTGATGAAAACCTTGCGGGCGGAACCAAGTATCTGAAATCACTCCTGGAGCGTTTTGATGGAAATGTTGGTGTCGCATTGGCAGCCTATAATGCTGGACCGACACGCGTGAGCAAATTGGGTATTACCAACGACGAAGAGTTGAGAGAGCATTATTCCCAGCTTCCACAGGAGACACAACGTTACGTAGACAAAATCTTGAACCGTCTATAGGTTTTCAGGACATCATAGAGACACATGGTATAAACAAGGAGGACAGGATATGTCGCAAACACCCAATCCTCATCAAGATTACGTCATCGTAAAGGCGAAAGAGAATGGCGTACATGTGATTGGCCTGACACGGGGTTCTGATACACGGTTCCATCACACTGAAAAGCTGGACAAAGGTGAAGTGATGATCTTTCAATTTACCGAGCATACCTCCGCGATCAAAGTGCGTGGTAAAGCAGTCATCTATTCAGAGCATGGTACGATTGACACAGCAGAATAACGGAAGAGTTGGGAAAGCAGGCATAGCCTGCTTTTTTTGTTTGTACAATGATGAAGAGGAGGGATGTCTATGCCACGCAGACTCTTGTTGGCTATCGCGGTATCTTCATTATTGGCCTTGTTGCTTTCGCTCGTCCCGGTTGATCGATGGAAACAGACCGACCTGGCTACATTCCAGCCTTCCCAACCGTTTCAAATGACAGAGCGAAATATGCTTGATTTATTTACAACGGTATCGACACATTATAATATTAAGCGTATCAAATGGGATCATGCCTCGATTTATGTAGATTTGGCCGTAAAGCCGGGACAAAATGTCCAGCTTCCTTTTGTTTATCAGGACTTTTACAATCTGGCACATGACTTGTTTTCCCTTACTTACAATGTAAATCAAGTCTACTTCCGCTTGTTAGAGGAAAGCGATTTATTGAACGGCAACCGGCTGCTGGTAGCAATCCAGACAGATCGACAGTCGCATGCAAAGCAAACGGAGGTATTGACTGAGGTGGATGAGATAGAAGGGTTTGTGAAAAATTCGTTTCCGATACGGATTGATCCTTATTTTTACGAGAGAATTAGTCCCTAAGGAACGAAGTGTGTTATGATGGTAAAGACGGCCTTTTTGACCGGGCAGCACGAAAAAACAGAAGTGTACGAAACAGGCGAAAGACATCAGGTTGTGTACAGCTAGTGGAGGAGGACGCATGAGCAAAGAACATACTCCAACTGTAGATGTAGTTCGTTCCATCATCGAACAGATCTACAAGCGAACCACCCAATCCTATGTAGAAAAATACGTTGACGTTCCCTCCATTTCGGAGAGTCGACTTGCCCTCTTGTATCTTTTCCTATTGGAGCAAGGGATGACCAAGGAACGCGCTTCGGTACTCTGCACAGCGACTGGGCTCGTCCAACTGGGATTGGACATGCATGAACAAGTAAAAAACACCTATGAACAAACAGAAGTGGCAGAACGGAATCGACAATTGACTGTACTCGCAGGGGATTATTACAGTGCTCGTTACTATCAATTGTTGGCGGAGTCAGGTGAGATCAAAGCCGTTGAGGTTTTGTCAGGAGCGGTTCAGCGAGTAAATGAAGCCAAGATGAAGCTTTATGTTGCTGGTCGAGATGGCAAGCTTTCATCAGATGAAGAGTATTGGGAACTGCGCAATACCATTGATACTGGCCTTTATGTGGCGATCGTGGAAGAGTACGCAGAGCGAGAAGAGATTCGTCGCTTTTGGATACATCTGTTGAAGGATACCGCTACGGTGGAGAGTGTCATTGGCGAGTGGGAGCACTTGAAATGGCAGGAACAAATTCCATTGGGGTTTTCGAAGTTTCTTCTGCAAAAGCCGGGGGCAACATTTGCCCAGGTGCTAAGCGGAGTCGAAACCAAAGCCATGGAAATGATCGGATTGTGTGAACAGATGGCTCGTAATCTGCATCCTGCTGAAGCGCAAAACATGCTTGCGGCCATTACCGCTCGTTATAGCCATCGGGTCAGCCGACTGAAACGAGTTATTGAGGAGATGTAGACCTAGTGAACCAGACCCAGATGAACGAGAAGGCGCAGTACGTTCACTCCGTGTTTGAAAGCATTGCGGAAGAATACGACAAGATGAACAACATCATTAGTTTCGGCAGCCATGTAGCTTGGCGAAACTATACGATGAAGCAAATGAATATTCAGCCTGGTCAATCAGCTTTGGATGTCGCTTGTGGAACTGCTGATTGGACGATTGCTTTGGCTCAAGCAGTGGGACCTACGGGAAGAGTAGAGGGCTTGGACTTCAGCCAGAACATGCTGGATGTGGGGGCTTATAAGGTCTCCAAATCGAATGTGGACAGCATGGTTAAGCTTGTAAACGGGGATGCCATGAATTTGCCCTACGAGGACAACACGTTTGACTATGCCACGATCGGCTTTGCATTGCGAAATGTACCTGATATCCAGACGGTATTGAATGAGATGACACGTGTGGTCAAGCCAGGCGGGAAAATTGTATCGCTGGAAGTGTCCAAGCCCCCCTTTATTCCGTATCGCAAGCTTTTTTATCTTTACTTTTACAACATTTTGCCGGTGATTGCGAAAATGGCGATCAATAAGTACGAGCAGTATGCATGGCTGCCTCAGTCATTGACCAACTTTCCTGACAGCAAAGAGCTGGCCGGAATGTTTCAGAAAGCTGGATTGGATCCAGTACAAGTCAAATTGTTTATGGGCGGAGTAGCTGCTTTGCATATGGGAACAAAGCCAAGCTAGTCTTCGTCATAAGGTATTTCTTTTTGGGGATAGGAAGTGTACGTCATGGGTTTTCGTAAATTGAAAATAATTATGGAAATGATAAAATTTGAGCACTCTATTTTTGCGCTGCCCTTTGCGTTTATGGGAGCTGTTTTGGGTAGTATTGTAGTAGAGGGCACTTGGCCTACCTGGATGGAGATTTTTTGGGTCACCGTAGCGATGGTAGGGGCAAGGAGCGCTGCCATGTCGCTCAATCGTCTGATTGACCGCTTCGTGGACGCCAAGAATCCCCGCACAGCCACGCGTGCGATACCGGCTGGATTGATTTCCGTACTCGAGGTACTGTTATTCATTGTTGTTTCTTTCATCGTCCTTTTTATTGCAGCCTTCCAATTGAATGATCTGGCAGTTAAACTTTTGCCATTGGCTGTTTTTGTACTCGTCTTGTATTCGTATACCAAGCGCTTTACCTGGCTCTGTCACTTTGTCTTGGGTGTGGCGATCGGCTTTGGTCCGCTGGGTGGCTGGGTCGCAACTACTGGACAAGTAGATGTAACCGGACTATTGCTGTTTGCTTCCGTTTTGTTCTGGACAGCGGGCTTTGACATTATCTATGCTTGTCAGGATGCAGATTTCGACCGCAAAGAAGGCTTGTTCTCCATGCCGAGCCGCTTTGGAATTGCCAATGCTTTGCTGGTAGCGAGAATTTGCCACGTCATTACGTTTGTTGGTTTGCTATCGCTCTACGCTTTAGCCGATTTGTCAATCTGGTTCTTGATCGGGGTACTGATTTCCGGCGCCATCCTCATTTATGAGCATAGTTTGGTGAAACCGACTGACCTCTCCAAGCTGGATGTGGCATTCTTCAATATGAACGGAGTGCTGAGTGTAGTAATGTTTACTTTTACTATGATTGATTTGGTGATCGCATGACGCAGCAAAAATGGGCTGTCGGGATAACAGGGGCGAGTGGCGCTATTTATGGCATTCGCCTGGTACAGGAATTGCTTCGAGCCGGCCATGTGGTTCATCTGATGATTACCGAGGCTGGCTGGCAAGTGTTTCGTGATGAATTGGACTTCGAGACGAGTGACCGGGAAGCCCTGCTGCGGGAACAACTGCAGCAGGATTTTCCGGGTGAGCTTCATTATTGGGGGATGCGGGATTTCAATTGTCCAGCTGCCAGCGGATCGTATCGCTGTGATGGAATGATTGTGGTGCCTTGCTCGATGGGCACGCTCTCCGGTATCGCGCACGGCGCTTCCGGCAACCTGCTGGAACGTGTGGCAGACGTGATGTTGAAGGAGGGGCGGCGACTCGTCCTGGTACCGCGTGAGACTCCGTTGAACGCCATACAGCTGGAAAACATGCTGAAATTGAGTCGTCTCGGAGTAAAGATTCTGCCCGCCATGCCAGGCTTTTACCAGAAGCCGCAGACGATGGATGACCTCATCCATTTTGTAGTAGGCAAGGCACTGGACGCTCTTGATGTTCCACATGCTCTGTTCAGACGGTGGGGGGAGCCGGAATCCCTGTAATCTTTCAGGTATTACGAGCATGAGATTTCCTTCGTTACACGAGAGCTTGATCAGAAAATTGCTGCAAGAAGCTGCTGCGACACCAATCAATACTACGTTGATGAAATAGGTGGGACGGATGAACCTTGTCGATATTTACTTCAAGATGAAAAAGGACGTCCAGTACATAGAAGATGAGCTGGAAAAGTCCATTGATACCGAAGTGCGTGAGTTGTACCAGTCGTCTACGCATTTGCTGAAGGCGGGAGGAAAAAGGATTCGTCCTGTTTTTGTCCTGCTTGGAGGGAAATGGGGAGACTACGACGTAAAACGTCTCAAGCACGTAGCGGTACCTTTAGAGTTGATCCACATGGCGACATTGGTTCACGATGATGTGATTGACGATGCCGACAAACGGCGTGGCAGAGAAACAGTACGTACCAAATGGGACAACAAGATTGCCATGTACGCAGGGGACTATATTTTTGCGCGCGCATTAGCAATCGTCGCTCAGCTGCCGATTCCTCAGCTTCACCGGATACTCGCCCATGCCATGGTAGAAGTGTGCAAGGGCGAAATTGAGCAAGTGAAGGATCTGAATAATTGGGAACAAAATTTCCGTACCTACCTGCGCCGAATCAAACGCAAAACGGCCTTGCTGATCGCCATCAGCTGCCAAATGGGAGCCGTCGCGAGTGGTGCTCCTCAAAATATTGTGCGCAAAATGTACTGGTACGGTTATAATGTCGGGATGGCTTTTCAAATAACCGATGACATTTTGGATTTTACGGGTACAGAAAAGCAGCTGGGCAAGCCGGCTGGGAGTGATCTGTTGAACGGTAACATTACCTTGCCTGCGTTGTACACGGCGCACCACGGTCGCTTTCGTGATCGCTTTCAAAGCTGGATCGCCGATAATACCTTCTGGGATCACGTAGATGAAGCCATTCAGTTGGTTCGTAAGGATGATGGAATCGCATATTCGCAAGCGCTCGCGGAGCGTTATATCGCACGTGCACGCTCTGTTTTGGCTGATCTGCCAGACAATCAAGCCAAAACCTCCTTGCTAGGGATTGCGGACTTTATCATCGAACGTAAATTTTAAACGAATTTCTTGGATAAGCTGTTGCTTGGGAACCTGTGTTTTGATAAAATTTTCGTTGGTGTGAAAGACTGCACCAATACATAGCTCTGATGGAGGCATACATACAATGGAAAAAACATTCCTTATGGTAAAACCTGATGGCGTACAACGTAACCTGGTCGGGGAAATCGTTTCCCGCTTTGAGAACAAAGGATACCAACTGGTAGGTGCAAAGCTGATGACAGTAAGCCGCGAACTGGCTGAACAGCATTACGCTGAGCACAAAGAGCGCCCGTTCTTTGGCGAACTGGTAGACTTCATCACTTCCGGTCCTGTATTCGCTATGGTATGGCAAGGAAACAACGTAATTGCCAACGCTCGTTCCATGATGGGCAAAACTAACCCAGCAGATGCTGCTTCCGGTACCATCCGTGGAGACTTTGCAACCTCCGTTGGCATGAACATCATCCACGGCTCCGATTCTCCAGAGAGCGCTGAGCGTGAAATCGCGCTTTGGTTCTCCAACGACGAAGTTCTTGCTTACGATAAAACGATCCAAGCTTGGATCTAAGCTTGCTTTGGTGAAAAGACCTGATTTTCAGGTCTTTTTCTTTTTTTCGCCATAATTCGCTACAGGAATGATAGGATTTTGCCGATGTTTGGAGAATAGCAAGAAAGGGAACGGGTAAGAGGGAGGATAGCACATATGGAAGATAAGGATTTTATTCAATTTATACTAAGCGTGAAAAAAATGACTGGTATTGATCTTGCCCTCTATAAAGAAGCGCAAATGAAGCGACGCCTGACCTCCTTGCGGCAAAAAAGGGGATACTCCACATTCGCACAGTACTTTGATGCCATTTCAAAAGACAAGGATCTCTTTTACGAATTTCTGGACCGCATGACGATTAACGTGTCAGAGTTTTTCCGCAATCCGAGCAGATGGGATGTACTGGAAAATAAAATTCTGCCTCGGCTCGTCAAGCAATCGGGAAGACTCAAATGCTGGAGTGCCGCCTGCTCGACTGGAGAAGAGCCGTATACCCTTTCATTGATTCTTTTGCGCAAACGGCTGGAAGCCACTCTATTGGCGACAGATATTGATGAAGGAGCGTTGGCCAAGGCCAAGCAAGGCGTGTATACAGACCGGTCACTGCAGGATTGCCCGACGGAGTTGGTAACGAAGTATTTCACCAAAGATATGCTTAGCTATCGAATCTCCGATGAGGTGAAAAACAAGGTCACGTTCAAAAAACACAACCTGCTGGCAGACTCTTTCGAGACACAGTTTGACTTGATCATCTGCCGAAATGTCATGATCTACTTCACGGAAGAAGCGAAAAACGAGCTGTACCACAAGTTTAGTCGTGCACTAAAACCAGGTGGAGTTCTGTTTGTGGGCAGTACCGAACAGATTTTTCAACCTCAGCAGTATCAGCTGGAAGCAGAAGATACGTTTTTTTATCGAAAAATGGGATGATTCATTTCTGTTGGTAGTATAAGTCTGTTCTTTTTTCCCAAGACTAGGAATACCTACGAATAGGGAGGAAGCAGATGGATAAGCATAAAGTCATCGAAGCGTATCGTCGCGGACTGATTACGCTGCAAGAGTGTGGTCAAATACTTGGGACAGAACAGACACAATTGGATGATCTGATGCGAACGGATAACCTCCGACGACCGTTAAGTCAAAATCCCTACATGATGGTTGATCACTTCTAAGTGTGCGATAGACCGAAGCGCTTCTCCTTTTTCGGAGGGGCGTTTTTCCGTAAAACGAGACTCTTCCGGTATGGTTTGGCACTTTTATATTTTCACCGGATGGCAGGTATGATATTATAGCGCTTAAAAGTGATAAAGAAAAAGCGTCCCGAGAATGGGTAATGGGATCGCCAAAAGGATGGAGGAAGCAGATAATGCGCTATTTGACAGCAGGGGAATCCCACGGACCACAATTAACGGCAATTATTGAAGGGGTACCAAGCAACTTGCCGTTTTCTGTAGAAGCAATCAATGAGCAATTGGCACGCCGCCAAAAAGGTCATGGACGCGGCAGACGGATGCAGATTGAGAAGGATCAGGTAAAAGTAGTATCTGGTGTTCGTCACGGGTATACGACTGGTGCACCAATCACATTAGTCGTAGAAAATAAAGACTGGGCTCACTGGCAGGGAATCATGAGCGCTGAGCCTGTAGAGGGCGCAGAGGAAAAACGACGCGTATCACGTCCACGTCCCGGTCATGCAGACTTGAATGGGGCCATTAAATATCATCAGCGTGATATGCGAAATATTCTGGAACGTTCCAGTGCACGTGAAACCACGATTCGCGTGGCAGTTGGTGCTGTTGCCCGGCAATTGCTTGCTGCATTTGGTATTCGTGTAGGCGGACAGGTACTGCAGATTGGTGAAGTGGTAGCTGAGCGTCAGGATGTAAGTCTGGACGAACTGATTGCTCGTACAGAAGAATCCCCTGTTCGCTGCCTGGATAAAGAGGCAGAGCCAAAGATGATGGCCTTGATCGACAAAGCGAAAGAAGATGGAGACTCACTCGGTGGCATCGTTGAAGTCATTGTAGACGGTGTTCCAATCGGCTTGGGCAGCCATGTGCAATGGGATCGCAAGCTGGATGGCCGTCTGGCACAGGCGATCATGAGTATCCAAGCCTTCAAGGGTGTGGAAATCGGGATTGGATTTGAAGCGGCTGGCCGTCCGGGATCTCAGGTTCATGATGAGATCTTGTGGAACGAAGAGACCGGTTACAGCCGAAAATCGAATCGCGCAGGAGGATTGGAAGGCGGTATGACCACAGGTATGCCAGTCGTGGTTCGCGGGGTCATGAAGCCGATTCCTACCCTGTACAAGCCTCTGATGAGCGTAGATATCGATACGCGAGAGGCCTTTTCGGCAAGCATTGAGCGCTCTGACAGCTGTGCAGTACCAGCAGCAAGCGTCGTGGCTGAAGCAGTCGTGGCTTGGGAGATCGCTCAGGCGATGTGCGACAAGTTCCCGTCTGATTCCATGGACGATATGCTGGAAAATGTACGTCAATACCGCACATATACGGAGAAATTCTAATGGAAGAACAAACACTCACTGTAGAATTGGGAGAACGCTCGTATCCCATCATCATTGGGAAAGCTCTCTTGCAGCAAGCACCCGAGCTGCTAAAAGACGCAGGCGTTCTCAGCAAAAGCAAGCTGATGGTCATTACAGATCAGCACGTGGCTCCACAGTATTTGGAACCGCTGCTCAATGTTTTAACATCAGCTGGATACCCGGTCGAGTCGAGTGTCATCGAGCCAGGGGAGCAATCCAAAAGCCTGGCAGTCTATGAAAAAATCATGACGGAAGCAATCCGAGCTGGTCTGGATCGCAAATCGGCTATTCTCGCTCTGGGAGGGGGAGTAGTCGGTGATCTGGCTGGATTCGTCGCAGCCACGTACATGCGTGGCATCGACTTCGTCCAGATGCCCACCACCTTACTGGCTCACGACAGCTCTGTAGGTGGAAAGGTAGCGATCAATCATTCGTTGGGTAAAAATTTGATTGGTGCCTTTCATCAACCAAAAGCCGTCATCTACGATACTTCCACTCTTCGCACATTGCCCAAACGAGAAGTGGCCGCCGGATTTGCCGAAGTAGTCAAGCACGGCTTGATTGCAGATGAATCCTTCGTGAACTGGCTGGAACGTGAATCGGAAGCGCTATGGTCACTGGAACCCGAAGTGTTGGCAAAAGCCATTTATCAGGGGTGCAGGGTGAAGGCTGAGATCGTATCCGCAGACGAGACGGAGCAGGGGCAACGCGCCTTGTTGAATCTCGGACATACCTTTGGGCATGCCTTTGAAGCTCTGTCCTCGTATTCGACACTGAATCACGGGGAAGCCATTTCCATAGGCATGTGTATAGCGGCGAAATTAGCAGAGCGAATCGGTTTTGCTCAACCCGGTACGTACGAGCGTACTCGGCATGTCCTGAGTCTGTACCGACTCCCTACGGCATGGCCAGCTGGCTTGACACCTGAGGCGGTGCTGGAGGCGATGAAACGGGATAAAAAGACAGTGAGTGGCAAGCTTGCACTGGTCTTGCCGAGATCAATCGGCAGTGTAGAAGTGGTAAAAGATGTGGATGAAGAAGTCATCATGAGAGTAATGAGAGAAGAAGTGGGGGCATAAAAAATGGGAGTGCGAGGAGTAAGAGGGGCCATTACTGTAGAAAACGATACAAAAGAAGAAGTGATTTCTGCAACCAAGCTGATGCTGAAAGAAATCATTTCACGGAATGGTCTCCAACCTGAAGACATCGCAAGCATGCTGTTTACAACCACGGAGGATGTCAGTTCCGTTTTTCCTGCACAAGCAGCACGTCTGCTGGACGGTGAAAACTGGGCGTATGTACCGCTGATGTGTATGCGCGAAATTCCTGTACCTGGCAGTTTGCCGATGTGTGTCCGTGTCATCATGCATGTCAATACAGACAAATCAGCGAAGGAAATCCAGCACGTATTTTTGCGGGATGCGGTCAAGCTGCGTCCAGATTTGACAAAACAGAGTTGACAATAGGGGCGCTCTCTTTTACTATATAGGGAAACGAGAGCGCCTCGTTTTTAGAGCTTAGATAAGTGCAGCCGTAGCCATTTTCGTAGAGAAGAAGGTACGGGAAAGTTGATTTATCCGGATATTCTATCGTTATACCGGCTGAGTTTAGAGAGTAGAGTAGAGCAGAGTTGAGATGAGTTAGGTCGAGGAGAGAAGAGCAGGCTGGGTAGCACATGACACCCAATCCAGGTCTCTGACTGGGTTTTTTTATATTTATTTCTCCCCCTACCTCTCGCTCTAGTAGCGGGTAAGGAAAGAGTCCCCCTTTTTCCGAGCCCCTGAAAAGGAGATGAGAGCACATGTATTTCCCCTCACTGGCCGAGGTGCAAAGCCTCTCGGCAACGTATTCTTTTATTCCCGTTAGCATGACTTTACTGGCTGATCAGGAGACACCGATCCGCCTCTATCAAAAAATTCGCACTCGCAATTCGTTTTTACTGGAAAGTGTGGAAGGCGGTGCACGCTGGGCACGGTTTTCCTTTATCGGAATGAACCCTTTTCAAATCGTTGAGGCAAAAGGAAACGAAATTAGCGTCAGCCATCGAGATGGAACTGCATTCATTCAATCCGGCAATCCGATTAACTACCTGCGTGCAGAAGTCGATCGCTACAAGAGTCCCAAATTGCCGGGATTTCCGCGCTTGAGCGGAGGAGCAGTAGGATTTTTCGGGTACAACACCCTTCATTATTTTGAAAACCTGCCTCCACACCGAAGCGAGACGTTACGTTTGCCTGACATGCGTTTTCTGTTTGTCGATGAAATGGTTGCCTTTGACCATCTGAAGCAAGAAATCCAATTGATTGTGAACCTTCACGTAGAAGCAGGGGATACCGCCTCTTCCATTGCCGAAAAATACGCACAAGTTTGCGAACGACTGGAGAAACTGGCAGGTAAAGTGACGACTCCTGCGCAGACGGAGCAGCGCATCTCGGTAGCCGTGGATCCGTTGCACAAGCTGGAAGTGGAAGCCAACATGAGCCGTGAAGAGTATGAAAGGATGGTTGTGCAGGCGAAAGAGTACATCGCCGCCGGAGATATCTTTCAGGTTGTTCTCTCTCAACGCTTTTCCGTAAAAACCGATGTGGATCCATTCGCAGTTTACCGTATCTTGCGCACGTTGAATCCATCTCCGTACATGTATTACCTGGAGTATGAAGGAGAGACGATCGTCGGAACCTCGCCTGAGCTGCTGGTTCGGGTAGAAGATCAAAAAGTGGAAATGCGTCCCATAGCCGGAACACGAAAAAGAGGCGCTACTCCGAGAGAAGATGAGTTGCTGGCAGCAGATCTTTTGGCAGATGAGAAGGAACGAGCCGAGCATTACATGCTGCTCGATCTGGGACGCAATGATGTCGGTCGCGTCAGTTCATACGGCAGCGTCAAAGTAGAGGAAGCGTTGGTGATCGAAAATTATTCCCACGTCATGCACATGGTTTCTCACGTAACCGGGAAGCTGCGTGAGGACTTGCATCCTTTCGACGCGCTGCTATCCGCTTTTCCGGCAGGCACCGTATCCGGGTCGCCAAAGCTGAGGGCCATGGAGATTATCGCCGAGCTTGAGCAGGATGCTCGCCACTTGTACGCTGGGGCGATTGGATACATTTCCTTTGATGGCTCTTTGGACAGCTGCATCACGATCCGCACCTTGTTCTTCCAGGATGGGCAAGCACATGTACAGGCCGGAGCAGGAATCGTCGCAGACTCCGTACCCGCAAGCGAATATCAAGAAACAAGAAATAAGGCAGCAGCTATGATTACGGCTCTGGAAAAAGCGGAGCAGCTGTTTGCGCGCAAGGAGGAATTGCCATGCTGACTCAGGCGCTGGAGCACATTCTGCAAGGAAATCATCTCAATCGCGACGTGGCAGAAGAAGCGATGGGGCAGATCATGGACGGAAAAGCTACACCTGCTCAGATCGGTGCTTTCCTCGCCACACTGCGTCTCAAAGGAGAGAGCGTGGAAGAAATCATCGGATTTGCCCGTGCCATGCGTGAAAGAGCGATACGCTTTCCGTTGGATATGCAGGGTTTGGTCGACACATGCGGGACTGGCGGAGACGGGAGCAACACCTTCAACATTTCAACGGCCAGCGCTATCTTGGCAGCCAGTGACGGCGTACAGATTGCCAAGCACGGGAATCGTGCGGTTTCCAGCAAAAGCGGAAGCGCTGACGTACTAGAAGCATTGGGGATTCCGGTGAACCTGACCCCTGCGGCTGCAGCAGACTGCTTGCGAGAGACGAATCTTTGCTTTCTGTTTGCCCCCACTTATCATCAGGCGATGAAGCATGCAGCTGCGACACGCAAGGAATTGGCTGTGCGCACCGTATTTAATTTGCTAGGTCCGCTTACCAATCCTGCGGGGGCTAGCCATCAGCTTATGGGTGTCTACGATGCCAAGCTGCTCCCGACGGTTGCCGCAGTTCTGCGTGAATTGAACGTGAAACGCGCCCTCGTGGTAGCAGGCTCAGATGGACTGGATGAATTGACTGTGACGGGCACGAGCTACATCACCGAGCTGCGTGATGGTGAAATCCGGAGCTACACAGTAGAACCGGAGCAATTCGGCCTTCATCGCCATGAAAAGAATGCGCTGCGCGGCGGTGATGCTGCCCAGAATGCAACCATCATTTCGAACGTGTTCTCGGGAGAGCGGGGAGCAGCGCGCGATGTCGTTTTATTGAATGCGGGAGCGATCCTGTATTTGTCAGAACGGGCTAGGACCATTGAAGAAGGAGTGATCCGTGCGGCAGAGCTGATCGATGAAGGTCACGTAGCACGTAAACTGGACCACATCCGTCATATCGCTGGAGGGATGATTCATGCTTCATAAAATTGTGGAGAAAAAGAAAGAAGAGGTTCAGCAATTGAAAGGAAAGACTTCGATTGCTTCTCTACTGACGGAAGCGAAGGATATGGAAAAGCCACGCGGTTTTCGTCAGGCACTTGAGCAAAGTACGCGTCCTGTCAGTGTGATTGCGGAAGTGAAGAAGGCTTCTCCGTCCAAAGGAATGATTCGCTCGGACTTTGATCCGTTGGAGATTGCCAGTGCGTATCAAGCTGCGCAAGCGGAGTGCATCTCGGTACTGACCGACGAATCCTTTTTTCAGGGGCATCTTTCCTACCTTCAAAACATCCATACCTCCGTCCAGTTACCATTGCTGCGCAAAGATTTTCTGATCGATGAAATCCAGGTCGTAGAGGCCCGGTCCGCAGGGGCAGATTGTATTCTTCTGATTGCAGCCATTTTGGAGGGGGAGCAGCTTCGCGCGCTCTATCAGGCAGCAGAAGATCTGGGAATGGATGTTCTCATAGAGGTGCATGACAGACATGAGAGCGACATGGTGTTTCGTTATACAGATCCCAAGCTCTTGGGAATCAACAACCGGAATCTTCGGACGTTTGAAACCGATCTGGCAGTGACGCGAGAGGTGATTGCAGACCTGCCATCGACACTTACTGTGGTGAGTGAGAGCGGAATCTCCTCTATTCATGATATTGAGAATGTCAAACAGAGCGGGGCGAGGGCAGTGCTCGTAGGCGAGCACTTCATGCGCCAGCAAAACGTAGAGCAGGCCGTCATTTCCTTGATGGGACAGCGTGGTAATCACACATCGGGGGTGAGCTTGTGACACAAGTCAAGATATGTGGCATCAAGCATAAAGAAACACTGAGCTTGTTGAAAGAGTGCGAGGTCGATTATGTGGGATTCGTTTTTGCACCAAGCAAGCGCAAAGTCGAGGCGACTGCTGCTAAAGAGATGTTGCGATCGGTGCCTGATCACCCGCCAGCAGTTGGTGTTTTTGTCAACCCGACCATTGAAGAATTGGAAGATATTTTGGCAGAAGTTTCGCTTGCTGTCGTACAACTGCACGGTCAAGAAACTCCAGCGTTTTGCCAAGAGGTAAAGGAGCGTTTTTCTTTGCCCGTGTGGAAGGCTCTCGCAGTAGGGAATGAAGCTGAGGCGGTAGAAGGCATGGCAGCCTACGCCACCCATGTCGACGCGTTCTTGTTTGATACGTATGATCCTGCTCAGGCAGGGGGAACAGGCAGACGATTTTCATGGGAACAGATCCCGGACCTGCAAGCAGCGAGTCAGGGGGTTACTGAAATCATTGCAGGCGGAATCAATGTGGACAATGTAGCGGAATTGATCGGGCGTTATCGTCCATCTGTCATCGATCTTTCCAGTGGAGTGGAAACGGACGGAGAAAAAGATCCAAATAAAATCAAAAGCTTGATGGAAAGGGTGAGGGAGTATGTCTGAAGCTCAAACTACAGCTCGGGTCGTTCCTGACGAGAAGGGACGCTTTGGGGAATTCGGGGGGAAATTTGTCCCGGAAACCCTGATGAATGCACTGACTGAATTGGAACAAGCGTTTGAAGAGGCAAGACGCGACCCTGAATTTCGAAAAGAGCTGAACAATCTCTTGACCGAGTACGCAGGCCGTCCAACCCCCCTTACTTACGCAGAACGGCTCACGGAGGCGCTTGGAGGTGCTCGCATCTACTTGAAGCGCGAAGATTTGAATCATACGGGTGCCCATAAATTGAACAATGCATTGGGGCAAGGCTTGCTCGCCAAGCGTATGGGGAAGAAATCGATTATCGCAGAGACGGGAGCGGGTCAGCATGGTGTGGCGAGTGCAACCGTAGCAGCAAAGCTCGGATTGTCGTGCCAGGTGTTTATGGGGGAGGAAGATATTCGCCGTCAGTCCCTGAACGTTTTCCGTATGAATCTGCTTGGCTCAGAAGTCATTCCAGCTGTATCCGGATCTCGCACGCTGAAGGATGCGACGAATGAGGCAATTCGCCACTGGGTTTCCCATGTGGACGAGACCTTTTACGTTATCGGCTCCGTCGTAGGGCCGCATCCATATCCGTACATGGTTCGTGAATTTCAGAAAATCATCGGGGAAGAAACGCGTAGCCAAATCCAGGAGATGCTGGGCAGACTCCCGGATGAAGTCATCGCTTGTGTTGGCGGAGGAAGCAATGCGATCGGAATGTTTTACCCGTTTTTACAGGATGAAAGCGTGGCACTGCGCGGCGTAGAAGCAGCAGGTCTAGGGATTGATACCGACAAGCATGCAGCGACGCTGAGCATGGGAAGACCAGGTGTCATTCACGGCTCCTTGACCTATTTGTTACAGGATGAGAACGGGCAGGTTCAGGAAGCGCATTCCATTTCGGCAGGTCTGGATTATCCCGGGATCGGACCCGAGCATTCTTACCTGAAAGATTCAGGAAGAGTCACCTATGCGGCGATTACGGACGCTGAAGCGTTGGAGGCGGTTCAGCTGCTGTGTAAAACCGAAGGAATTATTCCCGCGCTGGAAAGTGCTCATGCTGTAGCAGAAGCGATGAAGCGAGCTCCGCAAATGTCGCCAGATCAAGTGCTGGTGATCTGTTTGTCGGGACGAGGAGACAAAGACGTGCTGACCATTCAGGATGCTTTGTCTGACACTCAGGAAGGGGGCGTTCAGGCATGACGACTATCCACCAAAACCGAATTGATCATGTGTTTGCCGATCGGAGCCGCAAGCGTTTTATCCCCTTTATCACAGTGGGAGATCCCACTCTTGAGGTGACCTACAAAATCGCGCATGCCTTGGTCGAAGCAGGGGCAGATATCCTTGAGCTTGGGATTCCCTATTCGGACCCCCTGGCAGACGGTCCTACGATTCAACAAGCTTCTCAACGCGCCTTGAAGCACGGCGTCGCGATCAAAGACGCACTCCAACTGGTAGTCAAGCTTCGCGCATCGGGTATGGAAGCAGGACTTGTGCTGTTCTCCTATGTAAATCCAGTCTTTCAATATGGAATCGAACGTTTTTTTGCCGACCTTGCTGCAAGCGGTGCAGATGGCGTGGTCATTCCGGACTTGCCGGTTGAAGAAAGCGGCTCTGCAATCGCAGCGGCTAAAAAGCATGGTGTACACGTCATTTCACTCGTAGCTCCTACCTCCCAGACACGTATCAGGATGATCGGGGAACAGGCGACAGGTTTTCTGTATTGTGTCTCTTCTCTCGGGGTCACCGGCGCCAGGACTGAGCTACGCGGCGACCTGACGGATTTTCTGAAAAGAGTCAGGGAGAGCACAACCGCTCCTACAGCAGTCGGTTTTGGCATTTCTACACCAGAGCAGGTGCGAACCTTGGCTCCTCATGCGGACGCGGTGATCGTAGGCAGCGCGATCGTACGTGAAATCGAGCGCTATGGAGAGCAGCTGCAGGATCCCAATCAGTGTGACGACGCTGTCGAAAAAATAAAAAACTTTGTACATCAGTTGAGTAGTGCGCTACAATAAAGTGAAAAAGTATTCAGGAGTGAGACGCGGATGCAACCCAAGCAACGAATTCTCGAGGCCCCGGTCTATCAGCCAGGGAAACCCATTGACGATGTAAAACGCGAATATGGCTTGACAGAAGTGATCAAGCTTGCCTCCAATGAAAATCCTTTCGGCAGTTCGCCAAAGGCAAAAGAAGCGATTGTTGCTCAATTGGACAACCTGGCGATCTATCCAGACGGTGCTAGTCTGAAGCTCCGTTGGGATCTGGCTGAGTTCCTGGGTGTGAAGCCTGGACAACTGATCTTTGGCAACGGTTCGGACGAAATTCTTCTCATGATCTCTCGCGCTTATCTCAGCGAGGGTACAAATACAGTGATGGCAACCCCTACTTTTTCCCAATATCGCTCCAACGCGATTATTGAAGGCGCTGAGCTGATCGAGGTTCCGTTGAAAAACGGCGTTCACGATTTGGAAGCGATGGCAGCGGCAATCAATGATCAGACGCGTGTAGTCTGGGTGTGCAACCCGAACAACCCGTCTGGAACAATCGTCACCACAACTGAGCTGGAAGCATTCCTGAAAAAAGTACCGAAAAACGTCCTGGTCGTCCTGGACGAAGCTTATTACGAGTATGTTGTAGATCCGGATTATCCACAGACAGTGCCCATGCTGGCGGATTATCCGAATCTGATCATCCTGCGGACGTTTTCCAAAATTTACGGACTGGCGACGTTGCGTGTGGGCTACGGTATTGCTTCTGAGGAGCTCGTCTCTCAGCTGGAGCATGTACGCGAGCCATTTAATACGGGTGCCTTGGGTCAAGCAGCTGCCCGAGCAGCTTTGCATGATCAGGAATTCGTTGCATCTTGCCGCGAGCGGAATAGAGAAGGCATGAAGCAATTTACGGATCGATTTGACGAGTGGGGACTGGATTATTATCCTTCACAAACAAACTTCATTCTGGTCAACTTGAAACAAGATTCAGATGAGGTATTTAAAAAGCTGCTCAGTCATGGTATTATCGTTCGATCCGGTAAAGCACTGGGTCATCCGGGTTATCAACGGATTACGATCGGAACTACAGAGCAGAATGACAAAATCCTGCGTGTTCTCGAAGAAATCGTAACAGGTGCTTTAAAATAATGCAGATGATGCCGGGGATCTCCCGGCATTTTTCTCTACACGTAGATGGAAGGATAGAAGCAGGAGATGAAAAAGACAACCATTGCTGTGGTAGGTGTAGGACTTATCGGAGGCTCGATCGCTTTATCATTAAAAAATGATCCAAATAATCGCATCGTTGGTTTTGATGTCCGGCAGGATTCTTTGGATAAAGCGCTAACCAACGGGGTCATCCATGCAGGAACGACGGATTTGCAGACCGCAGTCAGAGAAGCCAACATCATTTTTTTGGCGGCACCCGTGGAGCAAATTTACGCGATTCTAGAAACACTTCGCCAGCTCGATTTACAACCGGATGTGATCGTAACGGATGCAGGAAGCACCAAATCCGGCATCGTACATCATGCGACGAAAGTGATTCCTGACCATGTTACCTTTATTGGTGGTCATCCAATGGCAGGCTCACATAAATCAGGTGTAGAAGCGGCATCTGACCGATTGTTCGAGAATGCTTATTACGTATTGACTCCGGCACCAGGGACGCCAGAGGAAAAAGTAGAGCGTCTATCTGAATTGCTCCAGCTGACGCGTGCCAAGGTTGTCAGAATGGATGCCGACACGCATGATCAGGTAGTTGGAGCTGTCAGCCACTTTCCGCATATTTTGGCATCGGCGCTCGTGAATCTGGTCGCCGACTATGATGACGAGAATGCGTGGCATGCACGACTGGCAGCTGGCGGTTTCCGCGACATTACGCGCATCGCATCCAGCAACCCGCGCATGTGGCGTGACATTTTGCTGCACAACCGAGATCACCTCTTGAAAATCGCACGTGATTGGTCAGCAGCTCTGCAGGATGTGATGCAGCTGGTTGAAAAGGCTGATCCAGATGGAATCGAACAGTTTTTTCAATCCGCTCGGGACTTTCGCGACGGATTGCCTGAACGCAAAACCGGCGCATTGCCACCGTTGTTTGATTTGTATATCGATATCCCTGACCATCCTGGTGAGATTGGAAGAATCACGACTCTGCTCGGTGCCAAGCAGATCAACATTACCAACCTGCAAATCAGAGAGACGCGCGAAGACATCTATGGTGCTTTGCGGATTACCTTTCAATCGCAGTACGAGATGGAAAAAGGGGAGGAACTTCTTCGTTTTTTCGACTACAATGTATACAGGCGTTTGTAGGATTTTTGCGCAGGGAGACTTTACAACGAAGACGCTTCACAGCATGACTGCCAAGATAAAAAACCTCAATCGAGGCTTATTCAAGATGAGCGACTGCGTTTTTATGCGCTCCTGATTCATAAGCTTGGCGCTTCTATATTCCTATACGTTAAGAAGGGGAGTGTACGTGTGCTTCGTGTTCAACCAACCAATCAAATCAAGGGAACAATCCGTGTTCCTGGTGACAAATCCATATCGCACAGAGCGGTCATGTTTGGAGCGCTTGCCAAGGGAACGACAACCATTGAAGGATTTTTGCCCGGTGCGGACTGCTTGAGTACCATCGGGTGCTTTCAGCAAATGGGCATTCAGATTGAACAAAAAGGCGATCGAGTAACAGTGCAGGGACAAGGCTGGTTTGGCTTGCAGGAACCAACAGCAAGACTAGATGTTGGCAATTCTGGTACCACGATCCGACTGATGGCAGGGATCATGGCAACCCAACCCTTTCATGTAGTCATGGAAGGGGATGAATCCATTGCCAAGCGCCCGATGCGACGTGTGATTGGACCGCTGCGACAAATGGGTGCAAAAATCGATGGACGCAAGGATGGCGAGTATACGCCACTTTCTATACGCGGAGGACAACTTCAGGGAATGTCGTACGAGTCCCCGGTTGCCAGCGCTCAAGTAAAGTCTGCGATCCTGCTGGCAGGTTTGCAGGCAGAAGGTGAGACTAGTGTAACGGAGCCACACTTGTCTCGCGATCATACCGAGAGAATGTTGCAGGCTTTCGGTGTGCACGTGGAGCGCGATGGTCTCACGGTTCGGGTCAAAGGTGGGCAGGAGCTTCAAGGGCGCGCGATTCACGTGCCTGGCGATATTTCATCCGCAGCATTTTTGATTGCTGCTGTCATGATGGTACCTGGCAGCTCGCTTTTGATTGAAAATGTAGGAATCAATCCAAGTCGTACAGGCATTATTGATGTCGTAAAAGCGATGGGGGGAAGCCTGGAGCTGCTCAACGAGCGCGTAGTGAACGAAGAGCCTGTCGCTGATCTGTTGGTAACCTACTCCCGCTTGCAAGGGATCGAGATCGCAGGTGATATCATTCCGCGTCTCATCGATGAGATCCCGGTGATTGCAGTCATGGCTACACAAGCGAATGGACAAACTGTCATTCGCGATGCGCAGGAGTTGAAGGTCAAAGAAACAGACCGGATCGCCACTGTCGTAAGTCAATTGTCCAAGTTTGGCGCGAAGATCGAACCGACTGATGACGGCATGATTATCGAGGGAAGCGCCAAATTAAGCGGTGCAGTGATCGACAGCATGGGAGATCACCGAATCGGAATGGCGATGGCCATTGCTGGACTCGTGGCAGAAGGAGAGACCGTCATCGAGAACGATGAGGCTATCAACGTCTCTTTCCCTGGATTTGCTGAACTTTTGCAGCGAATCAGTCAATAGAAGTTTCTTGGTAGAAAGCCCACGAAATGTAGTGGGCTTTTCTTTCTTAGGGACAGAAGTTCATCATTTTGATTGAAGTAGGCTTCTTTTTATGAAAAAATATTACTCAGTAAAAAAACTTTCAAAGTATACCGTTTTTTAGCAAAAATGATTTGACAAGCGCTTACATTCCGTTTATTATAAAAATACAGTATGGTTTCTCTCCACTCCTATCCAATATAAAGTGCACATATCGTGCTACCGTCGAATGAATGCGTTTTCATCGGCGGTCTTTTTTTGTTCCAAAACGTCGGAACGATCTTTTCATCTTTCCCCATTCCGGTTCATATGCTTGTACAAAAGCAGCTCGGGTTCTGAATGGGGAGGGACGAGCCATGCAAGAGCAGGAGATGGTCATTCGCGGAGGATCGGTCGTCACAGCGCTTGGACTGGTGGAAACGGATCTGTGGGTAGAGAATGGGAAGATCCAACGCTGGGGGAGAGATACCCTGAAGAAAAAAGGTAACGCAAAGATGCCGATAGAAATCGATGCGACAGGCATGTATTTGTTGCCCGGATTCGTCACGCTTGCACCCGGTTCCGGGCTGCAGAGAATAACAGGCGTCCACTACTTGCAGGCGATGCGCAAAATGGTGCAATCCGGTTGTACAAGCTTTGTTGACATTCTTGCACCAGAAGCATGGATGAACCGGTCGCAAGTAAATTACTTGCAATCCAGTCATTACAACAGCTTGATCGATTATGTCTGGCATATTGGTTTGGAAACCTCCCGTTTTACACCGAGTGAAGTCTTGGAGTGGTGCAGGCAAGGCTACACGGCCTTCCATCTGACGGTTCGTGACAAGGGAGATATTTCCACGATAGACTGGGAAACAATTTCACAGGTACTCACGTCATATAGAGCGATGATACATCTCCATCTGCCGAAGAAAGGCTTGAACGGCAAGAATGAACGGGAAGAATTCAGGAACAGGTGGCTGGAAACAACACGATATTGGAAGGTTCGTACAGTGGTGGAACACCATCTTCCGATTAGCGGATCGGATGAGGCAGATCTTTTCTATCACCTCTTTTTGCTGGGAGGAGATCAGACAGAGCGCGGACTTCGAACCTTGTATCAGCATTGGTACGGGAACTATCCGATCGCAGCTTCCATCCAGGACATTCATGTGGACAATCGCCGTCCATGGTGTAAAGGAGAGGAAATGCTGAGCTTGCTTGTACGGCTGGCATCCCGGAACGTAGCGAAGGCAGTAGGGCTTTACCCGCGTAAGGGGACTTTGGCTCCAGGGGCGGATGCAGATATCCTTTTCCTGAAAAAGGATATTTGGTTGACAAAGCACGATCTTTCCACTATTCTCAAATTTAGTGAAATCGATCTTCCAACTTCTGTTATGTCGAACGGTAAGTGGATATATCGAGATATGACTTTTATACCAAGCGTGGGCATGGGTAGGTGTCTATGTGGCACCAAGCCCTATTCTTATGTCATTTAGCCCCATATGAGGGGATTTTTTCGTAAAGGATTCTTGCTGCAGGTCTAGAAAAAGATCTTATGTTAGCGCAACTTTTTAGCTCCCCAGCGGTCTAATTAGGCAAAAGGTCGCTGAGGGATCGGAATCGCAAGGAGGTAATCCTGAACATGACCGATTCCCAGCTTATCCGAGAGATTAAAGAAGGTAATCTGGAATGCTATGCTGAACTGATTCGTCGATATGAAAAAAAGATCCTCTCCTTTGTCACACACTTATTACGTCAAGCCCATCTGGAGCACATCGCAGAGGATATCTGTCAGGAGACGTTTTACAAGGCGTATAAAAGCATTCATTCTTTCCGAGATGTAGAAGCAACTTTTTCCACCTGGCTTTATACGATTGCCCGCAACAGTGTCCTGAGTGAGCTGCGCAAAAGTCGCAACTCAGACGTTTATCTGGAGGACACGCTGCAGGTTCCAACGGCTTCTGCAGGTGGTCTGCCTGAACAGGTACTGCTGCGCAACGAGCGGGAAAGCATGGTACGACAGGCAATCAACAGTCTGCCTGAAAAGCAGCGCTCTGCCTTGATCCTGCGAGAGTACGAACAGATGGATTACAGCGAAATTGCTACGATTCTGGATCTGACCGTGAGCTCTGTCAAATCGTTGTTGTTCCGTGCCCGGCAAAGTATAAAAGGACAGTTGGAAAACTACATCCTGGACCCTCATTTGGATGAAGCTGAAGGGATGAATCGATGATGAGATGTGAAGAAGTTCAGGAAATCCTGCCTGAATACGCCGAGAACCTGCTGTCCGAAGTGACACAGAGGCGCGTTGACAACCATATGGCAACGTGCTATGCCTGTCGTTCGGATTACGAATTGTGGTCAGACAGCGGAGAGTGGATGAAAGCTGATATGGAAGAGTATCACGCTGTCACACCATCCCGCTCCATTGTCGACGCCGTGATGGCCAGAATTCTCTCGGAGGAGAAATGGGCGATTCCGATTGGTCGGAAAATCTTTACCGTAACGGCGAAAATGAGAAGAATGGGTGCAAGTGCTGCTGCCATTTTATTGATGCTATTCACGTTTACGCTTTACTTGAATACCAGTTCGACAGAGCACGCCAATTCGTTGATGATTGATGGCGAGCTAATGGCGATGGATTCTTCGAAAGCACAAGTGATTTCCTCTTCCATGCAAGATGATAACGGCACCTATGTCGTGGAGAATGCTCCATTTTCTAGTCAGGAAGAGTCATTGGAGTACGCGACTGCTTCCATCGTTCCTCTAGATGGAAAGCCAGTCAATCAAGATTATGCCAAACCGAATTACAGCATCGTCCTCAGTGTTTTTGGTATTTTAATTACTGTCTTAACAATGAGCTGGCTAACTCGGGTATAATGGTATATGATCAAAGTAATGAAAAGACCGTCCTCGGACGGTCTTTTGTATCGGGAGCCTCGTATTGAGGTTTGCTATATGGAACAACCCGACCATACATATGAGGTGAGATGGGATGCCGAAAAAATGGCTCTACGTCATAGACGAAGCAATCAAGCGCATTGAGAACGACGAAGTAGAGCTGGGCTTGACAGCTCTGCAAAAAGTGCAAGAACACGGCAAAGACATACCAGATGTCATGATGTACCTGGCTGAGGTCTGGTATCAGCTCGGTCACCTTGATGAAGCCTCCAGCTTGCTGTCTGATATCCTTCAGAAGAATCTGGATATGGAACCTGCGAAGCGCAGAGAGTGTCAAATGCTCTTGGCTGAGATAGCATTGGATTCGGGTGATTTTGAGACGGCCCAGCATTTACTGTACGAATGCAAGGAATCCGGAGTGGAAAGCATCCAACTGGATTTGCTTCTCGCGGATCTATACGCACTTCAGGACTTGGATGAGGTAGCCGTCAAATATTTGGAGCAGGCACGTCAAAAAGAGCCGGATAATCAGGACATTTTGGCAGCGTTGGGCAATTTGCATTTCCGAATCGGAAACGATGAGGAAGCCATGAGACTATTGGAGCAAGCCGGCGAGGAGAGCTTGGAGCTGCTCTTGACTAAAGGACGGTCAATGGCTCAAAATGGCCAGTTCGAACAGGCCTATCAAGTATTTCGACAAGCGCTGGTGCTGGATCGCTCGGCAGAGGTTCTCTATGGAAGCTCTTTAATGGCGTTCCATCTCGGACGTCTGGAGGAAGCGATGGAGCTGGTAAACAGCCTGCACGCATTGGACGAAGAGTACGTAGCCGCCTACCCGCTGGCAGCAGACATTTATCTGTCGCTGGGTAAAAGCGAAAAAGCCATCGAATCGTTACAAAAATACGTAGATTTGTCCGGATTTGATCTAGATCATATCAAGCGCTTGATCGCGCTGTTGACACAAGCTGGCCGCTACGATGAAGCCAAGGAATACCAGCATCTGCTCAAACAATGGGACGAAGAGACGAACGAAGAATAAGCGCTACACGTAAAAACAGGGAGTCACTCAGGTGGCTTCCTGTTTATTTTTCCGTAATCTGGCAAGAATGAGGGTTAAACGCAGACAATCGTAAAGAAGGGATGCACAGATGAACTTGGCTGAGATCTTGGTGTATACCGATATCCGGCAGCTCCATCAGATTGCCAACCATTACGGATGCGAATGCAACCCTCATTCTAAAAATGAACTCATTACGTCTCTGTTGTCCAGTTTGCGACATCGGTTGACAATCGCGCAGGAAGTTTCCCAATTGACCAAGGAAGAAACCCATTTCCTTTTACTGCTCTTTCTTGACAGACGAACAGTGATGTCCTTGGAAGACCTTCTCGCCAAGGCAGGATTGGCGCTGGATGGAATCAAGGAAAGAAAGCAAGAGGAAGCTCGGCGATACGTAGCAGCGTCGATGAAAAGGGGTTGGATTTATCCGATCAAAAGCAAAGCGGTGGGACAGTACCAGATACCTGTGGATATCAGGGAGCCTTACTTGCAGGCGTGGCTGGAAAACTGGCGAAAGGAATATCGCATGCTAGATCTTGTGGAGATCGACGCGTATCGGGATGAAGGAACGGCGCTCTGCGATGATATCATGCAATTTTTACAATTTCTCCAGCAGGAGCCAGTACCATTGACTGCTGAGGGCGGTATGTACAAACGTCATCAACAACAGCTTTTTCAATTCTTATACGTGAAGGAAGAGCCGTTATTGCCGCAAAAGTGGCGCTTCGGCTACGGACTGCACTTCGATCTGTACCCTGACCGTTTTTCCTTGCTGTACGACTTCTGCTACTACAAAGGGTGGATTGAGGAATCAGGAGGGAAGGTGGGGCTGACCGAGGCTGGCAGAGAGCGGTTGGTGCAGCAGTATGAAGACCAGCTGTACCATGATCTTATTCGTTTTTGGATCAGGCTGTACAAAAAGCCGATTCCGAATCTGCCCATGCTGGTTCAGCTGATCCCGATGATAGTGGCTGGCGGTTGGGTCAGCCAGCAGGCCCTGACACAGACGCTGCTGGACTGGGTCAAAGAATTTTACTATGACGATTCCTTTCAGGTGCTGACGAACCGCGTATGCAAGATGATGGTGCATCTGGGCTTGCTGCGAGTCGGACAAGACCAGGAGGGTAATTGGCTTTACTCCGCTACATATGCAAGCCAAACCTGGCTTCGTAAATACAACGGTTTCACCGAAACCACGATTTTATTGGGTGACAGGCATGGATAACAAGATTGCATGCTTGATCTTGTAGGCTCATTGTTCGCGTAAAGGTGCCCACAGGGTACGAAAACCCGCCGACATGGCAAGGCGGAACCAAGTTGAAAAAAGTGAGGGATGGGTATGGAGTGGCTGAATTTCTATTCCAACGCGTACGGAACAAACAATCAAATGGTATCCGGTCTGTTGTCCGAGATCGTCATAGACGAGCAGATGCGCATGTATCGCAAGCGTGAGCTGTATAAAGAAATCGACCAAGCGCTGGCTACCAAGAATAAAGAAGTTTTTTTGCAGCTTACAGGTGAACTGAAGGAAATCATGGCTTACGAGCAAAAATGACTCGGCTAATAGAGCGACTCCAGCAGATTGCCAGTCTTCGCAGATTCATGGTACGCTATTTTCCATAATCTACGAGCAGAGGAGTCTTTGGCCATGCAATGGAATACGAATGAACTGGAAAATTGGGAGGAGTTGCGGCAGTTTGTTGATACCGCACTACTCCCTCTTTATTTGTACCGGTCCCATTTTTCGGTGCAGGAGCATGTCCTGCGCATGAATTATTTATTGAATGTTGCGGCCGGAATTGAGCAAAAATTGAAGGGGAGAGTCCTTTTGTTCCCTATGAATTATCACTTCACGGACGAGCCCCTGGTGCAAAAGGTGCCAGAAGAATTTACGCATGCAGTGTTGCTCCATTTTAGCAGTGACTCTTTTCGCCCGGCAGACAGCCATGCAGATGTGCTGTTGCTTTCGGTAGGGGAGGAAGAATTGGATTCGGCACTCAGATTTGAAGTAACCGTCGATGTCCTGTACAAAGAGGTTATTCGATATTGGCAGAAAAATCGGGCTCAATAGAGAGGAGGAATTTGGGTCATACTAGAAAACAGGCAGAAGACAAGGTGCTATTTTTGACAAAATGGTAACAATCTCTTTTTTATCTGGGTAGACTTCGATCATGTCCTTTGGACAATCTTGACATCTGAATAGGCGTTAGCTATGATTGGGATTGACCTAGTGTATATGTATGAAAACGCCATCGTTGCGCTATTTTACAGGATAAGGAGGGAAAAGATATGGGCGATAAACGCGAAATTTCCAGACGTACATTTCTAAACTACGCACTGATGGGAACGGGCGGGTTTCTTGCTGCAGGAATGATTACCCCAATGCTTCGCTTTGCGGTAGATCCACTGCTCCAGGGACATACCGGTGGAGATAAAGTTGCTGTTGGCAGTCCGGACGAATTCGGAGCTGAACCAAAGCGCGTCGAGTTTAAGGTACATACCAAGGACGGTTGGTATGAATCAGAAACCACACTGTCTGCATGGGTTCGTAAAATGGATGACGGTTCGATTCTGGCTCTCTCCCCAATATGCAAGCATTTAGGCTGTACGGTTGACTGGAACACAGGCCCTGATTTTCCAAATGAGTACTTTTGTCCATGCCACATGGGCCGCTATGCAATTAACGGTGAACACATTCTGGGTACGCCGCCTACTGCATCCCTAGACGAGTACGAAACAGAAATTAAAGACGGAAAGCTTTATCTGGGCGCTGTTAAAGCAAATCCTCGTCCGGGGGTGAGTGGTTAAGATGTTGCAAAAAATGTATGATTGGGTCGATGAACGCCTGAATATCACTCCAATGTGGCGTGACCTGGCCGACCACGAAGTACCTGAGCACGTGAACCCTGCACATCATTTTTCTGCTTTCGTTTACTGCTTTGGTGGATTAACGTTCTTTATTACCGTTATTCAAATCCTGTCGGGTATGTTCTTGACGATGTACTACGTACCAGACATCATCAACGCTTACGAATCGGTAAAATACCTGCAAAACGAAGTAGCTTTCGGCTCCATCGTTCGTGCGATGCATCACTGGGGTGCCAGCTTGGTTATCGTCATGATGTTCCTGCACACACTGCGCGTATTCTTTACTGGTGCTTACAAAAAACCGCGTGAATTGAACTGGGTTGTTGGCGTACTGATTTTCTTCGTCATGCTTGGTCTTGGTTTCACCGGTTACCTGCTCCCTTGGGACAACACTGCATACTTCGCGACTAAGGTAGGTTTGCAGATTGCAGACTCCGTGCCGTTGATTGGTCCATATGCAAAAATGTTGCTCACAGGTGGAGAGATCGTAGGGGCGCAAACCCTCACACGATTCTTCGCGATTCACGTATTCTTCTTGCCGGCTGGCCTGTTCGGACTGTTGGCAGCTCACTTTGTGATGATTCGCTCTCAAGGTATCTCGGGTCCACTATAAAGGAGGAAATAGCATGGCAAAACAGGATAAAGATGCTACCTTCGTTGGAGACTCCCGAGTATCGGCGAAGCGCATCCCTAACATTTCTCCATCCTACTCCGACTTTCCGGGAAAAACAGAGCCATTCTGGCCGAATTTCCTGTTGAAAGAGTGGATGGTTGCAGCAGTTTGCTTGGTCGGTTTTTTGATCTTGACCGTATCTCATCCGTCGCCATTGACCGACAAAGCAAACCCGAACGACACCTCGTTCCTCCCATTGCCTGACTGGTACTTCTTGTTCTTGTACCAGTTGCTGAAATACAAATGGGCATCCGGGGACTGGGTCGTCATCGGTATTCTTGGAATTCCGGGTATCGCTTTTGGTGCCCTGATGTTGGCTCCTTGGTTGGATGCAGGTAAAGAACGTCGTCCATCCAAACGTCCGGTTGCGACTGGTCTCATGTTGACCGCTCTCGTGGGGATTTTTTATCTGACATGGGCTGCAAACGACGAAGCTCAACATCTGAAACACAAAAACTCTGCTGGTTCCGATCCTGGAACACCTCCTGCTGCTGAAGCACCTGCTCCTGCAGAATCCAGCTTTACGGCTGATGCTGTTTGGAAAGCGCAACAAAGCTGCATGGGTTGCCACGGTAAGGACTTGGAGGGCGGCATGGGGCCGAACCTGCAGACTATTGGTAGCAAATTGGATGCAGCTCAAATCGCTGACATCATCAAAAATGGCGTACCACCTGCGATGCCAGGCGGTATGATCAAGGATGATGCAGAAATCCAAAAACTTGCTGATTACCTGGCAAGCCTGAAATAAGCTATATAGAGAAAAAAGCTGGCTGAGGTTCGGTCAGCTTTTTCTTTCAGCGCATACAGCGGGAGACGATGATCATGGTCTGGATATGGGAGTGGTTTAGGCAATCCTTGGGGAAAAGATGGTTTCTTTGGACGCTGTTTGTCGTGAACCTACTGGGTACCATATACGGATTCATCTGGTATGGTAACCAACTGGCAGAAACCCCAGTGTACTTGCGCCCCTTCGTCCCAGATAGTCCGACCGGTAGTGGATTGTTTACGCTCGTCCTGCTTACTTATTTGTTGGGTCGCCACATTCCTGTTCTGGAAGCATTAGCGGGCATTACCAATTTTAAATATGGAGTTTGGGCAGTTTGTATCATCCTTGCTGGGTGGATAATGGGAAATGAAGTGAGATGGACAGATATCATGCTGATCGTCTCGCATGCAGGGATGGCTATTGAATCAGTCTTGTATGCACGTTTTTTCAAGCTGAGTATTTTGCCAGTTGGAATTGCAGCTCTGTGGACATTGAACAACGACTTTCTTGACTACGTCATGAACATTCATCCTTGGCTACCTGCTGTTCTTGACCCATATTCCGGAATCGTTGGCCTGTTCACCGTATTGCTGAGTTTGATTTCCATAGGGGTCATCTGGTTTACAAATCAGATGTTCACGAGAAACAAGGTCTAATCTTGTCCTCCTTTCCATAATCTTTACAAGGGAAAGGAGGTTTTTTGCGTTGAAGAAAAACATCCGCTATCTATCCATTTTCCTGTTGATTGGCATCTTTTTGTCGTGGCCCATCCACAGTCTGTACACGCGGCTGGCTCAACCGGTGGAAGAGAAGCAATTGGCTGATTTGGATCAGATTGCACAACAACTGCTTACGAATGTGAAAAAAGGGGATTTGGAGGGTGCTAGGGAACGTATCGACCTACTTGCGCTTCGGTTTCCTAATCAGCATTTGCCCATTCCCATACGAATCGATACCTTAAACGCAGTAACGCAGTCGATTCTCGCAGCCAAGCAAAGCATCCATTCCCCGAGTGAGAATGAACAGCAACTACTCTGGCATGCAACCCGGGTTCGCATCGCCATAGATGCATTGACCAATGATCAACAACCCATGTGGCGCAGCTATTACCCTTCATTCATAACGCAGGTACAAAACCTGCAGCAAGCTGCCGTGGAGCGGGACTTTGAGGCGTTTCGAGAGCAATTTGAAGAAAACTATCGATTGTTTTTGGCGATCAAGCCCGCGATGAGCATTCAACTCGAGGAAGCGAAAATGACCGGGATAACCTCAACCTATGAGATGATATCCAAAGAGATCCGAAAGGGCGACAAGGATTGGCAATTGGTCAGAGAAGCATTGCGCAATTTGAATAGTGATCTGGAAGATGCGTTTGTTGGGGAAGAAAAAAGCACCTTTACACGTCTCATGATGAGACCGGATTCACCTTTGCTGATCACAACCAGTATCTCTATAGCGGTGATTGTTGCTCTTTCCTATGTGGCCTATCGTAAGTATGAAGGAGAATTTCGCTCGACGTAATCAAAATGAAAAACCTTGCTCCTAATCGAGCAAGGTTTTTGTTTGTATACGGATCGTGGATCAATCGTGAATGGGTTTTTTGTTCTCGTCGAGAGTAAAGCCTTCTCCCAGCACCTCGTGTACGTCGTTGACGATCAGAAAGGCATGCGGATCGATCTCTTGCACGATATTTTTAAATCGCATGACCTCGTTACGGCTGATCACGACATACACGACTTGCTTTTCTGCTCCGGAAAAAGCGCCCTTCCCGGACAGAAGTGTAACTCCCCGGCCGAACTCCAGAATTTGTTTCGAAATCTCTTCCGCTTTATCGGAAATAATGGTCAAAGCTTTGCCCGCATACGCACCGTCTTGGAAAAAGTCGATGACACGTGCTGCGATAAAGACAACAACCAGGGTGTACATGGCGCTTTCGAGATTGAGGTATATCAGAGAGGCGCCAATAACGAGGATATCCCCTAAAAAAAGGGTTCGCCCCATACTTACTCCCCAATATTTTTGCAGCAATCGGGCGATAATGTCGACGCCACCGGTTGTGCCTCCGTAGCGAAAGATGATACCTAGCCCCACGCCTACAGCCACACCAGCGTAAAGCGAAGCGAGCAGCCTGTCTTCCATCGGAAGGGGGAGTGTATTTTCAAACAAGGAGAGAAACACGGAAAGAGACACCGTTCCTAAGATTGTGTAGATGAATGATGTACGGCCGAGAATCTTCCAACCAAGGAAGAACAGTGGGATGTTGAGTACAAAAAAGACAATCCCTTGATCAATTGCAGGAAAAAGCAGCTTGATCAAAATGCTGATCCCTGTAATACCGCCCTCAGCCAAATGATTAGGAATATTAAAGGAGTTGATGCCAAATCCCATAATTGCAGATCCTACAATAATGGCGATGATGCTGTCTAAACGTAATTTCATTTTGTCCTCCTGTTTGCCCGCAGCCAGAGCGTGAATATGTCTGAAAGAGGGGAGGGGCGGGCAAGTGATCGTCGAGAGTCATTATATGATAACAAAGCAGGAAAATAAAGTTAAAGTCAGCAGCAATGAGAAAACCGTGTTGAGCGATGAAGTTCGTGGAAGTGCAGCATCTGTCGAAAAAGCGATTTTTCAGATTTGGCAAACCAGGGCTTTTCAGTTACGATAAGTGAAAGGACGTAAAAGGTAAAAGAGGAGTGGCCCGAGTGGAACAGAAAAAGAAAACCATGCAGGAGATTCAACAGGAAGTGGACCAATACATATCGCAGTTTAAAGAAGGTTATTTTTCTCCACTGGCCATGATGGCCCGCATGACCGAAGAGGTAGGCGAATTGGCGAGGGAGATCAATCATTTCTACGGGGAAAAGCCCAAGAAAACAGACGAAGGCGAAAAGACGGTGGAAGAAGAGCTTGGTGACGTATTTTTTATTGTCCTGTGCTTCGCCAACTCCCTTGGTATCGATATGCAGGAAGCTTTTGATCGTATCATGCACAAATTCAACACGAGAGATAAAGATCGCTGGACGAGAATAGAGGAGACGGAGTAATGGACAAGCAGATTCGAGTAGCAGTAGCAGGTGCGAATGGTCGCATGGGACAAGAAGTAGTAAACATGCTCGGGCAAGATGAGCAATTAGTATATACAGGGGCAATGGATACAAGAGGCGATGACGCTGCTGTTCGTGCCAGAATGGAAGAGATGAGACCAGACGTGCTCGTCGACTTTACAACTCCGCACAGTGTATACCGACACCTGGAGATTTGTTTGCAAAACGGCGTTCGACCTGTCGTTGGAACAACGGGCTTAACACCCGAGCAGATTCAGGAAATGACCAAACGCTTTGAAGAAGCAGAGCTGGGCTGCATCGTAGCACCCAACTTTGCGATCGGGGCCATTTTATGCATGAAATTTGCTGCGATGGCGGCCAAGTACATGCCTCACGTGGAAATTATCGAACTGCATCACGATCGCAAGCTGGATGCTCCGAGTGGTACAGCGTTAAAAACGGCGGAAATGATCACTGCTGTGCGTGAGGAATACAAGCAAGGCCATCCGGAAGAAAAGGAGACGATTCCTGGAGCACGTGGCGCTGAATACCAAGGCTTCCGTATTCATAGTGTCCGCTTGCCAGGTATGGTAGCCCATCAGGAAGTATTGTTTGGGGCGACCGGTCAAACACTTTCGATTCGACACGACTCGATCAACCGGGAGTCTTTTATGCCAGGAGTGAACATGGCGATTAAAGCTGTCATGAATATGAATGGCTTTATTTATGGGTTGGAACATTTGATTGATTAAACATTTGTTTAACATGTAGGAATTTATAAGCTTCAAGCTTATGAATTCCGGAGCGCATGACAAGGTGCCTCAGCGTCCGCATCTGGCATTACCTCTGTAAAACTTTCCGCTAAAACGCGGTCGTAAGCCTCGATAGAGTTTTCTTAACAGCTTGTGCGAAGTAAAAAAAGGGAGAGGTTTGTGTGAAAATTGCTCTAATCGCCCACGACCGAATGAAAGAAGAGATTGTCCAACTTGCCCTTGCTTATGAAGCGATCCTTTCAGAGCATGAATTGTTTGCCACGGGTACGACAGGACAACGGATCATGGATGCAACCTCTTTAACACTGAAGCGGTGTTTGTCAGGTCCTTTGGGGGGAGATCAGCAAATCGGTGCGATGATTGCCCAAAATGAGATGGATCTCATTATCTTCCTGAGGGACCCGCTGACTGCACAGCCACACGAACCGGATATTATCGCATTGCTGCGCCTGTGTGATGTTCACAAAATTCCATTCGCGACCAATCTGGGTACAGCAGAGATTTTGCTCAGGGCGCTGGAGCGGGGAGAACTGGACTGGCGAGAAATCGTGCATGAGGAGAATGAGCGATGAATTCTCTCGATATTTTGGCAATCGGGGCACACCCTGATGACGTAGAAATAGGAGCATCAGGTAGTTTGCTCCTCGCAGCCAAGCAAGGACAACGAGTAGGGATTTTGGATCTTACCTATGCAGAGTTATCTTCCAATGGAAATGTAGAGCGCAGACAACAGGAGGCGGCCGAAGCTGATCGCCTGCTGGGCGTCTGTGCTAGATACAATTTTGGCCTCCCGGATCGTGGCTTGGAGTCTGTAAGGGAGGAAGCGATCAGACGAGTAGTAGAATTGATTCGTCAGACCCGTCCTCGGGTTGTCCTCGCTCCCTACTTCCAAGACCGGCATCCTGATCACGAGAGTGTCAGCCGTATCGTACGTGAGGCTGTCTTCTCGTCCGGCATTCGCAAGTATCAGCCGAGCGAGACACTTGTTGCCTATCGCCCCGCACAACTGCTTTATTACTTCATCAACTCGACTGTAACCCCACAGGTCGTCGTCGATGTGACTGCTGTCTACCCTGAGAAATTGGACGTTCTTCGTTGCTATCGCAGTCAGTTTGAACTGGAAGCGGAGAGCGTGGATACGCCTCTGACAAACGGTTATCTGGAGATGGTGGAGTACCGTGAGCGGCTGTTTGGTCAGCAGGCTGGTGTGCGCTATGCAGAAGGCTTTATGAGTGCAACGCCGTATGTATTGCCGAATCTGTAAGAAGGAGTGACCTCCTGGTATGAACATCGGGATTACCTGCTATCCGTCATTGGGTGGATCAGGCGTCGTAGCGACAGAATTAGGCAAGCTGTTGGCGGAACGCGGACACCGGGTGCATTTTATAACATCGGGAATGCCATTTCGCCTGGGTGCCTTTCATCCAAATATTTTTTATCATGAAGTAGAAGTCAATCATTACGATGTGTTCAAATATCCGCCTTACGATCTGACATTGGCCAACCGTATGGCTCAGGTGGCGAAGAACGAAAAGCTGGATTTGCTCCATGTTCACTACGCTGTCCCACATGCTCTGTGTGCATTCCTCGCCAAGCAGATGGTCGGGGATCATCTGAAGATCATGACAACGCTGCATGGAACGGATATTACCGTACTTGGCTATGACTCCAACCTGAGTGACATGATTCGCTTTGGAATTGAGCGAAGTGATATGGTGACAGCTGTATCGAGCGATCTGATCCGTCAGACTCGGGAGCTTTTGCATGTAGAAAATGAAATCATTCCCGTCTACAATTTTGTGGATAAGCGACGTTATTATCCAAAAGATGTTGGAGCGTTGAAAAAGAAATTTGCCAAAAACGGTGAGAAAATCCTCATGCACATCTCCAACTTCCGACCTGTAAAACGGGTGCCGGATGTGATTCGCATCTTTTCCGAGGTTCGTAAAGAAGTGCCATCCAAGCTGATTCTGATCGGAGAAGGACCTGAAATGGGACTCGTGCGCAAGATGATAGCGGAGCGGGACCTCACAAATGATGTTTGCTTCCTCGGCAAGCAGGAGGATGTAGCGGAAGTCTTATCTCTCGCTGATGTAATGCTGCTGCCCTCTGCAAAAGAAAGCTTTGGGCTTGTCGCCCTCGAAGCGATGGCATGCGGCGTACCTGCTGTGACCTCGGATGCTGGTGGTCTGCCTGAAGTTGTACTGGATGGTGTATGCGGGTATTTGCGCCCTATTGGTGACGTTGAGGGGATGGCACAAGCAACCATTCGCCTGCTGAAAGATGAAAAGCTGTACCAGGAATTGTCCAGAAACAGCATTGATCGTTCCAATCAAACGTTTTGCCATGAAAAGATTGCCTCGCAGTATGAAGCGCTGTACGAGCAGCTGCTGGGTATCGGACAAACAAGCAATTAGGGACGATGAAGAGCCTCTTTTGCGAGCTGATGAAGCTTGGATAAGAGGATAAAGAAACCATAGAGCATTCTCATGAATAAAGCCTCCTTATTGAGTAAGGTGGTTGCAACGGGAACAGGGGGAAGTTACGTGGGATATGATCAGGCGGTACGGATCCTGCAGAAACTGGAAGAGAACGGCTATGAAGCTTTTTTTGTCGGTGGATGCGTCCGCGATTGGCTGCTGGGTAGATCCGTACATGATATAGATATATGTACGAATGCCCATCCCGGCGACGTCATCTCTCTCTTTCCGGACCATGTACCTACTGGACTCAAGCACGGGACTGTTTCCGTCAAGCAGGGCGGTTTCCTATTTGAAGTGACTACATACCGTACAGAAGGAAAGTATGAGGATTATCGCCGCCCCAGCACTGTCCAATTCGTCTCAGATTTGCGACTGGATTTGGAACGGCGGGATTTCACGATCAATGCAATGGCGATGGATCGGCATCAAAACCTGCAAGACCCGTTTGCCGGGCGAGAAGATTTATCACGGAAGCTCATACGCGCGGTTGGAAATCCTGCAGAACGGTTTCAGGAGGATGCACTGCGCTTGCTGCGTGCAGTGAGGTTTGCAGCCCAGCTTGATTTTTCAATAGAGACCAGGACGATGGCAGCCATGAAACAGACAGCACCGCTGCTCGATCGTATCGCGGTAGAAAGAGTGCGCGAGGAACTGAACAAAATGCTGGAGAGCCAGTCACCAGAAAAGGGGTGCGAGTGGCTTTGTGAAGCAAAGCTATTTGCCTATTCCCCTTTGCTTGAGCAGCTCTTTGAACAGTCAAAAAAGCACACCTGGCGTCTGAGACATCTATCGAGTCTACCGCAAAAATGGACGCTGCTGTTGTTCGCTGCGCGTCTTTCAACAGATGCGGTCAAGGCAGTATGTAAAATTCTCCGGTTTTCCAAACGAGACAGTGAAAGGATCGAACTCCTGGTAGATTGGCTATACCGTGTTCAGCCTCAGTGGGATGCTCCTCATGAAGTAGAGTGGAAATCCATTTTGTTGGAGACAGGTAAAGAAATCGCACAAGAGTTGAATAGCTTGCTGCTCGCATGCTGGTGGAATCAAAAAGAACGATTTGCTCAGGATGCCGTTCACAGTGTGTATGAAGCATTGCCTGTGAAGACGACAAAGGAACTGGCCGTGACGGGACGCGATCTGTACGTTGTCTTGGGAAAAAAGCAAGGAGAATGGATCGGAAGGGTCTTGGTGAGCCTGTTAAAGCAAACGGCTTATGACGGATTACCAAACACACCAGAAGCCTTGATCGCTGCGGCAAAAAAAGAGGTGGCTTTAGATGAAGATTAAGCAAGTGATCCTGCAGGCGTTCCACGACCAGCCTGACCGTTTTATTTCGGGAGAGGAGCTGAGTCAAACCTGTGGCTGCTCCCGTACGGCGGTATGGAAGCATATCGAGGAACTGAGACGAGACGGCTATGAGGTGGAGGCTGTGCGCAAGCTGGGCTATCGTCTCCTGACGGCACCAGACCGATTATCTGCCGCGGAAATAACCGCTGGATTAGGGACGAAAAAAATTGGTCAGCACGTGTATGCCTATGATGAAGTGGTCTCGACCCAGCCACTAGCGCATGATGCGGCAGCAAAAGGTGCGGTAGAAGGAACGCTGGTACTAGCTGAACAGCAGACTGGCGGAAAAGGCAGGCTGGGAAGGCCGTGGCACTCTCCAAAAGGAACGGGAATTTGGATGAGTCTCATCGTCCGCCCTTCCATTCCGCTTCCCAAAACACCGCAAATGACACTTCTCACGGCTGTCTGTGTTGCGAGAACCATCCGTGAGGAAACGGGTTTGCCTGTCAAGATCAAATGGCCGAACGATATTTTCATCGGCGACAAAAAGGTCTGCGGAATCTTGACCGAATTGAATGCAGAATCTGATCGGGTGAATTATCTGGTGATTGGGATTGGACTGAATGTAAATAGTGTAGAAAGTGATTTTCCAGAAGAACTGGCACAGGTAGGGACTTCTCTGAGAATCGAATCGGGCCAAGCCATCTCGCGTGTTCGTTTCATCCAGCAATTTTGCCGCATTTTTGAAGAGACATACGAGCAATTCCTGCTCGAGGGCTTCCAGCCGATCAAGTCGGAGTGGGAAGCGTATTCCTACACAATTGGCCGCTTGGTCACGCTCCAGACGATTTCGCAAAAGCTTGAAGGGCGTGCAATCGGTCTCGACGAAGAGGGCGTGCTTCTGGTTGAGGACGAGGCTGGACTGGTACATAAAGTGTATTCTGCGGATGTCAATTATCGTGCAAATGAATAAATTTTCTGTTATACTCCAAAAGTGGAGGCTGTATCACAGTGAACGGCACTCCTGGAGTAAAAAGCAAGTCTGAAGTGAATAGCTATACCAATATGTGTTTGGACAAAAATCTGCTCAGAGCCTGTGTGGACCGAGACAGAAGGAATCCTTGAAGACGCAAGCAGTCTCTTATTGTATGGACAACCTTCTCCCGTATTCGGCGCGAGAAGGTTTTTTGCGTTCCTGATCTCCTCAGGCCTTTGCGCGTACGAAAGGTGATTGAAGAATGGCAGAACGTAACAAACCGGTAACAACCTCGTTCATCCGCAAGAAAAAAGAAGAGGGGAAACCGATCACGATGATCACTGCGTATGATTATCCGACCGCCAAACTGGTGGAGGAAGCAGGCGTGGATATGATTTTGGTCGGAGATTCACTGGGTATGGTAGTGCTCGGATACGATTCTACTGTGCCTGTGACGATGGAAGACATGATTCACCATACGAAAGCGGTTACCCGAGCAGCCAAAACCTCTTTTGTCGTCGCTGATTTGCCCTTCCTCAGCTACCACGGAACGGTCGAAGAAGCGGTGAAAAACGCTGGTAGACTCATGCAGGAAGGCCTGGCAAAAGCTGTGAAGATGGAAGGGGGCAGTGAGCTTGTCCCGATCGTTACACGCTGTGTACAGGCTGGTATTCCGGTAGTAGGTCACATTGGCTTGACTCCACAGGCTGTCCATCAGTTGGGCGGGTACAAAGTGCAAGGGCGCGACATAGAAGCAGCGAAGAAGCTCTTGGAAGACGCATACGCTCTTCAGGAAGCTGGTGCTTTCGCCATCGTGCTGGAGTGTGTCCCTGAAGAAGTAGCGGCTCATATCGCCAGCAAATTGGACATTCCTATCATTGGCATTGGTGCAGGAGTCAGGTGCGACGGCCAGGTTCTCGTATTCCATGATTTAGTCGGGTACGCTTCACAACTTGCACCCAAGTTTGTGAAACGTTATACAGACGTAGGGGAGCAGATTCATGCTGCAGTCCGATCCTACATGGAGGAAGTAGAAGGGCGTAGGTTCCCGGCTACGGAGCATGTGTTTCACGCGAATCAAGAGACGATTCAAGAGTTGTACGGTGAAGGAGTGTCGAAACGATGATCAAAACCTTGCAGCAAGTAAGCACGATCGCAGAAATGCGACAACATATATCGGAAGCAAAGAGAGCAGGACAACGCATCGGCATCGTGCCTACCATGGGATATTTGCATGAAGGGCATCTTAGCCTTGTAAAAGCAGCACGTGAAAAATGCGATCTGGTCGTCATGAGCATTTTTGTCAATCCGCTGCAATTTGGGCCCAATGAGGATTTTGAGCAATACCCGCGTAATATGGAGCGTGATCGTGAGCTTGCTAGCTCAGCTGGAGTAGATCTGCTTTTCACACCGACTGTAAGCGAGATGTATCCCCAGCCGATCCTGACCAACATTTCCGTGGCGAACGTAACGAATCCCTTATGTGGACGTTCGCGCCCCGGTCACTTCGACGGTGTTTCTACCGTGGTTATGAAACTTTTTCAAATTGTTCAGCCGGATTTTGCCTTTTTTGGCCAAAAGGATGCGCAGCAGGTAGCAGTCGTGACGCAAATGGCGTACGATCTGTCCGTCCCTGTACAAGTCATTCCTTGCCCGATCATACGTGAAGCGGATGGCTTGGCGATGAGCTCTCGCAATGTCTATCTTTCAGCGGAAGAAAGGACACAGGCACTGGTTTTGTCCCGTTCCTTGAGAGAAGCTGCAGCTTGGATTCGCGATGGAGCTTCTCCCGCTGAGGTCCGCACACGTATCATCAATATGATAAGCGAAATGCCTCTCGCCTCCATCGATTACGTAGAGATTTTGAGCTATCCGGAGCTCTCAACGCTGGAGCAATTCAAAAACGGTGAAGCCTTCATCGTAGCACTCGCTGTCCGCTTTGGAAAAACGAGATTGATTGATAATCTGATTGAGACCGTCTAAATCCACTATTTTTCGACCTACTCTGAGGAGGAAAACCGAATGTTTCGCACCATGATGAAAGCAAAAATCCACCGGGCTACCGTCACCGAGGCCAATCTGAACTACGTAGGCAGCATTACAATTGACAAGGACCTGTTGGACGCGTTGGACATTCTGCCCAATGAAAAAGTACAGATCGTCAATAACAATAATGGTGCTCGCCTGGAAACCTATGTAATCGAGGGTGCTGCAGGAAGCGGCGTGATTTGCCTGAACGGAGCTGCAGCACGTTTGGTACAGGAAGGGGACATCGTCATTATTATCGCTTATGCGATGATGACGGATGAAGAAGCACGTACGTACACACCGCGAGTCGCCATTATGGACGAAAACAATAAGATCAAGCAGCTGATTGCAGAGGAAGTTCATGCCACAATCCTTTAAGTAGATGCTTTGCATAGAGCCCACCTCCTTGTGAGACAATGAAAGTACTCACGCCTCATAGGGGGTGGCTTTTGCGTGAAAATAGAGGATTGGTTCCACGGCTTGCGAGGCAAGGCGGAAAAGATTGAAGAAAAATGGCCGCAAGCAACTGAGCAGGAACGCCTGGTCATGGCAGATCAACTGTTCTATCTGAGGCAGGTTAGCGATCGGGTTGTGGATTTGTGGCTGCAATTCGAGGAAAAATTGTCCCAGACGATTCGGCAAGTGAAACAAATGGAGGGGCAAGTGCCCGATACAGAGGACCAAAGTGATTCGGCAGCATCTGCTATTCATACGCTGAAAAAAGAAATGAAAAAAGACGAAGAAAAAAACGATGCACCTCTCGACATGAAGGAGCAGCCTCTAGATTTCGAGCATCTGTTTCGACGTGGTGAGGGATTTTATCATTTGCGCATGTTTACGGATGCCAAAGCTTGCTTTGCTGAACTTGTGGCAGCAGCTCCAGACTGGGAAACAGGTCGCTTATACTACGCATACAGCCTGTTGTTTTGCGAAGAACGTGAGTTTGCCTTGCGGGAGTTTCGTTTTCTATGCAAGGTTGCTAGCTCGCCAACCATTGTTGCTATCAGTTATAATGCAGTAGGCTGCATGCTGGCAGAAGAACAGCAATGGCTGGAAGCAGCACAGGCGTTCAAAGTGGCATTGGAAACGAAGCCAGATCATGAGGATGCACGCTTTAATTTGGCCCTATGCTATTACATGGACCAAGACGCACAAGAATCCGTTGAAGAAATAAGCAAGTACTTGCAGGAACATGAGCACGATTGGGAAGCTCAAATGCTATGGTTGCGAGCTGCACACCAGTTGCAAGGGATGGACGAAGCAGCTGAGCTGGAACCGCCCGGTTTACTGCAACTGCCTACACGAGAGTTGGAAAGTGAGACGCTCAAGGAAATGGCAGACCTCTACGAGGCGGTCGGCAATTATCATCGGGCTCAAATCTGCTATCGGTTTTTAACCGAGCGATTGCCCAAAGAAGGCTGGACTTGGCACGGGCTCGCGTGGAATACGTGGCTGATTGCTGGTACGCGACGAGCTGCAACGTTGATGAAAAAAGCGATTTCACTGGCGCCTGATCAAACAGATTTTTTGTTCAGCTACGGCTGGATGTGTCTGTTCGATGGGGAGATTGATAATTCGATGAATGCTTTTCGCAAGGTACTGGAAAAGGACAGCTCGAATCGGCTGGCGCAATCAGGCATGATTGCAGCCTATGAAAAATCAGGTGAAATTCAGGCTGCCAAGCAGCTTGCAAAAACATTCCTGGAGGACGAGGTGCCATTTCTTCATGCGTTAGGTTGTTTTCATCTGGGACGCCTCTCTATGATTGAGGAAAATTGGATCCTTGCCGAACAGTATTTTAGCCGTGCCGCTCCGTTTGGTGACCAGCTTCGGGAAATTCCTATCTATTTGCAGCTGTGTGCCAGCAAACAGGGGAAGACCATCGCCGTTGACGAGCTGTTGAAGACTTGAGAAGATTGGCAGCAGGAAGATTCCCCATCGTTGCCGAAAGTGAGGAGAGCCATTTTTCAGGCTCTGCCTAGGTTACGAGGTGACAACTGATTTGAATCGATTACTCGTTGTAGATTTTGAAACGACAGGAAGCAATCCACGCCAGGGAGACAAAATCATCCAGATTGGCGCCGTAGCGATTGACGACGGGCAGATCGTGGACAGCTTTTCTACATTGATCAATCCGGAGCAATCCATTCCGCCTTTCATTACCCAGCTTACAGGGATTACGGATGACATGGTAGAAGACGCTCCTACGATCGAAGATGCGTTTCCCCGCTTTTTACGGATGTTGGAGGGGCGTACGTTCGTTGCCCACAACGCTTATTTTGATCTCCAATTTTTACAAGAAGCCCTGCTGAGTCAGGGCTATTATACGTTTGACGGATATGTGCTGGATACCGTAGAGCTAGCCCGTCTGCTCCTGCCGATGCAGAACAGCTATCGACTGGGTGAGCTTGCTTCTGATCTGGATATCGAGCATGATCGTCCGCATCAAGCAGACAGTGACGCATTGGCGACTGCGGAACTGTACATGTATCTCTATGACGTGCTGCAGCGCTTGCCGTTAGTCACCATCCAAAGGCTGCAAATGCTCGTATCATCTTTTCGATCGGATATTCAAGTGCTGCTTCGACACGTCGAAATGGAAAAGCTGGTCGAGCTTCCTCAGCTGGAAGAAAATGAAGGAAAACCGGATTCACACATGTGGGATGTGTACCGTCAGCTGGCTTTGAATAAGGCGGAGGAAAAGCTAGAGGCATCTTTAAAGCGACCCCAATTTGATCAAATCGAATACAAGTCGTTTGATGAGCTATTGGAAGAGACGGTGGGGGAGCAGGGAAGTTTACAGCGCAATGTAGCCTCTTATCAGCGTCGTGATGCGCAGGAAGCGATGATGCGAGCTGTGTTTCAAGCGATGCATGACGGCGTTCACTTGCTCGTGGAGGCAGGTACAGGAACGGGAAAATCATTGGGCTACCTGCTGCCTGGGGTGATATGGGCAAAACAAAATCAACAACAGCTCGTGATCAGCACGAATACGATCCAGCTGCAGGAGCAGCTTTTCCACAAGGAAATGAGGGCCTTGCAGCAAGCGTTGCCGTTTTCTGTTACGACCGCGACTTTGAAGGGCAGGGGCAATTACCTCTGTCTGCGAAAATTCGAACAGGCTTTGGACGAGCCGGTCGAGGGAACCAGTCAGGAAATCAGGCTGGTAAAAGGGCAAATGCTGACCTGGTTGACGCAGACCCAAACAGGGGATGTGGAGGAGCTGAGCTTGCCCACTACGGGACAGCTCTTTTGGCAGCAGGTGAAAAGCGACACGGGCTCTTGCTTGAACCGTGCATGCCCTTGGTTTAGCCGCTGCTATTATTTTAAAGCCAAGGATCGCGCACGTGAAGCTGAAGTCATCATCGTCAATCACGCGCTTCTGATCAGCGATATGCAGGCAGAAAACAGAATTTTGCCGCCTTATGATGTGGCGATCATCGATGAGGCTCATCATCTGGAGGAAGCAGCCACCCAGCATTTGGGCAAACAACTCACCACCACACAGTTGTTGTTCCTGTTGGATCGGGCGTCGTTGGATAAAGGCGGAATGCTCCATCGCTTTGCCGAGGAATTGACTGCCTGGTTACCGGAAACGAAGGAACTGGCTAAGGAACTGATCGAAAAATGGGAAAAAGTAAGCATTCCATTGCGGGAAAAGGTGCAGAAGTGGTCTGTGCAGCTGTTCGATTGGGCTTCCAAACGTGCTGAGGAGACGACCGATGCTGGGCGCGAGACCGTTCGCTATCGGGTGGCCATGTTTACAGGCAAAAGTGAGCGAATCAAGAAATCCGCGCAAAAAATCATACAGGCAATCGGAGAGGTAGCCCAAATCGGTGACCAGCTGCTGCAGTTAGGTCGCACTGAGGAGAAGCCACCATTTTCGCTGCGCAGCTTACGCACGGATTTGCACGGCCTATTGCAAGAAATGCAAAAGGGAATGGAGCTCCTTCATTTTTTCTTACTGGAACAAGATCCTCAGTTTGTCTATTGGATGGAAGTAGAAACGAGGATGGCTAGGAAGCAGGTCCATCTCTATGCAGCGCTGCTCGAGGTCTCCAATGCGTTGGCCGAACCGTTTTTTGCCCAAAAGCAAAGTCTGATATTGACCTCGGCAACCTTGACTGTAAAAAACAGCTTTACCTACATGCTGAATCAATGTGGTCTGGATCAGCTTCCTGAGGAGCGAGTCCGTACCTTGTCGCTACCATCTCCCTTTGATTATCAAGGGCAAGGCCTGGTACTGATTCCTTCTGACTTTCCCTTGCCAGGAAAAGATACGGAACAGAACTATTTGGATGCAATCATTCAGGGCAGCTTGGATGTCGTGACAGCAGCGAAAGGACGTACCATGCTGCTTTTTACGTCCCACTCCATGCTGCGTCAGGTGTATCAGGCGATGAAAGAGCGGCTAGTGGATGAAGACGTTCCCTATACGCTGCTTGGGCAGGGAATTGACAGCAATAACCGCAGCAAGCTGATTCATCAGTTCCAAACGATGGAGCGAAGTGTCCTGTTTGGAACGAGCAGCTTTTGGGAGGGTGTCGATATTCCGGGTGAGGCGCTTAGTTGCCTGGTGATTGTTCGTTTGCCTTTTACACCGCCCAATCACCCGGTTTATCAGGGAAGGGCTGAACTCATGAAGGAGGCGGGCAAAAACGCCTTTATGTCCATGGCGTTGCCTCAAGCTGTGATTCAATTTAAGCAAGGGGTTGGCCGCCTGATACGCCATCACCTTGACCGTGGAGTTGTCGTGGTCTTTGACACGCGTGTGGTTGAATCCCGATACGGCCGGACATTCCTGCAATCTCTGCCGCCTTTTCAGATAGAAAGCGGAGCTTGGCCTACACTTCGTCAACAAATCCCTGAATTTTTGGGTATGCTACCCTTGGACGATAGAAATGAATAGAAATAAAGCCGTTGCGACATACACCGCACCGGGCTTTCTATTCAGACTCAGAAATGAATCCATAGTCTCCCAAGGATTTAGGTGATAAAATACATGTTAGGGAAAACGGGATGGATACGATTTTTTCTCGGACTGTGCGTCATTTTGCTCATCAGCTGCTCTTCGGTCGACAGCCGTTTTGTGCAAGAAGTCATCAAGGTGGATGACCCGTTTGCCAGTGAGAATGAACGTGATTTTACCGGACTGGTCATTACCTATTTTGCCTTGCCGCATGGGGAAAGCACTTTGATTCGCTTGCCGTACCCCAAAGCCAAAACGATTCTCATCGACACGGGCAGTGAAGAGGATTGGCCAGTCTTGCAGGAACGATTACTGGAGCGCCACGTGACACGATTGGATTATGTCGTGCTGACCAATGACCAGCCAGAGCATGCGGGAGGCTATCCCTTTCTTGCTGAGAAGCTGGTCATAGATAAACTGATCGTACCCAAGCTAATCGAACCAGTGATTCGTCATGCAGTATCCCTAAAACCGGACCAAAAGCGTTTGGACGTAACAGATAATCAGGTTCTCGAGCTGGATGATGAAGTCTCCATACGAGCGCTATCACCCAATGAGCCCTTGTTCTTGTCACCCCAGAACAATTCTCTTGTTTTTCAGTTGAGGCATCTCGAACTCAACTTTCTCTTCACGAGCGGCATCAACGAAAAGGCGGAAGAGCGCCTATTGGAACGCCACGCCAATGAATTGAAGTCAGTGGTGTTGAAAGTGGGGGATCAGGGGAGCAATCAAGCGTCCTCCCAACCCTTCCTGACCCAGGTTGATCCACAAGTCGCGATTATCCAGACGGGAAAAACCCGTGAAGAGATGAAGGATAATCAGACTGAAGTGTTGGAGAGACTGGGTGAATCGTGGGCAGAGACGTACTTGACCAGTCAGGATGGATCGATTACGATCTTGTCCAATGGCAAGGATTATCGGGTACTAAAACAGCAGTAAAGAAGGAGGAAAGACCGTACGTGGCCAAATATGAAAAGATTTCGGAGGCGGTCGTTCGCCGCTTGCCGATTTATCTTCGGTACCTATCTTATTTGCAGCAGGTCAACGTAACAACCGTGTCCTCCCAACAAATGGGCATGAATCTGGACGTGAATCCCGCGCAAATACGAAAAGACTTAGCCGCGTTCGGAGATTTCGGCAAAAAAGGGATCGGCTATGATGTGAATTACCTGGTGGAAAATATCCGCCAGATTTTGAAGCTAACCGATGAAGTACGGGTTGTTCTTGTCGGAGCGGGTCATTTGGGTCATGCGATCAGCAACTACAACGCGTACGTGAAAGACAACATTCGGATAGCTGCGATTTTTGATAATGATGCCAGCAAGCTAGGCAAAGAAGTTGCAGGTCTGCCTATTCAGTCCATGAGTGAAATGGCACATACCATAGCGGAAAAAAATATCAAGCTGGCTATCATGACCGTACCTGCTCCAGCTGCGCAAACCGTTTGTGACCAGCTGGTTAGCTTCGGGATCAAAGGCATTCTGAATTTCGCTCCGACGACCATCAAAGTCCCCAAGGATGTGCGTGTTCATTATGCCGATGTTACGTCTAATTTGCAAAGCCTGGCTTATTACATTACATAGGTGAGAACGGAGAATCGAGATGAAGAAGACGATTTTGACACATGCAACTGTCATTACAGTAAACGACAGCAATGAAGTGATCCACGACGGTGCTGTGGCATTCGAGGATGGCAAAATTACGTATGTAGGACCTACACCAGTAGATGTTTCAAGCTATGACGAAGTGATCGATCAAAAAGGGGATTACGTGCTTCCAGGTCTTATTAATACACATGGGCATGCCGGAATGTCCTTGCTTCGCGGCTATGCAGATGATTTGCCGCTTCAGCAGTGGCTGGAAGACAAAATGTGGCCATTGGAGGCTCAATTTACGGCTGATCATGTGAAATGGGGTACGCATCTTTCCCTGATTGAGATGATTCGCACGGGTACGACAACCTTTGTAGATATGTACGATCACATGGACGAAGTAGCAAAAGCGGTAGATGAATCCGGTATGCGCGCACGTCTTTGTCGCGGCATGATCGGCTTGTGCTCGGAGGAAGAGCGTCAAACGAAATTGAAGGATGCCACACAGTTTGCCAAAGAATGGCACTACCAAGCAAATGGACGCATCACTGTCATGATGGCACCACATGCTCCATACACGTGCTCGCCAGAATTCATTATGCAAATTATTGAAAAAGCGGATGAGCTTTCTCTACCTCTGCACATTCATATGTCGGAAACCCAATGGGAAGTTGGGCAAAATGAGAAGGATTACGGGCTTCGTCCAGTAGCACACCTGGAGAAGCTGGGCATGTTCTCCCGTCCAACCTTGCTCGCACACGCTGTTCACTTGACGGATGAAGAGATCGATATCTTGGCAAAATACCAAGTAAAAGTTTCTCACAATGTCGTGAGCAATCTGAAGCTGGCAAGCGGTGTGGCGCCTGTTCCAAAAATGCTGGAAAAAGGCATCAGTGTTTCGCTTGGAACAGACAGCTCAGCAAGCAACAACAATCTCAACCTGTTTGAAGAGCTGAAGCTTGCCGCGATTTTGCATAAAGGAGTCAATTACGATCCGGTTGCAGTGCCAGCTGACGCTGCTTTGCGCATGGCGACACGCTATGGTGCGGATGGTGTCTTCCAGGGAGATTCCCTGGGTTCTATTGAAGTGGGCAAACAGGCTGATCTGATTGTTCTCGACAGCCATCAAGCTCATTTCCATCCTGCTCATGAACCTGTCTCCCATGTGGTATATGCGGCCAATGGACGTGACGTGAAGGACACGATTGTAGCTGGTAGCTTCCTGATGCGGAATCGTGAGCTGTTGACGCTGGATGAAGAGAAGGCGATTTTTGAAGCAAACCGCATGTTCCAATTGTTGAATCGATAATGAAAAAGGCTCCTGCCCTTCTCAAGACAGGAGTAAACAAGTGTAGGTGTAGGTAGGGGAATTTGTTGAAACAATCAGGCCGTGCTCATTTTCGCCACAGTTCATTGAGGGTTCGGTGGCGAAAATGCAGTGTGGGTGTGTGAGACAAATTGCGCAGCGGAGAGGATAGCGCTGCCCAGGAGACGCGGTATTCCTGTAACAGAAACCCTAATACATCAGGAGATGTGGTTCGTTGTGACATGTTCACGCGCTCACCTCCTTCGGGTGTAACACTAGTATGACCGACCACCTCCATGCTATGATTAGCAACTTTTCCGTCCCGTTCTAAAACCTTCCCGTATAGCATAGGCTTACACAAAAAACGGGACAGGGGGGAAGGGACATGTATATCCGACCCAAACTGCTGTGGTGGGGCTTACCCGCTTTTTTGGTCCTTTTTCTGGTTGGGATCACAATGGGCATGGCTGGCAATCGGAATGCTGTGGAAGAGTCTTCACTTGTCAGCCATCAAACGGTTGATCGTCGCATAGAGGAACAAATCGCTTTGACCGCTCTCTTGGACCAATTGACGGAGCAAAAAGAGCGGTCGTTTATTGTGTACATGAAGGAAAGTGCGTTGAATGGCAGCTACGAACAGGATCGATTCCGTTTGGAGGGAGAGATTGGCGGTCACAAGCTCGAGATTAAGCGCGATGACCAGCAACAGGTGACTGTTCAGATAGACGGTCAAGCGCAGGATCATGCTGCATTGCCATACGCGCTTTACACGCCACATGAGCACGCTGAATTGCTCAAAGGAGTTATGCAATCTCTTGAGACAACACCGGTTCAGGACACAAGCGGCCAGGGCTGGAGGGGGTTTCATATTTCTGTACCCTCTCAGGAAGTGACAAGTCTCCTGGATATGTGGCTAGGGCCTTCTTTTCCAATCAAAGAGCTTTCACCTGAATTGGCAAAGCAGATTGCTGTGGACTATGAACTCTGGTACGACGAAAAGACAGGGCTCGTACGTCAGCTGGAAATTCAACTGCTTCTAAAGACGTCTGCAGGTGAAAAGAGGGATCAGCTGCGATTCCGATTATAAGATACGTGAATAAGGTAGAGAGGATTTGTGGATTGTGATTGTACGATTCATAACGGGCGTCATCGCGGTTCTTTTGTTGATTGCCGCTGGTTGGGCGTACCATTTGACTTCTTCGGTAATAGGCGGCAGGGAAGACTTTCAACTGCAAGTCCAAGGCTGGGTACAAGAACGCACAACGATCACCCAGATCGATTCGATTGACGAGTACCGCGGCAAAGAGAGCTACGCGGTCGTTTTTGGCAAAAATGAAGCAGGCACTCCAGTCATTGCTTGGCTAACTGAGGAAAAGACGGTGATGGACCGTCTGGATCTGGCAGTGCCCAAGGAAAATGTGGAGGAAGCAGTAAAACGGGATTACCCGCAGGCTGTCGTGACAGGTATGGTTCCAGGCTTGGACGGAGAGCAGCGTTTTTGGGAAGTAACCTTGCAGGACCATGATGGACGCTTTCATTACTTGCATTATGACCTGTATAACGGTCAGATCCTGACCAGCTATGTACTGTCTCCTGTATAAACGCCTTCGTTTTCAGACCTTTTCCGATTGTGGAAAAGGTCTGTTTGGCATGCTATCCAACATCTGCATAAAAATTGGATATACTCGTGTGATATACTGAAAATGTTGATAAGAGAGATGAATCGTTAAGGGGGAGTAAGCTTTGCAATTGAGAAAAACGACAATCGGCTTATCTTTGCTGGCGACATTAGCTCTCCTGTTCGGGGGTTGGTACTTGTATCAAAAATTAGAGGTAGAGGAACCTCTTCGTGCAGAAATCGGTCAGTTGCAGTCTGCAACCTTGAACGGAATGGAGATCGGCAGAGATAAAATCGAAATAGATTTGAATGTAACGCAACCTGAACTGTTCCCGCAAGAGTATCGGGAGTTGATGCGCAACACGGCCAAAGTGGTAGGGGATTTACCGGTCGAGATACGTGTCAGCAATCAGTCCGAAATGATGAATGAAATCTGGCAAAGCGGGCAGTTTGTTTTCAAGGAAGCCTTAGATCTTCATCAGTATAGCCGCATTCCGCAAATGGTCGATGCATGGAAAGCCGATCATGAGCTGGATGAAGCATCCGCTTTGATGGACGACGCCAATATTTATATCTATATGAAAAAAGGAACGGAGGACTTTTACGCAATCGTTCCACGTTCACAGGAAAAAGAGGTGACGGCAAATGCGTAAAGACTGGATCATTGGCGTTGTTGTCGGAATCTTGATCTTTCTCTTGTTTCTAGGTGTTAACATCACTCCATTTTTGCTCGTAGGACTTGTGGTCGGTGTGATCTTTTTCATGCTGCAACGCCAGCAAGGTGGACAAGGCGGCAATATCGCTCTGGCAGGTAAAGGAAAACAGAAAAGACACGTCATGCCCAGATCAAACGTACAGTTTGCTGATATTGGCGGCCAGGAAAGAGCCAAGAAGGAATTGAAGGAAGCGCTGGATTTCCTGGTTTACAAGGACAAGATCGAACAGTACGGTATTCGTCCGATCAAAGGTGTTCTGTTGACTGGTCCTCCAGGTACCGGGAAGACGCTGATGGCGAAAGCAGCAGCGAATTACACGAACTCCGCATTTGTTGCCGCATCAGGCTCGCAGTTCGTGGAGATGTACGTCGGTGTCGGGGCACAACGCGTTCGTGAGCTGTTTCGAGATGTGAAGGCGATGGCCGAGAAAAACGGCCAGGACAGTGCGATCATTTTTATTGACGAGATCGATGTCATTGGAGGGAAAAGGGATGGTCAACAGCAGCGTGAGTACGACCAGACCTTGAACCAGCTGCTGACAGAGATGGATGGCGTCGCGACTAGTGACAAGCCTCGTGTTCTCGTCATGGCAGCAACGAACCGTAAAGATATGCTGGATGCGGCCTTGCTGCGTCCAGGGCGCTTTGACCGCCACATCAGTGTAGATCTGCCGGACAAGCCTGCCCGGGAGCAAATCATGAAGATTCATACGGCGAACAAACCGCTTGCAGATGATGTTGTCTTGGAGAAAATCGCGCAGGAAACATTCGGTTTCTCTGGCGCACAGCTGGAGAGCGTCGCCAATGAAGCTGCGATCTACGCGATGCGCGATGGAAATGAGAAGATTGAAGCAAAGCATTTTGCTTATGCCGTAGACAAAGTGATGCTCGGTGAAAAAGTGGACCGCGAAGCATCGCTGGAAGAGAAGAAACGGGTTGCCTTGCATGAATTGGGTCACGCCATTGTGAGTGAAATCGTACGACCAGGCTCTGTCTCTCAGGTGACTTTGAGCCCGCGTGGTAAGGCATTGGGATACGTACGTCAAAATCCAATGGAAGACCGATATCTTTATACCAAGGACGCCCTGGAAAAACAAATCATGGTGTCGCTTGGAGGCGCTGTGGCCGAAGAAATTTATTACGGTGGAAGAAGTACCGGGTCCAAAAATGACTTTGAGCAAGCCTTGGGTATGGCACAAGAAATTGTGCAAAGCGGGATGTCCGACTTGGGAATTGTCCACCTGCAATATGTCGACAAAACCAGAGTGCACGATGAGGTAGAAAGGCTGTTGGAGGAATTGGTGAACAAGACCCGCGAGCTTTTGAGTCAGTATGATCCTGTCTTTACAAACAGTTTGCAGACATTGATGGATGCGGAAGTGCTCCAAGGAGACGAATTCCGTGATCTGTTGACCAAGTATGCGCCCGAGCCAGAAAAAAGCGACGTGGCTGTCTAATTCAAATTGAACATTGCACCTGCATTTCCTTTTCCTTGTCGAGAATGGAATGCGGGTTTTTTTGTGTAAACAAATTTCTGTGAAGCTGTGCCCACTGCATATGCGAGTGAATAGGTTACACAATAGCATAGTTGTGAATCATGGACGGGAGGAGAGCTGTATGGCAAACGTAAATCGGCGCAAATTAAACAAAAATCTCGGAAAGACCTATAGACAGGACTTGCATGACATTCCGCTAATGAAGACTAGCGCTGAACTTGATCAGGAATTGGAAATTTTGCTGGAAAGAGAATTGCAAGAAACCGAAGGGGGCTACAATCGACAGACAAAGGGCGGGACGACTACTCCTCATCAGATCTATCCCCCTTTGCAAAAGATGCCCAGGCAAGGCGCTTCCTCCAATCAGACAACCTACTCCAAATTAATCAAGGAAAGAAACGGGGAGCGTACGCAATCATTTGTTTACACGGATGATCTGACTGATCAGGCGGTAACAACAGAAAAAATCGCCAATCGTTCCATCGACGCCTCCAAGATCAAAACGGGCGTTATCGATAATGTGCTATTGAAGGATTACGCTGTCGACACCAGCAAGCTAGCCGAGCAGAGTGTAACCTCAAGCAAGATTGCTCCGAATGCTATAACCCGAGAGCACTTGAGCCATGGCATTATTTCGAGTGAGATGATACAAAACCGTTCCATTACTGGCGATAAGCTGATGAATCAAAGCATTTCTTCTGAAAAGCTGGCAGATAAAACGATCGACTCCATGAAGTTCGCGGATGGGTCGATACAGACCAAGCACATCGCGGATCAGGCCATCACGACGGAAACAATACAAGACCAGGCAGTTACAGCGGATAAGATCAAAATGGGCACGATCCAAAAAGGCAATCTGGCGAATGAGATCATCAACTCAGCGAAGCTGGAGGATGGCGCTGTTACGAGTAGCAAGCTGAGGGATGGTGCTGTAACATCAGCCAAGATCGACGAAGATGCGATCGAATCCCGCCACCTACGGGAGAGAAGTGTTCAGCATCACCATCTGGCAGAAATGGCTATCGACAGTGATAATCTTACTCCAGGAAGCGTAAATGATCAGCACATTGCCTTTCAGTCCATCTATACGGCACATCTTCGTGCGGACGCGGTAACCAGTGATAAAATCAGTCCGTATGCGATACTGACCGAGCATTTGGATCAAGCGAGTATTACTTCTGAAAAAGTAGCCAAAGAAGCGATCGGCAGCTATCATTTACAACCATCCAGTGTACAGACCGTCCATGTGCATGACCATGCGATAACGAGTCAAAAAATTGGCGATCAACAAATTACTGCCAATAAATTGGCTGACAAGGGAATCACATCGGAAAAATTGGCTGAGCGTAGCATCGGGAGTGAGCACCTTAAAAAGGATAGCGTTCTGCGGAATCATCTGGCCGACGCGTCTGTCTCCAAAGAAAAAATTGCTCCCCGTTCGATTGAAGAGCAGCATTTGACCAATCAATTGATTGCAGGGAATCATCTTCGGGAATACACCATACAGACGCAGCATCTGGGAGACCACGTGATAACAACCTCCAAGCTGGCAACGGAATCGGTCTCTACAGACAAAATTACAGATCAAAGCATTACTTCTGCAAAGATGGCGGACTATGCGGTCATTTCATCCAAACTGTCAACAGATGCGGTGAAGACCCGTCATGTGGCAAAAGCAGCGATCACCAGCGAAAAAATTGCCGATCAAGCAGTGAACACGCAGCACATCAGTCCGCGGTCTGTTCAGCATGAGCATCTGAATCAAAATGCTATTGGTCACGAGCATTTGCGCAAAGAAAGCATCACGACTGACAAATTGGCACACGGTGCTGTCACAAAAGAGAAGCTATCCTTTTACCCTGTAGAAACCCATAGCCAGCAAGGAGACATTCTGCAGCAGTTTGGGTTTGTTCCTTTCCGGTTCCCAGCCAATCGGAAAACAGTAGAAGTGACGATCCGACTCCCGCTTCCTTATGCGAATACGCATTATTGTCTCGTGGCCATGACGAATCAATCCGGCTGCCATACATCCTTGAAATACAGCACGAAAACGACCTCAGTTATTACGGTTTTGAGGCATCGGGCAGGGCAGGAGTGCAACGGAGTGCTTCAGTGGATTTCATTGGGGGAAAAAGGATTGCCCGTTGAAAATGTTGATTCAGCGATTCACGATGTGTGGAGCGACGAGGATGAAGAGCACGAGGAGCTTGAGGAGCATGTTCTTGATTTGCTTCTCCAAGACGAAATGCAATCGATAGAAGAAGGGTCAGAATCTGCTGAGGTAGTGGATGGCTGGGATACAACGGACCGCCAAGAATGGGCAGAACCAAAAACAAATAATAGCGACGATCCAAAAGTATAGATATTTGCAAAGCCTTTCTGTTTAATCACACAGGAGGGCTTTGTTTTAAAAAAAGAAAACATAATATTATTACGGTAAACAAATGGAATGCCTTCAATCGGTTCTCGTTGTATTTAAAACATGCCGATAGTATAATTGTTAGGTATACCAAGCATCTCAATGTTAGGTAATGGTAAATGGAGGGAAAATGATCCGATGTTGACGACGATTGCCCAAGTAGGGCAGCATGTTGGACAAGAAGTACGAATAGGCTGCTGGCTGTATAACAAGCGAAGCAGCGGAAAAATACAGTTTTTGCAGCTACGCGATGGCTCTGGCTTTATTCAGGGTGTTGTCGTAAAAGCGGAAGTTGCAGAAGACGTATGGGAGAATGCCTCCAAACTGACGCAAGAAAGCTCCTTGTACATAACGGGTGTGGTTCGTGCAGACGATCGCGCTCCAAGTGGATACGAATTAACCGTAACCGGTGTTGAAATTATTCAGATTGCACAAGAATACCCAATCTCTTTGAAAGAACACGGGGTTGACTTCTTGATGGATCATCGCCATCTCTGGCTGCGTTCTCCTCGTCAACGGGCAGTTATGGCTGTTCGTTCAGAAGTCATCCGTGCGATGTACGAATTCTTCCAGGAGAATGGCTTCTTCAAGGTAGATCCGCCGATTTTGACGCCTACTTCAGCGGAAGGTACGACCAACCTGTTCCATACGAAGTATTTTGACGAAGACGCCTATCTGTCCCAATCCGGCCAGTTGTACATGGAAGCCGCCGCAATGGCTCTGGGGCGTGTCTATTCGTTTGGTCCTACTTTCCGTGCTGAAAAATCAAAAACGCGTCGCCATTTGATCGAGTTCTGGATGATCGAGCCGGAGATGGCTTTCGTCGATCACGAAGAAAATCTTCGAATCCAGGAAGCATTTGTCTCCCATGTCGTTCAATCCGTGCTGAAGAACTGTCAGCGTGAACTGAAAACACTGGAGCGTGACACCAGCAAGCTGGAAAACGTCATCGGCACCTTCCCGCGTATCACGTATGACGATGCCATCAAGCTGCTTCAGGATAAAGGCAGTGAGATCAAATGGGGCGACGACTTCGGTGCTCCCGATGAGACCATGATTGCCGAGCACTATGACAAGCCTGTCTTCATCACTCACTATCCGACGGAGATCAAGGCATTCTACATGAAGCCACATCCAGAAAGACCGGAAGTCGTATTGTGTGCCGACATGATCGCACCGGAAGGATACGGTGAAATTATCGGTGGCAGCCAACGTATCGACGATCCAGAGCTGCTGGAAAAGCGCTTTGCTGAGCACGAGCTGTCCGAGGAAGCGTATCGCTGGTATCTCGATCTGCGCAAGTACGGAACGGTTCCACATTCCGGTTTTGGACTGGGTCTGGAGCGGACCATCGCGTGGATTTGTGGACTTGATCACGTAAGAGAAACGATTCCGTTCCCACGTATGCTGAATCGTCTCTATCCATAAACGGGTTCCTTCCTTGTTTTTCGAATCACCCTGTTGCTGGAGGGCAGCAGGGTGATTCTTCTTCCTACTGGCAGGCGCCTTTTACATCCGAGTAAATCCAACCCAGAGGTGAATATGCTACATGGATTCCCATATATTGCAATTGTTGCAAGAGGGTGCAACTTCTGTATCCAATATGCTTTTAAAATTGTATAAACGCATGTCTTTGACAGATGAAGAAATGATGCTTCTCATCCATTTACTTTCCTTTCAGCAGGAGGGGAATCGTTTTCCCACATTGGCAGAGCTGGAGGAGAGAATGTCTCTTTCCAGTATGAAACTGATTCAATCCTTGCAAAAACTGTTGAAGGAAGACTGGATCTCCATTGATGAGTACCGTGACGAACAGACTGGTATGAGGCACGAGCAGTACAATCTGACGCCACTCTATCGGAAGCTCTACAACACGTGGCGCGAGCAGCAATCGTCGATTCCGGGCGGAGGAGTGTTTGGAGAAGTGGCAGCATCGATGGATACAGAGCCCGTCGCCATCTATACCCGTTTCGAGCAAGCTTTTGGCCGTCCTTTGTCCCCGATTGAGATCGAGAATATCCATATGTGGACGAATCAGGATGGCTATCAGGAAGAGCTGATTTTGACAGCGTTGCGTGAGGCTGCCACGGTAGGGAAGCTGCATATCCGTTACATCGATCGGATTTTGCTTGAATGGCAAAAGCAGCAAATCACGAGCGTAGAGCAAGCACGTCTATACAGTCTCAATTTCCGCAGACAACAAACAACCAAAGATCATCGGCAACCGCTTTGATTGGAAACAGTCAGAGCGGTTTTTTTATACTATCGGAAAGTTTAAGTGCGCTAAAGCGCTAAAAAGATTAGCGGAAGATAGTATAAGTGCAACTAAGGCTCCGCCAAAAGCTTGGCCGTAGCCAAGTTTTCTAATATATTTGCGACAAAGCAAGTTTTTCTTATACACGTACCCATCATCGGGCTGTGTCATAGCATATTACGTAGATGCTAGTTGCCATCCTGCCTAACCTAACATGCATTGTCGAGTGGAACAGGTGGCATCATGCTGGAGGTCATGGTATATGGAAAAAAAGAAAAAATGGGATTTGCCCCATTGGGTAACGCCAGGTGTCTTCTCTGGCCAATATGTCGTCGATGAGGCAGTAGAAAGAATCACATGCTTGAAACCGGTGGAAATGAACCTGCAAAAACCGCAGGTGGTTGAAAAGAAGGTAGAAGAGAACCTAAAGGAACAAATTCAGCGGCTGGAGCTGGAGCTGAAGGAAGTGAAGGAGCAGCTTGCTGGGTGGGAAAAGCGCAGCCTCGAAGCTGAAGAGGCGCAAACGAAGGAAAGACAGCATTTGTATCAGGTTGTGCTGTCTTTGAAAAAGGAGTGGGAAAACGAGCGACATGCACATCGCGATCATTAGTCCCGGACCATTCTCCGTTCCCCCTGTCAAAGGCAGCTCAGTCGAGCATGATATTGATGAAGCGACGAAGATGATGGATCCAGAACATCAAATCACGATCTATACCCGCAAATGCGAGACCTATCCAAAATCAGCGATGGAAGAAAACCGGCATTTTGTCAGATTTCACTACAACGGTCCGAAGCCCTATATGCAAAAAATCATCAAGCATCTTCGCAAGAATAAACCGGATGTCATCATGGTGGAGAATCGACCTGCGTATGTGCTGACCTTGAAGCGCCATTTCCCCAAAATCCCGGTCTTTGTTAATATGCATTCCCATGTCTACGCTTCCCCTTCGATCATAAGCAAAGAAAAAATGAGAAGGGTCGTGCGTCTCACGGAGGGTTTTCTGACCAACAGCGAGTATTTGCGGCGTCATTTTATGAAGGCTTTCAGGATTCCGGCGAAAAAAATACATGCTGTGCATCTCGGGGTAGATGTTTCTCCTTATCAGGTGGCAAAAATCCACTACACAGTAAAAAAACTGCGCAAACAGATCGGACTGAAGCCTGAGCACCGCGTTTTGTTCTACGCTGGCAGGTTGATGCGAGCCAAAGGTGTCCACGTCTTGCTGAAGGCTTTTCGAAAGGTAAGTGAGCAGGACCCTCTGGCTCGTCTCGTCATCGTAGGGGGTACGGGCTATGGCAGCAATCGATTGAACCCTTATGTACGAGAATTGCGGAAATTGGCCAAACCTCTCGGAGACAAGGTGAAGTTCGTGAATTTTGTTCCGAGTGCCCAAATGCCTCTTTATTATCAGATTGGTGATGTCGTGGCAACGCCGTCGGTATGGCAGGAAGCGTTTTGCCGTGTCAATCTGGAGGCGATGGCATCAGGCAAGCCTGTCATTTCTACACCGCGCGGAGGTATCGGTGAAGTAGTGACACATCAGGGAAGTGGGATATTGATTCCTCCCAAGGATTGGAGTAGTGAGCTTCCCGCAATCTGGGAGGTCATGTGGAAACATCCGCAAATTCGCGTGGAAATGGGAAAACAAGCCCTACAGAGAGCCAAGCAGTTTTCCTGGTATGCGACCGCACAAGGATATTTGCGTGTCTTTAAGCAAGCCCTAGAAAAACGACAAAACACGAGACAGCAGCTTCCCAAAGCGGGGTGACAATCGCGGGAAAACGCTAGGTTTACGCCCTTTCTTTCCCCAGTGTGGACGTTTGCCCTGTCCAGATACGCAGATGTGCATACGTTGTAAGTATCACAGAGCACAACTGGGGAGTGATAGATGTGAAAGGGTTAATCTTATGTGCTGGGCGTGGCACGCGACTGCACCCCTTTTCCTATTCGCAACCAAAGACCCTCCTCCCTGTGGCCAATCATCCAGTTTTACACTCTTGCATCCGCAAGCTGCGTGAAGTGGGTGTTGATGACATCGGGATCGTCATTCACCCTTCCCAAGTGCAAATTCCTCCTCTAGTTGGTGATGGTAGTCAATTCGGGGCTACCATTACCTTTATTGAGCAAAAGGTTCCCTTGGGAATCGCACATGCCGTCCAATTGGCACAGTCGTTTTTGCAAGACGAACCGTTTATCTTGTTGTTGGGCGATAACTTGCTGATGGATTCGCTGCACGGACTGACGCGTGCTTTTGAACGTACACAATCCGACGGTGTCGTGATGCTAAGTGAAGTGGAGAGACCACAGGATTATGGGATCGCCGAAGTGAAAGATGGGCGTCTCATTTGTGTTGAGGAAAAACCAAAACAGCCCAAGAGTAATTTGGCGGTGATTGGTGCTTATCTTTTCACCAAACCCATCTTTGAGTCGATTGCTACACTGCAGCCCTCGGCCCGTGGGGAGTATGAAATTACAGATGCCATCCAGTCGATGATTGATCGTGGCTACCATATGGCGCATGCCATTACGAGCGGCAAATATTCCGACGTGGGAACAATCGATCGCTGGCTGGAAGCAAATCGCTGGATGCTGGAAAAAGAGGTTGGATATTCACATCAGGTAGGAACGAGCAGCGTCCTGGAAAACTGTGAAATCGTTGGCCCCGTCCTGATTGGTGAGGGTTGTCACATCAAAAATTGCCGACTGGGACCGTTTGTATCCGTGCAAGATGGCGTGCAATTGGAAAATTGTGTTCATATCGAAAACAGCATTCTTTTAGAAAACAGTTCGTTGAAAAATGTCGACTGGAAACTGACGGACAGCGTATTTGGTCGGTCCTCACATTTGACAGGCCAATCAACGGACAGCATTGGCGTTATTATTCTGAGTGACAAATCATCGATTCGAATACCAGCTGTCAAGAGGGAGGAGCTATGAGTCCGACCTTTACTGTTGTGATCCCGACTTACAATCGGGCAAAGTTTATTCGCAAAGCGATCTCCAGTGTCATGAAGCAAACGTCAAAAGACTGGAACTTGTTGATCATGGATGATGCCTCTACCGACAATACGCGAAAAAAAGTAGAAAAATACTTGCACCTTCCAAACGTGATGTACTATCGGATGGAAAAAAACTCAGGTATCTCCAAAGTGATGAACCAGGCGCTTGCCCTAATCAATACCCCCTATCTGTTGCAATTGGATTCAGATGATTGGCTGCCAAAACGCACGCTTGCCGTAATGAAGAAATACATTCACAAAAGCAGAGCAAAAACAGCTCTATACTACGGGAATGTAAAGATTTGGCGTGTGAAGCGAGGTAAGTACTACAATCCATTTCTAGTGCGGCACAAACATTTTCGCAACAAGTATCAGTTTTTGAAATACAACCGCTGGATGGTGGCGCCACGCTGCTATCGTGTTTCTGCTTTGCATGAGGTCGGAGGCTGGGACACCTCTGATAAATACCAAGGACGGATCATGGAAGACCGCCGCATCATTCTGCGACTGATCGAAAAGTACCCTGTACGGTTTATTAACCGCAAATTATACAATCGAACCAAGCATAAAGGGCAGCTGACGGACGGGAAAATGAAAAGAAGAAGAAACCACCTGCGGAAGAAAACCTTTTCCTACTATTTGAAACGTTGGGGGAACAAATATAGAGCAGTCTACGGCTATAGGGAAGGCTACCTGGTCATCAGAAAGCTGAAGAAACGGAAAGGGAGGCGTCGTCGTCGATGACAAAAGCTCTTGTCACCGGATGTGCCGGATTTATCGGATCGCATTTGACGCAGCGCTTGCTTCGTGACGGCGCTACCGTGATAGGAATAGACGGTTTTCTCGACAATTATGATGTCGCTGCCAAACTGCGTAACCTGGCGGAAATCGGAACCCATCCGGCCTTCACCTTTCATTCAGCCATGATCCAGGCGAATCGATGGGAGGAGTGGTTGGAGGGAGTAGATGTCGTCTATCATCTGGCTGCCCTCCCAGGCGTACGGAGCAGTTGGGGCACAGCCTTTACTGACTATGTAAGTCACAATATTCTGGGCACACAATCCCTTCTGGAGGCGTGCCTGAAGCTCCCAAAGCCACCTGTCATCGTAGCGTCTTCTTCTTCGTCTGTGTACGGCACCATGGATGGCGATAAAACAGACGAACAGACGCCGTTGCGCCCAATCTCGCCCTATGGGGTGACCAAGGCGTCGATGGAGCAAATTTGTCAGGTGTATGTAAAAGCATTCGGGCTGCCGGTCACCATGCTCCGCTACTTTACCGTATATGGGCCCAGACAACGCACGGATATGGCTTTTCACCGATTTTTTCGCCATCTGATGAAGGGGGAGACCGTCTCCATCTACGGCGACGGACAGCAGAGTCGGGATTTTACTTTTGTCACGGATGCGGTGGAAGCCAACATCTTGGCGGCTCAGTACGCAGATCCGGGAGATATTTTCAATATTGGTGGCGATCGCGAATTCAAACTGATTGATGTCCTGAACCTCATGGGAAGCTTGCTGAATGTCTCTCCAAAGATTACCTACATGGCTGATTCAGCAGGAGATTCCAAACGCACCAGTGCAGACATTCGTTTTGCCACCGGGAAATTAGGTTACAAGCCACGGGTCGCTTTGGAGGAAGGGCTTCGATTGCAATTGGCAGACTTACAAGCGCAAGACAAGGGATAAGAACGAAAGGATAGGAGGCCGGTTATGCATCGCGTCCTCGTTTATCGAAGAAAGTTTCTTCCGAAAAGTGAAACCTTTATATACGAGCAGCTACTTGGCCACCGACAGGTCGAACCAATCGTCTTGACGCGACAAAGGCACATGAACAAAAAGCTTTTTCCCTACTCGCCGGTCTATGTGCGCAAGCATTTGACCGGCCTCTCCACATGGTTGCGAAGAAAAAAAGTGAAATGTCTGCACGCTCGGTTTGGTCCTGCTGGACTGGAGCTTCTCCCGTATGCGCGCAAAGCAAAAATCCCTTTGATCACCTCCTTTCACGGTTTTGACGCAACGAAGAGGGTACGGGAAAATCCGTCTTATCGGCGCGCGCTCAAACGCTTGTTTCGCAAAGGAATGGCCTTTACAGTTGTCAGTCAACACATGAAGCGAAGGCTGGTTCGCTTGGGTTGTCCTGCTAAGAAAATTACGTTGATCCGGTCCGGGATTGACTTGCGAAAATTTCCCATGCAGGCCCCCCAAGCTGTAGCCAATGACGAGTACCGTCTGCTGAGTGTTGGACGACTGACAGAGAAAAAGGGAATGGATACATTGATTAAAGCCTTCAAGCAAATACGGATCAAGTATCCCAAGGCCAAATTGATCATAGTCGGTGACGGAGAAGAAAAGCAGAAATTACGGCGGATGGTGAAGAAATACCAAATCGAAAAGCAAGTTGTGTTCAAAGGGGCGCTACCCCACCACGCGGTGCAGCGTGAACTAGCGCGCTGCCATCTTTTCGTGATCGCCTGTAAAACGGCTAGGAACGGAAATCAGGAAGGTATTCCCAATGTATTGATGGAGGCGATGGCGACAGGAAGACCGGTGATCTCGACCTATCATGCAGGCATACCAGAGTTGATTGAACATAAAGTGAGCGGTTATTTGGTCCCTGAGCGTTCCTCGACAAAGCTGGCAAGGATGATGGAGCATGTGATGGAGGCGAGGGGAGAGTGGCCGCAAGTAGTGGCGCGGGCGAGGGAAAAAGTGGAACGCAGTCACGACATTTCAAAGCAGCGAGCGATTTTGGAAGACCTCTACCTGCGTGTGATGAAAAAATGATGGGGTGAAAGAATGAAGGTTGCCGTGATCGGTACCGGTTACGTGGGATTGACAACGGCAGTTTCCCTGGCTGTAAAGGGGCATCAGGTGCTGGGGATCGACGTCGTTAAGCATAAGATCGATCGACTCATGCAGGGGCTATCACCGATTTACGAGCCAGGTCTTGATCAGGTGCTCAAACAAGTCCTGGAACAAGAAAATATTTTTTTTACGACCTGTCTTCATGAAGCAAAAGAAGCACAAGTCATCTTCGTTTGCGTAGGAACACCTGAGGCAGCAAATGGTGAGGCGGACTTGACTTATTTACATGCTGCACTTCAAGAAATTGAAGAGCTGCATTCCCTGGCGCCGGTGGAGCGAGTGGTGGTCATCAAAAGCACCGTGCCTGTCGGGACTGGAGACCATGCCGCAAGCAGGCTGTGTCACTGTGCCGACCTGCACGTTGTTTCCAATCCGGAGTTTCTACGTGAGGGGTGCGCATTGGAAGATGCCTTGCAGCCATCCCGAATCGTCGTGGGTGCGGATAGTCAAAAAGCGATGAATATCATGAAGGAAATGTACAAGGGCATCTCAGCGCCCTGGGTAGAGACGACACGTGCGAATGCCGAATTGATCAAGTATGCATCCAACGCTTTCTTGGCTACACGCATATCTTTCATGAACGAATTGGCCAGACTGAGCAGCGAAATCGGAACAGACGTATTGACCATTTCACAGGGGATGGGTCTCGACAGCAGGATCGGACCACAGTTCCTTCGCGCAGGTGTCGGCTATGGTGGCTCCTGTTTCCCGAAGGATACGATTGCTTTGCTGAATCTTGCCAAACGACACGGCGTAAACCTGTCGATATTGGAAAAAGTGAGGGAGGTCAATGCTACCCAGCCTCTCTGGTTCCTAGAGCAGCTCCACAAACAAATGCCTGATCTGTATGGGAAACGAATCGCGTTGCTGGGCCTCGCATTCAAACCGGATACCGACGATATCCGTGAAGCCCCCTCCCTGACTATTCTGGATGCCTTACAGAGGTCTGGGGCATTGATCGTCGCCTACGACCCTGTGGCTTCAAACCATGTAAAGGAGCTTTTCCCGGATGCAGAATACACTTCGACACCTGAGGCTGTCTTTCAAGGGGCGCATGCTGCTCTCTTGGTAACGGAGTGGAAGGAGTGTGTCGAGCTGGATTGGGCAAAGATCATGGAAATGATGGAAGTCCCCCTGCTTTTTGACGGAAGAAACGCTTGGCCCGCAAGAGCGTTAGAGGAAGCGGGATATTTTTATCAGGGGGTTGGAAGAAGCTGACTACTCCACTTCAGGAGAGTTGGCTTTTTCTTTTGGCAAGATAAGACCATGTCTATTTGAACAGGGAGAGAGAATACGATACGATACAGGTAGGATCATCCAGTGAAGTATGAAGGAGTGAGGAAGTTGAGTAAAAGTAAAACTCTGCCGAAACGTAGTGAAATTGCAGCAGAAGACAAGTGGCGTCTAGAGGATATTTATCCCACTGATGCAGCCTGGGAACAAGATGTACAGAAAGCAAAGAAGCTCTCAGATGAGCTGGCTGCCAAGAAGGGAACGCTGAGTCAGTCCGCGCAGCATTTGCTGGATGCTCTCACCCTGCAGGATGAATTGTTGAAAACGCTGGATCAGGTCTACGTGTATGCGCGCATGAGACGTGATGAGGACAATGCAAACAGCACCTACCAGGGCTTGACTGACCGTGCTACTGCATTGAGCACACAAGTGTATGGCTCCACTTCGTACATACAGCCAGAGATCCTGGACATTCCGACGGAGGAGCTGGAGTCGTGGATCAACCAGAATTCCGGCTTGGCCCATTACCGGATCTTGCTTAATGAAATCACCCGATTCAAGCCCCATACGTTATCGTCGGAGGAGGAAGAGCTCCTGGCCAACATGAGCGAACTGGCTTCAGCGCCCTCCAAAATCTACGGCATGCTGAACAATGCTGACATCAAGTTCCCCATGATCAAGGACGAAAATGGGGAAGAGGTAGAGCTGACAAAAGGTCGCTACACGCAGTTTATGGAAAGCAAGGATCGCAGGGTGCGCAAAGAAGCATTTGAGGCTCTGTACAGCACATATGGCAAATTCCGCAATACAATTGCCGCAGCATTGACTTCGTCAGTAAAAGCAGATGTCTTCTACGTACGTACACGGAAGTATCCTTCTGCTCTTTACTCTGCACTGTTCGCGGACAATGTGGACGTATCGGTATACGACAATCTGATTGCGACGATTCGTGAGCACTTGCCGCTCATGCATCGCTATATCGCCTTGCGTAAAAAAGCGCTCGGTGTCGACGAGCTGCACATGTATGATTTGTATGTGCCGATCGTTCCGGAAGTGGATATGAAAATTCCTTACGACGAGGCTGTTCAAACCATCAAGGAAGCACTGCACCCGCTAGGCGACGACTATGGTAAAGTGCTTGGGGAAGGCTTCACCAATGGCTGGATCGATGTGCATGAAAACGAGGGAAAAACAAGTGGCGCCTACTCATGGGGGGCCTATACGACTCATCCGTTTGTCTTGATGAACTACCAGGACAACGTCAACAACATGTTCACTCTCGCTCATGAAATGGGGCATGCCCTGCACAGCTATTATTCGAACAAAAATCAACCGTACACGTATGCCGATTATAAAATCTTTGTTGCGGAAGTGGCCTCTACCCTGAACGAAGCCCTTCTCATGGATCATCTGCTCAAAACCACGACTGACAAGCAAAAACGGATGTACCTCATCAACTACTACCTGGAGCAATTCCGGGGGACGGTTTTCCGGCAGACCATGTTTGCGGAGTTTGAGAAAATCATACATGCCAAGGAAGAGGAAGGTGAGCCGCTGACAGCTGACCGCCTCAATGAGCTGTATCGCGAGCTGAATGTGGCGTACCACGGACCAGAGATGGTTATAGACAAGGAAATTGATCTGGAGTGGGAACGAATTCCGCACTTCTACCGCCATTTCTACGTCTACAAATACGCGACAGGTTTTTCCGCAGCGACCTCTCTCTCCAAACAGATATTGGAGGAAGGAGAACCGGCTGTGAAGCGCTATCTGCAATTCCTCAAGGGGGGCAGCTCGGATTATCCGCTCAACCTCCTGAAGGGTGCAGGGGTAGATATGACTTCGCCAGAGCCGATTCGCGAAGCATTGGCCGTGTTCAAGGAATTGCTGGAAGAGATGGAGCAGCTCATCGCAGAATCGTAAAAGTCCTTAATACCAAGACTACAACCGCCTAGAGGGAAAACTCTGGCGGTTTTTTTTTTTCAGCAGGCATGCTCTCCGTCTTGAGGAGGAGGAAAAGTTCCACCCGTTGACTGTTTGGCGTAGAGGTAAAAACTGGCACAATAACGCAAGAGAATGATTGAGAGGTAAATGGAGGAATTATTGTGAACAGACGAACGACCATGATCCTTGCATCACTTTTGCTCGTAACAGCTGGCTGCAGTGGAGCGCCGGAGGAAGCCAACCAAGCCCAAGCAGAGACTGTGCAGGCAAAGGTGGTAGAAGTGGTTACTGTAAAAAAAGAATCAACACCGGTCTTTATGGAATTGACAGGCATCATGGAGGCCAAGCGCGAGGCCGTACTGCCATTTGGAACAGGAGGCACGATTTCGTCTATCGGTGCGGTCAAGGGAGCCAAAATCACGGAAGGTCAGCTACTGGCTACTCTGGATACCCGATATTATCAGAAGGAAGTAGAAGCAGCTTCCAGTCAGGTGGCCGAAGCGGCAGCCCGCAAGTCGAAGACATTAAAAGGAGCGACAGAAGAGGCGGTTGAACAACAAAGATTGCAGGTCACAAGCGCGCAAAATCAGCTGACGAAGGCGAAGCAAGAGGTTGAGACAGGAGAAAAGCTGCTCGCAGGCGGAGCGATATCGCAAAGTGAAATGGACCAGCGCAGAAGAGAGCTGACGAATGCTGAGATTTCGGTGAAAAATGCACAGCTTGCTTTAGACTCCTTGCTGCGTGCAGCTGAACCGGAGGATGTGGCAATGGCCAATGCATCAATCAAGCAAGCGGCAAGCCAGGTGGAAAGAGCCAAAAAAAGCATGGACGATGCAAGGATTACGGCTCCTTTTGCCGGGACCGTTGTTGATGTGTTTAAGCAGGTAGGCGAGCAGGTATCTCCAGGTGAACAAATGATCCATGTGGTGGATTTGTCTGAAGTAAAGGTAACGTTGGATGTTACGAATGACGCTATCGCCCTTTTTTCTAAAAACGGCAAGGTTCAAGTCGTTTCTCAGGATCAAGAAAGCAGGGAAGGAACCATTACGTTCGTCTCGCCTGTTATTGATAAACAGACTGGTCGGTATCGGGTAGAGGTCGCGGTCTCCAATCCGAATGGGACCCTGCGTGGAGGGATGTCTGCAACGATCAAGGTTCAACGTCCTATTAATGGCTTCCTCGTTCCGCTGGAGAGCGTGGGTGTGAGCAAGTCTTCCAACTACGTGATGGCGGTTGTAGATGGGGTCGTAGTGAAAAAAGAAGTGGCAATTGGACAATTGACAGGCGATCACATTGAAATCTTGTCAGGAATCAACGATGGGGACCAACTTTTGAAAAGTGGGATTACCTTCTACGTTGAGGGACAAAAAGTTGAGGCGAGAGGAGAATAAGCATGATTCGAATGATTCTCTTCCTGCTCAAACGAAGACTGATCGTCTATCTGATTACGTTTCTGATTGTGATCGCAGGCATCGGTTCGTTGTTCACTTTTAACATTGAATTAGTGCCCAAATCCAACTTTCCATGGCTTACAGTCAATGCAGCGGGAGGAGCCCTGCCGCCTGAAGAAATGGAAGAAAAGGTGACCAAAAAGATCGAGCAGGAGCTCAAATCGATTTCCGGAATCAAAGAGTACTCATCCAGTACAAGTACAGGTCGTAGCTCTATCCAAATCATTGCAGAGGAAGGTCAAGGGGAAAGGGTCAAGCAGGAAGTTCAAAACGCGGTAAACAGGGTCCGCAACGATTTTCCGAAAGCTGTCGATACAATCAACGTGAATCAAGCCAATCTCGGGGATGACGCGCTGATCGACTACGCACTCGTCGGAGCAGATCCTCAAGCAATGCTTGGCTTGGCCAAAACAACGATCAAGGATCGCATTGAAGCAGTACCTGGAGTCAAGGAAGTAGATATATCGGATCGCAGCTTTGAGAACAAAATCGCGATCACCTTGCTTCCAGAGCAATTGAATGCGTATCAGACAACACCTGCGCAAGTCATCGGGCAGCTCCAGCAGACGAACTGGAAACAGGCTGTAGGCACATTGGAAAACATCGGTTTTGATACCGTAGTCATGATTGATAATACGTATAATACTGTTCAGGAAATGAATCAGCTCACCATTGACACCCCGCGTGGCATGGTGGCTTTGAGTCAGCTCGCGCGGGTTGAAGATCTGCGTGGAAAAGTGAAGGACTCCGTCGCTTTGACCAACGGAGGAGTATTTATCTATCTTTCGGTGAAACGTTCAGATGGCAGTGATCTGATCACGACGCAAGGCGAAGTGGAAAAGGTCGTTCAGCAAATCAACGCAGAGGCCAGCGGGCAATATGAACTGAAAGTGATGGTAGAAGCCGTCTCCTACATTAAGCACGCTGTCAGCAATCTGAGTCGCGAGTTGATGATTGGTGGAGCACTGGCGATACTCATACTGTTTCTTTTCTTACGCAATTGGCGGGTGACGCTGGTTATTGCGACAACTTTGCCCCTATCAGCACTGATGACCTTTATTGCGATGAAGATCGGCGGCTACAACATCGATATGGTTACCTTGATTTCCCTCAGCTTGTCGGTCGGGCTGATCGTAGATGCCGCAATCGTGGTTCTGGAGAGCATCTATCACTTCCGCGAGAAGGGGGAGCCGCTCTCGCAAGCGATTGTAAAAGGAACGCGCGAGGTTCTGACACCTGTTTTTACGTCTCAATTAACCATCATCGTCGTCTTTTTGCCACTCGTCTTTGCTGATTTTGAAGACTGGTTAAAGCCGATTTTGGCGACGATTGCCTTCACGGTTTCATCTGCCATCATTGCATCTACCATTGCAGCATTCTTTTTTGTCCCTGTATTTTCAGACCGATTCTTGCAGAAAGACAAAAAAGTATCTCTGGAGGGTGAGTCTCGAGACCATGTCATCGTGAGAGCCTTTCAGCGCATTTTGAAATGGGCATTGCGCCATCGGGTCAAAACGGTGATTGCCTCCATTTTGTTGCTCGTGGGTGTAGGTTTCATGATGCCCATGATGAAAATGGGCCAAGGCATGGATGTGAATGAAAACCTCGTATTTGCCAACATCAATATGCCAAAAGGATCTACGCTGGAGGCGACACAGCAGGTTTCCATGCAGGCAGAACAAGCACTGCGCGATATGCCGGAAGTGAAAGATGTGTTTTTCTTTGCGAGCAAAAGCTCCTCCGAGATTTTCATTTCCTTGAAAGGAAAGAAAGAACGAAGTCGTGACAAGGAAGCGTTGACTTTCGATATCAATGAACGGCTGAAGGCGATCGAAGGTACGGAAAGCATAACGACAGCCTTCGGGGGTCAGGGTACGGAAGCTCCGATTCAACTGGATATCAAGGGTGACGATATGGAGCAGATGGCTAGCATCTCCAAAGAGGTTGAGGCCATGCTCGCCAGTATTCAAGGTGTCAATAACATTCGCAATGACTTTCAGGAAGGGAAAGAAAAAGTAACCCTGATTCCCAAGCAAGAGGCGTTGGCTCGTTTTGATGTCGATCATCGCTCCATGCTGCAGCAGATCAGCACACTGATTGGAACACAATCGGTTACTTCCATCTCCAAGGATGGACTGGACGTTGAGGTTGTCGCCCAAATGCCGGAAGATTGGCTGAAGCATCCAGAACAACTGCGTCAGATTATGATTACTACAAATTCTGGTGCGCAGGTTCCTCTCTCGGAGCTGGTCGAGGTGACCTATAGCAAATCACCGGTCGTGATCGTACGGGAGCAGGGAGAGCGCATTGTGACGGTATCAGCAGAGCTGCTAGGCACGGATCTCGGTACTGTAGGACGCGAAATCGGAGTAAAATTGCCCAATCTCGCTGTTCCAGCCGGCTATGAGGTAGAGATTGCAGGGAAGCTGAAAGAGCAAAGTGCAAATATGACACAAGGACTTCTCGTATTTGCAGGTGTTCTCGCTTTGATCTACGTGATTATGGTGGCTCAGTTTGGCCGTATTTCACAGCCTCTGATCATTTTGTTAACGATTCCGATGGCCTTAGTTGGTGTCGTGATTGGATTTGTTGTCACACAACGGATATTTGGGGAAATGGCGATGATCGGCATGATCATGCTGATCGGGATCGTCGTGTCCAATGCCATCCTGTTGATTGATAGAATCAATTTGCTGCGTGAGCGTGGGATGAGTCTGTCAGAAGCGATTGTACAGGGAACCAAGGAGCGGGTTCGTCCGGTCATCATGACGAAACTGACGGCTATTCTCGGCATGCTGCCCATGGCTCTTGCGATGGCGGAAGGCTCCGACCTTGAAGCGCCACTCGCCACAGCGGTCATCTCAGGACTTGTGTTCCATACGATGGTAACTCTCATTCTCGTTCCGGTGTTGTACTCCTTGTTTGAAGGTGCCAAGGAAAAGCGAATCGCGCGAAGAGAAGCGAAAAGGGCAGCAAAAAAAGCAATCGTAGAGCCCGTTTAGGATCGTAATCGAAAAAAACAAAGTAAAAGGGGAGGGGAAGTGTGCGTGCACCTCCTCTTTTGCTTTTCGTTCATCTGAAAGTTCTGTAGAATAAAAGGTAAGAAGAATACATAATGATATTTTCAAATCGAGAGGGGTATGAAAATGGATTTGCAATTACAGGGAAGAACAGCAATCGTACTCGCTTCAAGTAAAGGATTGGGCAAAGCGACAGCAGTGTGCTTGGCTCATGAAGGCGCTAACGTGACCATCTGCGGCCGCGATGAAGCAGCACTGTCAAAAGTAAAAGCAGAGATCTTGCAAGCGACAGGAAGAGAGCCTCTGGCTGTAGTAGCCGATGTGACCCAAGCAGCAGATATTTCGCGCATCGTAGAGGAAACCGTTGCGCGTTTTGGCGGCGTTGACATTTTGATCAACAATTCCGGCGGACCGACGCCAGGCAGGTTTGATCAGCTTGAGGATGAGCATTGGATCAAAGCGTTTGAATTGAATCTGCTCAGCTACGTTCGCGCGATCCGCGCCGTCCTGCCCCATATGCGTGCCAAACAATTCGGACGGATTATCAATTTCACCTCGTCCTCCATCAAACAGCCTTTGGAAAATCTGATCCTTTCCAATACCTTCCGCACGGGTGTCGTGGGACTCGCAAAGACCTTATCCACAGAGCTTGGCCCGGATGGCATTTTGATCAATACGATCGGACCGGGAAGGATTGCGACAGACCGCGTGGCCCAACTGGATCAAAATCAAGCAGAGCGTACCAACATGACGATGGAAGAAGTGCGTATCCAGGAAGAGTCCTTTATTCCACTTGGCCGATATGGACAACCGGATGAATTTGCGCGGATGGTTACCTTCCTCGCCTCCCCTGCCAATAGCTACGTTACGGGACAGGCATTGCTGGTGGACGGAGGTCTGGTCAAAGCCATATAAGCTCAACAAATGAAATCGTAAAGGGGTCTTTACATGAGCAAAGAAAGTTCTTTTGACATTGTCTCCAAGGTAGATTTGTCGGAAGTGACCAACGCGATTCATACTGCGGTCAAGGAAATCGAAAACCGTTTTGATTTCAAGGGCAGCAAGAGCAGCATTTCATTGGATAAGGAAGAGCTCGTGCTCGTTTCGGATGATGAGTTTAAGTTGGGCCAGGTCAAGGATATTTTGATCAGCAAGCTGGTGAAGCGGGATGTCCCGATCAAGAACCTGGATTACGGAAAGATCGAGCCTGCAGCGGGTGGAACCGTACGGCAGCGCGTCAAGCTCGTGCAAGGGATCGATAAGGAAAATGCGAAAAAAATCACGAATATCATCAAGGATGCAGGTTTGAAAGTGAAGACACAGATCCAGGATGATCAAGTGCGCGTGACGGGAAAAAGCAAGGATGAGCTGCAGATGATCATTGCAGCGATCCGCAAATCAGACCTGCCTTTGGATGTGCAATTTATCAACTATCGGTAAAGACTAGAAAAGTTTTGCTTCTAATAGATCTTCTTTTCGCGTATGCATGTACAAATAAGTGACAAGCACTAGCGAAAGGGAGAGGCGAGCCATGAAGGTCTTTATTATCAGTATGCGTAATCTCATTTTGGGTGGAATCGTTTTCCTGATTGTTCTGGTGGCAGGGATCATGCTGTTGGTGAAGGATCCATTGAACGTCTCTGACTCCTACAGACCAGGTGGAGAAAGTGTTCCAGCCTCAACCGTACCGGTGAACAAGCCAGTCGGTTCAGAAAAGCCTTCGTTGAATTTGGACATCGCAGTAGATGGCACGACAGCGGAAGTTTCCTTGTTGACGCAGAACTTCCAGTTTGTGGATGAGAACGGGGACATGAGTCAAACTCCTGTTTTCGGAGAAGGTCACGCACATCTCTATCTCAATGGAGAGGCAAAAGGAATGATCTATCAACCCGAGTTTCTCTTGAAAAAGCTGCCCAAGGGCGAGCATGAACTGCGCGTGGAACTGAATTACAGCAACCATCTGCCGTACAAGGTGGAAGCCGTACAAAATTTCGTAGTGAAGTAAGGAAAAAGCGTTCCGATCGGGGGACGCTTTTTCTTTTTTTATTCGGGAAGGAATATATTAGGAGATACAGAAGTGTTATTTTGTGAACATTCAGTCTAATGATGCGGAGGTGGCGCGATGCTGCGCACGATCACCATTGGAGATCTGCTAGATGAGACAACAGAAAAATACGGGCAAAAGGAAGCGCTGGTCTATCAGGAAAGAGGGCTGCGCTATACGTATCAGGAATTTCAGGAAATCTGCAATCAAGTGGCAAAAGGATTCATGTCTCTCGGTATTCAAAAAGGAGAGAATATGGCGATTTGGGCGACCAATGTACCAGAGTGGGTCATTACCCAGTTTGCTTCCGCGAAAATGGGAGGAGTGCTGGTCACGGTAAATACCAGCTATCGAACCCACGAGCTGGAATACCTTTTGCGCCAGTCGGAATCCACCACGCTTTTGCTAATGGGTTCTTTTCGTGATGCCAATTATGTAGATATGGTTCGTGAGATCTGCCCGGAGCTCGAACATAGTGAGCCAGGCAAGCTTGAGTCAGCGCGTCTGCCACATTTGAAAAATGTCATTTATCTAGGAGAAGATCGTCAACCTGGTATGTTTACCTGGAGAGATCTGTTGGATCGAGCTGCTCTTCTGGATGAGCAGGAGCGTATAAAGAGACAGCGATCCCTCGATCCGGATGATGTGATTAATATGCAATATACATCAGGTACAACAGGCTTTCCAAAAGGCGTCATGCTTTCCCATTCCAATATCGTCAATAATGCGATCAAGGTCGCTGAATGCCAACGTCTCGGTGCGGAAGACAGAGTATGTATTCCCGTTCCTTTTTTCCACTGCTTTGGCTGTGTGATGGGGACTTTGGCTTGTGTAGCGACTGGTGCCACGATGGTGCCGGTAATCGCCTTCGAACCGGGTCTGGTGCTTTCTGTCGTGGAAAACGAGCACTGCACCGCTCTGTATGGCGTACCTACGATGTTCATTGCCGAACTGAATCATCCCAGTTTTGAGCAGCGTAATCTGAGTTCGTTGCGCACAGGGATCATGGCTGGCTCGCCTTGCCCGATCGAGGTGATGAAAAACGTAGTCGAAAAGATGGGGATTCGAGATATCACGATCGCCTACGGGCAGACGGAGTCTTCACCAGTCATTACCCAGACTAGACCGGAGGATTCAATCGAACGAAGAGTGGCGACGGTGGGGAGAGTTCACGACGGGGTAGAGGCAAAAGTGGTCGATCCTGTGACAGGCGAAACGCTGCCTGCAAATGTCCAGGGAGAATTATGCACCCGTGGCTATTTGGTGATGAAAGGCTATTACAATATGCCAGAACAGACGAAGATGGTCATCGACGCTGAGGGCTGGCTGCATACAGGCGATTTGGCGACCATCGATGAGGAGGGCTACTATCGGATCACGGGAAGACTAAAGGATATGATCATTCGCGGAGGGGAGAATATTTATCCCCGTGAGGTCGAAGAGTACCTCTATGCACATCCGAAAATTTTGGATGTGCAGGTCGTAGGAGTACCCGACAGCAAGTATGGAGAGCAGGTTCTTGCTTGCATTCGCGTCAAGCCGGGAGAAGACTTGAAGGTTGAAGAGGTGAAGGAGTTCTGTGACGGAAGAATCGCCCGGTTCAAGGTTCCTCACTATATTCAGTTTGTTGAAGAGTATCCGATGACAGCGTCAGGGAAAATACAGAAGTTCAAGCTACGGGAACAAGCGATGCAAGCCATTGGGTTAGAAACTAAGGGACAAAATGATACCGCATAAGTCTGATTCTCTTTACAATCAGGCCCTCGTCCACTATGATGGTGGGAAATGTAGGGAGAGGGGCAGCTTAGAATGGAAATACGCCTACTGGTACCGAACGATGCTCAAGCGTTGGCGGCCATAAGACTAGAAGCTTTGGAGCAGGAGCCGGAGGCGTTTGGCGCCAGCTTAGAGGAAGAAAAAAAGAAGAGCCTGGAGGATTGGCAAGCAAGATTAGCCTTGTCCAATCAAGGAGAGAGCGGCTATTTTGGCGCTTTTGAAGAAGGGGAAATCGTCGGGCTCATCGGCTATTTTCGCCATAAGGGTGCGAAGGTACGGCACAAGGCAGTCATCGTTTCGATGTATGTGAAGCAAGCACACAGGGGCACAGGTGTAGCGCGAGAGCTCATGCAGGCGACCCTGGCGCATTTGCAGGCTTTTGGGGATATCGATCAAGTGCAGCTTGCCGTCGTTACTTCGAATCAGGCAGCAGTCCGTTTTTACGAAAAAATGGGTTTTCAGCCATTCGGTCAAGAGAAAAGGGCATTGAAGATCGGAGATAAATACGTAGACGAGACCCATATGTATTTGCTTTTTTAGCATCTACATAAAAAGCGAAGGCATGAAAGCTAGTAGCTCCATGCCTTCGCCTTTTCACGTAGCTTCGGCCTGATTAGCGGCGAGCTTCGTAAGCAGCAATTTTATCTTCGTATTGAAGGGTAATGCCGATGTCATCCAAGCCGTTGAGCAAGCAGTAGCGGCGATAGGAATCTACCTCGAACGGGTAGGAGAGACCATCGTTGTCTTTGACTACCTGTTCCTGCAGATCAATAGTCAGCTGATAGTTCTTCTGTCCTTGAGCGCGTTTGAACAGTTCGTCGACTTGTTCTTCGCTCAGCTTGATTGGCAGAATGCCGTTTTTGAAGCAGTTGTTGTAGAAAATGTCAGCAAAAGATGGAGCGATGACTACACGGAAGCCGTAGTCAAGCAGGGCCCAAGGAGCATGCTCACGAGAAGAGCCGCATCCGAAGTTGTTGCGGGCGAGCAGGACCGTAGAATCCTTGTACTCAGGTGTGTTCAAAATGAACGAATCAATCGTGCTGCCATCTACTTCAAATCTCCATTCGTAGAACAGAAACTGTCCAAATCCGCTGCGTTCAATGCGCTTCAAAAACTGTTTGGGGATGATGGCGTCCGTATCTACGTTTACACGATCAAGTGGGGCAGCCACTCCTGTATGGATGACAAATGGGTTCATTGGAATACCTCCTTGCTAGCGTTCTCGCTTTTCCATTCACGCACATCTACGAAGTGTCCAGCGATCGCTGCGGCTGCTGCCATCTCTGGGCTTACCAGGTGTGTACGTCCACCGCGTCCTTGACGACCTTCGAAGTTACGGTTGGAAGTGGAAGCACAACGCTCGCCTTCACTCAGGATGTCTGGGTTCATCGCGAGGCACATGGAGCATCCAGATTCGCGCCAGTCGAAGCCAGCTTCTTGGAAAATCAGATGCAATCCTTCTTGCTCAGCAATTTGCTTAACCAGTTGGGAGCCAGGCACGACCATCGCATGTACGGAAGGGGAGACCTTGCGTCCTTTTGCCACCTCAGCAGCTTTGCGCAGGTCTTCGATACGGCCGTTGGTACAAGAGCCGATGAAGACACGGTCGATCTTGATTTCGCTCATTGGCGTTCCTGGAGTCAGACCCATGTAGGCGAGTGCATCCTGAGCCGCTTTGCGTTGGTTGGCTGTTTCGAAAGATTCTGGTGCTGGAACGGTTTTGGTGATGTCCGTACCCATTCCAGGGCTTGTTCCCCAGGTTACTTGTGGCGCAATCGTCGTAGCATCGATTTCGCATACGGTATCGTACTGCGCACCTTCGTCTGTAACCAGCTGCTTCCACGCTTCTACTGCTGCCAGGAAGTCTTCGCCTTGAGGAGCAAAGCGCTTGCCTTTCAAATAATCAAATGTCGTTTGGTCAGGTGCGATCAAACCAGCGCGTGCGCCACCTTCAATGGTCATGTTGCAAACCGTCATGCGCTCTTCCATGGTCAGCTTGCGAATTGCAGCTCCGGTATACTCGATGACATAGCCCGTTGCGAAGTCGGTTCCGTATTTTGCGATGATCGCCAAAATTAAGTCTTTTGCGCTAACACCGAATGGCAAATCACCATTTACGCGAACTTCCATTGTTTTTGGTTTCGATTGTTGCAGACATTGAGTAGCCAGTACGTGCTCAACTTCACTGGTACCAATACCAAAAGCAAGTGCACCGAAAGCGCCGTGAGTAGAGGTGTGGCTGTCTCCACAAACAATCGTTTTACCAGGAGAAGTCAAGCCCAGCTCAGGTCCGATAACGTGAACGATCCCTTGATCCGGGCTGTTCAGGTCAGCGAGTGTGATTCCGAATTCTTCACAGTTCTGGGTGAGGGTCTCCATTTGCTGACGGGAGATTGGATCTTTGACATTAAAGCGGTCAGCAGTCGGAACGTTATGATCCATGGTCGCGAAAGTCAGGTCTGGGCGGCGAACTTTGCGTCCAGCCAGACGGAGTCCTTCAAACGCTTGTGGTGAGGTTACTTCGTGCACCAGGTGCAGGTCGATATACAGCAGGCTCGGTTTCCCTGCTTCTTCGTGGATGACGTGGTTGTCCCAAATCTTTTCAAACATCGTGCGGGGTTTCATCATTCTTTTTCCTCCTTCGTGCGAAAAACTCTTATCAAGGTTGTATCATGGCAATGAAAATAGATCAAAGATATAATAATTATGAGAAGGATAGTTTTTGCCTATCGGGAGGTTTTTATGGAGTTACGACAAGTCCGTTATGTGCTGGCAGTTGCGGAAGAACGCAGTTTTTCCCGCGCAGCGAATCGATTACATCTAGCCCAGCCATCACTCAGCCAACAGATTGCCAAGCTGGAAAAGCTCTTGGGTGTTACGTTATTTCACCGCTTGCCCCAGCATGTTGAGCTGACAGATGCGGGGCAACGCTTTGTACAAGTTGCCCAAACCCTTGTGGACATGTCGGACGGTTTGGAACGCGAGATGCGCTCGTATGCAGTAGGAGAGAGCGGCAAGCTGATGGTAGGGAGTCTGCCAATCACCGGAGCTTATGTATTGCCTCATGTCATTTCTGCATTTACAAAGCGCTTTCCAGGAGTCGAGCTTCAACTGGTGGAGGATACCTCTAGCCACTTGGAACAACTGCTGGTGAGAGGCAAAATAGATGTCAGCTTACTGACAATGCCGATCGGAGACCTATCCATTGAGACAATCCCTGCGATCAACGAGGAAATTTTTCTTGCCGTACCGCCTCAGCATCCGTTGGCCGAACGCGAGGAAATCGATCTGGCAGAGTTGTCGGATCAACCCTTCATTCTGTTGAAGGAAGGTCAAGGCTTCCGGACGATTTCCTTGCGCTTGTGCGAACTGGCTGGTTTTCGCCCTCGCATCGTGTTTGAAAGCAGCAATATCCAGACGGTACAATCACTTGTATCCGCTGGCATGGGATTTTCCTTTGCTCCGAAAATGATTACTCTTGCACCAGGGTCCATTGAGCCGCCGGTTTATGTGCGATTGACCTCCAAGCCAAGTCGCACCCTGGTTGTGGCGTATCGCAAGGATCGACCGTTGTCAAAGCCTGCAGAGGCTTTTGTCCAGATTCTCGTAGATCAGGGCGGACAAATCTAAAACCTTTAAGTGCACACACAAAGCGACAAAAGAAATGGCCTGTGATACACTATTGCCAAATCATTCAAGGGAGGAAACGGAAATGAGAGAAATCAAGACAGAAGCAGAGTTTGAGCAAGCTACAAATGGCCAAAAGCCTGTAATCGTAAAGTTTTACACTGACTGGTGCCCGGATTGCCACCGGATTGATCCCTTCATGCCAGAAGTCGAGAAAGCATATGCAGATAAATTGGACATGGTCGCCATTAATCGCGACACCTTGCCAGAGCTGTCTCAAAAGCTGGATGTATTCGGAATTCCTAGCTTTATCGCCTTCCACGAAGGCAAGGAGCTCATCCGCTTCGTCAGCAAACTGGGCAAAAGCCGTGAAGAGATCGAGCATTTCCTCGACCGTGCCATTCAAGTAAGCCAGGGATTGGCACAAGAGTAACGTCGATTCAGCAAGGGGACTTGAGAAAAATGCTTGATATGCATAAAGAAGGAGAATGGCTGATAGCGCATTTGCGTGAAGCAGACACAGCCATGCCATTAGGGAACCTGCTGCGGGAAGAATGGAAACTGCCTCGCAAGCAGGTCCATCTTTTGTTTCAGCATAAAGAGGTATGGCTGGACGGAACACCTGTCGCCCAGCATGTGCGCGGTGAAGTGGGCCAGGAGCTTAGAATGCGTCTATGCCAGCAGGAGCCATATGGTGTAGAGCCTGCTGTTTTTGCGCTTGATGTTCTGTACGAGGACGATCATTTGTTGATCGTAAACAAACCCGCAGGTGTATTGCTTCATCCGACTGAGCCCGAGCATCGCGGCACCCTGGATCATTGGGTGGCTGGCCATTTCGCTCGCACGGGAGTTTTCAGCAAAGTGCGCCACGTACACAGACTGGACCAGGAAACATCGGGAGTTGTGCTGTACGCCAAACACGCGTGGGCAGCTGCATTGCTAGACGAGCTGCTGCGAGAACGTCAGATCAAGCGCACCTATCAGGCCTTTGTTCAGGGACGTGTGAAAGCTGATCGAGGGAAGATAGACGAGCCGATCGGCAGGGATCGCAATCATGCCACGCGCAGGAGGGTCACACCAAATGGCGACAAGGCGGTAACACACTATCAGGTCATGAAGCGCTATCAAGATGTCACTCTGCTTCAATGCTCCCTGGAGACCGGACGTACGCATCAAATTCGCGTTCATATGAGTCACATCGGTCATCCGCTCTTGGGAGATACCTTGTACGGTGGAAAAGTCGGTCTTATAAACCGGCAAGCGTTGCATGCCGCACAGCTTCAGTTTCGCCATCCGTTTGGCGGGCAAGTCGTTCGGGTACAGGCACCGTTGCCTGTTGAGCTGCAGGCTTTGCAAAACGCCTTGAGAGAAGTGCCAAAATAGGTGTAGGTGAATAAACTGCCAGGAAGGAAACGAGGGAGGATGGTCGGATGAAACGACCCACAATCGGAATTCTAACCTGGCGGGAAGGTAAAAAGTTCGCGGAACCAGCCTACTTTCGCAAGCTGTTGAAAGCGGGGCGAGAATTGGGTTGTCGCGTCTTTTTATTTTCACCGAAAGATGTGAAGGCACATGAAAAACAGGTGAAAGGTTACGTGCTAAACGAGCAAGGTAAATGGCATGGCCAACTCTTTGATCGCCCAGATGCAGTCTTTGACCGCTACCGGTATACGCCGACGCAAGCCTTCAAGGATTACGTTGCTTTTCGGAGCAAAAGCTCCTTCTTGTATGTAAACAACAGACTAGCGAACAAATGGCGGGTTCATGATGTGTTGGTTCGGGACAGCCGCATGCATCGCTGGTTGCCAGAGACCTGGCTGTACACGAGAAGTAAACTCGCAACGATGCTGGAGCGTCACAAGATTTTGTACGTGAAGCCTATTAATGGCACGGGTGGGCGAAATATTTTACGCGTAGAAAAGATTGGCGGCGGTTATCGTTTACTCGGGCGGGATAAGCAACGCTTGAAAGTTTCGGCCATGCTAACCCAGCTCTCGGCTGTACAAAACTGGGTAGACAAATGGACGAAGGGGCAAAAATATATCGTCCAGCAAGGTCTTCACCTCGATCTCATTCCCAAGCGAACCATCGATATGCGCCTTTTAATTCAAAAGGATGGACATGGAGAATGGAGTATCACCGGTCACGGAATACGAATCGGTGGGGAACGCAGTGCAACCTCCAATTTGCACGGGGGTGGGAAAGCAGTACCAGCAGCAACGTTCCTGCGTCCCCATTTCGGTGAAGACGACACTGCGCGTATCGTGAGAGATTGCGAGGCGCTCGCGCAGCAGACAGCCGAATCCCTGGAAGCCCATTTTGGTCGGATGGTTGAATTCGGTCTCGATATCGGGATTGACGTGTCGGGGCGAGCCTGGCTGATTGAAGTGAACCCAAAGCCTGGGAGGGAAATTTTTTCGCAAATGGGCGATAAGGAGAGGTACCAGAAAGCGATACGCCGTCCTCTCGAATACGCCTTGTTTTTAGCGAGAACAAACGGGCAAAGTCAGTTAAGGATTCATCCGATACAAGCTAGGAATAAAGCAAATGGTTGATTGGGAACCGGACCTCTAACAGGTCTGGTTCTTTTTGCTGTGAATAACGATCATGATGATTTTGTCTTATAAGACAATGAAGCATCATATGGGGGCACCATTGCGTCACTCCTGCTTAAAATACCAGTGGAAGCAGCAGCGGTCATGGAATGTCGCAACATTCACCCGTGGGTGAGGAAAGGGAGGGCAAGAGTTGCTTTTGGCAGGGTCTCACTCTCAATGTAGGAGATAAAGGAGAGAACACATGGATATACAGGCGACGAAGCTATTGCTATTTTCTATCTCATGTTTGACGAAGATCGGGGTACCAAAGGATGAAGCCGACCTGATATCGAAAACCATGCTGAATGCGGACGCGCGTGGGATTCACAGTCACGGATTTATGCGGCTTCCCGTCTATGTGAGAAGGATACAAAAGGGCTTGGTGCGCAGTGAAGCTTTGATCACGACCCTTCGTGATGAAAAGGCTATTGCATTAATGGACGGGAATGGATCTATGGGACAGATCGTAGGGAAGAAAGCGATGGAGCTGGCGATGGAAAAAGCCAAAAAATACGGAGTGGGCATGGTATCCGTCCAAAACAGCAATCATTTTGGAATTGCTGCAGGGTACGCAATGATGGCTAGCATGCAAGGAATGATAGGGATTGTGATGAGCAACACCACGCCTTTGATGCCACCTACGGGCGGGGCAGAAAAAGTGCTAGGCAATAATCCACTGGCAATAGCTGCGCCAACCGATGGGAGATTTCCTCTTCTTCTCGATATGGCACTCAGTAATGTCGCATTTGGAAAAATCGTTTACGCCAAAACAATGGGAGAATCGATTCCAGAAGGATGGGGTGCAGACCGGGAAGGTAAGCCCACTAGGGACCCAGCCGCTGTCGTAGAAGGGGGCTTCGTTTTACCTTTGGGTGGACCAAAAGGCTTTGGATTGGCTCTTATGATCGAACTCCTGACAGGCGTATTGTCGGGTGGAGTGTTCTCGAAAATGATTCCCTCTTTCTATGACTTTTCGCAAAAGCAGGAAATCGCGCATTTCATGATAGCCATCCAAATCTCGTCATTCATGGAAGTGCAGCGTTTCAGAGAGCAGGCATCGACTCTCGGTGCCTACGTGAAGAGTGCTGTTCGTGCGAGCGGTGTGGAGGAGCTGTATCTGCCTGGAGAGATTGAATTTCTCCAAGAAGAAGAAAGAATGAAAAACGGAATCGTGATCAGTGAGCATGTGCTGGCAGAGCTTAATCAACTTGCGGACTCTCTCGGTGTACCAGCTCTATATGAATAATTCGATTTTTCTACAAAACCCTCCAAGATTTGCTAACGTTTTTTACAGAGTGGCAGGGGAATGTCAATGTTGGTCGAATATCATGATGAATCGAGTAACGGAAAGGATCCGTCTGCATTGTGCGACGGTTTTTTTCTTCTGTTTACACGTATATCTGCGCTCTGCGATGGTTAAACCCCGGCCACTTTTGGCGAGAATGGAAACAAAGGAGTGATAACCGTGGAGCAATTGCTTCAATTGGTGAAAGATTACTGGCCTGTTGCGTTGTGCATCATCCTTGTCATTTTGGCAGCGCAATGGCTCGTCAAAGGATTAATTCGAATCCTTTCTATGTTTGTCCTGATCGGGGTCGTCCTCGTTCTCTTTTTTCAATTTTCACCCGAGCAAGTCATTCAGATGGGGCGGACAGCCGTACAAGCAACCCAAGAGATTGTGGACAAGACCATCACTCCCATTCTGGATGCAGAGCTGAAGGATGCTGATATTACGTTTCAACCGGACGGTAGCTATGAAGTGAAGACAGCCAGCATCCGCATCGTCGGGGTCAAAGGAGAGACCAAGGCAACAGTTTTCTACAAGGACGAAAAATGGGAAGTGGATATTGGGCAATTGGGCTCGTTGTTTCAAGAACGCCTCGGCAAGGCGGAAGCAGAGAAAACGACTTTATAGCGGTAGAGAAAAAACGCAGGGCGCCAAGTGGACGCTCTGCGTTTTTTACGTTGGTTCTTAATGGTTGAGCAAAGGTGGGGCGATGCGCTTGTGACTCTTTTGTTCGTAGGCATAGGCGTAGCGGATGAGAGCAGACTCCTGGAAGGCTAGACCTGTAAACATGATGCCAAATGGCTTGCCTGCCTGTGTATAGCCGGCAGGTACGGTGACGGAAGGATACCCAGCACGCGCTGCGATCGAAGCTCCTTCACTCATCGGGAAGACCAAACAGTCCAGGTTGTGCTCGTTACAGACGGCATCGATCCCTTGATGCTGAGACATCTCCAAATCATAAAGGCGAGTAGTGATATATTCCGGCTCCGTCAGCGCACCGCTTGTTTTCTCTGCTTTTTCGAAGAGAATCTGTCCATAGCGCAATGCTTGCTCCTCATGCTGCTGGTTCCAGAGCATGATGTCCTTTAACGTTCGCAATGGAAAAGATGCCGGAAGGGTTTTTAAGTACGCATTCAAGCCGGATTTGAACTCATGGATCAGAACGAGATTTTGCCAGTTGGCTTCTTCGGATGGAATCGTGATCGAATCGATGACGGTAGCCCCTGCTTCCTTCAGCACGGTGATTGCATCTTCATACAATGCCTGCTCATCTTGAGCGAATTTCGCGATGTAACGGGAGCGTACAATCCCGATCCTTGCCCCACGCAACCCGTCGAGGTCGAGACTGGACCGGTAGTCGGCTGGGACGAGACCTTTGCTTTTGCCCGTAGCGGGGTCTTGTGCGTCGATTCCAGCCATGACGCCTAGCAAAATGGCTGCATCTTCTACCGTACGAGCCATCGGACCTGCCGTATCCTGACTCGTGGCGATCGGAATGATTCCCGTGCGGCTGATCAGACCAACAGTTGGTTTGATGCCGACCAATGAATTGCGGGCGGCAGGATTCAGAATAGAGCCGGACGTTTCCGTACCTACTGCTGCCACGGCAAAGCCCGCTGCAATTGCGGCTCCCGACCCTGCACTGGAGCCACCGACATCCAAGCTTCCTGGTCCGTACGGATTGAGTACTTGTCCGCCACGGGAGCTGTATCCGTTTGGCATGTGATCCGAGATGAAATTCGCCCATTCCGTCAGATTTGTTTTACCAAGCAACACAGCTCCGGCATCTCGAAGGCGGGACACGAGAAAAGCATCTGCAGAGGCATAAGAGTCTGCCATGGCGAGTGATCCAGCCGTCGTGTGCATGCTGTCATGTGTCGCTATATTATCCTTGATCAGGATCGGAATACCATGCAGCGGGCCGCGACTTCCGGTCAAAGCGCGTTCCCGGTCCATGGCATCAGCGATATGTAGGGCATCCGGATTGATTTCGCTGATTGCGTTTATAAGCAGTCCTTGTTTGTCATTATCGGCAATCCTTTTCAAAAAAGCTTGAGTTAGCTCGCGCGATGTCGTTTTACCCTCTTCCATCGCTTGTTGCCATTCCAGAATTGTGGATTCATGGTTAAGTGTCATCTATCTCACCTATTTTCATTCAATTTGGACTTCTTCTTATCTTACTTCAATTTATGATAAATGGAAGGGGGGACCAGTGAGCTTGCGAATAATCTCCTCCCAAACTCCGTCTTAAGTCGGGGAACTGGTTCCACCTCCTGCCCGGTTAATCGCTTGGCGGATTTTGCTAAAGTGGGAAGGGGAGGTCAAGATGAGAGACTTATTTTACACAGGAATCATACATAATTGGAAGCGAGTTCTGGTAGTTTGCAGCTTGCTTGGTATCCTCTCACTGCTTATCTTTCCCCCTAAAAATGCACAGGGAGGGAAGGCGGAGCCTGGGCAGAGCAGTCAATTGCAAGCGGTAGACCACTATTTGGATGAGGCAATTCGCAAACTGGGTGTCCCAGGTGGTTCTGCGGCACTGGTGTATCAAGGAGAGCAAGTGTACTCCCGTTCATGGGGGATAACAGGAGAGAGTGAACAGACTGTCACGAACGAGACGCCTTTTCTTATCGGTTCTCTCAGCAAAACGCTTACGGCATATGGGATCATGCGACTCGTCGATGAAGGGAAAGTACGGCTCGATGTCCCCGTCCAACAATATCTTCCGTGGTTTTCTTTACCTGACGCCAAAGCAGCTTCACAGATCACGATTCATCAGGTGCTGACACAAACAAGCGGAATGAGCGAAAGCGCCGGATTGAACATAGCAGATCAAGGTGCTAGCGACCAGTTAGCCATCCAGCGTACGGTAAGAGCGCTTGCAAAAGAACCGCTTGAGGCAGCTTCAGGTAACCGGCATATTTACAGCAACGCCAATTATGCCGTGCTAGGTGCAGTGATCGAGGAAGTAAGCGGTATGACCTATGCTGAGTTTATGGAATCCTCTATCTTTTCTTCATTGGAAATGAAGCATTCAGCGGCAACGGTACGCCAGGCAGAAGCTATAGGCTGGGAGCCCGGATTTCGATCCTGGCTGGGGCTGTCTATCCCGAGCCCCATTCCGTATGACAATGGCGGTGCTCCTTATGGCTATGTGGTATCCAGCTCCTCCGATCTGGCGAAGTTCTTGATTGCAATGCAAGAACCGGGAAAGGTGATCTCAGCCGATCGGACAAAGGAAATGATTCAGCCAGCCGTATCGGTCCGTGCGAACCATTATTACGGATACGGCTGGAGAATCACACAAACGGACACGGGGGAGACTCGCATCTGGCACGCTGGATCTACGCCTGATGCTCGGTCAGAAATGGTTTGGCTGCCGGAATCAGGCTGGGGGATTGTGCTCCTGACCAATCAAAACAATCGTTTGGAGGAGGCCCGTCTGTCCATCGTGGCAACAGGCATTCAGGGTATCCTGCTCGGATCGGAGGCTACACCCATTTCGTTTCCACCGATCATGGAAAGATGGCTGGCTGTAGGGGGAGTGCTTGTATTAATGGCGATCACGGTCTGGCTATTGACTTCCTTTCGTCGCGGGATGGAGACCAAGCTGCGTAGATGGGTGTGGTTCACCCTAGGAGGCGTATTTTTCTCATTGGCTGGCCTTGTCATTCCTGTTCTGCTCTACTTGACGCAAGTGAGCTGGCACACCGTTTCCTTGTTTGTTCCCGATCTGGCTGAGATGGTATTGCTCATGGTCATCTTCTTGTCGATGAATGGGGTTCTTTCTTTAATCAAAGCAAGTACGATACCGTCAATAAAGGACATACAAAAAAGCTGACTCCCCGAAGGAATCAGCTTTTTATCTTTTCGGCGTTTACGCTTTTGCGCCAGCTGCTTGCAGTTTTGCTTTTTCTTCTGCTTCTACAAAACGATTGCGTGGATGCTCACGGCATTCGTCCGAGCAGGAGCGCTTATAGGTTTGTTCACATTCTGGGCAGCAGAAGTGCTGCTTGTTGCAGAATGGATTTGCGCAGTTGAGGTAGCGGTCTTCTACCTTGCCGCAATAGTAGCAGCGGCCAATGACAACATCTTCTTCCGTGTGATTGATCGGAATGGAGATGCGCTCGTCGAACACATAGCATTTGCCATCCCAAAGGCGTCCCTGTACTTCAGGATCTTTACCATACGTGACGATTCCGCCATGTAGCTGATAGACATTTTCAAAGCCTTGGTTCAAGAGGACACCTGTCAGCTTTTCACAACGAATACCGCCTGTGCAGTAGGTGAGGACCTTTTTATCTTTGAACTGACTCATATTTTCACGAATCCATTCCGGGAACTCGCGGGAAGAATCTACTTCAGGGCGAATCGCTCCACGGAAGTGACCCAGATCGTATTCATAGTAATTGCGCCCATCCAAAATCACGACGTCATCTTGCTGCATCATTTCGTAAAACTCTTTTGGATTCAGGTAGTGGCCAGTCTTTTGGTTCGGATCGACATCGTCTTCCAAACGCCATGTAACCAGCTCTTTTTTCGCGCGGACAAACATCTTTTTAAAGGCATGCTCATCCGACTCGTCTATTTTGAACCACATGTCAGCGAAGCGCGAGTCGCTCCGTACGTAATCCATGTAGGCTTGGGTTTGCTCGATCGTGCCGGATACCGTACCGTTGATCCCTTCCGGAGCGACGATAATGCGCCCGAGAAGTCCGTTTTCTTTGCAGAACTTGAGGTGTTCGGCCGCATACTCCTCGTAATTGTCGATTGGCGTATACTTGTAGTAAAGCAAAATGCGATATGGTTTTTGTACTTGCAAGGTACAATCCCATCCTTTCTTTATTCGATTATGTTTTGTGATGCAACGGTGATTATATCATACTGAAGCTGATAAAGCGCAGAAAAAGAAAGGGAAATGTGAGCTTTCTATGAAAAATTAGCATGGCTTCCTCGAAAAGAAGAAACGGTCTTTGCCTTGCTGGTGGTTATCTCATCCTGTACACTAAGAGACGAATGCTAGGTAAAGTAGAGGAGAGACTAAGGATGAATAACAACAGCCAGCGTCTGACCACGCACGTAAAAATTAAAAAGCTCCACGAGGATGCCGTGATTCCAAAATACGCTCGCGAGTTGGATGCGGGTTTTGATTTGGTTGCCATAGAAGATACGTTGATCGCACCTGGAGAGTCAGCTAAAATTCCAACTGGACTGGCTTTCGCATTGCCGGAAGGATACGAGCTTCAGGTTCGCCCTCGTTCCGGTATCGGCGCGAAAACGAAGCTGAGACTCTCCAATGCACCGGGCACAGTGGATGCCGGATATCGCGGAGAGGTTTGTGTCCTTATCGATAATATTCGTTTTGTGTCAAATGAGCGGGGAACAGAATGCTTCGATGCCAGTGAAAAAACAATTACAGTAGAACAAGAGGTAGACAAGCATAGCTACCTGATCAGAAAAGGCGATCGAATCGCTCAAGGCGTGATCGCGCAAGTCCCGATGGCGCTCTTTGAAGTCGTAGACGAGCTCGATGAGACAGAGCGGGGCAGCGGGGGTTTTGGCAGCAGCGGCATTCAGGGATAAGTTTTCGGCTTTAATCCAACCATGATTTACAGACAAATAACAGAAGTAAGGGTTGTTTTCACGCAACCCTTACTTTTTTTTGTTCAAGCTGATGATTGGGAAATTAGTCGTGATCCTTTGGCGCTGGAATATATATGTAACACATGGACGGAAGGAGGTGAAAAAATGGCTGCTCGTTTCATCAAGATTGCCGCTTTTTACTTCGTCATCGCCATTATTTTAGGAATTGTCATGGGAATTACCAAAGCTTTTTCGTATTCTTCCGTACACGCGCATTTGAATCTGGTGGGCTGGGTATCCCTGGCCATCATCGGACTCGTGTATTATGCCTATCCTGCTGCTGGCAAGACTGCTTTGGCAACCTGGCACTTTTGGCTGCACAATATCGGTTTGCCTGTCATGCAGGGTTCGCTGTTTCTGATGCTCTATACGCAATCGGAGGGATATGTGGTAGGTACCATCATCGGTTCATTGGTATTGGGAGTGGGTATTTTGCTGTTCGCCATCAATGTATGGCAACATGTTCGGGATTAACCGAATTCTTGGCTACCCCAAAAGGTTGAGGAATACGAAGAAGTTCTCCTTTCGAGGGAGAGCTTTTTTGTATATTCCCGACTTGATTCGTGTGCCTATTTTTGTCTAGAGCGGATCGACCTCCGCACTTCGCCTACCTCTTGGGCATAGGGTAGATGAGAATATTTGCCAGAGGAACGTTTAGAAGGAGTGAATAGAAGCCGCATGAAATCTATAAAAGACCTGAACGCTGCATTATTTCGCAAGGTAGGAGTCACGCTGCTCACTTTGAGCTTAGTCGGGTGCGCATCGTCCAGTGGATCAGGAGGAGCGTCAGGCGAGGCTGGTCCCGAACTGGATTTGCTCAACGTGTCCTACGATCCTACGCGGGAGTTTTATCAGGATGTTAACAAAATGTTCATGGAAGAGTGGAATGAAAAAACGGGCCAGTCATTGACGATCAAACAATCACATGGCGGGTCAGGCAAACAGTCGCGTTCGGTGATTGACGGGTTGGAGGCAGATGTGGTGACGCTCGCACTGGCCTACGATATTGATGCGATGGCAGAGCGAGGACTTATTGCAGCAGATTGGCAAAAGAAACTTCCAGACAACAGCTCACCCTACACTTCCACGATCGTCTTCCTCACGAGAAAAGGAAACCCCAAGCAGATCAAAGACTGGGATGACCTGATCAAACCGGGTATCGCCGTCATTACCCCCAATCCCAAGACTTCTGGAGGAGCTCGTTGGAACTACCTGGCCGCATGGGGATATGCATTGAAGAAGCATCAAGGAGATGAAGCCAAAGCAAAGGAGTTCGTCACCAGCTTGTTCAAAAATGTTCCTGTTCTGGATTCGGGCGCGCGCGGCGCGACCACGACGTTTGTCGAACGCGGAATCGGAGACGTCTTGATCGCGTGGGAAAACGAGGCGTATCTTGCTGTCAACCAGCTTGGGCAAGACAAATTTGAAATTGTCAATCCGTCTATGAGTATTTTAGCCGAACCACCTGTCACCGTAGTGGACAAAAACGTGGTTAAACACGGAACGCGTCCTGTCGCTGAAGCATATTTGCAGTTCCTCTACAGTAAGGAAGGTCAGGAAATCGCCGCCAAGCATTATTATCGACCGCGCTCGGAAGAGGTTTTGAAAGCACATACGCCAGCATTTCCAGAGATCGAAATGTTTACGATCGACGAAGTATTTGGCGGATGGACAAAAGCACAAAAGCAGCATTTTGCCGATCAGGGAGTTTTTGACCAGATCTATAAACCATAAACACATGTATACAAGAGGAGCAACTTCATGAAAAGTAAATCATCGCGAAACAGAGGATTTCTGCCAGGCTTTGGTTTGACGATGGGTTATACCGTCATCTATCTTAGCCTCCTGGTGCTCATCCCGCTGTCAGTCCTGTTCTTGAAGGCTTCTACCATGAGCTGGGGTGAGTTCGTCGGCACCATTCTCGATGATCGTGTCTTGGCTTCCATTCGGGTTAGCGTCGTTACCTCTTTTTTGGCTGCATGCATGAATGCCGTTTTTGGTGTGTTGGTTGCGTGGGTGCTGGCTAGGTACCAGTTTGTGGGGAAAAGGTTTATCGATGGCATTGTGGATCTTCCGTTCGCTCTGCCCACGGCAGTGGGGGGAATCGCCCTGACATCGATCTATGCGGAAAATGGGTGGATCGGCCAGTATGCTGCGGAGTGGGGAATCGAGATTGCTTACACACCATTGGGTATCTGGGTTGCTCTTACGTTTATTGGGCTGCCATTCGTTGTGCGTACCGTCCAACCGGTACTGCAGGATTGGGATTTGCAAATGGAGGAAGCGGCTGCGACCTTGGGAGCAACACGTTGGAATACCTTTATCCGGGTGATATTACCCCATCTCTTGCCCGCAGTAATCACAGGGTTTGCTCTCGCTTTTGCCCGTGCTCTTGGAGAGTATGGTTCCGTCGTCTTCATCTCAGGGAACATGCCGCTCAAGACAGAAATCGTGCCATTACTGATCATGACCAAGTTGGAGCAGTTCGACTACGCTGGTGCAACTGCCATCGCGACCGTGATGCTGGTGGCTTCCTTCATCATGCTGTTGATCATTAACTATTTGCAGTGGCGAATTAATAAATTCGATGCTGCACGCTAGGAGGTGTAACCGCTGAAGCACATTACAGAATCTGCCGCGATTCGTTGGCTGCTGATCAGTGTTGCTCTGCTTTTTCTTGTGCTGTTTTTGATTTTGCCCTTGATCGCGGTGTTTATGGAGGCGTTCAAGCAAGGAACGGCTGTCTTCCTTTCAGCGATTATGGAGGAAGAGACGTTTTCTGCGGTGAAGCTGACTCTGCTGGTAGCAGCTATTACCGTCCCGCTTAACGTCACCTTTGGTGTGGCTGCAGCTTGGGCGATCGCCAAATTTTCCTTTCGAGGCAAAAACGTGCTCTTGACCCTGATTGATCTGCCATTTGCCGTTTCCCCCGTGATCGCGGGTCTGATTTTTGTGTTGCTATTCGGGAGTCAGGGGATCGCATATCCTTGGTTGGAGGCAAATGACATTAAGATCATCTTTGCTGTTCCGGGGATCATCTTGGCGACTACCTTTGTGACCTTTCCGTTTGTTGCAAGAGAGCTGATCCCAATCATGGAGGCGCAAGGAAAGGATGAGGAAGAGGCAGCTGTCTCGTTGGGAGCGAGTGGCTGGAAGACATTTTTACGCGTGACGCTTCCCAATGTCAAATGGGGGTTGCTGTATGGTGTGATTCTTTGCAATGCCCGAGCGATGGGCGAATTCGGGGCTGTTTCCGTCGTATCCGGGCATATTCGCGGCATGACCAATACCTTGCCCCTGCACGTCGAAATCCTCTACAACGAATATCAATTCGCGGCTGCGTTTGCTGTCGCCACGCTACTGGCAGCACTTGCCCTTGTCACCTTGATCATCAAGAGCCTGATTGAGTGGAAAACGCAGAGAGAGTCGGGAGGAGAACACGTTTAACTAACTGGTGTGAGGAGAGAGAACGGATGAGTATAGAGGTTGTGAATATCACAAAATCCTACAAGAACTTCACGGCTCTGAAGGAAGTAAGCCTGCACATTCCGGAAGGTGAACTGGTTGCGCTCCTGGGCCCATCCGGTTCTGGAAAAACAACCTTGCTTCGCTTGATCGCCGGACTGGAACAGCCTGATACCGGGGCTATCCTGTTTCATGGCGAGGACAACACCAATCGAGATGTGCGTGAACGTCAGGTAGGCTTTGTGTTCCAACATTATGCCTTGTTTCGGCATATGACGATTTTTGACAATATCGCATTTGGCCTCTCTGTTCGCAGCCGCAAGACAAGACCGAGCAAGCAGGAGATTAAGGAAAGAGTTCATTTGCTCCTTCGCTTGGTCCAACTGGACGGCTTGGCTCATCGTTATCCGTCCCAGCTCTCGGGAGGGCAAAGACAGCGTGTGGCATTGGCTCGCGCGTTGGCGGTGGAACCCAAATTTCTCTTGTTAGATGAACCGTTTGGTGCATTGGATACCAAAGTGAGGCAGGAGTTGCGGCGTTGGCTCCGTCATTTGCATGAGAAGCTTGGCTTGACCATCTTGTTCGTCACGCACGATCAGGAGGAAGCAATGGAGCTGGCTGACCAAGTTGTGGTCATGAATGAAGGGCGGGTGGAGCAAGTCGGCTCACCAGAGGAAATTTACCACTTGCCAGCCAATCCATTCGTCTACAGTTTTCTCGGCAGGGTCAATCTGTTTCGGGGGCGGATTCGCGATGGAAAAGTAAGACTGGGCGAAGCGGAATTTGAGACAGAGTGGGAGCATAATTCGGGTGAACTGCCGGCTGTAGGCTACATGCGGCCACACGATGTAGAAATCGCTCTAGCGCCAGGCGATGGTCACTTTGTTCAAGCGAGAATTCAACATATTTCACCGTTGGGTCCAATCGTCCGTCTGGATCTGAGAAGATTGGATACGGATGAGCTGTTTGAAGCTGAGATGAGCCGTCAGCGCTTTAGCGAGCTGCAAATCGAAGAAAAAAGCACCGTCTTCGTCAAGCTGAACAACCTTTCCTTTTATGTGGAGTCTCCCGCAGCGACCACTCCCCGTCCCACGTTTTTACCTATCCAAGCCAGCTTTTGAGTCATGAATATACAAAAAACCGGCCAACTCTCATGCTGTTGACCGGTTTTTTGCCTTTCGAAATAGGAGCTATTCGCCGCGCTGCTTGGAACGTGTCTCTTCTTTGCCAACTGTTGTGGAAGATCTGGTTTGCGACGGGTTTTCCTTGTTGCCCATCTCATTTTTTACACCGTTTTGCTTGGACATCGTGCTCCCTCCTTTCTGTCATGAGGTACAATTCCCAGCTAGGATGCCCTGATCCTGTCCATTCTATAGCGAGATGGGGCATCTCTTTTTGCCAAAATCACGTTTTTCTGATAAGATAAGTGTTTGAACGATTCGAAAAGGTAGGTATAGAGATGATAAGCACTCAGAACGTGACGCTTCGCTACGGCAAACGCGCCTTGTTTGAAGATGTATCCATCAAGTTTACTCCCGGTAACTGCTATGGTTTGATCGGTGCCAATGGTGCCGGTAAGTCTACATTCGTCAAAATTCTCTCCGGAGAGATCGAGCCTACCAGTGGTCACGTCTCTGTCACACCAGGAGAGCGCATTGCTGTTCTCAAGCAGAACCACTACGAGTTCGATGAATTCGAAGTGTTGAAGACGGTCATCATGGGTCATAAAAGACTTTATGAGATCATGGAACAAAAAAATGCACTATACATGAAGGAAGACTTCTCTGAAGCTGACGGCATCCTGGCCTCGCAGCTCGAAGGGGAGTTTGAAGAATTAAATGGTTGGATGGCAGAAGCGGATGCAGCGGGATTACTGATTGGCTTGGGAATCCCAACTGATCTGCACGACAAGAAGATGGAGGACCTGGCCGGTAATGAGAAGGTACGTGTCCTTTTGGCACAGGCCTTGTTTGGCAATCCACACATCTTGCTGCTGGATGAGCCAACCAACCACCTGGACATCGAGTCGATCCGTTGGTTGGAGAACTTCCTGATGGACTATGAGAATACCGTCATCGTGGTATCCCATGACCGTCACTTCTTGAACAAGGTATGTACGCACATCGCGGATATTGACTTCGGCAAAATCCAGATGTACGTGGGGAACTATGACTTCTGGTACGAATCCAGCCAATTGGCGCTGAAGATGGTTCGCGACCAGAACAAGAAGAAAGAAGAAAAAATGAAAGAGCTGCAGGAGTTCATTGCGCGCTTCTCGGCGAATGCCTCCAAATCCAAGCAAGCGACCTCGCGTAAAAAGCTGTTGGAGAAAATCAGCTTAGAAGATATTCGTCCATCGAGCCGCAAATATCCCTTCATCAACTTCAAGCCAGAACGTGAAGCGGGCAAAAACCTGTTGGCTATTGAAGGCTTGAGCAAAACGATTGAGGGAGAGAAGCTGTTTGAAAATCTTCATCTCGCCATTAACAAAGGAGATAAAGTGGCATTCGTCGGGCCGAATGAGCTGGCAAAAACCACGTTTTTCCGTATTGTGATGGGCGAAGTCGAGGCAGATAGCGGTACGTACGAGTGGGGCGTTACGACGTCTCAAGCGTACTTCCCGAAAGACAACTCGGAATACTTCGAGACGGACCTTAATCTGGTGGATTGGCTGCGCCAGTATTCGAAGGAGCAAGACGAAACCTTTATCCGCGGCTTCCTGGGACGTATGCTGTTCTCCGGGGATGAAGCCCTGAAGAAGGCCAATGTATTGTCCGGGGGAGAAAAAGTGCGTTGCATGCTTTCCAAGATGATGCTGGCAAGTGCCAACGTGCTGATCCTGGATGAGCCGACCAACCACTTGGACTTGGAATCGATCACGGCACTCAATAACGGTCTTATCGATTTTGATGGCACCATGCTGTTCGTATCGCATGACCACCAGTTCGTGCAAACGATCGCCAACCGGATCATCGAATTTACGCCAAAAGGTGTCATTGACAAGATGATGACCTACGATGAGTATCTCGAGAGCGACGAGATCAAACGTCTTCGTGACGAGCATTACGCGTAAGTAGAAAAAAGTAGCCCTTGATTACTGCCATAAAAAGGTAGTCAAGGGCTTTTTTTGCGTGGATCACGCTTCTTCGATAAACTCCACCTTATTCAGAAAGGCTTCCTTGCTTGGGTAAATGACCCGCTCCTTGCGAGGAAAAGTAAAATAGACCACGATGTACTGCTCATCTATGTATTCGACAATCCCACGCTTTTTCGGTCCTTCTTTCATCTTCACACGCTTGTTTAGCCATTTGTCCATTCGTCAAAACCTCCCGAAACTGTCCGATTCATTATAGCAGATTCTTGGACGTGTATTCATTCGGTAAGGCGTCTTGACCGGGAAAAGGAGACTAGTTGCTGGACGAGCGGAATACGATGTCAGTAAGGAGGCGAAGTCCAAGATGAACCAGATAGACGGGGCTTTTACCATTCAGCAAGACCGGTTGAAAAGACGAATTGAGGAATTGGCCGAGGTCGGAAAACTTGGAGAAACGGGTGTATGTCGGCAGGCCTTGTCGGCAGAAGACCGGGCCGGTGTGGAACTGGTGCGCGGGTGGATGGAGGAAGCGGGATTGCAGACACGGATCGATCACTTCGGCAATCTGATCGGGCGGTTGGACGGTCGTAATCCGGATGCCCCAATCCTGATGATCGGCTCCCATATTGATTCTCAGCCATACGGAGGACGATTTGACGGAACCATTGGGGTACTCGGAGGATTGGAAGTCCTGCAAACCATGAATGAGCGGGGAATTGTGCCTGATCAGCCCATCGAGGTCGTTGCCTTTTGCGATGAGGAGGGATGTCGGTTCCAGAAAGGTTTGTTCGGTTCTCGGGGAATCCTTGGTAAGCTGGAGCCAGACGAGCTGGAGCGCACGGACAAAAACGGGATCACACGCAGGCAAGCGCTACTTGATTTTGGATGTGATCCAGATAGATTTGAGGAATCTCTCTATGCACAGGGAAGGATCGGGGCTTACTTGGAGCTGCATATTGAGCAGGGCCCGATTCTCGATTTAATGGAGGAGCCAGTAGGAATCGTCTCGGCGATCTCAGGACCGCTCTGGTGGACAGTAGAAATGACAGGATTCGCTGGCCACGCCGGTTCGGTACCGATGCTTATGAGGCAGGATGCCTTGCTTGGCGCTGCAAAAGTGATCGTAGCTCTCAACGATTTGGCCAAACTCGATCCGGCAGCACCGACGGTCGGTACTGTAGGACATCTGCAGGTGTTTCCTGATTCGCGCAACATAATCCCTGAAAAAGTGAGCTTCACCGTTGATTTGCGTGATATTGATTTGCATAGGCGAGATCAGCGGGAGCAGGAATTGCGGCAGGAAATCGAACAGATCGCAATGCAGCATGGTTTACGCTATACCATTACGGAAGATACCAATAGTAAACCTCGCTATTGCGCCCCCTGGATCAAAGACATCATTCGCGAAGAAAGCACCAAACTAAATCTTCGTGCTCCAGAACTGATGAGTGGACCTTTTCATGATGCGCTAGCCCTTTCGTATGTATGTGATTACGCGATGATTTTTGTGCGCTGCCGTGATGGGATCAGCCACAATCCGAAAGAATATGCCAGTTACGAAGATATCGCCTGCGGTACAGAGCTGTTGTACAAAACCGTGCAGCGTATGTGCGCAACCTGACGAATTCTGGGAAAAATATACAAAGCGTGACGTGTTGAAAAAGTATGTTATAATGGCAACAACTGAATACCAGCCTTCAGGGTAGGGTGTAATTCCCGACCGGCGGTAATGACGAACGCACGTCTGAGCCCGCGACTCGCCGCTTGTTGTTTGGGCGGCGACTGACTTGGTGCAATTCCAAGGCCGACGGTAAAGTCCGGATGGGAGAAGGTATTTGGATTAGTCTTTTGGAGCTGTTTTTTTGAAAAACGGCTTGAAAAAGGCTTGATTTTCGATGCCCTGAGTAGATCTTGCTCAAGGGCTTTTTATTTTTTCAGAGAGGAGGGGCAAGGGTAAAGTCTGAATTTCATAGGCACAATCTTCAGGGCAAGGTGAAATTCCTGACCGGCGGTAATGGCGCAATGCGTCTGAGCCCGCGACTCGTCATCCAAGCGTGATCGGTTTGACGACTGATCTGGTGAAATTCCAGAGCCGACGGTAAAGTCCGGATGGGAGAAGATGAGTTGTGCTTTCTCTAGTCTTCGTTTTTGAAAAACGGCTAGAGCAAGGCTTCTTTCCCTATGCCCTGATACCTGAATGGTGTCGGGGTTTTCTTATTTCTTGCGACCGTGCCTAGAAAGGGAGAGGAATGGATGAAAACAGATATTGACTATATGAGCATGGCGATCGATTTGGCGAAATCTGCAAAAGGACAAACAAGCCCCAATCCACTCGTAGGAGCGATCGTTGTCAAAAATGGAACCATTGTAGGCATGGGTGCTCATCTGAGAGCAGGAGAGCCGCATGCGGAGATCCATGCGTTGAAGATGGCAGGAAATCAAGCAGTGGGCTCGACCCTGTACGTTTCCCTGGAGCCTTGCAGCCACCATGGAAAAACGCCCCCTTGTACCGATGCGATTCTATCTTCTGGCGTTCGAAAAGTCGTAGTGGCTACGAAGGACCCCAACCCTCTGGTAGCTGGTTCTGGTGTGGATAAGCTGAAAGAGGCTGGATTGGAAGTAGTCGTTGGAATCCAGGAGCAGGAAGCGATACAGCTGAACGAAGTTTTTTTCCATTACGTACAGACCAGCCGTCCTTTTGTCACGCTGAAGACAGCCAGTACACTGGATGGAAAAATTGCGACATGTACGGGGCATAGTCGGTGGATAACGGGTGTGGCATCGCGTGAAGAGGTGCATGATCTGCGAAGAATGCACGATGCCATTCTGGTTGGCGTCGGAACGGTATTGTCGGATGATCCGGAACTGACGGCTCGACATGCTGGATCCATAGCTGGAAAACAGCCGATCCGTATCATTCTGGATCGCCAGCTACGTACACCACTGAATGCCCGTGTCACGCAGTGTGAAGATGCGAAGACCTGGATCATAACCACTTCAGCATCAAGCCAGAAGAAGACAGAAGAACTTACCGCAAAAGGGGTAACGGTGATTACGCTTGATGGAGAACTTCAGATCGATCATGTTCTAGCCGTGCTTGGGGAGAGAGGGATTACCTCCCTGCTAGTAGAGGGTGGGGCAGAAATCAACGCCGCTTTTTTGCAAGCTAAGGCAATCCAAAAAATCATCAGCTATGTATCACTCAAGCTAGTGGGCGGCAAAGCAGCGCCCTCTATATTTGGCGGCATTGGATATGCCAGCATGGACGATGCTGTCAGATTGGTGCATACCGAGATTAAACCTATAGACGAACAAGACATCCGCATAGTCGGGTACCCGCAGTGGATGGTAGGAAGGGGGCAGTAACATGTTTACAGGCTTGGTAGAGGAGATCGGAATCGTAGAATCCATCACCGGAAATCAGGAGGCATGCCGTTTGCGAATTCGTGCTCAAAAGGTGCTGGAAGGAGTCAGTATTGGCGACAGCATCTCGGTCAACGGTATTTGCCTGACAGTGACCTCCTTTTCTTTGCGTCATTTTGAAGTGGATGTCATGCCTGAAACGCTTCGCCATACCAGTTTGCGACAGCTCCAGCGCGGCCAAAAGGTCAATCTGGAACGGGCCATGAAGCTCGGTGATCGTTTTGGCGGCCATCTTGTATCTGGACACGTGGATGGTACGGGAACCATTTTGTCTCTGCAGTTGCATGCCAATGCTGTACGGTTTCGAATTGAAGCGACAGCCGAACTGCTTAGGTACATCATTCCACGCGGCTCAATATGCATCGATGGCATTAGTCTGACGGTGGTGGATGTGAATGAATCGAGCTTTTCAGTCTCCATCATCCCGCATACGTTGGCTTCGACCAGTCTTCAGGACCGCAAACCAGGAGATCGGGTGAATCTGGAGGCAGACATGATCGGGAAATACGTGGAACGACTTTTGCTTCATCCGAGGAATGAACAAAAAGCGGACAAGCCACAAATGGCAAGCCAAAGCCGGCTGAATCTGTCTTTCTTGCAGGAAAACGGATTCGCCTAAAAGGAGGGAACCAGCAAAATGTTTCATCACATAGAGGAAGTGTTGAAAGATTTGCGTCAGGGCAAAGCAGTCATCGTGGTGGATGATGAGGATCGTGAAAATGAAGGTGATTTTGTCTGCATGGCAGAGTATGCGACACCTGAGATGATCAATTTTATGGTGACGCACGGACGGGGCCTGGTTTGTGTCCCTGTGACAGAGGAACACGCGGGGAGACTTCAGCTGAAACCGATGGTCGAAACCAATACGGACAAGCAGGGAACCGCATTCACCATCTCCATCGATGAAAGGAGTACGCATACCGGAATCTCTGCCCAGGAGCGTTCCGCCACCGTCCTCGCGATGCTGGATGAGTCCAAGCATGCTGATGACTTTCGGCGACCTGGTCATATTTTTCCGTTAGTAGCCAAGCGAGGTGGTGTTCTCCGAAGAGCTGGACATACAGAAGCAGCAGTTGATTTGGCACAGCTGGCAGGAGGTGTACCTGCTGGAGTCATCTGCGAAATCATGAATGAAGATGGCTCGATGGCGCGCCTGCCGCAGCTGGAAGAGATCGCACAACGCTTTGACCTCAAACTGATCAGCATAGCGGAACTGATCCGCTATCGGATGCAGACCGAGTCGTTGATAAAAAGGGAGGTAGTCGCCAAGCTGCCTAGCGCGTACGGAGATTTTCGCATCGCTGCCTACACGAATCAACTGGATGGCAAGGAGCATGTCGCCTTGATCAAGGGTGAGATTTCACCTGATGAGCCCATCCTGGTACGCGTCCATTCCGAGTGTCTGACAGGAGATGTATTCGGCTCATTGCGTTGCGATTGTGGACCACAGCTGCATGCGGCACTGGAGCAGATCGAGGCAGAGGGACGTGGCGTGCTTTTATACATGCGACAAGAAGGACGTGGGATCGGCTTGATCAACAAGCTCCGCGCCTATACCCTGCAAGAGCAAGGCATGGATACTGTTGAAGCCAATCAAAAGCTCGGGTTCGGTGCTGATTTGCGCGAGTATGGCATCGGTGCGCAAATATTGCGCGACTTGGGTGTGAACCGCATGCGTTTATTGACGAACAACCCGAGAAAAATTCGCGGGCTGGAAGGGTATGGATTGCATGTCTTAGAGCGTGTTCCGATTCAAATGCCTGAACATCCTCATAACAAGAAATACTTGACGACCAAGCAGGAAAAACTGGGTCATCTTCTACACTATTAATCACGAGGAGTGTGCAATAAATGAGAACATTTGAAGGAAATCTGGTAGGAACAGGATTGCGAATTGGCATAGTGGCTGGAAGATTTAATGAATTGATCGTCCAAAAGCTGGTAGGTGGCGCTTTGGATGCTCTCAAACGTCACGGGATTGAAGAGAAGCAGATCGATGTCGCCTGGGTACCGGGTGCCTTTGAAATCTCCTTGATTGCCAAAAAAATGGCAGAATCCGGCCGCTACGATGCCGTGGTGACCCTGGGCGCGGTGATTCGAGGTGCTACACCTCATTTTGATTACGTCTGCAGCGAATGCGCCAAAGGGGTTGCTGCTGCCTCCATGCAAACAGGCATACCGGTCATTTTCGGGGTGCTTACGACGGACTCCATCGAACAAGCGATCGAGCGAGCAGGTACCAAAGCGGGGAACAAAGGCTGGGATGCCGCTGTATCGGCGATTGAGATGGCGAATCTTTCCAAACAATTTTAATAATCTGAGCTGGAGTAATCGGGAATGATGGTAGAGGAGCGCCTCCTCCGTGTGTGGGGGTGCGCTCCTCCTGATTTCTTCGCGGCAACAAGTGTTGAAAGGAGAGACATTATAATCTGTTTTTGATATATTAAATCTGATGTACATATAGAGGATGCAAGGAGGAGCAGACATGAAAATGCGCGTATCTGCTGTGCAGTACCATTTGCACACCATACATACTTTTGAAGAATTTGCCCATCAGGTTGAACACTACGTCAAAAACGCTGACGAGTACGATACAGAGTTTCTGCTCTTTCCTGAACTCTTCACGACACAGTTGATGTCCATTGGAGATGAACAAGGCAATGCTTTGCCTATTACTGCCTTGCCGAACTTCACCGAGCAGTACGTCGAGTTGTTTCGTTCCCTAGCTGCCAAGTACCAGATGCATTTGATCGGCGGTACCCACATCATCGAAGAAAATGGCAAGCTGTACAATACGGCCTTTTTGTTTTATCCCGACGGACGTATCGGCCAGCAGAAAAAAATCCATATCACGCCTTGGGAAGTCAAGGGCTGGAATATGGGGGCGGGAGATTCGCTGCAAATCTTTGATACTGACAAAGGGAAAGTAGCCATGATCATCTGCTATGATATCGAATTTCCGGAATGGGTGCGGATCGCGAAAGCACGGGGTGCAGATGTCATTTTTTGCCCGTCCTGCACCGACGATCGCCATGCTTTCCATCGTGTGCGCTACACCTCCCATGCACGTACGATAGAAAATCAGGTCTATGTGGTACTGACCGGTACAGTTGGTTCTCTGCCTACCGTAGACTTTATGCGTGCGAACTTTGGACAAGCCGCAATCCTGACCCCGAATGATGTTCCCTTCCCGCCACGCGGCATCTTAGCAGAAGGTGAGCTCAACCATGACATGCTCGTCACGGCGGATCTGGATATTCAACTGCTGTATGATGTGCGTGAGAAGGGTTCGGTAACCACCTGGCGCGACAGAAGAACAGATCTCTACCCCGACTGGAATTGATTCCTTTTCCACTGGAGGATGATTATGTACCGGAAAGAGTTGTATGTTTTTGACGGTGACCAGCCTCGCCATGCGGTGATCCGTAACTATAGGAAGGCTGATTTTACCGAACTGATACGCATTCAGGCAGAAAGCTTTCCGCCGCCGTTTCCATCAGAGCTGTGGTGGAATGAAGAGCAATTGACGAACCATGTGACTCTGTTTCCGGAAGGCGCGATCTGTGTCGAAGTCGAAGGAGTTCTGGCTGGCTCTATGACGGCCTTGCTCGTTGCTTTTGACCCAGCGAATCCCGATCACAAGTGGGAAGAAATCACCGACAATGGATATATCCGCAATCATCTTCCAGAAGGGGATACCCTGTATATCGTGGACATTTGTATTCGTCCGAGCTACCGCAAGCTGAGATTGGGACAATGCATGATGCAGGCGATGTACGAGCTGGTGATTGAAAAAGGGCTCCAACGCCTCTTGGGTGGAGGTCGGATGCCGGGATACGGACGCTTTGCGGATCAAATGACACCGGAAGAGTATTTGGAACGTGTGGTCAAAGGGGAAGTAAAGGACCCGGTCATCACCTTTCTGATGCGCTGTGGTCGAACGCCCGTCAAGGTCGTAGCGGACTATCTGGAGGACGAGGAATCATGCAATTACGCGACATTGATGGAATGGAAAAACCCATTTATCCAAAATACAATCCCTTAGGGAGGACAAGAAACTATGGAATACATCCGCATTCAACACATCGATAACCCATTGTTTGCCAAAATGCACCGACTGATGCAAGAGGTATTTCCACCGGAAGAGGTACTGGATTACGATCTGTGGAAAGAGCCGCTCGAAGATCCAAGCATCCGCGTGTTTGTCGCCGTGCATGAAGGCGAAGTCGTAGGAGCGACGGAGTATCGGTACTACCCGGATATGAATGTAGCGATGACGGACTTTACCATTATTGGACGCGAAGGACTGGGCGTGGGTCGTTTTCTCGCCAAGAAGCGCGAGAAGGATTTGCTGGCTTTGGCTGCCGAGAATGGCAAAAGCCTGTACGGAATGTTTGCCGAGATATACGATCCGTACCGTGTAGAAGAGCATGCGTTTGGCGGCATTAAGCCGATGGATCCGTACGTTCGTCGGGAAGTGCTATCTCACTTGGGGTATAAACGTACGAACTTCGCGTATGTACATCCTTCCTGGCAAAATGATGGCGAGGCAGTATCTGGACTTGATTTGGGCTTTATGCCGATGGATGAGAATCAGGATTTCCTGGAGGCAGACTTGATTGTCACCTTCCTCAAGCGCTATTACGCAGTACTGCCGGAAAAACCGCAAGCTTGGCTGGATATGGTAGAAGCACTGTCATCCCAGGAAAAAGTGGAGCTTTTGCCGCTCTAATCACAGGCATGGTCGAAGAGGATGAACTCCTGATGGGTTGCGCGTTGTAAATCAGCAGCCTTTCAGGAGTTTTCTTCTCTGTGTCAAAGGAGGCTCTCGTGAAATCACAAAATCTTGCCGTTATTCTGATCTACATGGCTGTTCTATTTCATTTGCTCGCAATAAGCGGTTGGGTCAAAACCGAATTGCTTCAGCCGATGCAATTGGCTACGCTTGCCTTCATGCTGACAGCCCTGTTTGTATTGCGAAAAAAGAAGCGCAAGACCAAACGTCGTCCAAGAAAGCCTCCGGCAGAAGTGGGTGTTTTGTTGGAACGTGCTGACGAGGGCAAAGACCCTTAAGATCAGATTTTTTTGCTAGCTCAGAAGGACTTTTCATTTAGGGAAAGAAGTGCTTTTGAAAGAAGCAGAAACACCGGAACTCCACAGGTAGGGATATACCTGCGGTGTTTCTGAATATAATTTACAGAATATTAAAAACATATTGTTTGAGAGGGGGAGCCCATGACCAACAATCCCATTATTCGTGTTGAAGACATTTCATTTTCCTACAAGGTAAATCAGGATCAACAAATTCCTGTCCTGAAAAATGTTTCATTAGACGTGTATCCAGGTGAGTATCTGGCGATTATCGGTCATAACGGTTCCGGAAAATCCACTTTATCCAAACACCTGAATGGCATTCTGACACCGTCGGAGGGAGGTGTCTATGTAAACGGAATCGACACGCGCGACAGAATGCGCCTGCACGAGGTGAGAAGCAAGGTCGGCATGGTCTTCCAACATCCGGACAATCAGATCGTGGCGACGATTGTAGAGGATGATGTCGCATTTGGTCTGGAAAACATCGGGGTGGCTCCACAGGAAATGAAGGAACGCATCGATGCTTCTCTAGCTGCTGTTGGGATGAGCGAATTTCGCCATCGCCCGCCACATCATTTGTCTGGCGGACAAAAACAGCGGATTGCCATCGCGGGAATATTGGCAATGAGACCGCAGTGTGTCGTATTGGATGAGGCAACGAGCATGCTTGACAGCTACGGGCGCCAGGAAATATTGACTGTCATACGCAAGCTGCATGAAGAAGGAATGACGATCGTAACCGTGACGCACCACATGTCGGAAGTTACACAGGCAGATCGGGTCGTGGTGATGGAAGCAGGTCAGATCGTATTGCAGGGAACACCCCGTGAAGTATTTTCCCATCAAGCGCGGTTGCAGGAGCTGCATTTGGACGTTCCGGATGCGAGCCGTATCGCCGCTTATGTCCATGCTCAGTGTCCGTCATTTTCGGCCGACCTGATCGAAAACGACGAGGTGGTAGAGGAAGTTAATAGACATTCCATCCCGCAAGCGGAGGCGAGTGGCACATGAACCGACCCATCGTAGAAGTATCCGATCTCTCCCATACCTATATGCAGGGAACGCCGCTCGCGCATCGGGCTTTGAATCGTGTGAGTATGCAGGCTGCACAGGGTGAGTGTATCGCCATCATCGGACACACGGGTTCTGGGAAATCCACGCTGATCCAACACTTGAACGGATTGATTCGGCCCCAGGCGGGAAAAGTGATTGTCAATGGACTGGATGTCTCAGACCCCAAGGTAGACATCAAATTGCTGCGTCGTCAAGTGGGCCTCGTCTTTCAAAATCCGGAAGATCAGTTGTTTGAAAAGCTGGTCGGCGACGATATTGCCTATGGACCATTCAAGATGGGCTTGCCACTCGCAGAAGTGAAGGAGCGCGTCGAATGGGCGATGGAGCTGGTCGGTCTGTCCTTTGAGGAGATGAAGGATCGTCCTACCTTTGCCTTGAGTGGTGGGCAAAAACGCAAAGTAGCCTTGGCTGGCATGCTGGCTCTTCGTCCGAAAGTGCTGGTTTTGGACGAACCGACAGCCGGTTTGGACCCCAGGTCTAGGCAAGAGCTGTTGCAGCGGATTCGTAGACTCAATCAGGAAGAGCGGCTGACGGTGATTTTCGTATCGCACAATATGGAGGAGGTCGCGCAGCTCGCTGAGCGGGTTTATGTGATGGCGCTCGGGCAGATTGCCTGCGAGGGGACGCCGCGCCAGATTTTTGGCAATCAGGAGATCTTGCGTGAGCACCATATCGGAACCCCTGAAGCAGTCGACATCCTGTATAAGCTGCGCGAACAAGGCTACGGGGTTGATCCGGGAGCTTTTTTACCGGGGGAAGCGGCTGCGGAAATCCTGAAGCTGATCAACCGTTAGGGAGGGAGTACGATGTCAGCGGAATTTGAGTTGTCTCGCAATATTACGATTGGTCAATATTTACCCACCGATTCAGCGGTTCATCGTCTCGATCCCCGATTCAAGCTGGCAGCCTTTGTCATCCTGATACTGGCAATCGCAATCTGCAATACGTATGTAGGAAATCTGTTTGCTCTTGTTATATGTATCTCGATGTTTGCGGTCGCCAAAATTCCTCTCCACTACGGCATCTCCGGAATCAAACCAGCCATTCCTTTTATCATCATTCTCGCAACACTGCAGCTGCTGTTCTATGGAGAGATTGCCAATGGTGGAACGGTGTACGTTCAATACGGCTTTATTACGATTTCCTCAGAAAGTATACGACTTGTGCTGGTATCGGCAATGCGCTTCGTTGAGGTCATTTTTCTGTCGAGTGTCTTGACGCTGAGTACTTCCACGACAGAACTGACACACGGCATGGAGAGGCTGCTCGGACCTTTGCAAAAAGTGAAATTTCCGGTGCATGCGTTTGCCTTGATCATTACGATTGCCATCCGTTTTGTGCCCACGTTTGCGATGGAAATGGAAAAAATGATGAAAGCACAGGCGTCTCGTGGCGCTGAATTCGGGACGGGCGAATGGTGGCGCATTATACGGAGAACCAAAGATATGCTGCCGATTATCATCCCGCTCTTTAATGTAGCGCTTGCTCGGGCAGAAGATTTGATCTTGGCGATGGAAGCGAGATGCTATACGCCAGGCGCTTCCCGTACACAATATACGCACTATAAAGCCCAAGGGAAAGACTACGTCGCACTCCTCACAAGCATCGTGATTTCTGTCATAATGCTCGCCATCCCTTGGTAGACCTTGGGAATTCTCCCTGAACGGGGATTCCAAATAGATGTGAAGAAAAGAGGAGGAGTAGGGCATGGAGAAAGGCTTGACGGTACGAAGAATCGTAATCGCGGGTGTCTTGGGGGCAATTGCCATCCTGCTGGGTGTCACGCGGCTCGGCTACATCCCGGTACCTACGGCAGCAGGAAATGCAACGATTATGCACATTCCTGCAGTCATCGGCGGCATCATGGAAGGCTGGGGCGTCGGCATGATCATTGGTCTTATTTTTGGTGTATCCTCATTTTTAAATGCCACGGTCCCATTGTTCAAAGATCCGTTGGTAGCCATTCTTCCACGCTTATTTATTGGGGTGACTGCGTATTTTACTTATGTAGGGCTAAAAAGAACCAATGAGTATTTCGCGATTGGCGCAGCGGGCTTTGTCGGTGCCATGACGAACACGCTCTTGGTTTTGGGTATGGCTGTCATTCGCGGTTACATGACATTTGGGGTCGCGGCTACTGTAGCGCTGACCAGCGGCTTGCCTGAGGCGATCGTCTCGGTAATCGTGACGCTGGCTGTCGTCGCAACCTGGAAAAATCTCGTGAAGTCTGGAAAGCAAAAATCAAAAATCTCGGGGTGAATGTGTCAACATGACGGGAACGATTGTGGATGTGCCTGGCGTAATGGTCGGCCACGCACAGGAGCAGGAGGCATTGACGGGTTGCAGTGTCATTCTAGTGGATCAACCTTCCGTATGCGGCGTAGATGTCCGGGGTTCTGCCCCGGGCACACGCGAAACAGACCTATTGGACCCGTTAAATCTCGTCAGTGTGGTTCATGGCATCTGCTTGTCAGGTGGGAGCGCTTACGGTCTGGATGCGGCATCAGGCGTGATGCAGTGGTTGGAGGAAAAAAACAGAGGACTGGATGTCGGGTTTGGAATTGTTCCGATTGTACCTGCTGCTGTGCTATTTGATTTATCCGTAGGTGATCCGCGTATTCGCCCGGATCGAAGCATGGGGTATGAGGCTTGCTGTCAGGCTAATCGGAATGCAGTGCAGCAAGGAAATGTAGGAGCGGGTACAGGAGCCACAGTTGGCAAGCTGAACGGCTTTGAACGTGCCATGAAAGGTGGTCTTGGCTCCGCTTCTTTGCGCTTGGAAAATGGTCTGGTCGTAGGAGCAATCGTTGCTGTCAATGCTGTGGGGCATGTCATCGATCCGCGTACGAGTGAAATCCTCGCCGGTCCGCGCGATGAACAAGACCAAATCCTCGACAGTGTAGAACTGATGAAGGAGCATACCGTCTCTTTGATCCCGCCTGGCACCAATACGACGATTGCGGTCGTAGCGAGCAATGCCAGATTGAGCAAAGCAGAGGTGAAAAAAGTGGCCCAGATGGCGCACGACGGTCTCGCAAGAACGATCCGTCCCATCCACACGATGCACGATGGTGATACAGTTTTTGCTCTGGCGACTGGTGATTTGCCTGCACCGGTAGATTTGGTTGGAGCCCTTTCAGCAGACGTTTTGGCTGAAGCAGTCATTTCGGCAGTCAAGCACGCTACGCAAGCCGGAGGTCTGCCAGCACATCGGGATCTGAAGCGCTAATCCTGGATCAAGCATTGCAAACAGTGTGGCGAGAGGAGAGGATGAGTGTGAAGCAGGTCATTTCTTTTGTCGACGAGCAAGAGGTGGTCCGGCTAACCCAGGAGCTCGTGCGTATCCCGAGTGTATATCGCCCGGAGCAGCCGGGAGGAAACGAGGAGCGCGTTGCCTTGTTTGTAGCTGACTATCTTCGAAATATGGGATTGCAGGTGTATTACGAGGAAGTGGTACCCGGGCGTCCCAACGTGATTGCGATCTACGATTCCGGCAAACCAGGCAAGACCCTCCTCTTTGAAGCCCACACCGATGTCGTCACAGAGGGAGATCGGGATGCCTGGAGCTACGACCCGTTTGGCGCTGAAATGTTCGGTGGACGGATTTACGGACGGGGTGCGTGTGATACAAAAGGTAATCTGGCTGCTGCGATTTGCGCCGTCAAAGCCATTCAGCGTTCCAATCAGCCTTTTGCGGGCAAAATTCTATTGTGCATTCCTTGTGATGAAGAGGGGATGATGATCGGGATCAAGGATTTTATCCGGAGAGGCTGGGCGAAGAATGTGGATGCGGCAATTATCTGCGAACCGGAAGAAAACCAGCTATGCATCACACAAAAAGGGGCCATGCGTGCGATTTTACGAACCTTTGGAAAAATGGCGCATGGTGCGATGCCACTGACTGGAATCAATCCGAATACGAGGATGGCCAGAGCGATCGTCGGTCTGGAGGAGCTGGAGCGCAAAGAAATGGCGCGACTGGGGGAACATCCGATGCTGGGCTGGCCGAGTATTACGCCAACCATTCTGCAAGCTCCCGTAAAAGGAGAGCCACAAATAAATGTGGTTCCTGACCAGTGTATGACTACTCTGGATATTCGCACTGTACCTGGACAGAATCATGACGTGCTGCACGAAGAAATGCTGGGGATCCTGCGTCAATTAGGGCAAGAGGATGAGAAATTCAGAGCGACGCTGGAGATTATCGAGGAGCGACCTTGGACATTGACGGCGATGGAGGAGGAAGTGGTACAGGCTGTGGCCAACTCCTATCGTGAAATCACAGGAAAAGAACCGATCTACAACGGAGTGCCAGGAGCCACGGACGGGACTTTTTTGCATCAGGCTGGTATCCCGATTCTGACTACTGGAGCAGGAGACAGACATATCCCTCACCATGCAGACGAATATGTGGACATCTCTCAGCTCGTAGAATCGACTCAGCTTTTCGCCCTGTCAGCCATGCATTTTTTGACTCAGCCAGTCAAAGTTTAAGATACTAGAAGACAAGAATCCTTACTCGGATGATGGGTAAGGATCTTTTTCTGTAAAAAAAGTCTAGAAAGTTTCTCTAGAAAACTTGCTCAATCCATCCAAATTTTTTTACAATAAGGTGACGGTATTAATGAAGGGGGAAAGGCAATGAATATGCGCTGGGATTTGGATGTACTTTATACATCCTTCGATTCACCTGAATGTAAACAGGATTGGGAAGAACTATGTGACAAGATAGAGGCTCTAAAGCAATGGGCTGTTGAGAATTTGCAGAATACAGATGATGCAGTTGAGAAGATGGAGCAGTACATAACACAGTTGACCGCAATTTTACAGAAAGAATACCGTCTATTCAGCTATGCTGAGCTGACGGCGAGCGTGGATGCCAAGAATGAAAAAGCATTGCAGCTTTCTGAGCGCATCCAGGATCAGGCTGTAGAAAAAGTAGAGCCAGAAGTCCTGTTTCAAAAATGGCTGGGAACACTCTCGAATCTGGATGAGCTGATCAGCCAGTCTGGCCTCTTGGAGGAGCATCGATACTTCCTGCAAGAAATTGCGGAGGAAAGCAAGTACATGCTCAGCGAGAAAGAGGAAATCATTCTCGCTAAAATGAAAAATACCGGTTCCAATGCATGGACCAAGCTGCAAGAAATGCTCACGTCCACCTTATTAGTGGATATCACCATCGATGGCGAGCAAAAACAATTGCCGCTGCCAGTCGTGCGCAACATGGCGTTTGAAAAAGATGCAGATGTCCGGAAACAAGCGTACGAGGCAGAGCTTGCTTCTTACAAAAAAATCGAGGAATCCTCGGCAGCAGCCCTGAACGGAATCAAAGGTGAGGTTATCACCATTTCCAAGCTGCGAGGATATGAGTCCGCCCTGGACAAAACGCTGAAAGACTCGCGAATGGATCAAGAGACGCTGGATGCCATGCTGACAGCAATGCGTGAAAGCCTGCCCGCATTCCAGCGTTATTTCCGCAAAAAAGCAGAGCTGCTGGGCCATCAAAGCGGACTTCCATTCTATGATTTGTTTGCTCCTGTAGGCGACGCTGACATGCGTTTTACTTACCAAGAGGCGCGTGACTTTATTGTGAAGCATTTTTCCAGCTTTAGCCAAAAGCTTTCCGATTATGCTGCAAAAGCGTTCGACAACCGCTGGATCGACGCAGAAATTCGGGAAGGCAAGCGTGGCGGAGCTTTTTGCGAGAACCTGCATGTCGTAAAAGAAAGCCGGATCATGGCTAATTTCACAGGCAGCTACAGCGACGTGAGTACGCTGGGTCATGAGCTGGGGCATGGCTATCATGGCGATTGCTTGGTGGATGAAGCATTTTTGAATAGCGATTATCCGATGCCAATTGCCGAGACGGCTTCGATATTGTGTGAAACCATTATTGCCAACGCTGCTTTGAAAGAAGCTTCTTCCGAAGAGGCATTTTCCATTCTGGAAAACGATATATCCGGCGCTGCTCAAGTCATCGTCGATATTTACAGCCGATTCCTGTTTGAATCTGAATTGTTTGCTCGTAGGGAAAACGGTTCGCTTTCCGTAAAAGAATTGAATGAAATCATGCTGCAGGCTCAAAAGGATGCCTATGGGGACGGCCTGGATCAGTCTGTGCTTCATCCGTATATGTGGGTTTGCAAACCGCACTACTACAGCGCGGATTATAACTACTACAACTTCCCGTACGCATTCGGTCTATTATTTGCAAAAGGTTTGTATGCGGAGTACTTAAAAAAGGGCGAGGCATTCGTCCAGCAGTACGATGAACTGTTGTCCGTAACAGGCAAGAAAAGCGTGGCTGACGTGGCAGCCATCATGGAAGTCGATGTGCGCTCAATTGATTTCTGGCGCAACTCGCTGTCTCTTATTGAAAAAGATATCGATACCTTTATCTCGCTGGCTGACGCCAGATAAGGGAAGCATGGTTGAAAAACGTCCGATACCGATTCGGGCGTTTTTCGCATAGCGAAAGGGAATCGAGGAGAAAGTAAGAAAAACAAGCGAGGTGATCGAAGTGAACGGATTGCAATTATTAGATCGGCTCAGAGAAACAGAAAATAAGATGATGCATTTACATAGAGCCATTGACAAAGTGAGCAATGAACCTGATTTTAAAGAATCAGTCAGTGTGCTCACAGTAGTTGTGCGCGATTACCAGCAGCAATTGGACAAAATGAAGGAAGCGCTTGGAAGTATGGAGATCCCGCTCAATCATAACAACCAACACCAGGGCCAATCCCAGCAAAGCCATTAGCCCTGCTCGCTCCAGCGAAGATAAACAAAAAGCCCACTCTCTCTTTCCGAACCGTAAGAGAGTGGGCTTATGCCTTTATTCGAAGTCTAGATAGCGCTTGACTCCGTAAAACGGATAGAGCTTGTTCATGTATTCCATTTTTCCATAGCGAACATCGTCGCCATTGGCATGTACGATCATGTCGTCGCCCAGATAAATGGCTACATGGGAAACACGACCCTTGTTCAATGCATCGTAGAAAAGGAGGTCACCTGGTTTGGCATCTTCCAAATCTACGACTTCTCCACCGAGGAATTGTTCATCTGACGTTCGAGGCAGCGTTACGCCCATTTGTGCAAAAACATAGGAGGTAAAGCCACTACAGTCAAAACCATTCGTCGTAGTGCCGCCAAGGACGTAAGGTACTTTCAGTAATGGCTGTACGATTTCTTCCAGCTCATCGAGTTTTTTGACGGAAAGGTCATCGTCCTTGGAATCGTTCGATCTGCGCTCCATTCCTTTTAGAAACTCACTGGCTACGTAAGACTCTTCCTGTTCGTAGCGGATTTTTGTCCACTCAGCTCCAGGTTCGATCAGCTCCACTCGGGAACCATAATACAGTTTTCCGACGATTTCACCTTCCAGAGAGGGCGTATTGCGAACATGTAATACATCCGCAACGACTCTGGCTTTTTTACTTTTTTTGGACTCTTCCAAAAGCTCTGGATTCTCGTTTACCTGATACGGATTTGCTGTTGTCAAATCAACAATTGGCAGGCTTGTCCCAGTCAAAGCCAGTGTTTGGCCAATAGACAATCGATCCGAATCGAGCTGATTGTGTTGCATGATTTCATAGACCGTTGTCTGATGTTCCCTCGCAATTTTACTTAATGTGTCACCTGCATTGACTACATAGGTATAGGACGAAGCGTGTGCGGCAGATGGCAACAAAGTAAAGAGGGTAAGGAAGGTGATAATTCGCGAAGTATGTCTCATCGATCAACTCCACCAATCTACTAAATTCTGCATATCTAGCTAAAATTCTATCCGATTTATTCCTGTAAATCTATGAGAAAAAAGAACGATTAATATTTTGTAAAAAACTATTGCTTTCAGAATTCGAATCATGCTATATTACAGAAGTCGCCAGCGCAATTGACGATCTGGCAACGCGAAAAAGCATGGAGCTGTGGTGAAGTTGGAGTTCACGCCGGTCTGTCACACCGGAGGTCGCGGGTTCGAGTCCCGTCAGCTCCGCCATTCTTTTTCTCAACGTAAAGCATCTTGCCGGTGTAGCTCAATTGGTAGAGCACCTGACTTGTAATCAGGGGGTTGTGGGTTCAAGTCCTATCGCCGGCACCATTTTTGCGGTCGTGGCGGAATTGGCAGACGCGCTAGATTCAGGTTCTAGTGGTGGCAACACCGTGGAGGTTCAAGTCCTCTCGACCGCACCATTCTAAAAATCATCAAGCCCTTGAAATTGTCTCTCTGACAATTCAGGGGCTTTTTTATACTATCGGAAAGGTTAAGTGCGCTAAAGCGCTAAAAAGATTAGCGGAAGATAGTATAAGTGCAACTAAGGCTCCGCCAAAAGCTTGGCCGTAGCCAAGTTTTCTAATATTGTATTTCATATAGAGATTTAGGGATATTGCTTCAATTTCAATATGGATTGCTCAAATTCTGTATTTATGGACGTTTCTATTCAATCCATTGGCTGATACACTGACTTCATCATACGTCAATACTCAAGATTTCTTACCCGCGACGGAATAAGCCCTGGTGAATTTCGGCGGATTGCGCAGGAAGAGATCAGCGCCTACCCTTCCGTGTCGTTTGTGGAGGACACGGCGGTATCGATCTCGGGAGCAGACGGACAGTTTCATATTGCGACTTCGCAAGGTAAAACGTTTGGTAGTAAAAAACTTCTCTTCGCGGTTGGAATGAAGGATCGGCCGCTAAACATCCCGGGGCTGGCGGAGGTTTATGGAAATAGTGCTTTCGTCTGTCCGTATTGCGATGGCTGGGAATTAAGAGACGAACCGCTTGTGATTATTCAAAAGGGTGCTGAGCTCATGCATTTTGCTCCGTTAATAGCAGGGTGGACGAAGAATTTTACCATTTGCACGAACGGCGCTGATGAGCTGACGGATACGCAGCGCGAAGAGCTCCAGCAGCATCAAGTGCCAATGTTTGAGTCGCCAATCAGACACATCGACTCTCAGGAAGGAATTGTGCGTCAGGTTGTTCTGGAGGACGGGAATATCATTCCGTGCAGGGGAATCTTCTTTAAACCGGAGCTGGTGACGGGATCGGACTTGCCGAGAGCCATCGGCTGCGAGATCTCAGAAGTAGGAATGGTTGTAGTAGATGCCTTCGGGAAAACGAGCGTACCCGGCGTTTATAGTGCTGGGGATTCGGCATCCCGTATGCATCAGGCTATTGCTGCCGCGTCTATGGGTGCATTTGTCGCAGCGGCCTTAAACAATACATTGAATTTGGAGGATTGGCAGAGTAAGCAACTCTCTTGAGGAGCTGGGTCGCAAAGTGCCGTTCGACCAGGAAAGAACATGCGCAACGACAATGGTTCATGTACAATGACAAGAGAGATTGCGAAGGGAGTTATGCCTCATGAATATTGACGTTTTCTCGGACTCTGTTTGTCCTTGGTGCCGAATCGGCAAGAAAAATTTGTTTGATGCTATCGAGCAGTGGACAGGGGAGCCGATTCAGGTCCATTTCCGTACCTATTTATTGTCGCCTGAATTACCCAAGGAAGGTAAACCATTTTTCGAAGCGATGGCTTCCAAGGGCAGTCCTGACATGATTATGCAAATGCTGACTCAAGTCACGCGTGCAGGTGAAGCGGTCAATATCCCGTTTCGTTTTGACAAGGTCGAGCGTATGCCCAACACCTTAGCCTCCCATCAATTCATTAAAAGTGTGTCAGAAGAAGATACGACACGCGTCGTGGATGCGATCTTCAAAGCTTACTTCGAGGATGGAAAAGACATCGGAGACGTAGAGGTGCTGCTCGGTCTGGCAGATGATTTGGGGCTAGATGTGGAGCACGTGCGTGAGGCGATTGAAAACGAACGGAAGATGGATGAGATTCAGGCTGACATCGCATTTGCAAGGGAAAACCAGATCACAGGCGTACCGTTCTTTGTCATAAACGGAAAGCTGGCTCTGTCTGGTGCTCATCCAGTAGAGAATTTCCTGAAGGCATTTAAACAAGTGACCGAGATGGAAGGCTAATGTAAATTGCAGAGGGTAGTATGCTAGCAAAAAGACCGTCTTTTATGAAAAGGACGGTCTTTCATTGTTTCAAACCTCCAGCTTGGGTTCATCATCTGTTAAAAAACGAAACCAGCGTTGACGCAAATGAATTTGCGGCGAGTCGCCCATGACATGTGCTTCCAAGCGAAGCGCTTCAGGAATCGGACGAGGATGCTGGCTTTCTACAATCGCTTGATCTTCTTTTAGAACTTTGCTGCTGTACCTGGAAAAAATGCTATCCATGAAAGGCAGTGATTTCAGAAAGGTTCGCCCTGCTAATCCGAAGATCATGGTACGATTTTGATGGATCGGGGTAAAAGTCACATAGTTGAGAATGCCTCTAGCTTCATTGTCTGTCGTGCGCATCTGCTATTTCCCTCAAACTTCCATCCGTGATAGGGGCACATGACCTGATTGCCTGAGCAAGTGCCCAAGGACAAGTCTGCACCGCTATGCGAGCAATACGCGTTTATCGTATATGTGCGTCCATCTTCACCGCGATACACGATGCATCGTTTCCGCTCCCTTCCAAATAACGAAACGGAATTTTGGTTTCCTTGTTTTTAGCCAAGTCAATCCGACCATACTGTTGAACATGGAGGTGCCAATCATGTACGTAACCGTAACGACAGTAGGGGAGAATGATCAACCGCAAGTAACTGTGATGGGAGAGGTGCTCGTTTGCCAGAATGAGGGACACTATCTATTGCCTGGCAGATATGTACATGCTTTGAAAACCGATGATTTGCCAGTTGGTATCGGATTTGCTTTGTCTGGAGCACTTCCCTCCGGATACGGATTTTATCAGGAAGATCAGGTCATTTTCTCACGCAAGGACGGATCGTCCACGCTGCAAGTTGAAGTGACTTCTACATACAAAAAACAAGAATGGGACGGATTGTTTCCTCTCGATGCTACACTCTTGTCTCGCAAGGAGATGCTGGAGAAACACGAGCATTTTTCGGCGATCCGTTACGATATAGATGATGAGAAAGCAGAGATCGGCTTCGCGTTTACCTATCCAGCAGCGCCAAACTCCGATTTGGAACAAGTGATGGAATCAGTCTGCGACACTGTGTTCGAGGTGGAAGCGCAAGGAAATCTTCAGCTCTGGAGATTGAACTCTGGACACATTCAGGAATGGTAAAACCTGTCGCATGCAAGCATGCCATGATATAGTAAAAAATGATACGGACATGGACAGAGACAGAAAAGGAGAGGATCTCATGAAACGAATTCAAAACATTTTTTGTGTCGGACGAAATTATCGATTGCATGCTGCCGAGCTGGGGAATGATGTGCCGACATCCCCGATGCTTTTTGACAAACCGACACATTCCCTCGTGGCAACGAATGGACAAGAGATCGATTTGCCTGGAAATCGCGGGGAAATTCACTACGAGGCTGAACTGGTGATTCACATCGCGCGTGGTTACGAGCCAGGTTTGACACTTGATCAAATGGTCGACAAAATCGCGTTGGGTGTGGATTTGACGCTGCGTGATGTACAATCGGTGCTAAAGAAAAATGGACATCCTTGGCTTCTGGCGAAAGGCTTCAAGAATTCCGCCATTCTCACACCCTTTCACCCGTTTCCTGGGCAACAGCTCTTGGAGAAAACCCATTTTTCCATGCTGAAAAATGAAGAACAGGTTCAGCTCGGCAATGTTCAGGACATGATTTTTGATTTGATGACGATTATTCAATTTACGACAGAGCATTTCGGTTTGGATGCTGGCGATATTATTTATACCGGAACACCTGCAGGGGTTGGACCAGTTCTGGATGGGGATCACTTTGCCCTATTCTTTGGCGAAGAAAAATGGGGAGAATTTACGGCTCGCCTTCGCTAGTAACTAAAGTTCTAGATAAACACCGGAAAAGGTAGTTTAAGATGCATCTCTTGGAATGGAAATGGGAGAACCTTTGGTTTATCCGATTGAAAATTCAAGGGGTGCATTTTTTTAACGTGAACGGGATTATAACGGTTACATCGATGTCCAAGATTTACAGATTGTGTATGATTCAGTCGCTTGTTACAGTGGTATTGGGATTATGCTGAATCGTTATGTAGCTATAGTCCTAAAATATAGAAATACGAGGGAGAAACTATGTTAAATCGATCTCGTCAATGGATATTGACTTCTATGGCAGGACTCTTGCTGACTGTGTTCAACGTACCGGTTGCAAGCGCTGCTGAACTTGAAGCCCCCCCGGCAGCAGTACCAAGCTTTGATCGGCAGGAGCTGATCGACAAACTGGACGTAAAGGATAAAGACGTCATCGGGCTCTATTACACCTCTATGGAGGGAAGTCCCGAGAATCGTGTTCATAACATCAAAAAAGCGGTTAAAAAGATCAATGGTGAGAAACTAAAGCCGGGTGAATATTTTTCCTTTAATCAGGAAGTAGGCAACTCCAATCTGGCTGAAGATGGTTGGAAGGAAGCGAATGTCATTGTGGATGGCCAGTTGACAGAGGGCTACGGCGGCGGAATATGCCAGGTGTCTTCCACTTTGTTCAATGCGGTTCAGGAAGCGCAGTTGCCTATTCAAGAGCGTCACAGTCACAGCAAGTCAGTGGGGTACGTACCCGTAGGGCAGGATGCGACGATTGCCTATGGTTTGCTTGATTTTCGATTTTCCAACCCTTTTGCTCATACGTTAAAAATCAAGGCCAAGACGTATAATGATTCTGATGTCGTGATTGCCATTCTAAAGAAATAACGGTAAGAAAAGACGTGCTAAGCGCGTCTTTTTTGTACTATCGGAAAGTTTAAGTGCGCTAAAGCGCTAAAAAGATTAGCGGAAGATAGTATAAGTGCAACTAAGGCTCCGCCAAAAGCTTGGCCGTAGCCAAGTTTTCTAATATTCAAAATGAAAGGGGATAGCCATTTTATTCCGAAATAGTTCTTTTGGTCTAAAAGACTGATATGCCATACTTTTTAGGTCGATTGCACTCTAGTTCCATCCTCCCAAATCCATTATTGGTAAATTTTACGGTCTTATCCTCCTGTTTCCTGATGCGGTAACCTGTCCATGTACCCCACTACGGGTTGCACAACAAGAGTTCCACAACATGACAAGGAGGAAAAGAAAGTGACGAAACGAGATTGGGTGATGAAATCAACAGTAGCAGTCATGCTGAGTACGTCCCTGTTAATGGGTGGTCATATTGAACAAGCGGCCGCTAATACGCAAGTAGCAGTAAGCACGGTAGACATTGCAAGTACAGCGAAAAAACTGGTAGGAAAGCCGTACAAGTATCAGGCTAACGGACCAAGTTCTTTTGGATCAGCCAATTTCGCTACCTACGTCTACAAACAGGCAGGGATCAAGATCGGTAGTACGATTTCTGCGCTGTACAAGACAGGTAGCAGTGTCAGTCAAAAAAATGTAAAGGCTGGGGACCTCGTATTCTTTTCATCGAATGGAAAAGGCAGCCCGTCCTTTATGGGAATCTACATAGGCAATGATCAGTTCGTCTACTCTTCACAAGGTGAAGGGAAGGTAGTTCTCAAGAAATTCTCCGATTATGACAAAAAATTCGTAGGTGCCCGTCGAGTTGCGGATTCTAATTCTAATGAAAAACCGAATAACTCCGAATCTTCGACCAGTTCCATTGCCGATAAAGTGATTGCAAATGGAGAAAAGTATCTGGGGACAAAGTACAAATACGGTTCCAGTAAGGATACGACCAAAACGTTCGACTGCTCGTCCTTTACACAACGCGTCTTTAAAGAGGCAGGAATCACGTTGCCGCGTGATTCCCGCCAGCAATCGACCGTAGGAAAAACCGTTTCCAAGAAAGATTTGAAAAAAGGTGATCTGATTTTCATGAAGTCTTCTGCCAAGGGTGCTTCTGATCGGATCACGCACGTGGCCATCTATGCAGGTAATGGAAAAATACTGCACACCTACGGAAGCCCAGGTGTTACCTATTCGAAATTCGACGGAACCAACTGGGAAAAACGAGTGGTGAAGATCAAGCGCGTCATCTAATCAAGGGAGACTCTCATGCATACTGCATGGGGGTCTTTTTTCTGCTTTTCTGTGACGTGCTTCTATAGCATTATGACGCAGATATGCCCATATAGTTTCGCTAGGATGGTCTGCCAATTGTTGCTATGAAGAACAAAATCAAAGCAATCATTCTAGCTGGATAAGAGGATTCTTCAGAATAGTGTCGAATATTATTTATTGTACAATTGAAAAAAATGGAGGTGTGTCGTTTGGAATTGAACATGCCAGAATATTACAACTTCGCTGCGCAAGTCGATGAATACGCATGTAGCCATCCTGACAAACGTGCGGTATGGGAACTGGATGAAAGCGGAGCCGAGCAAATTCTGAGTTATGACCAATTGCGGCGTTTTTCCAATCGGATCGCCAATGGATTGCAATCTATTGGCATCGGCCAGGGAGATAAAGTGGTTGTTCTAGTAAAGCGGGGGATTGAAGCCTACGGGATCTATCTTGCTTTATTAAAAGTGGGAGCAGTCATCATGCCAGGTTCAGAAATGCTCCGTCAAAAGGATATTGAATACCGCGTCGACCATGCACAAGCTTGCGGGGTCATTTGCTTTGAAGGAATTTTGGAAGAAGTGGAGCCTCTTCGTGAAAGTTCGGCTACATTGAAGCATTTTATTACGCTGGGTGATAGCAGAGAGGGCTGGCTTCCTCTGGATGTATTGATCGGAGGACAATCCGATGAATTTTCCTGTGCGAAGACGCGTTCAGACGAGCTTGCTTTCTTGTCGTACACTTCTGGGACGACTGGCGGGCCAAAAGGCGTGATGCATGTGAGCGGCTGGCCACTTGCACATCTATCTATCGCTGCGTCTCAATGGCTGGATGTGCGTGAGAACGATCTGGTATGGGCAACGGCGGGACCAGGCTGGGCCAAATGGATTTGGAGCCCATTCGTCTCTACATTGGGTATGGGGGCTACAGCCTTTGTGTACAAAGGACGTTTCAGCGCAGAAGCTTATTTGTCGATTTTGGAAAAGTACCCTGTATCGGTTCTATGTGCAACTCCGACTGAATATCGGATCATGGCAAAGGCAAACGATCTGGAACAGTATCGATTGCAGGCGCTTCGTTCCCCTTGCTCGGCTGGGGAGCCTTTAAACCGGGAAGTGATCGATACCTTCCGTCGCGTGTTTGGCTTGACCGTACGGGATGGCTATGGGCAAACCGAAAGTACGTTGCTCGTTGGTACGTTTGTTGGCATGGAACCCAAACCAGGGTCAATGGGTCGCCCATCTCCTGTTGTCAGAGTCGCGATTGTGGATGAAGAAGGAATGGAATTGCCTGTAGGCAAAGTAGGCGATATTGCGATTAATCGTGACATGATCGCATTGTTTCAAGGTTATTTGAACGATCCTGAGAGAACCGCCAAGGCCTACCGTGGAGAGTGGTACGTGACCGGGGATCAGGGAAGAATGGACGAGGACGGCTACATATGGTTTGAAGGACGCTCTGACGACATCATTATTTCCGGAGGCTATACCATCGGCCCATTTGAAGTCGAGGATGCGCTCGTCAAGCACCCATCTGTCGCAGAGTGTGCGGCTGTAGCCAGTCCAGATGATGATCGTGGAAGCGTAGTAAAAGCCTTCGTCATTCTGAAAAAAGGGCACTCTCCGTCGGATGAGCTGGTTGAAGAACTGAAGGAGCATGTGAAGCATTTGACTGCACCTTACAAATATCCGCGAAAAATTGAGTTTGTTGAAGAGCTGCCTAAGACGAATTCCGGAAAAATCAGAAGAGTGGAATTGCGCCAGCAAGAGAAAGAGAACTTGAACCTCTCATAAACGAGCAGGAATTAGGAAGAAGCCTTGATGCGAATCATTCGTGTCATGGCTTCTTTTACATTCACCAGTTCCCGTCTCTGTGTGTTCACCCGGCCAAGGCTCTGCGCATAAGGTAATGTGAGCATCTACAGGAAGGAGCACGAAGAGTCATGATGAGTGGATTACCGTATACAACCACACAGACTGCGTCCAATACCCCACAAATGGTAACAATCGTGGATCCCTACGTCTATCAAGCCTTGCAAAGTGTGATTTCGCGTGAGGTTGTGATTCAGACTGTTCAGGGGAACATTCGAGGAGTTGTCACCAATGTATTGCCTGATCACGTGGTCTTGGAGGCTGGCAATGCATCGTTTTTTATTCGAATTCAGCAGATCGTATGGATTATGCCCTCTTAAAGCGGTATGAAACAAACCTCCCCTGACATAGAACTATATAGGCAGAAGCGTAAGGGGAGGGAATGGAATGTTTACACGGATCAACCGACTGGCGATTGAGCTCCCGGAACCGGCGTATGGAGACGCCAATGCAGCCGCCGCCGTTCAAGAGCTATTGGGCGGTCGTTTTGGCGAGATGTCTACATTGAATAACTATCTATTTCAATCTTTCAATTTTCGCGGGAAAAGCAAACTGAAGCCGTTTTATGATTTGGTGGCCAGTATTACGGCAGAAGAAGTGGGCCATGTAGAATTGGTTTCCAACGCAATCAATCTATGTATGAAGGGAATCACACATCCGGGAGATCCGGATACGACTCCACTCAGCAACGGGTTGAACAAGCGAAACACGTATTCATTCATCGCTACGGCACAAACGGCTATGCCCGGCGACTCAATGGGGAAGTCATGGACGGGGGATTATGTATTTTCCAGTGGTAACCTTGTGCTCGACCTGTTGCACAACTTCTTTCTCGAATGTGGTGCCCGAACCCACAAAATGCGTGTGTATCAAATGACAGATCATCCGACTGCCAGAGCCATGATTGGCTATTTGCTGGTTCGCGGTGGCGTTCATATCATCGCGTATGCAAAAGCCTTGGAAATAGCAACAGGCGTCGATATGACGAAGATGCTGCCCGTACCGGATTTAAATAATGAACAGTTCGATGCCACCCATCCTTACATTGCGATGGGGTTGAATCAAAAGCTGTTTACATTTAGCTATGAGGACTATCAGGACATCGCGAAGATTTGGAAGGGACCATTGCCGGACGGAGGAACCGCTGAGGTGATCCAGGGAGTGCCAGATGGTGGATCTGTTCCTGACCTTGACGAACTCCCGGAAGAATTTGCTCCTGGGGTGTCACGCGAGGATTTCTTGCTCATCGCCAAACGCTTGCAGCAATCAGCTGGAATGTAAGCAGACAGAGGTTTTACCTAATAATAAAGATACCCGGTTGCACGAGGCAGACCGGGTATTTTTTGATTCAATAGGAAAGGATATTTTTACAACGTCATGCAGCTTTTTTCATGGGCTAGGTCAATTCACTTCCATTTATGTAGTTCGATTGACAGCTTTGCTCAGCGCGTCCTCCAAAACATGGGCGTACTGCATCGTGGTTTCAATTTTGGAGTGGCCAAGCTGAGCTTGCAGCTGATGTGGATCTGGATTGAGCCGAAGAAATTGTGTGGCAAAGCTATGGCGCAATTTATGAACGGATAGATCCGGTATTCCAAAAGCCTTGGCGTACTTTTTCACCAGTTTTTGCACGGAGCGGACCTCGATGCGATGTCCATTCGCATTTCCTGGGGAGACGGCGAGAAAGACAGCATCCTCTTGTGCAGGCGGGTTGTACTTCTCGCGAACGAGCAAGTACCTTGCGAGATAGTCTTTTCCCCAATCACTAAAGAAAGGTGCGTCCTCCTTTTTCCCTTTGCGTACAAGCTTCAACTGATTTTTCTCCATGACGAGATCAGATAGGTCTAGACTGACGATCTCTGACACGCGAAAGCCACCAGAGAGAATCATCGCGATCAGAGCGGTATCACGTTCCCGATTCTGCAGGTGATAGTTTTGTTTTTTTACAGTGTCGCAATGTGCAAGATATCCTTCATAGACATAATCGACGAACTGATAGATTTCATCATCAATTAAAATCTTGGCTCGAATCGCATGTGCACGAGCAAGAGGTGTCAATTCCGTCATTTCCAGCTCGATTTTGGCGAGCACGTTGCGAGTCAGATAAGATTCTCCGTTCTCATCTTCTGCCAGGGCAGCGAGGTAGTGAAACAATGACTTGAGGCTGGAAATTTTTCTGCTGATTGTTCGGTCGCTGTATTCCTTTCGTGAGCTGCGCGTAGGCTTCGTGAGGAGAGCTGCGCGTTCGTACAAGTGCGATTCTTGCAAGTAGAGGATGTAGCTCTCCACCGTTTCCTTTTTCAATACGTTTAGTTCAGACAACGAAACATGCTTCATTTCCGTAGCAGAGGTAAGCCCCTCCGTCATCATCCAACGGAAGAAAAAGGAAAAGTCGCGCAAATAACCGAGCAGCGTAGAGGGGGAATTCTTCTTCGTTTTTTTATGTTCAATGAACTTTTCCACGTACCAGGGATATTCATGGATCGATTGTAATAGCTTGAGGGCATCACGTTGTTTGGTAATGGACATGCATACACCACCATTCTTGAAGGTAATCGATACGAACATATATTCTATCAAACGAAACAGCGGATGGGAATACCGTTCACATATTTACCCATAAATCGGACCATTGGGTGGAAGAGATCGTCTGAATACGGTTTTACACAGTATGCACAAAGGGCATATTCATCGAAATAAAAATTTGAAAATCATGTCTTTCTCATATGGACATTCAGAGATAAAGATGATAATTTATTATCAAATATCCTTGAAATTATACGATTCATACTACATTTCAAATGTCTTTACCACGCGCACATTTGTTTTTGTGGAAGTGACTTCCACCTGGCTTGTTCGAGTGTGTGCGGGATCAGGACATACAGTCGGAGGGATTGGCGATGTCAAGCAGAACGTTGGATCAATTTTTGAGCGAAAACTTGGACGATCTGAAGAGCAAAGGGCTCTACAACGTAATTGATCCTTTGCAGAGCCCAAATGGACCCATGATTACCATCTCTGGAAAAGAACTGATCAATTTATCCTCCAACAACTATTTGGGATTGGCAACGGATCAGCGCTTGATTGATGCCGCTGTAGCAGCTGCACAGAAATACGGGGTCGGTGCTGGGGCTGTTCGCACCATTAACGGAACGCTGGAGCTGCATGTGAGGCTCGAAGAAAAAATTGCTTCCTTCAAACAGACTGAGGCTGCGATTGCCTATCAGTCCGGTTTTAACTGCAACATGGCTGCGATTTCAGCGGTGATGGACAAAGAGGACGCCATCTTGTCCGACGAACTGAATCACGCATCGATTATTGACGGCTGCCGGCTTTCCAGAGCCCAAATCATCCGATTCAATCATTCTGATATCGACGATTTACGTCAAAAGGCCAAGGAAGCAAAGGAATCTGGAAAATATAAAAAACTAATGGTCATTACGGACGGCGTATTCTCCATGGACGGGGATATAGCCAAGCTACCTGAAATCGTAGAGGTAGCGGAAGAATTCGACCTGATGACGTATGTAGACGATGCACACGGATCTGGTGTTCTGGGAAAAGGTGCCGGTACCGTCAAGCATTTCGGACTGTCAGATAAAGTAGATTTTCAGATTGGTACGCTCTCAAAAGCCATCGGCGTGGTTGGGGGATACGTTGCGGGCAGACAGCAGCTGATTGATTGGCTGAAAGTGCGCAGCCGTCCATTCTTGTTCTCGACTGCCCTGACTCCTGCTGATGTGGCAGCTTGCATCACGGCGATCGATATTTTACAGAACAGCACCGAATTGCACGACAAGCTGTGGGCGAATGGAGATTATCTGAAAAAAGGCCTCAAGGCGCTGGGCTTCAATATCGGGGAAAGCGAAACACCTATTACTCCTTGCATCATCGGCGATGAGCAACAGACGCAGCAGTTTAGCAAAAGGCTGTACGAAGAGGGCGTTTATGCCAAAGCAATTGTTTTCCCCACTGTTGCAAAGGGTACTGGACGCGTACGCAACATGCCCACCGCAGCACACACGACGGAAATGCTGGATCGTGCGCTGTCGATTTACGAAAAAGTGGGGAAAGAAATGGGGCTTCTGAAATGAAAAAGATACTGGTAACCGGTGCGCTGGGCCAAATCGGCTCCGAATTGGTTATGAAATTGCGAGATCTTTATGGCAGCGACCAGATCATTGCCTCTGACATCCGAAAAGTCGAAGACAGCAAGGTTGTAGATTCGGGTCCCTTTGAAATTCTGGATGTGACGGACGGAAAGAGCATGTTCGAATTGGCGAAGACCCATCAAGTCGATACGATCATGCATCTGGCAGCGCTGCTATCGGCGACCGCAGAAGCCAAGCCGCTGTTGGCCTGGAATTTGAACATGGGCGGACTGGTGAATGCGCTGGAAACAGCTCGCGAGCTTCAATGCCAATTTTTTACCCCTAGCTCGATTGGCGCATTTGGCCCTACGACTCCAAAGGTAAACACGCCACAGGAGACGATTCAACGACCAACGACCATGTATGGCGTCAACAAGGTAGCAGGGGAGCTGCTGTGCGATTACTACTTCCAGAAATTCGGCTTGGATACGAGGGGTGTTCGTTTTCCAGGTTTGATCTCCTACGTTACCCCCCCAGGCGGAGGGACGACGGACTACGCGGTGGATATTTATTACAAAGCTATACTTGATGGCTCCTATACGTCTTACATTGCCAAAGGGACGTATATGGACATGATGTATATGCCGGATGCCTTGCAAGCGATTATCGACCTCATGGAAGCAGATGCTAGCAAGCTGCAGCATCGCAACGCATTTAACATCACTGCCATGAGTATTGAACCGGAGGAAGTAGCAGCGGAAATTCGCAAGCACATTCCTTCCTTTACCCTTTCCTACCAGGTAGACCCGGTTCGTCAAGCCATCGCTGAAAGCTGGCCTGACTCCATAGATCCGACAGCCGCCCAAGCAGAGTGGGGTTTTCAAGCACAGTATGATTTGGCGAAAATGACCGAAGACATGCTTACGAAGCTGCGTGGAAAGCTTCTTCAAAAAGTGAGTTAAAACAACAAGGCCACTTCACGCAGTTTAGCTGCAAAGTGGCCTTTTGGTCTATTGGGGAGGAACTTACAACAAAAAGAGGAGGGCGAGCATCCCTGATTTCAAACATAGGGGAAGCTCAACCATCCTCTTTTTTCCTTTACAGTCGTTGACGTGTTTGTTGTAACATGATCGAATTATTGATGGCGGTCCAAACATCTGACGATTCCGAACCGATGTACCAATAGGCAAACCCACCAATTTGCCATTTCAGACTAGCTTGTGCTTTCAAACCCAGTGAGCGGCTTTCCTCCAGCCAGATCGTATGTGTCACCCCTTGCTTTTGGTAGCTGGAGATATATTGTCCGATACTATCCTGCCATCTGGTATTTGCACGGTACTTGGCAATCAGCTCGTAGGAGCTAGGGATGCTCAAGTCGCTAGATTGCATACTGCCGTTTGCGGAGAACCAATCGCGGGTATAGAGCGGCAAACCGACGATCAAACGTTCAGATGGTATATCGTCGAGCAGATCTTGAATCTTTTTTTCCAACCAGGGAAGGGAGGCCACAGACCCTGCTTTTGGACTTCCAACCCAGTGCTCTTCATAGGCCATCAAGACGATATAGTCTGCGTATTTTGCCAGTTTTTCATAGTCAAACGGGTCACTCCAATCAGAGTTCGTATCCGGCGGTACGTCCACGGAAACGACGGCACCCTGTTTGTGCAAGGCAGTCGACAATTCTTGGATGAAGAGGGTAAAGACATCACGATCAGCAGGTGAGAAGGCTTCGAAATCCACGTTGATTCCATCCAACTGATACTTGGTTACATACCACGACAAGGTTTGTACAATCGCGGTGCGTTTCGCTGGAACGGACAGGGCAGCGTGCGTGGCTGCGGAGTCAAACCGGTTTCCAAAGAGGGGCCAGACCTCCTTGCCGTTCTGATGTGCCCATTTCACCAATGCGGCATCGCTCTGATCGCTCACCGTTCCGTCCTTTTGCAGGAAGTACCAGCGTGGAGACACCGTGTTCACGTTTGTCTTTTTCACCTGGTTGATAAATTCCTCTGTTGTGGACTGATATTGCCACCCGAGAGAAATCAAAGGCTTTGAGGAAACAGTCTGCGCCTTTAAAAGCGTCAGAATTCGCTCGAGAATGACAGCAGTCTCCTGTCGGGAAAGTGCGTCAGCCGGACGGAAGAAACCGTTGTAGCCAGACATCCATCCACGATGTACAGCATCTCGAATGGAAGGCAATGCCCAAGTAGATATCTCCTGCACATCCTTAAAGGACAAAGAAGCGGATGTAGAACCTTTTTGCTTCAAAGCGCGGACGAGGATGCTCGCTGCTTCTTCACGTGTGATGGTACGTTTCGGTGAAAAGGTATTGTTGCTCGTACCATTTACCAGCTCCAGAGAAGCTGCTGCCTGGATGTCACCGTATGCCCAGTTATTCTTGGTCACATCCGAGTAGGACGCTACTTGGCTGGCGACAGGTTTGACACCAATGGTGCGATTCAGCATCGCGACAAATTCAGCCCGAGTGACAGGACGAGTTGGGTGAAAATATCCTTTTTCGTCCCCGGAAATAATACCTGCATCATGCAAGGTGCGTATTTGTTTGCTCGCATAGCTGTTGGTTATGTCACGCAGCGTAAGTGTGGATGCCGTGGAGGCCGGTACCCCGATGGCAAGGGTAAAGGCATACGTCATCATTACAAGGGAGAGAAACCACATATGTAGACTTTGTTTTTTCATCATACTACCAATTATAAGGAGTGCCGCAGAGGCTTTCATTGGTGATTTATTGGTAAATCATAGACTGGGGTACAGTTAGAACTCTTCATTGATCGCGGAGCTATGATAAGATGGGAAGAGAGATCAAAGAGATTGGATAGAAGTGAGGCGGAAGAGAAATGAATGAAGTACTGATTGTAGGGGCAGGTCCTTGTGGGCTGGCAGCAGCGATTGCCTGCAAGAGAGCGGGGCTTGACCCACTGGTGATTGAAAAAGGGTCCTTGGTCCATTCTATTTATCGGTACCCGACCTACATGATTTTTCATAGCACGGCTGAACGGCTGGAAATCGGTGATATTCCGTTTTCGACTGCCAACGAAAAGCCGACCCGGCAAGAAGCTTTGAATTACTATCGTCTGGTTGCTGGCCGTGAACAGTTGCGTGTACATGTCTATGAAACAGTCACATCAGCCAAGCAGATTGAGGGTGGCTACCAAGTAGTGACCAGAGATCGATTGGACCAGGAGCATCGTTATACGTGCAAAAATTTGGTGATCGCGACGGGATATTTTGACCATCCCAATACATTGAAGGTTCCCGGTGAAGAGCTTTCGAAAGTATCCTCTTTTTACAGGGAGGCTCACCCTTACAGCGGGTTGAAGGTAGCGGTTGTAGGCGGGAACAATTCGGCTGTCGATGCGGCGATGGAGCTGGAACGAGCAGGGGCACAAGTGACGGTCATCTGTCGGAGACCAGAGCTGTCTGAAAAGGTCAAGGCATGGACACGACCCGTCTTTGAAAGCCTGGTGGAGAAAGAACGGATCAAGGTCATGTATCAGTCTACGGTTGAGGCGATTCAGGAGAAAACGATCCAGGTTCGAACAGGCGATGAGGTGGTATCACTTGAAAATGATTACGTCTTTTCGCTGATCGGATTCCGTCCGGATCGTACCTTCCTCCACTCTTTAGGGGTGAAAACCGATCCGGAGACGGGAATACCCGAACACAATCCCGAAACGATGGAGACCAACATACGTGGTCTGTACATCGCAGGTGTCGTGGCAGCAGGCAATCGCGCCAATGCCATTTTCATTGAAAATGGTCGATTTCACGGCGAGGCGATCGCAAGCCATATTATTCAATCACAAAAATCGTAAGGAAGGGCCTACATGGTCCACGAGAGCTGCTTTCCGCCGATCAGATGATAATGCAGGTGGAAGACAGTTTGTTGACCATGCTTGCCGATGTTTGTGACGACACGGAAGCCGGGTTCCGTTACTTCCATCTGTTCTGCTACTTTTTGTAAAGCGAGATGCAGGTGGCCGATCAATTCCTTGTCCTCTGACTGGATGTCCAGTAGGGATGGGATGTGCTTCTTGGGAATCATCAGGACGTGTACGGGTGCAATCGGATTAATATCATGAAAAGCCACGACATGCTCATCTTCGTACACCTTGGTTGAAGGGATTTCACCAGCTACGATTTTGCAAAAAATGCAATCCATCTATACTCACAGCCTTTCAAAAGTGTGTTGGGTACCCTATTTCGTCACCCGACCGGACTTTCCCTGTCGAACGCAAGAAAACGATTTCAATTGCAACTATTGCTTTTTTCTTAAGGTATCTTATAATAATGGATGGATGTTCAAAGATGGATGGAGCGACCCCGTGTCCCTCATCGTCCTGGCTTCCACTCGCTTCAGATGGCGGGATTGATAACTGGTACGTAAATGCTAAGTGTTAACCCACCATGAAACAGCTTGAGCAACAAGCTTCTTTTGTTGTGTCAGTTGTTTTGTGGTGGGTTTTTTCCTGTATCGGAGAGCAAAAACGATGAGCGCTTTTACTTTCCGATACAGCAAGAACAAGCTGCCTCGACTTCGTGGTTGCTCAGGCTGGTATAGAGGTTTTCTTATTGTTGTAAGGAGGAGCTATGACTAAAAAAATGATTGCCGTTCAACTAAACGGCCAAACCCATCAGATCGAAGAAGGAACCCGTCTTCTGGACTATATGCTGAAACAAGAAATCGAACATCCGCATATTTGTTACTCGCCGATTCTCGGACCGATTCAGACCTGCGATACCTGTATGTGTGAAATCAACGGCGATATCATGCGCGCCTGTTCCACGGTTGTCCAAGAGGGCATGGAAATCAAAACCGCATCAGAGCGTGCACGTGCTGCCCAGACAGAGGCAATGGATCGCGTGCTGGAAAACCATATGCTCTACTGTACGGTTTGCGACAACAATAATGGAAATTGCCGCGTGCACAATACAACCGAAATGCTTCACATCGAGCACCAATCCCGTCCGTTCACCGAAAAAGGCTACGAAGTGGATATGTCTCATCCGTTTTACCGCTATGATCCAGATCAATGCATTTTGTGCGGACGTTGCGTAGAGGTATGTCAGGATTTGCAAGTAAACGAAACACTAACCATCGATTGGGAGCGGGAAAAACCGCGTGTTTTGTGGGATGACGATAAATCGATCAATGATTCCTCCTGCGTATCCTGTGGACAATGCGTCACCGTCTGCCCATGCAACGCCTTGATGGAAAAATCCATGCTGGGTGAAGCAGGATTCATGACGGGTCTCGGTAAAGACCTGATGGCGCCCATGATTGACATGGTTAAAGAAGTAGAACCGGGCTATAGTGGAATCATGGCTGTTTCTGAGATTGAGTCCGCGATGCGTGACACACGTACACAAAAGACCAAAACGGTTTGTACTTTCTGTGGTGTCGGCTGCACGTTCGAGGTTTGGACGAAGGACCGTCATATTCTCAAGATTGAACCAAGTGAAAATTCTCCCGTTAATGCTGTTTCCACTTGTGTAAAAGGAAAATTCGGTTGGGACTTCGTGAACAGTGATCAGCGCTTGACTACACCACTGATCCGCAAGGGTGACGAATTCGTTCCAGCATCCTGGGATGAAGCACTTGACCTGGTAGCAACCAAACTGGGCGAAATCAAAGAGAAGTACGGAAATAACGCACTGGGTTTTGTCAGTTCCTCCAAGACGACCAATGAAGAAGTCTATTCCTTGCAAAAACTGGCCCGACAAGTATTCGGAACCAATAATGTCGACAACTGCTCCCGTTATTGCCAATCTCCAGCCTCTGACGGCTTGATGTCGACAGTTGGATATGGCGGAGATTCTGGAACGATCAAGGACATCGCAGCTGCCGGACTGGTGATCATCGTCGGGGCCAACCCAACCGAAGGACACCCTGTTCTTGCCACACGCGTGAAGCGTGCCAAAAAACTCCACGGACAGAAGCTGATTGTGTCTGACCTGCGGAAGCACGAAATGGCGGATCGATCCGATCTGTTTATCCACCCTAAACAGGGTACCGATTATGTATGGCTGACAGCTGTCGCCAAGTATATGATCGATCAAGGTTGGCATGATGAGAAATTCATTCAGAATCGCGTCAACTTCTTTATGGAGTACCGAGAAATGCTGCAAAAATACACGCTCGAATACGCCGAAGAAGTCACGGGGATTTCGAAAGAGCAATTGATTCAAGTAGCGACCATGATCCATGAAGCAAGTGGCACTTGTGTCCTCTGGGGCATGGGAGTTACGCAAAATACAGGTGGATCGCATACATCTGCAGCTATCTCCAACTTACTCTTGATCACGGGTAATTACGGTCGTACTGGTACCGGGGCATACCCACTTCGCGGTCATAATAACGTACAAGGCGCATGCGATATGGGGAGTTTGCCAAACTGGCTGCCTGGTTATCAGCATGTGGGTGATGAAGAGGCTCACGCGAAATTCGAAGAGGCATACGGGGCGAAGTTTCCGAGCACGCCAGGCTGGACGAATATCGAAATGTTACAGGCTGTTGAACGAGGCGACTTAAAAGGAATGTACCTGGTAGGAGAAGACATGGCATGGGTTGATTCCAACTCCAATCACGTACAAGAAACTCTGGCCAGTCTCGAGTTCTTTGTTGTTCAAGACGTGTTCTTTACAAAAACAGCTCAATTCGCTGACGTCATCTTACCTGCAGCCCCATCGCTGGAAAAGGATGGCACCTTCACGAATACTGAACGTCGCATCCAACGCCTGAACAAGGTGTGGGAGCCTCTCGGGGATAGTAAGCCAGACTGGTGGATCGTACAAGAGGTTGCGAAACGTAGAGGCTTCGATTGGAACTTTACTCATCCAGGCGATATCATGGATGAAATTGCGAGTCTAAGCCCAATCTTTGCTGGTGTATCCTACGACCGCTTGGAAGGTTGGAATAGTTTGGTCTGGCCAGTAAAAGCAGATGGAACCGATGAGCCATTGCTGTACATCGATAGATTCAAGTTCCCGGATGGTCGTGCCCGCCTTTCGCTGGTCGAGTATGTTCCGCCAGTTGAATTTGCGCCAGAATTTGATTTGGTCGTAAATAACGGACGCATACTGGAACATTTCCACGAAGGAAACATGACGAACAAGTCAAAAGGAATCCAATATAAAGTTCCTAATGTTTTCGTAGAAGTGCCGCCTGCACTTGCCAAAGAGCGCGGAGTAAAGGACGGATCGCTGGTCCGCCTGGTATCTCCGTATGGAAGAGTTAAGCTGCGAGCTGTCGTCACAGACCGCGTCCAAGGCATGGAGCTGTTCATACCAATGAACTCTGTCAGCCACGAGAATGCTGTCAATGTTTTGACAGGTAATGCGGTAGACGTGCGGACTCAGACACCTGCCTACAAGCAAACCAAAGTATATATGGAGATTTTGGAAGTAGATGGTATCAATCCGCTGCCGATGTACAACCCGCGCTATGCCAAGCGCAATCCGCAATTGGGCGTACAGGTAGAACGCAAATGGGCACGTGAGGATTACCAGCCGATTGCCAAAGTGAACCAGGCAGGAGGTGCTAAGTAAGCATGGCAAGACCTATTGTGAACATCAAGAAGCCCGTCCTGTCCGAAGAGGAAAAAAACACCCAAAAGCTGGATCAGCTCAAATCAGAGCTGGCACAGAACGCAGATGGTATTTCCGATACCATCAAGCTGCTGCAGGAGCTGCATGATAGCGGGATTCTGGAAGCTGTCCAGGCATTGGTAGAAGCGAAGGAAAAGGTCACGAAGATTGCACTCGGACAGCTGACGCGTCCGCCGGTCACCAATACGATCAACAACGCCATGGCGATGGCAGAAGCAGTCAGTGACATCGACCCGGCCATGACAAAAAAATTGGTCAGCAGTCTGAGCAACGGCTTGCAAAAGGCAGAGGAAGGCTTACAAAAGGACGAAAAAGTGGGATTGCTGGACTTGTATAAAGCCATGAACGACCCTGACATCAACCGTGCGATCGGTTTTGGGCTCAACCTGCTCAAAGGCATGGGTGAAGGCTTGAAGAAATAGAGAAGCTAGGCTTGGATTCAACCTATTGGTTGGTTCCAGGCCTTTTCTTTTGCGCACATAAGAGAGGAAGATGGGAAAAGCGTTGATTTCAAGCAAGGAGAAGGAATCATACACTATGGCGAAGCCTTCAAAAAGAAGGGGGAGTATACGTGTCTATGGAGCCATTGCTTTTATTTCTCCACATTCCCAAAACGTCAGGAACCTCGATCAACCGCATGCTGTCAGAAGAGTACGAGCGTGAGGAAATCGCCTTCATGCACGAGGATGCCAGCTGGTCGACAAGAAAGCTGGTAGAGCTGTGCAATCGCACAGACAGCTCGCTTCGCGTCGTGTCGGGTCACTTTCCCTACGGCTTGCACGAGCTGATCCAACGTCCAACGCGTTATTGTACGTTCGTGCGTCATCCTATCGAATTGGTGTTATCCATCTATTCCTTTTTGCTTCGTAACCCATCCATTCCAACCTACCAACAAATGTCCGAGATGAGCTTCGCACAGTTTGTACAATCTGATCAAATGAATTTCCTGACATCCAATCTGCAAACCCGCTATCTCTCAGGCAATCCCTTGGGATTTACACACCAAACGGAGATGCAATACTATGTCTGGAACCCGGGAGAGTACATTCCCGATCTGGGACGTGCAATGAATCATCTGGCTTCCAGCTTTACGTTTATTGGCATTACCGAATGGTCCGACCAATGTGTTCCTATTCTGCGCAAACAGTTGGGGTGGAATCGTTCAGATCAGATCTACCGTGAAAATGCGTCGACGAACAGACTGCAAGAATGGGATTTGGACACTGAGACTCTACGTATGGTCTTTCAAAAGAATCAGTTCGATTTTCAGCTGCATAGCTATGCGAAAAAGTGGTTTCAACAGCACGCCTATTAGATCAAAAGAAGGAGGGGAGGCTGAAATCATGAGATCGACAGGGTATGTCCTCTGGTTTACTGGTTTGTCAGGCGCAGGTAAAACAACGCTTGCCAATCGTTTGCATCATGAACTGAACGCGAAAGGATTGTCCAGCTATGTTCTGGATGGTGATCGCTTGCGGCTTGGGCTCAATCGCGACCTAGACTTTTCGCCAGAAGACCGGGCTGAGAATCTGCGTCGTGCGGGAGAGGTTTCGAAAATTCTCATCGAGACAGGTACGATCGTTCTGGCTGCCTTTATTTCACCTTCAAAATCAGATCGTCATAGGATCCGGCAGATGTTTTCGGACGGGAAGTACATCGAGGTCTACGTCCAATGTCCGTTGCACGTCTGTGAAAGCAGGGACCCAAAAGGCTTGTACAAGAAGGCGCGTCGTGGAGCCATTCCCGATTTTACAGGTATCACCGCAGCGTATGAGGAACCCGAGAGTCCGGAATTGGTTATTCAAGCGGATCAACAATCCATATCAGCATGCGTCCAGCAGATTCTCGTCTATTTGCGAACGCGAGGTATATTGCATCAGATGTAGGGTTCGCATGTCATGTGAAGAGGGGTTATTCGCTCCCATGTCGTATCGTTATGAAGAGAGAATTCATTATGGACAGGGGGTCGGTGACAAAATGACGTTGCACAATATGATCCAGCCTATCTCTACTTTTCTACGGGCGACCGATTCTTTGGAGGATGCAGCGAGAGCCATGCTGGAAACACGGCTGGATGTGCTCCCGGTAGGAGATGACGAGGGTAGGCTGATCGGTGTTTTTTCGCGTAGCTCACTTTATCGGATGATCCTTGAAAAGGCGCCTGCTCATTCACCCATTCGGGATTTTATGAAGACCGAAGCGGTCACTACCCAACTGGACAAGCTGTCAGAGACAACTTTTGAACAGATGGAGCAGATTATTCAAAATAGCCACGTCGGTTCCAGTATCATTATCGATAGTGATAGAAGAATTGTAGGTGTGTTGACCAAAGCCCGTGTCGTCAATGCGCTGGTTGAATCGAAGAATGACTTGAGAGAACAGATGGAAGTCATGATGCAGGTGGAAAAACCAGATTGGCTCGATCGCTCACTGGATGTGGGACGTATAGGGGATAAAGCGGCGGTAAATCATCCGTACCGTGCGGTGTATACGTGGAATCACATTATCACACGAGACAAAGCGATGAAGCAATGCATGTCCCTTGCTGCAAAAGCTGCAAGGCGCCTTACGCCCGTCCTGCTTTTGGGAGAAAGCGGAACAGGCAAAGAGCTGTTTGCACACGCCGTGCACAATGCCAGTAATCGAGCATCTGGGCCGTTTATCACGGTCAACTGTGCATCCATACCTGAGCATCTGCTGGAAGCCGAGTTTTTTGGCTATGAACCAGGCGCCTTCACCGGAGCAGATCGTGCGGGCCGAATCGGAAAATTCGAGCTTGCCCATGGCGGAACCCTCTTTCTGGACGAAATTGGCGAAATGCCTATGTCCCTGCAGGCCAAGCTGTTGCGCGTACTTGAAGGAAAGGATTTTTTTCGCGTGGGGGGAAACAGGCCGATTCAGACGGATGTGCGGATCATTTCCGCTACGCACGCGCCTTTGGAAGATCGGATACGTGAAAAGACATTCCGAGAGGACTTGTACTACCGCCTGCACATCATCACGCTGACGATCCCTCCTCTGCGTCAGCGTAAAAACGACATTTTACTTCTAGCCAATACGTTTATCAAACAGTTAAACCCGATTCTGGACACGAACGTTACAGGTATCGAGGAAGCTGTACAAAAAGTGCTGTACCACCATGATTGGCCAGGGAATATTCGTCAATTGCGCAATGTCGTGGAAAGAGGCATGATTATGGCGGAACAAGGGAAAATTTCTTTCGCAGATTTACCGGAGGAAATGCTGCAAAAGGCTACAGAAATACATGGTAAAACAGTGGTTCATGCAGCTGAAAAGATGGAAATTGAGCGGGCATTACGCGAAACAAACGGAAACAAGGCAAAAGCGGCCAGATTATTAGGAATCAGCAGATCTGTCTTTTACGAAAAATTGAAAAAATACAACCACTAGCCATTGTCCGGTAATCCGGACATTTTTTTACTATATAGGAAAGTATATAATTTTGAGGGGCGCAAGCCCCTCTATTTGTTGGTAAAATCGTTATAT